>NZ_JBQHCZ010000005.1:0-686831 GCF_052068155.1 Streptomyces sp. OZ13 | reverse complement strand
ACCGGAAGGCCCTCACCTGTTCAAGATCCTTCAGCCGAGACCTGGCTCACCCGTCCACAACCTCCCCGGACAGAACAGCTAGCGCTCGGCGCGGACCGTTTCGCGTTCCTGCTCGTCCGCCGGGGCCTTCTTCGGCCAGAACACGTAGGTGAGCGTGATCAGGCCGTGGATGCCCGCCGCACGCCAGGCGCCGTACATCCAGCTCCGCAGCGACTCCGTCCGGCCGGCGTCCCCGACGTACCAGATCGCGATCTGGAGCAGCGTGGTCGCGACGATCGCGCCCACCGCCGTGCCCAGCCAGATCCTGCCCTCGTGCCGGGCGCGGGCCATGCCGTAGCGCGGTGGCTCCGGCGGCGGCGGCGCGCCGGCGAGGCGGTGCGCGGCGTGGCCGTCGAGCCACTTGACGGTGCGGTGGCCGTGGCCGACCGTGTAGCCGATGTAGAGGGCGGCCAGGCCGTGTTTCCAGTCCGGCTCCGCGCCGTTCTTGAGGTCGATCGCGGTGACCACCAGCAGCAGGACCTCCAGCAGCGGTTCGCACAGCAGCAGCGCGGCGCCGGTGCGCGGCATCTTCAGCAGGTAGCGGACGGACAGTCCGGCGGCCAGCAGCACCCAGAAGCCGACCTCGCAGATCACGATCAGCGTGACGATCACGGCAGTCTCCCTTCGTACGGTCCAAGCGTGGCCGCCGGCGGGCAGGGATTCGTCGTCACCGTTGACGAACTGCGACTGCATCCTTCGATGTACCGCGGGCTCACTCCGCGTGCGGACGCACGGGGGCCGTCGTGCCGTGTTTGATGGACGGGTGACCTTCCCCCGCCCCCACCGTGACGACGTGCTCGCCGCGGCCGCCGGTCTGCTCGGCGGCCTGCTGCTGTACTGGCTGGGGCTGCACAGCCAGGGCGAGTCCCGGACGCCGCTGCCGGCCTGGGTGACCCTGGTGCCGCTCGTGGTGACGGCTTTCCTGGAGCTTCTGCGCCGGACCATGCCCCGTACGGCGCTGCTCGTGGGCACGGTCGCCGTGATCGGCGATCAGTTCACGCTCGGCAGCATCGCGACGGTCCTGATGTTCGCGGATCTCGTCTACGCGGCGGTCGTCTACGGCACCCCGGCCTCCGCACGGCGCATCCCGGTGATCACGGCGATGGTCACCATCGCCGTGACCGTCGGCTTCCTGGCCTGGTTCAGGGACGCGGCCGCGCTGCTCGTCGGCGTCGTCACCGCCCTGGTCGCGTTCTTCCCCGCCGCGACGGGCGCGATCGTCCGCAACCACCGGGAGGCGGCGAACGCCGCCCGGCTGCGGGCCGAACAGACCGCGCTGCTCGCGGAGATGGACCGCACCCAGGCGATCGCGGCGGAGCGCGCCAGGATGGCCCGGGAACTGCACGACATGGTCGCCAATCACCTCTCCGCGATCGCGATCCACTCCACGGCGGCGCTGTCGCTGGACGACGAGGCGACGACCAGGCAGGCGATGACCGTGATCCGCGAGAACAGCGTCGAGGGCCTGGCCGAGATGCGCCGGCTGATCGGACTGCTGCGCGACAGCAGCGGTGACGTGGAGCCGGCCGCCGCACCCACCCTGGACGGACTCGACGCCCTGGTGGAGCAGGCGAGGACCAACGGCCGGCAGAGCGGGCTGAGCTTCGTGCTCCGTGACGAGCGGGAGAAGGGCGCCCGGCTGCCGGCGCCCGTGGAGCTCGCCGGCTACCGCATCGTCCAGGAGTCGCTGACGAACGCGATCAAGCACGCGGAGGCCGGTGAGGTGCGCGTCGAGGTGTCCGGTGGGGCGGGCGACGCGCTGCGGGTGTCGGTGACGAGCCCGTTCGGGCGTCGGCCGGGACCGCGGGCGCCCGGTTCCGGTGCGGGCCTGGTGGGGATGGAGGAACGGGTCGCGCTGCTCGACGGGACGCTCGAGGCCGGTCCGGTGGAGGGCCCGGCCGGCGGGCCCGACAAGATCTGGCGCGTACGGGCGGTGCTGCCCGTGACGGACGACAAGGAGCCATCGGCATGACGGCGCAGGCGGACGACTCGAGGACGGGGGCCCGTATCCGGGTGCTGGTCGCGGAGGACCAGAACGCGGTACGGGCGGGGCTGGTCCTGATCCTGCGCAGCGCGCCGGACATCGAGGTGGCCGGGGAGGCCGCGGACGGCGAGGAGGCGGTGCGCCTCGCGCGCGAACTGCGCCCGGACGTGGTGCTGATGGATGTGCAGATGCCCAGGCTGGACGGGGTCTCCGCGACGCGGCAGGTGGTCGCGGAGAAGCTGGCCGACGTGCTGGTGCTGACCACGTTCGATCTCGACGAGTACGTCTTCGGGGCGCTGCGGGCGGGGGCGGCCGGCTTCCTGCTGAAGAACACCGAGGCGGGCGACCTGCTCCAGGCGGTGCGGACGGTGGCACGCGGCGAGGGGATGATCGCGCCGGCGGTCACCCGGCGTCTGATCGCGGAGTTCGCCGCGCCCGGGCCCGTACGGTCGGCGGACGCGCCTGATCCGGCCGTGCTGGACGCGTTGACGAGGCGGGAGCGGGAGGTGCTCTCGTGCCTCGGTGAGGGGATGTCGAACGCGGAGATCGCGGTGCGGCTGTCGATGGCGGAGGCCACGGTGAAGACGCACGTCAGCAGACTGCTGGGGAAGCTGGAGCTGCGCAGCAGGGTGCAAGCGGCAGTCCTCGCACAGGAGTTGGGCATCTGACCGGGGCGGTACGACAGGGCGCGGAACCTTTGGTCTGGACCTATTGACGATTGGTCCAGACCACCCTAATCTCACCGAGCACACTGCGGTGAGCCCCGCGGTGTGCACAGTGCACGGACCACCCCTGACATGTCCGCACTCAACTCGAGGAGCATCCTTGAGCACCGTTGCGCCCCCACGCCCCCGATCACGGTTCAGAGCCAGGGCCACCGCGGGACTGACCGCCCTTCTCCTCCCCCTCGCCGCCATGGTGGGACTCGCCTCGCCCGCGGAAGCGGCCACCTCGGCGACGGCCACCTACGCCAAGTCCTCCGACTGGGGCACCGGCTTCGAGGGCAAGTGGACGGTGAAGAACACCGGCACCACGACCATCAACTCCTGGACCGTCGAGTGGGACTTCCCCTCCGGCACCCGCGTCACCTCCGCCTGGGACGCCACCGTCACCAGCTCCGGCGACCACTGGACCGCCAAGAACGTCGGCTGGAACGGCACGCTCGCCCCGGGCGCCTCCGTCTCCTTCGGCTTCAACGGCAGCGGCCCGGGCTCCCCGTCCAACTGCAAGCTGAACGGCGCCTCGTGCGACGGCGGCAGCGTGCCCGGTGACAACCCGCCCTCCGCCCCCGGCACCCCCACGGCCTCCGGCATCACCGACACGTCGGTGAACCTCAGCTGGCGTGCGGCCACCGACGACAACGGCATCAAGAACTACGACGTCCTGCGCGACGGCGCCAGGATCGCCACGGTCACCGGCACCACGTACACCAACACCGGCCTGACCGCCGGCACGGACTACTCGTACTCGGTCCAGGCGCGGGACAGCGCCGACCAGACCGGCCCCGTCAGCGGTGCCGTCGCCGTCCGCACCACCGGCGGCAGCGGCGGAGAGCCCGGCCCCGGCGACAAGGTCAAGCTGGGCTACTTCACCAACTGGGGCGTCTACGGTCGCAACTACCACGTGAAGAACCTGGTGACCTCCGGCTCCGCGTCGAAGATCACCCACATCAACTACGCCTTCGGCAACGTCAGCGGCGGCAAGTGCACCATCGGTGACGCCTACGCCGACTACGACAAGGCCTACACCGCCGACCAGTCCGTCGACGGCAAGGCCGACACCTGGGACCAGCCGCTCCGCGGCAACTTCAACCAGCTGCGCAAGCTGAAGGCCCAGTACCCGCACATCAAGGTCCTGTGGTCGTTCGGCGGCTGGACCTGGTCCGGCGGCTTCGGCCAGGCCGTGCAGAACCCGGCCGCCTTCGCCCAGTCCTGCTACGACCTGGTCGAGGACCCCCGCTGGGCGGATGTCTTCGACGGCATCGACCTCGACTGGGAGTACCCGAACGCCTGCGGTCTGAGCTGCGACACCAGCGGCCCCGCGGCGTTCAAGAACATGATGCAGGCCATGCGCACCAAGTTCGGCGCGAACAACCTGGTCACCGCGGCGGTCACGGCCGACGCCTCGTCCGGCGGCAAGATCGACGCGGCCGACTACGGCGGCGCCGCGCAGTACCTCGACTGGTACAACGTGATGACGTACGACTTCTTCGGCGCCTGGGCGGCCAAGGGCCCCACGGCCCCGCACTCCCCGCTCACCTCGTACCCGGGCATCCCGCAGGCCGGATTCAACTCCGCCGAGGCGATCGCCAAGTTCAAGGCGAAGGGTGTGCCTGCCAAGAAGCTGCTGCTGGGCATCGGCTTCTACGGACGCGGCTGGACCGGCGTGACCCAGTCCGCCCCGGGCGGCACGGCCACCGGGCCGGCGGCAGGCACGTACGAGCAGGGCATCGAGGACTACAAGGTCCTCAGGAACAGCTGCCCGGCCACCGGGACGATCGCCGGCACGGCGTACGCCCACTGCGGCACCAACTGGTGGAGCTACGACACCCCGGCGACCGTCACCTCCAAGATGAACTGGGCCAACAACCAGGGCCTCGGCGGTGCGTTCTTCTGGGAGTTCAGCGGTGACACGAGCAACGGAGAGCTGGTCGGCGCGATCAACAGCGGCCTCGGATAGCACCACGGTCCGCTGACGAAGAAGCCCGGGAGAGTCACCTCTCCCGGGCTTTGTCATGCACTCCGACGCGTTCCGTACACGCCGGACCATCGCTACGCGACGTTGACCCTCTGGCCGGGCGGGGCCGCCTCCAGCCAGGCGAGGAAGCCGGTCAGCGCGTCCTCGCTCATCGACAGCTCCAGCCGGGTCCCGCGGTGCCGGCAGGCGAGCACGACCGAATCGGAGAGGAGCGCCAGCTCCTCCTCGCCCTCCGGCGTGCGGCGGGCCAGCACCTCGATCGCGGAGCGCTCGAGCACCCGGCGGGGCCGGGGCGCGTACGAGAAGATCCGAAACCACTCGATCCGGTCACCGCTGTACCGGGCGACGCCGTACACCCACCCCTTGCCGGAAGCATCGTGATCCTCCACGAGGTTCCAGCGCAGACTGCAGTCGAACGTACCGCCGGAGCGCTGGATCAGCCTCCTGCGCAGTCCGAAGACGAACAGTCCGATCAGCACCAGTGCGACGACAGAACCGCTCACAAGCAGAGCGAGGAACATCTCCACCGACCTCCTCGCATCGTCCCGTAACCGAATATCACGTGCACCTGCATCGCCTCAGCCGCGGCACGGCCCGAAGGAGATCCGGGCCGGCCGCGGCTGAGGGACAAACTTCTCGTGGGGCGCGACTAGCGCACCGCCACCGCACGCAGACGGACGTCGGCGCGCCGCTCGGCGGCGGCGTCCGTGTCCGACTTGGCGCGCTCCAGCGCCCGCTCGGCACGCTGGACGTCGATCTCGTCCGCCAGCTCGGCGATCTCCGCCAGCAGCGACAGCTTGTTGTCCGCGAACGAGATGAAACCACCGTGCACCGCGGCGACGACGGTCCCACCCTCGCTCGTGCGAATGGTCACCGGGCCCGATTCCAGCACACCCAGCAGCGGCTGGTGACCGGGCATGACGCCGATGTCGCCGGACGTGGTGCGCGCGACGACCAGGGTGGCCTCGCCGGACCAGACACTACGGTCGGCGGCGACCAGCTCGACGTGCAGCTCAGCAGCCAAGGTTGGCTCCTCGGGTCACCACCCGGCGGTCATGCCGGGTGTTGGGTCAATTCTAAGGGGCGTGAAGAAGGGGGCGGGACGTGCCCGCCCCCTTCAGCGAGTCATGCGACTCAGGAGACGCCGAGCTCCTTGGCGTTGGCCTTGAGGTCCTCGATGCCACCGCACATGAAGAACGCCTGCTCGGGGAAGTGGTCGTACTCACCGTCGCAGATCGCGTTGAACGCGGCGATCGACTCGTCGAGCGGCACGTCCGAGCCGTCCACGCCGGTGAACTGCTTGGCGACGTGGGTGTTCTGGGACAGGAAGCGCTCCACGCGACGGGCACGGTGGACAACCAGCTTGTCCTCCTCGCCCAGCTCGTCGATACCGAGAATCGCGATGATGTCCTGGAGGTCCTTGTACTTCTGCAGGATCCCCTTGACGCGCGTGGCGGCGTCGTAGTGCTCCTGCGTGATGTAGCGCGGGTCCAGGATGCGGGACGTGGAGTCCAGCGGGTCCACGGCCGGGTAGATGCCCTTCTCGGAGATCGGACGGGAGAGAACCGTCGTCGCGTCGAGGTGGGCGAAGGTGGTGGCCGGGGCCGGGTCGGTCAGGTCGTCCGCGGGGACGTAGATCGCCTGCATCGACGTGATCGAGTGACCACGCGTCGAGGTGATGCGCTCCTGCAGCAGACCCATCTCGTCGGCCAGGTTCGGCTGGTAACCCACCGCGGACGGCATACGGCCGAGCAGGGTGGACACCTCGGAGCCGGCCTGGGTGTACCGGAAGATGTTGTCGATGAAGAAGAGCACGTCCTGCTTCTGCACATCGCGGAAGTACTCCGCCATGGTCAGACCGGCCAGGGCGACACGGAGACGGGTGCCCGGGGGCTCGTCCATCTGACCGAAGACCAGCGCGGTCTTGTCGATGACGCCGGACTCGGACATCTCCTCGATGAGGTCGTTGCCCTCACGGGTACGCTCACCGACGCCCGCGAACACCGACACACCGTCGTGGTTGTTGGCGACGCGGTAGATCATTTCCTGGATCAGAACGGTCTTGCCGACGCCGGCACCACCGAACAGACCGATCTTTCCACCCTTGACGTACGGGGTGAGAAGGTCGATGACCTTGACGCCGGTCTCGAACATCTCGGTCTTCGACTCGAGCTGGTCGAAGTTCGGAGCCTTGCGGTGGATGGGCCACCGCTCACCGATGTTGGCGTTCTCCTCGGGGACGTTCAGCACCTCACCGAGCGTGTTGAACACCTTGCCCTTGGTGAAGTCACCGACGGGGACGGTGATGCCGTTGCCCGTGTCGGTCACCGGGGCCTGGCGGACCAGACCGTCGGTGGGCTGCATCGAGATCGCGCGGACCAGGCCGTCACCCAGGTGCTGGGCGACCTCGAGGGTCAGCGTCTTGAGCGCGCCCTCCAGAGCCGGGTCGGCGACCTGAACGGTCAGCGCGTTGTAGATCTCCGGCATCGCGTCGACGGGGAACTCCACGTCGACGACCGGGCCGATGACCCGGGCGACGCGGCCCGTGGCAGCGGCCGTCTCAACTGTCGTCGTCATTACTTGTCACTCCCCGCGGTCGCGTCGGCCAGGGCGCTGGCTCCACCGACGATCTCGCTGATTTCCTGGGTGATTTCGGCCTGGCGGGCCGCGTTGGCAAGCCGGGAGAGGCTCTTGATGAGCTCCCCGGCGTTGTCGGTCGCCGACTTCATCGCGCGGCGGGTGGCGGCGTGCTTGGAGGCAGCCGCCTGGAGCAGCGCGTTGTAGATCCGGCTCTCGACGTAGCGCGGCAGCAGGGCGTCGAGGACGTCCTCGGCCGACGGCTCGAAGTCGAACAGCGGAAGGATCTCGCCCTTCGTCGCCGTCTCCTCCTTCGCCTTCTCGAGGCTGAGAGGCAGCAGCCGCTTCTGAACCGGCGTCTGCGTCAGCATCGAGATGAACTCGGTGAAGACGATGTGGAGCTCGTCCACACCACCCTCGGCCGTGTCCTTCTCGATCGCCGCGATCAGCGGGGCCGCGACCATCTTGGCGTCCGCGTACGTCGGGTTGTCGGTGAAGCCCGTCCACGACTCCGTGACCTTGCGCTCACGGAAGCCGTAGTACGCCACACCCTTGCGGCCGACGATGTACGCGTCGACCTCCTTGCCCTCGCCGCGGAGCCGCTCGGTGAGCTGCTCCGCCGCCTTGAGGGCGTTGGCGGAGTAGCCGCCGGCCAGACCGCGGTCGCTCGTGATGAGCAGGATCGCGGCCCGGGTCGGGTTGTCCACCTCGGTGGTCAGGGCGTGGTTCGTCGTCGACCCCGTCGCCACCGCGGTCACCGCGCGGGTGAGCTCGGTCGCGTACGGCGTGGAGGCGGCCACCTGGCGCTGCGCCTTGACGATGCGCGAGGCGGCGATCATCTCCATCGCCTTGGTGATCTTCTTGGTCGCGGTGACGGATTTGATGCGACGCTTGTAGACCCGGAGCTGGGCTCCCATGAGTCAGGTCCCTTCCGTCGTCTACTTGGCGGTGCTGACCGGAACGTCCTCGCCCAGAAGCTTGCCGTCCGAGGTCTCGAACTGCTTCTTGAACGCGGCGATGGCGTCAGCGACGGACTGGAGGGTGTCGTCCGACATCTTGCCGCCCTCGGCGATGCTGGTCAGGAGCTCCTTGCGCTCACGGCGCAGGTACTCCAGCAGCTCGACCTCGAAGCGACGGATGTCCGCGACCGGGACGTCGTCCATCTTGCCGGTGGTGCCGGCCCAGACGGAGACGACCTGCTCCTCGACGGGCATCGGCTGGTACTGAGCCTGCTTCAGCAGCTCGACCATCCGCTTACCGCGCTCCATCTGCGCCTTGGAGGCCGCGTCCAGGTCGGAACCGAAGGCGGCGAACGCCTCCAGCTCGCGGTACTGGGCGAGGTCCACACGCAGACGGCCGGAGACCTGCTTCATGGCCTTGTGCTGGGCGGAACCACCCACACGGGAGACCGAGATACCGACGTTCAGGGCCGGACGCTGGCCGGCGTTGAACAGGTCGGACTCCAGGAAGCACTGGCCGTCGGTGATGGAGATGACGTTGGTCGGGATGAACGCCGACACGTCGTTCGCCTTGGTCTCGACGATCGGCAGACCGGTCATCGAACCGGCGCCCATGTCGTCGGAGAGCTTGGCGCAGCGCTCCAGCAGACGCGAGTGCAGGTAGAAGACGTCACCGGGGTAGGCCTCACGGCCCGGCGGGCGGCGCAGCAGCAGGGACACGGCGCGGTAGGCGTCGGCCTGCTTCGAGAGGTCGTCGAAGATGATGAGGACGTGCTTGCCGTCGTACATCCAGTGCTGGCCGATGGCCGAGCCGGTGTACGGGGCCAGGTACTTGAAGCCGGCCGGGTCGGACGCCGGGGCGGCGACGATCGTCGTGTACTCGAGCGCGCCGGCCTCTTCCAGGGCGCCGCGAACGGACGCGATGGTCGAGCCCTTCTGGCCGATGGCGACGTAGATGCAGCGGACCTGCTTCTTCGGGTCGCCGGAACGCCAGTTGTCACGCTGGTTGATGATCGTGTCGACAGCCAGAGCGGTCTTGCCGGTCTGACGGTCACCAATGATCAGCTGACGCTGGCCGCGGCCGATCGGCACCATCGCGTCGACGGCCTTGTAGCCGGTCTGCATCGGCTCGTGCACCGACTTACGGGCCATGACGCCCGGGGCCTGCAGTTCAAGGGCGCGCCGGCCATCGGTCGCGATCTCGCCGAGGCCGTCGATCGGGTTGCCGAGCGGGTCGACGACCCGGCCCAGGTAGCCCTCGCCGACACCGACCGAGAGGACCTCACCGGTGCGGGTGACCGGCTGACCCTCCTCGATACCGTTGAACTCGCCGAGGACGATCGCACCGATCTCGCGCTCCTCGAGGTTGAGGGCGAGACCGAGGGTGCCGTCCTCGAACTTCAGCAGCTCGTTCGCCATGGCCGAGGGAAGACCCTCGACCTTCGCGATACCGTCGCCGGCCAGGCTGACCGTGCCGACCTCCTCGCGCGAGGCCGCGTCCGGCTGGTACGACTGGACATAGTTCTCCAGCGCGTCCCGGATCTCCTCCGGCCGGATCGTGAGCTCCGCCATCTGGGTTCCCTGCTCTCCTTGTTGGGCCCGAAGTTTCTTTGGGGGTCTGGGGGCCGACCCCCAGGAATCTTCTGCAATCTCTGCACGGCCCAACCGGGCCGCTGGTCTTGCTGTTCTGTTCTGCGCTGCGCCGTCAGCCGGCCATGCGACGGGTCGCCTCTTCGAGGCGCTCCGCGATGGTGCCGTTGATGATCTCGTCACCGACCCGCACCGAGATCCCGCCGAGGACCGTGGGGTCCACTTCGAGGTTGAGGTGCATGTCACGGCCGTACATCCGCGCCAGACCCGCGCCGAGACGCTGCTTCTGCGCCTCGGTCAGCGGCACCGCCGAGGTGACGACGGCGACCATCCGGTCCCGCCGCGCCGCGGCGAGCTTGGACAGGGACTCGAGTCCCGACTCCAGGCTACGTCCCCGCGGGTGCGTGGCGAGACGGACGACCAGACGCTCGGTGATCGGGTCGGCCTTGCCGCCGAGCAGGCTGCTGAGCAGCTCGCCCTTGGCGGTCGCCGTGCCCGACCGGTCGGTCAGCGCCGACCGCAGGTCGTTGCTGGACGAAAGGATCCGGCCGAAGCGGAACAGCTCGTCCTCGACGTTGTCGAGCACACCGGTCTTCTGCGCCGCGGTGAGGTCGGCGGTGTTCGCCAGTTCCTCGAGCGAGTCGACCAGGTCGCGGGACTGCGACCAGCGGGACCGGACCATGCCCTTGACCAGGTCGGCGGTCTCGCCGCTGATCTGACCGGCGAAGATGCGTCCGGCCAGCTCGGCCTTGGCCCCGGCGGCCTGCGCCGGGTCGGTGAGGACCCGACGCAGCGACACCTCTCGGTCGAGCAGCGCGGTGACGGCGGCCAGCTCGCCGGCGAGCTTCGCCGCGTCGACCGACGTGTTGTCGGTCAGCGCGTCGAGCGACTCGTGCGCGGCGGCCAGCGCCTCGCGGCTGGCTCCGTTCATCGGGTGGCCTCGGCCTTCGAAGCGCCGTCCTCGAGCGAGTCGAGGAAGCGGTCGATGGTGCGGCTCTGGCGGGCGTGGTCCTCGAGGGACTCACCGACCAGCTTGCCGGCCAGGTCGGTGGCGAGCTTGCCCACGTCCTGACGCAGCGCCGCGGCCGCGGCCTTGCGGTCGGCCTCGATCTGGGCGTGGCCGGCCGCGATGATCTCCTCACGCTGCCGCTGGCCTTCCGCCTTCATCTCCTGGATGATCGCGGTGCCCTGCTCGGTCGCCTCCTGGCGCAGCCGAGCGGCCTCGTGACGGGCCTCGGCGAGCTGCGCCTTGTACTGCTCAAGGACGCTCTCAGCCTCGGTCTTGGCGGCGTCGGCCTTCTCGATACCGCCTTCGATGGCCTCGCGACGCTCTTCCAGAACCTTGTTGATGTTCGGGAGGAGCTTCTTGGCGAGGAAGCCGAAGACGATGACAAAGGCGATCAGACCGATGACAAGCTCGGGAATCGGCGGGATGAGCGGGTTTTCCGCACCTTCCTGCGCGAGCTGAACCAGGGGGTTCACATCAGTGCCTTTCGTCTGTTTCTACTGGACGGCCCGAGAATCAGGAGCCGTAGACGAACGGCATGACCAGGCCGATCAGGGCGAGCGCCTCACAGAAGGCGAAGCCGAGGATCTGGTTGGCGCGGATCAGACCGGCAGCCTCGGGCTGACGGGCAAGAGCCTGGGTGCCGTTTCCGAAGATGATGCCGACGCCGACGCCGGGACCGATGGCCGCGAGGCCGTAGCCGATGGAGCCGAGGGCCTTGAGGTCACCGGTGACGGCGGCAAGAGTCTGGGACATGCCAGTTCTTCCTTCTCTTTCAAGAACCGGTGGGGGTTGGCCACCGGCAGTCTGCGGGATACGGGGCGAGCGGAGCTCAGTGGTGCTCGGCGAGCGCGCCCTGGATGTAGGTGCAGGTCAGGAGGACGAAGACGTACGCCTGAACCGCCTGGATGAAGAGCTCGAAAGCCGTCATGACGACGACCATCACGAACGAGACGCCGGCGTAGGCGAAACCGATGCCGTTCAGCAGGTACCAGCTGGCGATCGTGAAGAGCAGCAGCAGGGTGTGACCCGCGAACATGTTCGCGAAGAGACGGACCGCGTGAGTGAACGGGCGGACCAGGAGGTTCGAGAACAGCTCGATCGTCGCGGCCAGGTAGGCAACCGGGCCGAGCGACTTGTCGAAGCCGGTGATGTTCTTCCACGCTCCGCCCCAGCCGTGGCGCTTGAACGTGAGGCTGACCCACAGGATGTAGACGATCAGCGCCAGGACCATCGGGTACGCGATGATCGACGTCACCGGGAACTGTGCCAGCGGGATGATCGACCAGAGGTTCATCACCCAGACGAAGAAGAACAGCGAGACCACGAGCGGAACGTACTTCTCGCCCTCACGCTTGCCGATCGTCTCGTAGACAATGCCACGGCGGATGAAGTCGTAGCCGGCTTCGGCGACCATCTGCAGCTTGCCGGGGACGACCTGGGGCTTGCGGAATGCAGCCCAGAAGAAGCCGACGATGATGATCGAACCGAGCAGGGCGAGCAACATCGTCTTGTTGAAGTACAGGTTGCTGTCCGCGTCGCCCCAAAGGGGCTCGAACAGGAACGAGTGCAGGCCCGGTGCCGGAAAGCCACAACCGTCAAAGATGTGGCAGTCGGTCTCGAAGGCGAGCACCTGCGTCGGGTCAGCACTCACCGCGGGCTCCTTCAGCGTGGCGCATAGGTACGGCAACCTCGTTGTGTCGGCGCGGCACGAAACCGCGGGTCGGCACTGGACTGGTGTTTCGAATGGTGGGGCGGCAGTGGGGCATCAAGCCTCGCGAATAAGCAGGCGTCAGCTCAGATGCCCGCGCCCGCGATGCCGCAGTTGGCACCGGACGATAGCAGGATCCCGAACGCGCCCTTATACCGGCCCTACCCCTCACGACGACGGCCCCTTGTTTCCGGGCTTGCTGCCGGCAGAGGAGTCGGGTTCGACGTAAAGGATCTTGGCCTTCATGTGTGCACGGGTCTGTGCACCGATCCAGACGAGGGTCAGCGCGACCAGCGTGATGGCGAAGGCCTTGGGGTTGAACAACGTGGTGTTCTTGAACATCGCAACAAAGATGAACAGCAACAGCAACTGTGCCGTATAGAGCATCAGACCCATGGCCTGGAACAGCTGCGGCAACGACTTCGCCACACGCTGCAGGACGTACAGCCCGATGCCCATGAAGAGGATCACCACCAGCGTGGCCACGATCGCCCCGAGCGCGCCCTTGCCACCCGCGACCACTGCGCTGACAACGGCGGCAACAGCGCCGGCGGCTGCGGTGGGTACGGCGGCATGAATAAGGATGCGTGCGTCGTTGGACGGCATGGCGGCATCTCCGCTTGCTGGTGGGGGCAAAGTGGTGTCGTCATGGACGAGCGTAGGCCCGGTCCCGAGATGGGCCTCGGGGGCCAACGAACCGTCGCACTACGGTCCTTCGGCGCTGTCTCCGGGTCTCGTGAACGGTATCACAAACTATTTGATGAGGTCTTTACCCAGTGGTGTGCCAACTCTCACACATGAGAGTGAACCCGCCCGTGTGTGCACGACAACCGTGCAGTTCGTCTGGTAATGAGCAGTTTGTCGGTCACTACTTCGGTTCCTGGCAGCCGTCAGCCCCAACTATTGGACGCCGCTCTCGAGGGTTGCCCGGTTGACGAGGCAAGCACGATTCTCCCCGAGCCCCGGCCCTCAGGGCAAAAAGGTGCGCCCCGCCGACAGGCAGGGCGCACCGAGATGATCTTGTGCGGACGGCTCAGTTGTGCACGGTGGCACAGGCCAGGTGACTCGTGAAGCTCCACCCCGTGCACAGCTTCGTGCCGTTCGGGTACCTCTTGGCGTAGCCGCCCCAGTCCTGGCTCACCGGACGACCCTGACGGGCGCTGTTGTTCGCCCAGTAGGTCCTCGCGGCCTGGCCGGGGACCTCCACCTTCAGCTTGGCGATCCGCCCCGACACCGTGCGAGGCGCCGGCGTGTAGCTGGCGGAGATGTCCGTGACATTGAGCCCGGACCCGTCAACGGTGATGCAGTTGCCCCCGCCCTCCGTGCAGTTGTGGGCGCGCGCGAAAGCAGGTCCCGCCCCCAGCGTGCCGATCACCAAGGCGGTGACTCCGACTACGCCAACACGCTTCAAAACAGGCGTCATTGCCATGAGAGTTCCCCATCTCTTCATCGAGCGGTTGGTCTGGCCGCTCAAGATCAGAGACTAGTGAGACCACACCTGTTCGTCATTGTGATTCTCCAAGTACGGACAGTGAAGCCGATCACGGCGATTACCCGCCAGGCAGGCGTGGCTCAATCGACGTGGGAACGGTGGCCGCGGTCCACCGCGGCCGCCGGCGCCTCGTAAACCTCGCGGCCGGACGGCCCAATCCGGCCGGCGCACGGCCGGGCGGCCCAGATCCGGTCAGCGGGCGGAGTCCGCCCTGCTCCGCTCCGGGAAACGGGCCCGTGCTCCCACGGCTGTCGCGCCGTTGACGCCGCTGACGCCCACGCCGACCGGGATCCGCGGACCCTCCTCGTGGTCGGGAGCCGCCGTGCCGTGCTGCTCCGAAGCGCCGGCCGTGGCCGCCGCGGACCTCGAACGGCGGCGGTAGCGCGGCGGCACGAGGCTCTCCGCCCACCGCGGCGCCCTCGGCGTGAAGCGCGGCAGCAGCAACAGCACCAGGCCGATCGCGCTCAGCACCACCACCGCCAGCACGATCCACATGGACTTCGAGTGGATGGAGTAAGCGACGACGCCGAAGGCGATCAGCGCCGACCAGAAGTACATGATCAGCACGGCCCGGCTGTGCGAGTGGCCGACCTCGAGGAGGCGGTGGTGGAGGTGGCCGCGGTCCGCCGCGAACGGCGACTGGCCCTTCCAGGTACGGCGGACGATCGCCAGCAGCAGGTCCGCGACCGGGATCGCGATGATGGTCAGCGGCAGCAGCAGCGGGATGAACACCGGCAGCGCCGCGTGCGTGGCCTGGCGGGTGCCGCCCTCGAAGATCCGCAGGGCGTCCATGTCCACCTGGCCGGTCACGGAGATCGCGGCCGCCGCGAGGACGAGTCCGATCAGCATCGAGCCGGAGTCGCCCATGAAGATCCTGGCGGGGTGCATGTTGTGGGGCAGGAAGCCCAGGCACATGCCCATCAGGATCGCGGTGAACAGGGTGGCGGGGGACGCCGCCTCGATGCCGTAGCTGAACCAGATCCGGTAGGCGTAGAGGAAGAACGCCGCGGCCGCGATGCACACCATGCCGGCCGCGAGACCGTCGAGGCCGTCGACGAAGTTCACCGCGTTGATGGTGATGACGACGAGGGCGACGGTGAGCAGGGTCCCCTGCCAGCTCGTCAGCGAGACGGTTCCCACACCCGGGACCGGGATCCAAAGGATCGTCAGGCCCTGTACGACCATGACGCCCGCGGCGATCATCTGGCCGCCCAGTTTGATCAGGGCGTCGATCTCGAACTTGTCGTCCAGGACGCCGATGATCCAGATCAGGGCGGCGCCGGAGAGCAGCGCACGTGGTTCGTTCGACAGCTCGAAGACGCTGTTCAGGTTCTCCAGATGGTCGGCGACCAGCAGCCCGGCGCACAGGCCGAAGAACATCGCGATGCCGCCCAGCCGGGGCGTCGGTTCGCGGTGTACGTCACGGGCGCGGATCTCCGGCATCGCGCCGGTGGCGATGGCGAACTTCCTCACCGGCCCGGTGAGCAGATACGTCACCGCGGCCGTGACACATAGCGTCAGCAGGTAATCACGCACGGGCTGCCCCACAGGAATCGCTGGCCATCTCAGCCCCACACCTTAGCTGTGGTAGCCACATGCTTGAGGACACGCGGGGCTCTGTGATGGTTGCACGGCGACGGCACAGCAATGCTGCTACCCCGCGAACGGCGGGAATCCCGCGACGAGACCCTGTACCTTTCCGCGGATGTCGTGCGGCTCGCTCTGCTCCCGCAGCGCCGCCGTGAACAAGGTCGCGATCCGGTCCATCTCCTTGCGGCCCATGCCCTGCGTCGTGACGGCGGCGGTGCCGAGCCGGATGCCCCGGCCGTCCCCGTACGGCAGCGCGCAGGTGTCCAGGACGATGCCCGCGGCTGCGAGCCGGCCACGGGCGACCCTGCCGTCGACGCCCAGGGGTGCCGGATCCGCGCCGACGATGTGGGTGTCCGTGCCGTCCGTCAGCACGGCGAAGCCCTCCGCCGCGAGCGCCCCCGCAAGTTCGCGCGCGTTGGCGACGACCTGATGCGCGTACGCGGTGAACGCGGGCGTCGCCGCCTCCCCGAATGCGACGGCCTTCGCGGCGATGGTGTGCATCTGGGCCCCGCCCTGCGTGAACGGGAACACCGCCCGGTCGATGCGCTCCGCCAGCTCGGAGCCGCACAAAATCATCCCGCCGCGCGGTCCGCGCAGGACCTTGTGGGTGGTGGCGCACACCACGTCCGCGTACGGCACCGGATTCGGCGCCGCGCCGCCGGCGACCAGACCGATGGGGTGCGCGGCGTCCGCGATCAGATAGGCGCCGACCTCGTCCGCGATGTCGCGGAACGCCTCGTAGTCGGGGTGGCGGGGATAGGAGATCGACCCGCAGACGATCGCCTTCGGCCGGTGCTGCCGGGCCAGATGGCGCACCTGGTGGTAGTCGATGAGCCCGGTCTCCGCGTCCACGCCGTAGGCGACGAAGTCGAACCACCGGCCGGAGAAGTTCGCCGGCGAACCGTGCGTGAGGTGTCCGCCGTACGGGAGCCCCATGGCGAGCACCGTGTCACCGGGCCGCAGCAGGGCCGCGTACGCCGCGAGGACCGCGGAGGAGCCGGAGTGCGGCTGCACATTGGCGTGGTCGGCGCCGAACAGGGCCGTCGCCCGCTCGATCGCGATGCGCTCGGCGGCGTCGACGAGCTCGCAGCCACCGTGGTGGCGGGCGCCCGGATAGCCCTCCGCGTACTTGTTCGCGAGCGGCGACCCGAGAGCTGCGAGCACCGCGGGAGAAGTGAAGTTCTCCGCGGCGATGAGCTGGAGGGTGGTCGCCTGCCGCTGCGACTCCCCGAAGAGGATGTCCGCGATCTGGGGATCCTGGCGGCGCAGTGCCTCGAACGACGTCGACGGCACGGAAGGCACTGCGCGGGCTGCATCGGTGACGGACATGACGGCTCCGGGGCCTCGGGGGGAGCTGCGGCACATCCAATGTAGAACCGGCGGGCCGTGGCCGCGCGGTGCGTGCGCAACACGGTTACGGGCGGGTTGTTCCGCTGCGCGGGCCCGTTCCCCACCCCGCCCCTTCCCGCTGTACCGATGTGCGGCTCCGCCGCGTGGGGCTCCGCCCGGACCCGAACACCGCGCTCTGCGCGGGGTTTCCGGGGGCTCTGCCACCGCACCCCCGCGCCTCACACGCCGGCGAGGCTGAAGTTGTCAGGACCGCGCCCGGACCCCCGTCAGCGCCGTGACCACCGGGTCCAGCGCCTGATGGATCTCGTCGCCGATCGAGCGGAAGAACGTGATCGGCGCCCCGTACGGATCGAACACCTCGTCCGCGTCCGGGCTCGGCGCCAGCAGCCATCCCCGCAGCGCCGCCGCGGCCCGCACCAGCGCGCGCGCACGTTCGACGACGCCGTCCTCGCGGGGGTCGGGCAGGGTCGCCGGATCTATGGCGCGTACGAGGCGGGTGAACTCCTTGAGCGTGAAGGTCCGCAGGCCCGCCGAGTGGCCCATCGAGATGACCTGCGCACGGTGGTCACGCGTGGCCGTCAGGACGAGGTCCGCGCGGATGACGTGCTCGTCGAGCAGCTCACGCCCGACGAACCCGCTCGCGTCCGCTCCGAAGTCCGCGAGGACGATCTCGGCGTTGGCCTCCATCGGGGCGCCCTCGTGGCCCCACGTGCCCGCGCTCTCCACGATCAGGCCGCCCGTGAGGGGATCGCCGAGGCGGTCGCTCAGGGCATGGCGGGTCAGCCGCTCGGTGATGGGCGAGCGGCAGACGTTGCCGGTGCTGACGTGGAGGATGCGGAAGGCCTGGCCCGTGCTGCTGGTTTCCGCTATGCCACGCCCCTCAGGGGCGGTCAATTGGCCACCTCGAGGTCTGGTACGACCTTGCGCAGCTCGTCCGCGGACAGGGCGCCCTCACGCAGCAGGACCGGCACCTTGCCGGTGACGTCGACGATCGACGACGGCACGATGCCGGGCGTCGGGCCGCCGTCGAGGTAGACGGAGACGGAGTCGCCGAGCATCCCCTGGGCGGCGTCGCAGTCCTCGGGCGAGGGGTGTCCCGTGAGGTTGGCGCTGGAGACGGCCATCGGGCCGACCTCGGTGAGCAGTTCGATGGCGACGGGGTGCAGCGGCATCCGGATCGCGACGGTGCCACGGGTGTCCCCGAGGTTCCACTGCAGGGACGGCTGGTGCTTGGTGACCAGGGTCAGCGCGCCGGGCCAGTAGGCATCGACGAGCTCCCAGGCCTGCTCGGAGAAGTCGGTGACGAGCCCGTGCAGGGTGTTGGGCGAGCCGATGAGGACAGGGGTGGGCATGTTCCGGCCGCGCCCCTTCGCCTCGAGCAGGTCGGCGACGGCCTCGGGGCTGAAGGCGTCCGCACCGATGCCGTACACGGTGTCGGTGGGCAGCACGACGAGCTCTCCGCGGCGGACGGCCGATGCGGCCTCGCGCAGACCGGTGGTGCGATCCGTCGCGTCGTTGCAGTCGTATCGCCGAGCCATCAGCGGGCCTCCTCGTACACGTGCTTGGTCATGGCATGGCCTTGCGGGCGGTGGCGAACCGCGGCCGCTTGTTCAGGTCGGGGTGGTCGGCTGCGTCGGCCCAGCCGGATTCCTCGTTGAAGATCCACGGCACCTGCCCGCCCTGGGTGTCGGCGTGCTCGATGACGACGAGGCCGCCGGGCCGCAGCAGCCGGTGCGCGGTGCGTTCGATGCCGCGGATGGTGTCCAGACCGTCCTCGCCGGAGAACAGGGCCATCTGCGGGTCGTGGTCGCGCGCCTCGGGCGCGACGTACTCCCACTCGGTGAGCGGGATGTACGGCGGGTTGGAGATGACCAGGTCGACCTGGCCGTCGAGCTCGGGCAGCGCGGTGAGGGCGTCGCCGTGGTGGACGGTGACGCGGGAACCCTCGGCGTTCTTGCGGGTCCACTTCAGGGCGTCCTCGGACAGCTCCACGGCGTGCACGCGCGAACGCGGGACTTCCTGGGCCATCGCGAGGGCGATGGCGCCGGAGCCGGAGCACAGGTCGACGATGAGCGGCTCGACGACGTCCATGGCGCGTACGGCTTCTATCGCCCAGCCGACGACCGACTCGGTCTCGGGGCGCGGCACGAACACCCCGGGGCCGACCTGGAGCTCCAGGTAGCGGAAGAAGGCGCGCCCGGTGATGTGCTGGAGCGGCTCGCGTGCCTCTCGGCGGGCGACGGCCTCCCAGTAGCGGGCGTCGAAGTCCGCGTCCTTGACATTGTGGAGCTCTCCCCGCTTCACGCCGTGCACGAACGCGGCGAGCTCCTCCGCGTCGAACCGCGGTGACGGCACGCCGGCGTCGGCCAGCCGCTGGGTGGCTTGGGCCACCTCGGCAAGCAGCAGGTTCACGTGCCTACCCTTCCTGTGACGCTCGTGCGGACGATTCTCTGACCTACGGGACTACGGGAACTGCACCGGCTTCGCCGGGTCGCGGGCTACTGGGCAGCCGCGAGCTTGGCGGCGGAGTCGGCGTCGACGCACGCCTGGATCACTGCGTCCAGGTCACCGTCGAGCACCTGGTCCAAGTTGTACGCCTTGAAGCCGACGCGGTGGTCCGAGATCCGGTTTTCCGGGAAGTTGTACGTACGGATCTTCTCCGACCGGTCGACCGTTCGGACCTGGCTGCGGCGGGCGTCCGCGGCCTTGCTCTCGGCCTCCTCCTGGGCTGCGGCGAGCAGCCTGGAGCGCAGGATACGCATGGCCTGCTCCTTGTTCTGGAGCTGGCTCTTCTCGTTCTGGCAGGAGGCGACGATGCCGGTCGGCAGGTGCGTGATGCGGACGGCGGAGTCGGTCGTGTTGACGGACTGGCCGCCGGGTCCGGACGAGCGGTAGACGTCGATGCGCAGGTCGTTGGCGTGGATCTCGACGTCGATCTCCTCGGCCTCCGGCGTGACCAGCACACCGGCCGCGGAGGTGTGGATACGGCCCTGCGACTCGGTGGCGGGCACGCGCTGCACGCGGTGCACCCCGCCCTCGTACTTCAGCCGTGCCCAGACACCCTGGCCCGGCTCGGTCGCGCCCTGGCCGCCCTTGGTCTTGACGGCGACCTGGACGTCCTTGTAGCCGCCGAGCTCGGACTCGGTCGAGTCGATGATCTCGGTCTTCCAGCCGACGCGCTCCGCGTAACGCAGGTACATCCGCAGCAGGTCGCCCGCGAACAGGGCGGACTCGTCGCCGCCAGCGCCGGCCTTGACCTCGAGGATGACGTCCTTGTCGTCGCTGGGGTCGCGCGGGACGAGCAGCAGCCGCAGCTTCTCGGTGAGCCCCTCGCGCTGCTTCTCCAGGTCCTTCACCTCGGCGGCGAACTCCGGGTCGTCCTGGGCCAGTTCACGGGCCGTCCCGATGTCCTCGCCGGTCTGCTTCCAGGCTCGGTAGGTGCCGACGATGGGCGTCAGCTCGGCGTAGCGCTTGTTCAGCTTGCGCGCGTTCGCCTGGTCGGCGTGGACCGAAGGGTCGGCGAGCTGCTTCTCGAGATCGGCGTGCTCGCCGATCAGTTCCTCGACCGCTTCGAACATCGATGGCTCCTGGTTTCGTACGCGAAGGGGTGGCTGCGGTGGCTGCTCAGAACGGACAAAGCGCCGGTCCCGGCCACCCTGGAGGGGGCGGCCGAGGACCGGCGCAGTGGCTCGCTACTTCTTGGCGGAGCCGGCAGCCTTGCCGAAGCGGGCCTCGAAGCGGGCCACGCGGCCACCGGTGTCGAGGATCTTCTGCTTGCCCGTGTAGAACGGGTGGCACTCGGAGCAGACCTCGGCGCGGATGTTGCCGCTCTGGATCGTGCTACGCGTGGTGAATGCCGCACCACAGGTGCAGCTGACCTGGGTCTCGACGTACTCGGGGTGGATGTCGCGCTTCAAGGTGTCTCCTAGGTTCGGGAGGGCGCCGGGTCGCACGGGCGGGGATGCTCGTACGTGAACCGGGGCCGACGTACCAGTCTGCCAGGACCGGCCGTATCTCCCAAAACCGGGGTGGTCGCCGAAGTATTCCTGGCGGTCGAAGTGGGTATTACGGGCTCTTCACGACGGTGGCGGCATCGCCCTTGTCGCCCGCCGAGTCCCGCACCGCGGAGGCAGGGATCGGCCTGTCCTGCTTGAGCGCCGTCCACACCTGCCGCGCGCCGGTCTCGACGGGCACGACGCGGTTGGGGTCTGCGGGGTCGTACTCCACCGGCATCGTGATCATGTGGACGTCCTCCGCGCCGAGGGCGCCGAGCCCTCTGGCGAAGCCCATCAGCTCGTTCACCGAGTCCAGCTCGGAGTCGGGCGTGATCGCCTTGGTGCCGGCGTCGGCGAGGTCGAGGAGCTTCTTCGGGCTGCTGAACACGCCCACGTCCTTGACCTGCTCGATGAACGCCTTCATGAAGGCCTGCTGGAGCTGGATGCGGCCGAGGTCGCTGCCGTCGCCGACGCTCTTGCGGGTGCGTACGAGGCCGAGCGCCTGCTCCCCGTCCAGGCGGTGGGTGCCGGGCCGGAGGCTCAGGTGGCTCTTGCTGTCGTCGATCGGCTGCGTGGTGGTGATGTCGACGCCGCCGAGCTCGTCGACGAGCTTCTTGAAGCCCGTGAAGTCGACCTCGATGTAGTGGTCCATGCGGATGCCGGACATCGCCTCGACCGTCTTCACGGCGCAGGCGGGTCCGCCGATCTCGTAGGCGCTGTTGAACATCGCCCGCTCGTCGCCGGGGACGTCGGTGCCGTCCCGGCCGGTGCAGTCGGGCCGCCCCACCATGGTGTCGCGCGGTACGGACACGACGCTCGCGGTCCTGTGACCCTGATGGACGTGGACGACCATCGCGGTGTCGGAGCGGGCGGCACCGTCGTCGTCGCCGTACCCGGAGTTCTCGCCGGAGCGTGAGTCGGAGCCGAGCACCAGGATGTCCATGGAGCCGTTGTCGACGTTCTTCGGGCGGTCCTCGCCCAGTGCCGTCTTGATGTCGACGCCCTGGAGGTTCCCGTTGAGCTTGAAGTAGAGAAGGCCGAGACCTGAGCCGCCCACGAGCACCAGGGTGGCCGCCACCCATGCCACGACCGTCCAGGTCCGGCGGGCCTTCGTGGGAGGCTTGCGGCGTCTGCCGCTCGGGGGTCCCCCCACGCCCCCTGGGCGTAGGGGGACTATTCGGCCGCCACGGCCGTTCCGCTCGCTCATGCTCTCCTCGGCTCTCGCTGCTCCCGCTACCCCCGCTGGTGGTGTTCAGGCGCGGTTTGTCGTAGTTGCTCAGACGTCGGAGCAGCGAGAAGCGTTGCACGGCCCGGTGAGAACTCCCTGAGAACGCCTCGGGCCCACCGCGCGGTACGCGGTGGGCCCGAGGGACAGCTCGAGGGACCTGGCCCGCCCTGTCACCAGCGGTTTCTGCCGGTGGCGGAGGGGGACCGGTGGTCCCGCGACGGGCCCGTGACGGGCCCGGCGGCTGTGGCGAAGCTCTCTCAGTCGTTGCCGTTGCCGGCGGACGGAGTCGTCTTCTGGATCTGAAGCAGGAACTCGCCGTTCGACTTGGTCTGCTTCATCTTGTCGAGCAGCAGCTCGATCGCCTGCTGCTGGTCGAGTGCGTGCAGCACACGACGCAGCTTCCAGGTGACGGCGAGCTCGTCGCTGCCGAGCAGGATCTCTTCCTTACGGGTGCCGGACGCGTCGACGTCCACCGCCGGGAAGATGCGCTTGTCGGCGAGCTTCCGGTCGAGCTTGAGCTCCGCGTTGCCGGTGCCCTTGAACTCCTCGAAGATCACCTCGTCCATCCGCGAGCCGGTGTCGACCAGCGCGGTGGCCAGGATGGTCAGCGAGCCGCCGTCCTCGATGTTGCGCGCGGCACCGAAGAAGCGCTTCGGCGGGTAGAGCGCGGTCGAGTCGACACCACCGGACAGGATGCGTCCGGAGGCCGGGGCCGCCAGGTTGTAGGCGCGGCCGAGGCGGGTGATCGAGTCCAGCAGGACGACCACGTCGTGACCCAGCTCGACGAGACGCTTGGCGCGCTCGATGGCCAGCTCGGCGACGGTGGTGTGGTCCTCCGCGGGACGGTCGAAGGTCGAGGAGATGACCTCGCCCTTCACCGACCGCTGCATGTCGGTGACCTCTTCCGGACGCTCGTCGACCAGGACGACCATCAGGTGGCACTCGGGGTTGTTGTGGGTGATCGCGTTGGCGATCGCCTGCATGATCATGGTCTTACCGGTCTTCGGCGGGGCCACGATCAGGCCTCGCTGGCCCTTGCCGATCGGCGCGACGAGGTCGATGATCCGGGTCGTCAGCACGCCCGGGTCGGTCTCGAGACGCAGCCGGTCCTGCGGGTACAGCGGGGTCAGCTTGTTGAACTCGGGGCGGCCGCGGCCCGATTCGGGCGCCATGCCGTTGACCGAGTCGAGGCGGACCAGCGCGTTGAACTTCTCGCGGCGCTCGCCTTCCTTGGGCTGGCGCACGGCGCCGGTGACGTGGTCACCCTTGCGCAGGCCGTTCTTGCGGACCTGGGCGAGGGAGACGTACACGTCGTTCGGGCCGGGCAGGTAGCCGGAGGTCCGGATGAACGCGTAGTTGTCGAGGATGTCCAGGATGCCCGCGACGGGGATCAGGACGTCGTCGTCGGAGACCTGCGGCTCGCCGGCCTGGAAGTCGTCACGGCCACGGCGGCCACGGCGGTCGCGGTAGCGGCCGCGGCGTCCGCGACGGCCACCGGCCTCGTCGTCGAAGTCGTCCTGGGGGCCGGTGCTCTGCTGGGCGCCCTGACGCTGCTGGCGCTGGCCGCCCTGCTGCTGGTCGTCGCCCTTGCCGCGGCGGTCACGCTGACGCTCACGGCGCTCGCCGCGGTCCCCGCGCTCGCCGCCCCGGTCGCCACGCTCGGCGCGGTCGCCGCGCTGGCGGTCACGACGGCCTTCGGCGGTGTCCACGGCGGTGTCCGCCTTGGCCTCGGGGCGCTCGTCGGTCTTGACGTCGGTCTTGACCTCGACGGCGGTGTCCCCGCGGGCCTCGGTGCGGGTGTCCGGGCTGCCCGCCTGCGCCGTGGCGCGACGGCGACGGCGCTCACCGGCCGGCTGGTCGTCTCCCCCAGAGCCTGCGGCCTGGGAGGGGCCGCCACCCGGCTGTCCCGGGATGTCGATCTGCTGCTGGGCGACAGCCTTCTCGGGCTTGTCGGCCTTCTCCGCCTTCTCAGCGGCGGGGGCAGCGGCCTCGTCACCCGTGCGGGTCTTGGACGTGGCGCGGCGCTTGGGCTTGGCGGGGGCCTCGGCGGCGCCCGCGTCGGCGCTCTTCGCCGGGGAGGTCCCTCCGGCCTGCGCCTCCTTGATGACCTCGATCAGCTGGCTCTTGCGCATACGCGCGGTGCCCCTGATGCCGAGGCCGGACGCGACCTGCTGCAGCTCGGCCAGGACCATGCCCTCGAGGCCGGTGCCGGAGCGGCGGCGCCGTGAGGTGGTGCCCGAGGCAGCACCTGTGGCGGGCGCGGCGTTGTCGACGTTGCTGTCGGCAGTCACGCCCATCAGATCGGTGGTGTCGCTCACGAAGGGTCCTTCCCTGGAGCGGACGTCGGCCTTCTGGCTCGGCGACCGGTTGTGCTGTCCGGCTTCGGTCCCGGGTGTGGGCCGTGCCGGAGCGGTGGTCCCGCCGGAGAATTGACGGCGGAGAGAGATACATGCATACGTGCAAGGTCCGGCCCGAGGTCCCCCTGCTCGGCCCACTCCTGGAAAAAGCGAGGGGTGTCGTGCCGGTTCCGGAGCGTGCTCGAAACTGCTCAGGCAGGCTGCTCAGGCAGTTTGGGGAGGCTCCCGGAAGAATGGTGGTCCCTATGAGGGACGCAAAGCGCCGCGTCGTGAGGACGACGACCGCTGACTTGAGGTTAACACTACCGGCTCCAACAAACATTCCCCCTCTCTCTCACCGGCAATCGTGTGGCAATCGTGTGTCCCTAGGGCGCGAGCGGCAGAACGCTCGCACCCGCGGCGTCGAAGGCGAGCCGGTTGGCCGCCCACCCCTCGCCCGCCAGCCGTGCGACCTTGTCGGCCGCACTGTCCTCGGCCAGCGCGAGCACCGTGGGGCCCGCGCCGGAGATGACTGCGGGGACGCCGTCGGCGCGCAGTCGGTTCACCAGATCGACGCTCTGCGGCATCGCCGGGGCCCGGTACTCCTGGTGGAGACGGTCCTCCGTGGCGGGCAGCAGCAGCTCAGGACGCCTGGTCAGGGCCTCGACGAGGAGAGCGGCCCGGCCGGCGTTGGCGGCGGCGTCGACATGCGGAACGGTGCGCGGGAGAAGCCCGCGGGCCGTCTCCGTGAGCACCGGCTTGGACGGAACGAAAACCACCGGAACGACGGAATCGGCGGGATCCATCCTGATCGCGCGCGCCGCTCCCGATTCGGTCCAGGCGAGGGTGAAACCGCCGAGCAGACAGGCGGCGACATTGTCCGGGTGGCCCTCGATCTCGGTCGCGAGCTCGAGCAGCGCCCCGTCGTCGAGCTTCGCGTCGCCCCCTATCGTCACGGCGCGGGCGGCGACGATACCGGCGCAGATCGCGGCCGAGGAGGAGCCGAGACCGCGGCCGTGCGGGATGCGGTTGGCGCAGACGACCTCGAGGCCGCGCGGCTGACCGCCGAGCAGGTCGAAGGCCGTGCGCAGGGCCCGTACCAGCAGGTGGTTCTCGTCCCGGGGCAGGGTCGACGCGCCCTCACCGGCGATGTCGATGTGCAGACCGGAGTCCGCGACCCGGACGACCACGTCGTCGTACAGACCGAGCGACAGCCCCAGGGCATCGAAGCCCGGACCGAGATTGGCGCTGGTTGCGGGGACGCGCACCCGGACGGCGGCGGCGCGGAACGCTGGACCGGCCATCGCTCGACGACTCTCCTTGGTTCTGAACTGCGGGATGTACACGATTGGTTCGAGAGGCAGGAATACCCGTGGGCCTCGGCGGTGGAAACACCGCGACGGCAACGACACCGCGCATATGCGGCGGGCCGGGTTCGGGTACAGCCTATCGAAGGAAGGTTCACCTGCGACATAGGGCGCACAGGAGGCGCACGATGCGTGTCGCGAGCCTCCTGTGCCTCTACGTGTGACGTTGTCCGGGTTGCCATACTTTCCAGTAGGGCAACCGGACGGGCGCAAGCGGTCTTCCGGCCGGATCAGGGCCGCGAGCAGCCCCGTTCACGCCAGGCGCCGCGCCGGACGGCTACGCGAGACCGAGGCGCTCCGCCGCGGCGGCCGCGTCGACCGGGACGGTGACCGGCTGGGGCGCTCCGGCGACCGCCCAGTCGGGGTCCTTCAGACCGTTGCCGGTGACCGTGCACACGATCTTCTGGCCCGGGTCGACCTTGCCCTGCTCGGCGGCCTTCAGCAGACCGGCGACGGACGCGGCCGAAGCGGGCTCGACGAAGACACCCTCCTGCGACGCCAACAGGCGGTAGGCGCGCAGGATCTCACGGTCCGTCACCTCATCGATGAAGCCGCCGGACTCGTCGCGTGCGGCGATCGCCTGCGTCCAGGACGCGGGGTTGCCGATCCGGATCGCGGTGGCGATCGTCGACGGGTCCTTCACGACCTCGCCGCGCACGATCGGCGCCGAACCGGACGCCTGGAAGCCCCACATGCGGGGAGTCCGGGAGGCCATCGCGTCCGCGGAGTACTCCTTGTACCCCTTCCAGTACGCCGTGATGTTGCCGGCGTTGCCGACGGGCAGCACATGGATGTCGGGGGCGTCGCCGAGCGCGTCGACGATCTCGAAGGAGGCGGTCTTCTGACCCTCGATCCGGTACGGGTTGACCGAATTGACCAGCGCCACGGGGTAGTTCTCCGAGAGGCTGCGGGCCAGGTTCAGGCAGTCGTCGAAGTTGCCGTCGACCTGAAGGATCTTCGACCCGTACACGAGGGCCTGGCCCATCTTGCCGAGGGCGATCTTGCCCTGCGGCACGAGGACCGCGCAGACCATCCCGGCGCGCACCGCGTACGCGGCGGCGGAGGCGGAGGTGTTGCCGGTGGAGGCGCAGATGACGGCCTGCGCGCCCTCCTCCTTGGCCCGGGTGATGGCCATCGTCATACCGCGGTCCTTGAAGGACCCGGTGGGGTTGGCGCCCTCGACCTTGAGGTGCACCTCGCAGCCCGTGCGCTCGGAGAGGACCTGCGCCGGGACGAGCGGCGTGCCACCCTCACGGAGCGTGACGACCGGCGTCGTGTCCGTGACCGGAAGACGGTCCCGGTACTCCTCGATGATGCCGCGCCACTGGTGGGTGCCGTTGGTGGTCATGGGTCCCTTACTCCCCTTCAACACGCATGATGCTGGCGACACCGCGCACGGTGTCGAGCTTGCGCAGCGCCTCGACGGTCCCGGAAAGGGCGGCGTCGGGCGCGCGGTGGGTGACGACGACGAGAGAGGCCTCGCCGTCCTTGCCCTGCTGGCGCACCGTATCGATGGATACGCCGTGCTCGGCGAAGACCGTCGCGACCTGGGCGAGGACGCCCGGCTTGTCGGCCACGTCGAGGCTGATGTGGTAGCGCGTCACCACGTCGCCCATGGGGCTCACGGGCAGTTGGGTGTACGCCGACTCGCCGGGCCCCGTTGCCTCGGCGAGCTTGTTGCGGCACACGGCGACGAGGTCGCCGAGCACGGCGGACGCGGTGGGCGAACCGCCGGCGCCGGGGCCGTAGAACATCAGCTGCCCGGCGGCCTCGGCCTCGACGAAGACGGCGTTGTACGCCTCGCGGACCGATGCCAGCGGGTGGCTGAGCGGGATCATCGCGGGGTGCACGCGGGCCGTCACCGACTGCCCGTCCGCCGCCCGCTCGCAGATCGCGAGGAGCTTGACGGTGCAGCCCATGCGGCGGGCGGAGGCCATGTCGGCGGCGGTGACCTCGGTGAGGCCCTCGCGGTAGACGTCGTCGAGCCGTACCCGGGTGTGGAAGGCGATCCCGGCGAGGATGGCAGCCTTGGCGGCCGCGTCGAAGCCCTCGACGTCGGCGGTCGGGTCGGCCTCGGCGTATCCGAGGGCGGTCGCCTCGTCCAGCGCCTCCGAGTACCCCGCCCCGGAGCTGTCCATCTTGTCGAGGATGAAGTTGGTCGTGCCGTTGACGATGCCGAGCACGCGGTTGACCTTGTCGCCGGCGAGGGACTCGCGCAGCGGCCTGATCAGCGGGATCGCGCCGGCGACGGCGGCCTCGAAGTACAGGTCGCGGCCGTGCTGCTCGGCGGCGGCGTACAGCGTCGCGCCGTCCTCGGCGAGCAGCGCCTTGTTGGCGGAGACCACGGAGGCGCCGTGCTCGAACGCGGTGGTGATGAGGGTGCGGGCCGGCTCGATGCCGCCGATGACCTCGATGACGACGTCGATGTCGCCGCGTTTGACGAGCGCGGTCGCGTCCGTGGTGATGAGCGCCGGGTCGATGCCCTCGCGCACCTTGGACGGCCGGCGAACGGCGACCCCGGCGAGCTCCACCGGGGCGCCGATACGCGCGGCGAGGTCGTCGGCGTGCGTCGTCATGATGCGCGCCACCTCTGAGCCGACCACTCCACAGCCCAGCAGCGCCACCTTCAGCGGACGCGTACGCATCATCCGACCTCGCTTCTCATTACTTCTTGGATGTGGACCAGTCTCACCCACCGAACCGGAGTTTCTGCCCTCCGTCCGGCATGCGAGACATCTATCTCAACTATCCGACGTCGAGACGCAGGAGATCTTCCTCCGTCTCACGCCGGACGATCACCCGTGCCTCGCCGTCCGCGACGGCGACGACAGGCGGGCGAAGTGCGTGGTTGTAGTTGCTGGCCATGGAACGGCAGTACGCGCCGGTGGCCGGCACGGCGATCAGATCGCCGGGCGCGAGGTCGGCCGGCAGGAACGCGTCCTTGACCACGATGTCGCCACTCTCACAGTGCTTGCCGACGACCCGGCTCAGCATCGGAGCGGCTTCGGAGGTCCGCGACACCAGGGCGACGCTGTACTCGGCGTCGTACAGCGCGGTGCGGATGTTGTCCGACATGCCACCGTCGACGCTGACGTACGTACGCAGTCCCTCGAGCGGCTTGACGGTGCCGACCTCGTACAGGGTGAAGGCGGTGGGCCCGACGATCGCACGGCCCGGCTCGACGGAGATGCGGGGCGAGCGCAGCCCGGCGGCCTCACACTCACGGGTGACGATCTCGGTCAGGGACTTCGCGATCTCGTGCGGCTCACGCGGATCGTCCTCGGAGGTGTACGCGATACCGAGGCCGCCACCGAGGTCGATCTCGGGCAGCTCGACGCCGTGCTCGTCCCGCACCTCGGCGAGCAGCTGCACGACCCGGCGGGCGGAGACCTCGAAGCCGGCCATGTCGAAGATCTGTGAACCGATGTGGGAGTGGATGCCGATCAGCTCGAGCCCGTCCAGCCTCAGCGCCCGCCGCACGGCTTCCGCGGCCTGACCGCCGGCCAGCGCGATGCCGAACTTCTGGTCCTCGTGGGCGGTGGCGATGAACTCGTGCGTGTGGGCCTCGACGCCGACGGTCACCCGGATCTGCACCCGCTGCCGCTTGCCCATGCTCTGGGCGATGTGCGCGACCCGGACGATCTCCTGGAACGAGTCGAGCACGATCCGCCCGACGCCGGCGCTCACCGCGCGCTCGATCTCCTCCACCGACTTGTTGTTGCCGTGGAAGGCGATGCGCTCCGCGGGCATCCCGGCGGCCAGCGCCGTCGCCAGCTCACCGCCCGAGCACACGTCGAGGTTGAGCCCCTCCTCCTTCAGCCACCTGACGACCGCCCGGGACAGGAACGCCTTGCCCGCGTAGAACACGTCCGCGTCCTTGCCGAAGGCGTCGGCCCAGGCGCGGCAGCGGGCACGGAAGTCGGCCTCGTCGAGGAAGTAGGCCGGGGTGCCGAACTCCTCCGCCAGCCTGGTCACTTCGATCCCGCCGACGGACACGACACCGTCGGCGTTACGGGTGACGGTGTCGGCCCACACCTTCGGGTCGAGGGCGTTCAGGTCGGTGGGCGGTGCCGTGTAGTGCCCCTCGGGGAGGACATCGGCATGACGGGGACCGGCGGGGTGTGCGGATCGGCTCATCGGAATCTGGTCTCTCTCACGTCTCACAGATGGTCGGGCGCGCTGATACCGAGCAGGGACAGGCCACCGGCGAGCACCGTCCCGGCGGCTTCGGCAAGAGCGAGCCGGGAACGGTGGGCGGCCGAGGGTTTCTCGTCACCGACGGGCAGCACGCTGTGCCGGCCGCTGCTCTGGAAGGAGAGAAGAGCGTCGGCGGTGACTTCCAGATGCCGGGCAAGCCGGTCGGGCGCCCTGAGCCGGGCGGCGTCCGCGAGAACGGCGGGGTGATCGCCGATGGCGGCGGTGAGAGCGGGGGCGTCCACATGCTCGTCCGGGCTGCCGGCGAACCCGAGCTGCGCGGCGTTGCGGGAGAGGGCGCGGGCGCGGGCGTGGGCGTAGCGCACGCGGAAGAGGGGGTTGCGCTCGTGCTGGAGGAGGAGGGGGTGAGGGGTGGGTCCGGCGGCCCTGCCGGCGTCGCGGTCGGCCGGGGTGGGGCGGTCGGCCGGGGACCCGTCTGTGGTGGGGCGGTGGGTCGGGAGGCGGTCCGCAGAGGACCCGTCCGCGGTGGGGCGGTCGGGGGTGGGGCTGTCGGTCAAGGGCCGGTCGTGGGCCGCGGGGGCGAGCAGTCCCCATCGGGTGGCGTCCACGCCGAGTCGCCGCAGGAGCGTGGCCGCGTCGTCGGCGGCGGGAACGGGCGCGACGTCTGTACGGAGCCGCCTCTGCGCGTGCTGGGCCTCGATACGGACGCCGAGGTCGGCCCAGACGGGGTCGGCGGCGCCCTCGCAGAAGGTCCGGCTCAGGGTGCCCTGCGAGAGCAGGATCCGGCGCAGAGTGTCGGCCATGACGGCTGCTCGTACGTCGGCGCGGTAGGTGGGCTGCTCGACGGCACCGGTCAGGTCGGTCCAGCCGTACTTCTCGCCGCGCTCCAGGACGTCCCGTACGAGCCGCTGCTGGGTGTCGGACTCGAGGGTGATGTTGAGGAAGCCGGGCCCGGTGATGTCGACCGCGGCGATTCCGGGGGTGGCGGCGATGCGGTGTCCCAGCTCCGCGGCCACTTCGGCGGCCGGCCGTCCCGCCTGCCGCGCCAGCCTCAGCGCGATCCCGGTGGCGTAGTCTCCGCGCCCACCGGGCCGGGGCCGCTCGATCTTGACGACTCCGGGGGCGTCGACGTGCAGCGCACCGTCCTCCACGGCACGGCACACGGCGTGCCGCACGGTACGGGAGAGCTCTGCGGGGGTCACGGGACAAGCGTATGGGAGGAAGGGGGGCACTCCGCGAACCGGTTTCGCGATGCGGTCACTGCGGGGGCGGGCGCGGTAGCGCGGACGGTGGTCGCGGGCGCGGAGGTGCGGGCGGCAGTCGCTGGCGCCGCCGGTCTCCGGAACGCCGTGGTCACGGGCGCGGTCAACCTCTGGCGCTCTCCGTCCGCCCGGCTTCGTGCCTTCCGTCGACGGCCGGCGGGCCACCCTCCCCGGACTCGCGGGCATCCCGGGGTCCCCTGGGGGCCCTGGGCTCCCGGTGCATCAACTGCCGCACGACCCGCACGAGCTCGGCCGGCTCGAAGGGCTTGGCGAGGAAGGCGTCGACCCCGGCGGCGACACCGCAGTCGACCTCGTACTGCGTACAGGCGCTGATGATCGCGAGGGGGATGTGCCGGGTGCGCGGGTCGTCCCGCAGCAGGGCGGCGGTCCGCAGGCCGTCGAGCCTGGGCATGACGACGTCCAGCGTGATGACGTCCGGCTGCACCTGATGCACCACATCCAGACACTCGGCACCATCGGCCGCGGTCACGACCTCGAAGCCCTCCAGCTCGAGGTTGACCCTGATCAGCTGCCGAATCACCCGGTTGTCATCGACAACGAGCACTCGGCCGGACACGCCGGACACAACTCGAGAGTAGGTCCGCGGACAGGGCTGCGTCCGGGTTTTGCCCACTTCCGACCCGTGCGGGCGAAGGGCGGGAAGGAGGGAGGCGGGTGGACGGTTGATCGTGTACGGGGGCGGGGCTCCACGCGGCAGGTCCGCAGGCGGATCGGATCGGGCTGCGGGAGGGCGCTGGGGGCGCTGCCCGGCCAGCCGGCCCGGACCGGGGAAACCCGTTCCGCGGCCCCTCGGAAACCTGTTCCCCAGGACCCGAAATACCTGTTCACGATGACCCTTCGGGAGCTGGTAGGGTTCTACCCGTCGCCACGCAGCAGCGCGGCGCACGCCCCCGTAGCTCAGGGGATAGAGCAACGGCCTCCGGAGCCGTGTGCGCAGGTTCGAATCCTGCCGGGGGCACCCTGTATGAGGTGCCCAAAGACCCCGTCACCAGCGGAAACGCTGAGGCCGGGGTCTTCTTGCGTGTGCAGCCGTATGCCGCTCGGAGCGGGCGTATGTCGGGGTCCGTGGACTATTCGTGGACAGGATCTTGCGGCATCGGCGCAGGTCATGCCCGGAAACGGCGAAGGCCCCCGGACAGGTCCAGGGGCCTCGATCCGTACCGCGCTGAGCGTGTCACTCGTACCAAGAGATCCTCAACGTGGAAGTCGCTCAGCCAGTGGCCTTGGCGATGATGCGGTCCATCTCCTCCCGGCCGAAGGCTCGCAGGGTCGTGCTACGAACGTTGCCCAACGCGCCGACCTGTAGGAGCACCGCGGTGGCAGTCTCGTCGTCTGGCGCCTCTACGACAGCCACGATGTCGTACGGGCCGACGGTCCAGAAGAGGTTCAGGACCTTCACCCCGAGCTTCTGCGCCGCTGCCGTGAAGGCTTCAGCGCGTTGCGGGGTGTCCTTGTAGCCGCGGACCCCCTGGTCGGTCCAGTTCAGCAGCGCAACAAACGTCGGCATGATCCTTTACCCCTGTGAGTAGACGCAACAAGTCGTGGTCAACTCTGAGCACCATGCGCGTAATGCGCATGAGAGGCGCATCTGAACGAGTGATAGAAGCCGGCCTGTTTTAAGGCATGGCGATGCCCCCGGAACAAGTCCGGGGGCATCGGAGCTCCCGTCGTCTGCGATCACTCGTATTCGCGCAACAGATCCTCAATACGCCGGTTGGCGACGTCTTGCCGTCCGTCGAGACACTTCGCGTAGCGGCTCAGCAGGACCTCAACGCTGTTGCCAGCGCGCTCGGCAACCTCGGTGGGGTCAACACCCGCGTTGAGCCGCGTCGAGAGCGCCGAGTGTCGAAGGTCGTACGGCCGACTCGCGAGCGGCGAGGCCGCGACGGCCGGCGGAAGCGCGAGGAGCCGGACCTCCTGCCACACGCGGTAGTAGGTCGAGGACGGGACGACCGAGCCCTTCTCGCTGAAGAAGAGCCGCCCGTCGTCCGCCGTACCGAAGGTGGCCAAGTGCTCACTGAACATGGCGACGAGATGGGGCGGGATAGGCACCCGCCTGACGTCCTCGGTCGGACGGTTCTTCAACCCGCGATCATCGTGGGTCTCCCCCGAGTCGGTCCACTGCTTGCCGACCGATGGACGCGTCCGGTGGAGCAGCGCCGAGCCCCAGCCTTGTCCGGGAAGGTTCAGGTCCGTCTCGACGAGGCCGACCGCTTCCGCCGGCCGAAGACCGCCGAAGCACATGGCGTTCTTTCACGACAAAAAGGATTCCGCTCACGGAAGAAACGCGGTCAGACCTTCCAGGCGCCGTCCATGGAGAACGACACCATCGTGCCCCCGAGAGGACTCGGCTCAGCACTCCACGAGCTGGCGAGCTCGTTCACCAGGCCCAGCCCCCGCCCATGCGCCTCGTCTGCGGCGGGCTGCCGCATGCGGACGTTCGCGGGGAATCCTGGGTTGTGCACATCCACCCGCAGAGACGCACCCACTCGCCACCACTCCACCCGCACCCGCCATGCCTCCTCCGCTTCCCCGTAAAGGATGGCGTTGGTGACCAGCTCCGAGATCATCAGCACACAGTCGTCCAGCGAGCAAGACAGGTCATACGGCTCCAAGAACTTCCGAAACCATCGGCGCGCCCGCGCGACCGACTCCGCTTCCGGGTAGAGGGTCATGCGGCCGACCGACACGGCCCGGGCCGCCGGCTCATCGCGTCGAGCTTCTGCTCCAGTCATGCGCTCCCTACTCCCTACCGGTGCCGTCACACTCGAGACAGCGCCGCTTGGATGTAGCGCGAGCACGACCCGCGGCCGCAGAGAGCGCCAAGGCGGAGCGGGAACTGACGCGCTTCCAGCCCCGCCCTCGACACCCACCACACGGCGCATGCGCAATGCGCCGTAACCCTGCGCCATCTCGGATCACGCTCGTGCCCCCTTTCCAAGTGGCCTTAGCCAGTTACTGGATAGTGGCATTGGCCACTTGGGCACGCAAGCGGTTCGGCGACAGAGCCTCGACTTTCTACGTGATCGGGTAACCCTGCCCGAAGGCCCAGCGCTCAGGGGGATAGGTCGCTTCGGCGAACTCCAGCGGACGATCCTGCAGGTCATAGACCACGTGGTGCACGATCAACACCGCAGATGCCGCTGGCAACTTGAGGTCATCGGCTTCATCGGCGGTGGCGGTACGCGCGCACATGCGGTCCTCGGCGTAACTGCCTTGACGCCCCGTCATGTTCTCCACGTACATCAGCGTGCCCTCGCGGATCCGGTCCGGCTCCAGGAGCTTCGGCGCTCGCTCCCCGACCTCAGCGCCGAACCAGGACGTAGACAGCGTGATCGGTCCTGACTCGTTGTTGGTCACGCGCCGGCGATGGACGGCCCTGCCGCCCGGCGCCAGGTTCAACGCCTCGGCAACATGCTCCGGAGCATCCAGCCAGCCCGCGGAAGTGATCACCGCGTACTCACCGGGGGTGTAGATCTTGCCCGTCTGCTTGGCGCGGCCGTACAACTCGCGGGCTCGTCTGTTCACTTCCAGGCCACGCACGTAGGTGCCTGACCCCTGCCGCTTCTCTACCAAGCCTTGATGGCTGAGCGCCTCCAGGGACCGCGCTGCCGTGGGCCGCGACACATTCCAGTCGGCCGCCAGCTGCCTTTCGGACGGAACCTCATCACCCGGCCGCAAGTCACCCCGCAAGATCTGATCGCGGATGTGATGCGCGATCTGCAGGTACTTGGGCTGGGTCTCTTCAATCTTCGGCATCCGAGCCCCTTGCCTAAGTGGCTATTACCTCTAGCCACTATAGGGTGAGTGGCTACGCCCGGAACCCGTACGCTGACGCGGGTGACGCGCTTGATCGTGGCTGCAGGTGGAGGAGGCGACGCTGTCGCCGCCGCAATGCTCGACGCTGCCCTTTACGGCGACGAGAGTCCAGCGCTCGTTCTCACGTACGCGTGGGACAGACTGCTGATCGACCCCGTACCAGGTCCACGAGGCCCGGCCGGCTTCAAGGGCCTTCGCCCCATCACCCGAAGCGTCCAGGCCGTGCCGGCTGATGCGGCGGCAATCGCCCCCGCAGGATCTACGCTTCCTCGACTCGCCGCAGAGCTTCCGCAGCCTCTCGCCTTGATCGACCCGCACCATGGCGCCGAGGGCATCACGCGCCAGCTCGAAGAGCTCGTCCAGCACCTGGCCCCCGAGTCCATCGACCTTCTGGACGTCGGCGGAGACATCCTCGCCAAGGGTGACGAGCCAACGCTCCGCAGCCCACTCGCGGACGCCCTCACTCTCGCCGCATGCTGCCAACTCAATGCGCCGGTACGGCTCCTGGTCGCCGGCCCCGGCCTGGACGGTGAAGTCCCAGCCGAGGATCTGCGCGACCGCCTGGGCGCGTCAGTCCTGACGCTCACTGCGGAGCACGTCCAGCCGGTTAACTCCGTACTGGAGTGGCATCCCTCCGAAGCCACGGCGATGCTCGCGGCGACGGCCCGAGGCATCCGCGGTCTATGCGAAGTCAGGGACGCCGGCCTTCCAGTGCCCCTCACCAGCGAGGGGCCCACCGTCCACGAAGCGGACCTGGACGACGCCCTCGAACGGAACGAACTCGCACGCGCCCTTCTCTCGACGGAAACTCTCGACGAGGCCGAGCAGTACAGCCGCGAGATCTGCGGGTACTCGGAGATCGACTACGAGCGCAACAAGGCAAGTTGGCTGGCCAGCCAAGCTGAGCAAGAGCTCGATCCGGAAGCCACGCTCCGCCGACTCGACCAGTTCGAGGCCGAAGCCCGATCCCGCGGAGTCAGCCACACAACGTTCCGCCGGATCACGGAGGCCCTTGGGCTCAGCGGCAAGCAGCGCGAGGACTTGAGAGCTCTCCTGATCAACTGCCGCCCGGAGCAGTACGCAGCACCACTTTGGCGCATCCCATCCGAGGTTGAGTAACAACTTTCTTTACGGGTTCAAGGCGGCTCGCTCCGCTCACCGCGCGCGGCCCGGGCGCCGGCCGGGCCTGCGCTCCTGTCTCCGCCCCGCTCCAGCCCGGCCGGCGCCCGTGCCGCGCTCAAAGCAATCAGTCGTCTGATGCCAGAGAATGGGTACGTCGTGGCTGGGGCGGTCGGCTCCACGGCTTTACGGAGCCACTTTGGCGCGAGCCTCGAAGATCATGGCCCCAACGTCGTGCTTTACCGGGCAGGTCCACAGACTGCCCGACGCGCCGGAAGCTTACGGGGCCATGATCACTCGCGCCAAAGCAGCGCCACCCCAAAGCCGTTCCACCGACCTCAGCTTGCGACGTATCCGCGTTCAAAATCACGGCAGGCGGCGCCGTCGCCGTCACATGCCGAGAGCCTGACTAAGCGCAGCTGCCGCCACCGATGTCCCGATCTGGCTAGCTACGTCGAGGGCCCACCGGCCCGCATTGGCCAGGTGCCGGCCGACACGGCCCTCGTCTCCCTCATCTGCAGCTTCCCTTGCGGCTTGAATTTCAGCTACGGCTTGGTAATCCGATGAACTGCTTGCCACGAGGACAAGCTGTTGCTTCAGCCTCTCAAGCTCTAGGGCCAATGCTGGCATGTCAACAGCCAGCTGACGCTGATCTGCCTGCTGAGTGAAACCTTCGGCTTTTGCATTAGGCCCTTGAGCGCCCACCTGATTCTGGGTGTTCTGAAAGTATCCGCCCGAATATTCGTTCGCCATGACAACCTTTCCTATGTTTACCGGGAAGCCCTGACTGATGAGCTGCTCAAGCTTCTCTATCCGATCGACCAGCTCTGGCTCTCCCCGAGCACTTAGCTCTCCAGAGATGCTAGCCATTTCCTTTTTCATGTTACTGGCCAGCCGACGCATTTGCGCCAGAGTGGCTTCACGCTCCTCCAAGAGTGACTCGTTTTCCCGTACAAGCTCCTCCTGGATCATCCGCTCAAATGCTCCGTCCCGCCTATCGGCGTCTTTCACTCGTGACATAAGCAAATCATTTGCAAGAAGCTTTGTCGCGGTCTCCTCTGGCAAGTCTGCATAGGTTGCAAGATAGGCGGCAACTCTGCTAACGATCTCGTTTCGGTCCTGCCCAATTCCGCGAAACTCCGGCATGGCGAAAATTTGGGAAAACGCAGCATCAGACTGTCGACTGGAAGCCAGAAACAGACGCAGCGCCCGCGCCAATGTGTCGGGCCGCGTGACGACCCACGTACCCGATCCGTACACTGACGAGAGGATATCCCGATCAAATCTACGGAACATATTGTCTGCGCTAACGAGGAGTGCACCCGAGAATATCGGACCCTTACCCTTAGGCTTTTGCCGATTAGCTGTTGCTAGCCAAATAGCGACGTCATGGTCCAGAGTGGCGTATGGCTTCTCTCTGTGGGATGGGTACTTATCGGCAATGTAGGCCTTGTACTCCGCCACTAGCTCGGCCCGCTTGCGACTTTCTTCCTGCGACGTGTCCGACTCGCGAAAGATAGTGAATCCCTGCTGCGCCAGAAGAAGAGGAAGGTTCGAATAACGCCCGAGGAAAATATCTACGGAGGTGGCGACTTCACTGTTGAGCTGATGGTACCTCATCTCGATACTAGACATTGCTCGCGGGTAGCTCAGGCGCGCCCGACTGAGAGCGGGAGTGTAATGCAGTTGGCGCAGCCGATCCCCGGCGGCCGACATGGTCTTTTCCAGTTCATTCAGCGTCTTTTCGTGATAGAACACCTTGAATGGGAGTTCATTTTCTTGGAGCAGGCTAAATAGCTCTGCCGAAATTGCATCATGGGGATTCGCATGCGCCCCAATTATGCTGTAGATCACATTGGTGTCTACGAAAATAGTCAGCGCGGGAACATTCTCAATAAGGCTTCCGCGCGTCTCATCATCAAGACCGAGCGCCAAAAAACTAAACGTACTGTTTACAAGTTCTGAGACGTAATCCACGCGATCAGAATTACGCCCGTCAAAGAATACTGCAATCGCTTGAGATATCTCTGGAAGAAGACTGTCGGCTAGGCCAGATTCGGATAGTGCCACCTTAAGCAGGGCTTCTGGTGCATCGCCGCCTGTTAAATCGGCAAATTCACCAGCAGATGGGTCGAGGAGTTTCACGGCGTCCATTCCGTGGCTCAAAAATGCTTTCCCCGCGTACGCGAGCAGGCAAGACCACAGAGCATCGCTCGACTGATCTGAAACAAAATGTTCCACCTCTGCAAGCCAGGATGCCTGTGCTCTACGTTCCAGATTTTCGCCCGACTGGATCTGGTCCATCGTGGCACTCTGCGCCTGCGAGCTCAGCACGTATTGGCTGCGAAAGGTGTTGTAGCTCAAAATCTTTGTTTGGACGGCACGATCGCGCGCAGCCAAAACATCAGCCTCTGATAGAGACAAACCAAACAGCGACTCAATGGCGCTGATCCAGTCTTCCGGCTCCCGCCATGGCCCGTCGCCATAGACCATGGCAACGGGTAGGAGGCCATCCACCACCTGCTGGCTTCGTCCGGTTCCGGATATGGCAGCAACTTGGCACAAGCGACGAAAACGTTTAGTAAAGCGCGGGGCAACGAGCGGTGCCACTTCAGTCGCGCCTCCCCTCGTATGCACCTATGAGACACGGCTGCAACCTATGTCCACCCAGTCCCAGTCTAGGGCTTAAGTGAACGGCCGTCAGCTGGACTGCCGCGTTTCGATGACCGTTGAGCGCGATGGGACACGGAGCTGTGCCGCCCGGCCGAGAGTTCGGGACGGAAAGCCGTGCCAGAGTTGCGGGGAAGCACGGGAACGCCGAGGAACCAGTCAACCGTCCACCAGCCCCCAGCCCCGCTCGGCCTCAGGTCAGCCCTGGAGCAAGCCGCAGTTGCCATTAGCTTTCCAGGCTGAGGGCCCCGGCCCATCGTCACAAGCCGGCCGTCGCGGCTTGCTCTGGTCGACGGCAACAGCAGCGTGGCTGAGGTCGGTGGGGTGCAGCGAGGCACACGCGCACCTGATGGGTCGACGCACCCGCCGTCGTGGCTGACTGTCGTGGCTCGAGTTCAGACGGGTCGCATTGAAAGCGCGAGCACCAGCCCGAACGCCGAGCTGGGCCGTCTCTGGGCCGTCTAGGCAACTCGCGGCGGCCGTTGACGAAGTACGACGACCACCAGGGGGCACGAGCCAACCGCTCCTGAGCGGGGAGGACGCGGGTCACCAAGGGGCTCCGACAAGACGCAGGGCGAGAAGACTGGTCTGAATCGCCCATTGAGACTTCGAGGACCGCTCGGAAAACCTAACGTTCGTCCACATCAGCGGCCGAACACGACAAGCGAACGTCATGACATGGGAAGTAGAATCTCATCGATGGGCCGGAAGCCGACTGGATTCTCAACTACCAATCTCCTTCCAGTGCCGTGATTCACCTCTCCATCCACGATGACCACTCGGCGAGCACGGTGCCAAATGACGGCCTCTTGGTAAGCTTCATAGGGAAGACGAACCCGGATTTCTGACCTCCTCCCCCTGCGTACTGTTGCTTGACGGACGTGTGGACTGGCGAGGTCGCCGCTGAAGTCTAAGAGTTTGAGTGGAGGGGTCTGATGTCTGCGGGTGTCGACCCGGTCGTCAGTGCGCGTATGTCCCGAATCCGGGGGCGCGACACCGCACCCGAGATAAAAGTGCGCCGAGAGTTGCATCGGCGCGGTCTCCGGTACCGGGTGAACTTCAAGCCCGTGTCCACATTGAAGCGGACAGTCGACGTTGCCTTCACAAGGCAGCGAGTCGTTGTCCTGATCGACGGGTGCTTCTGGCATGGCTGTCCGGAGCACTTTCGGCCGGCAAAGGGGGACCGGAAGGAGTTTTGGGCGGCCAAGATCGCTGAGAATCAACGCCGTGATCAGGACTCCACCAGGGAGTTCACGTTGGCGGGATGGACCGTTCTTCGTTTTTGGGAGCACGCTGACCCGGTCGAGGTAGCCGACAAGATCGAGGACGAAGTGATCAGACGGTCCGTGAGTCGGCGGTCGCCTTCCGAGATACCGCGTAGGTGATCTGCTCGCATCGTGCTCTCAAAATGGTGGCTAGCGAGAGCGAGAGGCGCCAATCGTCGTCGGGCAGCGGTGCGGTGTTGGGCTTGGTGACGGCGATGGTGATCAATTGCGACTCGGACTCCGCCCGGCGTAGGCAAGCGTGCCAGACCATGCCCTGCAGGCTGCTCATTGGGCCCCAGGTGATGAAGGCCGACTCACTATCGGGGCCATCGGCGAGGCAACGCATCGGTTTCACGTCCAGTGTCTGCGCGCGGAGGGTCCACCCCGAGCCCATGGCGAGCCGAACGACCGACTGCGGACCGGGGTACTCGCGTGTCGTCATCTGAGCCATCGGCCCGACACCTTCGAGCGCCCGACGGTACTGCTTCGCCGGTCCGTCCTTGATCCACGGGCGTATCTTCTCCGTGGGCATGAACCTAGCGAGTCGCCCGCCGATCTTGGGATCCTTGACGAACCGGTCGTACATCTCCGTCGCTGCCTGCGAAGAGACCTCCTCCCAACGCATGGCGTCGAAGTGGCGGGCTAGCTCCGCGAAGATCTCCAAGCGGATCGGTTCCGGCAGGGTCGCCATCAGCCCCCCTCGACGGGCGGGAACTCCAAACGGACGCTGTCGTCGGCTCCCCCGAGGTCACCCACGTCGGCCATCCATTGGTCCAGGAGTCCCTTTACCCTCAGGTCCTCGAACTCGAACTGGTTCCGTCCGACTGATACCTGCTCGATCTCGCCCTCGGATACCTGTTCTCGCATGTCGTATACCTCGGCCAACCGTCGGATGTCGCTGACGAAGTCCAGTACCTCCACGTGGGTCTTTCCCTTGCGAAGGCGGAGTCCGCGGCCGAGCTGCTGCACGAAGATGCGTCGACTGTGGGTCACCCTGGCGAAGCAGAGAATGTTGACGTCGGGCACGTCGACGCCTTCGTTGAGGATGTCCACGGCGACGAGGATAGGCACTTCTCCTGTACGGAAGTTGAGCAGCCGTGCCCGCCGCTCCCGTGTTTTCAGCCTGGCGTGCAGCGTCTCGGACCGCTCCCAGCCGGGCCGTCGGGCGAGCAGGTCGCGCATCCGCTCGGCGTGCTCGATCGTCTGGCAGAAGACGATGGCCCGCGGGTTCGTGGTCTGGTCCCAGACCTTCTCGAGGTGTCCCCGAACCGACTCATCCCGCTCGGGGATGAAGAGACGCTTGTTCAGGTCCTTGATGGAATAGCCGTGCTCGGAGGCGTGGCGGACGAAGTCCCAGTCAATGTTGTCGGCGAACACGCGGTACTTCACGTCAGCGAGGTAGCCCAGTCTCATGCCCTCCGAGATGGACACCCGCTCAACTGGTTCGCCGAAGGTCCGCTCAATATCGTACCGGTCGCCTCGCCAGGGCGTGGCCGTCACACCCATCCGTTTGGCCTTGGGTAGCAGACCCATCATCGTGGCGTAGTTCCCGGTCTCCCCCACGTGGTGCGCCTCGTCCACGATCACCAGCTCGGGGGCGTAGCCCGCTTGGATGTAGTCACGTGCTGTGTTCGATACGCCGAAGGTGACGCCTGGCAGGGAATCGGGTTTCGAATCGCCGTGCAGCAGACGGGTCGGTACGTCCTTGGGGATGTCCCGCCACATCGCCCGTTCGAGTTGTTCCACGAGGTCGATCATGTGCGCGGTGACCAGCACCTTGGCTCCTGGGTTGGCGAGGAGGAATCGTCGCAGCAACCTGCCGGCGACGACCGTCTTGCCAAGGCCCGTAGCGAGGTAGATGAGTGCCTCACCGGTGTCCTCTAGGGCGGCCCAGGCCGCTTCCACGGAACGGTCCTGATAGGGGTGGAGGTCGAACGGTGTGACTCTCTCCGGAGCGCGATCGTAGATCGTCGCCAGCCGTCGGCCGTCCCAGAGGGTCACGTTGACTCCGACGTCCCTCAGTGCGTCCGCCCGGTTCTTGGCCTTCTGGGTGAACGCCCGATTGGTGACCACGACCGCTCGGTGTATCGCGTAATGCCGCATCGCCGCGTGGGTTTCGTCCACGGCATCGCGATCCACATTGCCCGACTTCTTCCATTTCGACTGGAAGATCCAATCCTCACCGTTGAGTCGGCCAAGGAGGTCAGCACCTTTATCCCCGGGACCATCGATGTTGACCACATCCGTGAACGAGATCAGGCCGAGCAACCGCTCCAGCTGGCGCGTGAAGCCCTTCGGGCCTTCCTCAACGAGGAAGGCCGGCTCTAGGAATGATCTGTTCATGCCTGGACGATCTCCGCGTCCAGTAGGTCCGCGGTAAGGAGCAGGCGGGACAGTTCCAAGGTGTTCTGCAGGGGTGGGCCCATCACCATCCGCTTAAGGTCGGTGAGGAAGGCGCTAACACGGGCCACTTGGTCCGCCTGCGTCTCCTCGCCGAGCGCAGAGTAAGTGGTGCGGAACAACCCGCCGTCCAGTACCAGTTCGGGACCGCTCGTAACGAGGTCGAGGACGCCCTCGACTCCCAGGTAGCGCGCGAATTCTCCGTTTTCCACCGCTGCCTTCCAATCGACGTCCGGTGCCACCGCGATGGCGTACGACTCGGCGGCCCGCTTCGACTGACCGGACAGGGCGGACCAGAACGTGGCCGCGTCCTTCGAGGTGAGATCGGCGAGCCGATCTCGCAAGCCCTCCAGCAGCATCTCCGCGCGACTACGCACCGCGCTGGAGTCCACCCGCCGGTCCGGGAACTGCTCGAGGATCGAGGTCACCAATCCGTCAATGGAGCCCGATACGGAGTACACGCTCTTCAACTGCGGTGCCGCGCAGACGAGCGCGACGTTCAGTGGGGACCACCCGTACCGCGCGATCAGCGTGGTAGCGGAGTCCACGTAGATCTCTACCTCGCCAGCTACGATCCGAACCACGGCCGGCTGCCGGTGGCCGTCCTTGAGCAGTTCGACTCCGGAGGTGACGTAGACGCGAAAGACCGCCTGAGCGGTACCAAGGCGAACTTCGCGGTCAGTGTCGGGAAGCAGCGTCGCGTGCTCCCTGTACCTCGCGAAGCGCTGCTCCTCGGTCTCCGGCCGTGTCTCTGCGGCTGGCTCCGGCTGCTTCTGATCTTGGGACGATGAGTGGCCGTCGGCCGCCCCCGTCCCCAGATGTCCAAGCCCCTCCCCGTTGAGCCAGTCATCCTCGTCGGACGGCGGTGCCGGCTCCGGCGGTGGCCCATTCTTGACCCGATCATGATCGGCCGCAGCCTCGTACCACTTCTCGTCGGTCTGATACTCCGGATCCCCGCTGCGGAACTTCTGTGCCCATCTCTTCGCCTCATTGTGGATGGCGGTACTGCCGTTGCCCGGCATGAGGTACCGGAGACCCGGTTTGTTCTCCCGGAAGGCGTTGAAGAACCTACTCATCGGAGAGTCGTTCTCGCGATTGAACAGGCGCTTGGCGAGCTGCGGACGCAAGGGCAGGTCGCCTCGCACCTTCTCGACCATGTATCGCCACTCCGGCGACGACGTGTCGAAATTGGTCTTGCGGACGTTGACCGGCGCGTGGTCGAGATGGATCTCGCCGACGATGCGGCCCATACCGAGTTCGATCGGATACTCCAGCTCAATGTCTCCGTCTGGCCCCTCCCAGTCGAACAGAGACCTGTCCCTTGTCGTAATCGCGCGCCCGCTCCGGAGAAACGTCAGACCGAAGTCGGACTTATCAGCGAACCTCTGCACGCCCAGCCAGCCCACGATCCGGCGCTCTCGCTCCTGGATGTCAGTGCTCTCACAATCGACGCATCGGTCATACCTTGAGGTGTACCAGCGCCCACAGTTCATACAGGCGAAGGCGTTGGTGAGTGGCACGTGGATTTGTTTCGCAGCAGGCGCCTCCGCAGCCTTGTACATGACCGACCGGGTCGGGTCCCAGATACACGGAACGAGAGGGGGCACCTGGCGGGAGTTGACGTACAGGCGCTGGTTCAAACCGCCCATCAGCTGCGCCCCCGAATGAGGGCCATCGGGATCACGCAGCATGTACGTGTAGATCCGCCCTAGGTTCTTGCTGACCTCCCGGATCGAACTCGCCGACTTCAACTTGACGACTACGTCTTCGCGGAGGTTCGTCACCGAGACGAGAGTGCCGTGCTCGTCGGGATCCTTCCGCTCGTAACGAAGGGGCACCTCATACGACGACCGTCGCTGCATCTCTCTGAGATCGATGGTGGCAGTGATCCATTGGTCGTCGCCACGCCGTCCCGAACGGACCTCCGTTACCGTGCCAAGGCGGGCCGTGGCGATGTTGAAGCCCATGCCGAACAGGCCGAGGCTGCCGAACCGTTGCTTACCCGACGTGCCGGCGCTCAGGGCATACCGCAACTCCGCCGGAGACATCCCCCGGCCGTTGTCGCTCACAACAACCTTGGCAGCCCGGTTCACCTTGCCCGCCGTGGGCAGGGTGATGTCTATTCGAGGTTCCAACGTTTCATCGACACGGGTGGCCTCGACGAGTTCGTCGAGACAGTTGTCGATCAACTCGCATAGGCACTGGTGAAGTTGGAGGTCGACCTCCGCGATCATCTCCAAGATCCGGGGGGAGGGCGTCAAATTGAGGGTGCCGGGTCGCGTCTCCGTCTCCGTCATGCTTCGGATCCCTCCGCGCGCAGGGCGGCGTGGACGCTGTCGGCCACGACCCGCGCCAACTCGACTGGGACCGCGTTGCCGAGCTGGCGCATCGCCTTGCCCCAAGGGCCATGCAGCTCGTAGTCATCCGGGAAGGTCTGCAAGCGAGCACTTTCCCTGACCGTGAAGTAGCGAATGGAGCCATCCGCCTCACGCAGCATGTTCTCGCCGCCGGGGACCCCGTGATGCCCTGCTTTCAACGTCTTCGCCGGCCAGTCCATCGGGCTACCAGTGTGACCAGGGTAGGAACGAGCTCCGGGTTGAAAGACGTGGTTGAGGACGCCCGCAGTACCTGTCAGCTTTGGCTCGGGAAGTCCGGCCAGCGCGTCGCGTATGGTGCGCCAGCGCTCATGGACCTCGTCCGGCCGCAGTTCCGCAGGTATGGGGACGTTAGGCCGTTCCGGGCGTTTCGCCTTGGGCACTTCATGTTCCTGCCAGTACTCGCCAGTTGTCCACTGAGCATGCAGAAGCGCGCGCCTCGAATGTGTAACATGCGGGAATTCCCAGGTCACGTCCAGATCGTTTCGGAAACCGACCAGGAAGACGCGCTGGCGCTGCTGCGGCACGCCGTAGTCCGCCGCGTTAGCGAAGGCGGGGGTGACCCGATAGGCCAACTCTTGGTTGCTGACGTCCTTGCCTGCCGCCCGGAGCCGCAGCAGGTGATCCCCCCACAGTTCGTCAGGTTTCGCGGCGAGGAGGGGCAGCGAAAGCCTGGCCTGGATGTACTGGAAATAATCGGCGAACCTCGGGCGCGCCAGACCCCTCACGTTCTCGATGATGAACGCACGGGGCCTCAGATGGGCGATCGCCTCCGCCGTGGCCGGGAACATGTCACGCTCATCGTCGTCCGCCTTACCGCGGCCGCCAATGGAGAACGGCTGGCACGGCGGGCCAGCGGCGACGAGATCCACCTCGTCAGTGATGCGGGACCAGTTGAAGTCCCGCACGTCGCCCTCCTCAACGTGCCAGTTCGCGACGAGCTCGTTCCCCCGGGCCTGGTTCTGTCGCACCGTGTCACAGGCCCACTTGTCCAACTCCAGGGTCGCCAGCGGGTCGAAACCGGCCTCCTGACAACCCAGCGCGAGCCCGCCAGCGCCAGCGAACAACTCCACGCTCGCGAGCCGGGCGGGCGTGTTCCTCATCAATAAGAGGGAGGGGTGGCGAACGGTAACGCTCGCAGGAACGACCGCAGTCTCAGACATGCACTTCTTTCCAACCATAGCCCTAGTCCGAACATCATGATGCCGCACAATCCGACGACCTCGCCAGGACCTACGGGTCTCTTGATCGCCTTCCGGGCTGTGGCTACTTGGCGCCACGGTTGAGGCGACGTCGCCGAGATAGCCAGCGACTGGATGCGCGCGGTCGCCTCCGCGCCGCCCACCGACCTGGCTGACGCCTGCCGCGCTTGGTGCGAGCAAGACAACAACCGGGCCAGCATGTTGCCAACGGCGTAGTTCAACGTGCTGCCCAGGAGGCAACCAACCTCTGACGCACAGCGTCGGCGACGTCCCGCTGCCCGCCTTCTCGCCGAGCACCGCGTGCGGCCGTGTGGAACCGATGACCCTGAGACACCTGCTCGACCGTCACCTCTGAACTACGGTCCTCGCGTTTCGCACGACGTCCTCCCGAGACTCCCCGGATAGGGCTTGGGCGCAGCGACATGCTTCCCACCCGCCCCATAGGGCACGCCAGTTCAGATGTCATCCGTTCGTGCGGCAGACTCGAACGGGCGGGATATGGCCGCTGGTGCGCGTGCGCTGGACTACTGGGTGGTCAAGACTCAGCGAACACCATCGGCCAGCAAAGGCTTCGGCGGAACCGCACTCTGCGCTGTTGACTTCGGCGCCCTTGTGTTCGCGGAGTACAGACGGCCCGTGGACCAAACGTGGACGGAGAGCGCACTGTCTGTCGCCTATAGACCCGTGAACTGCATGAACGTCGGAACACGCAAGGCCCTCCGGAGCCGTGTGAGCAGGTTCGAACCCTGCCGGGCACAGCTCCAACTCGCTGTGCCACATGGGACATCACGCGGACCGCCGTGCCCTGGACACGGGTGGCGAAGGCTCCACAGCCCGGGCAGCCCGCGCCGCCTCGTCCGCCGTCCCCGACGGTCCCATCGGCGAGCCGCTCGACCCGCACGACAGACACCCCCGGCGAGGTCGAGCAGCAACATCATGTCGTTGACCATGTCCGTGGCTCTTGCACGATCGTTCTGCGTAGAGGACACGAATAATCACTCAGGGCCGCAGGCATCCTGGACCCGTCGCCATGCCCGAATGCGTCACGACGATCGGCCGGGTGTGGTTCGCTGCCGGGGTGACTCAGGACTTGGAGATCGTCGCATTCGAATCCGCCGAGGCGTTCGAGGCATGGCTCGGCGAGAACCACGCCGTCTCGCCCGGCATCTGGCTCAAGCTGCGCAAGAAGGGCCCCGGGGTCGTCGCGCTGGACTACGCCCAGGCGCTCGACGGGGCACTCTGTTACGGCTGGATCGACGGCCAGAAGGCCAAGTTCGACGACCAGTGGTGGCTCCAGCGGTTCACCCCGCGCAGGCCGAGCAGCAAGTGGTCCAAGATCAACCGGGACAAGGTGACCACCCTGATCGAGCAGGGCCGGATGCGTCCACCGGGGCAGGCCGAGGTCGACCGGGCCAAGGCGGACGGCCGCTGGGAGGCGGCGTACGACGGCGCGAGCACCGCCACGGTGCCGGACGACCTCGCAGTGGCCCTGACCGCCGACCCGGCTGCGGCGGCCTTCTTCGAGACGCTGGACCGGCAGAACCGCTACGCGATCCTGTACCGGATCCAGGACGCCAAGAAGGCCGAGACCCGGGCGCGCCGGATCGAGAAGTACGTAGCGATGCTGGCAGAGGGCGAGAAGCTGTACCCGTAGTCGCGGAGAGGGCCCACGACTCGCGGGGTGCCCTGGGCTCCCGGCACGCCTACGGCCCCGGCAGCAGTCACCCGGCGCCCTCGCCGGATCTCGGATCCCGGCGCTTGACCACCTCCCTCCATGCCGAACTCACCGACGCCGTGGCGTAGTCGTGCTTTTCCAGCCCGAAGCCGGCACGTCATACATGTCGCCGACCAGCCGGGCGCCAGCTGAGGATCAACCGCTTCCCGGTAGTCGCGGACCGCGGCAGCGTGCCCCGCTCATCTGCCGAACCGCCCCGGCTGCGCGAGACCGCACGCAACGCCCTCGGACCCGGCGTCGTCACGGCACCGTGAACCAGCAGACGTCGCCTGAGTCGGGCAACCGGGAATGCGACCCGACCCCTGCCGCGATCCGGGCGTGGACCTCGGCCTTCTCCAGCCGCCACAGCAGGAACGGCCCTTGGGCGGACCCCGTCAGATCACCCGCTCGCGCTCCGGCGTCGTACAGGTCGTCGACGATCCGCAGGAGCAACGTCAACTGCTCCTGGAACGAGGCGCCGCGTCCGAGGAGGCTGCCCACGGAGCCGGTGATGACGGAGAAGCCGAGCCAGTCGTCGTGGGCGTACTGGACCAGATACTCCAGCTCGCGGCGGTACGCGTCCTGATGCATCATCTTCCGTGTTCCAGGCGGAGGTTCACGCGCGCGGCCGTGATCCCCTCCGGCTCCGTCATGCGCGCGGTCGCTTCCTGCCGGACCTGAGCCGCCAGTGCCATCCGGCTGCCGCACTCCAAGGCGTAGTCCGCGTTCATGACGAGCGTGATCGCATGCGAATATCGCTGACACGATCTCATACGTGCGGATGCAAGGCTGAAACGAGTGAGACGCACGGGGCGCGTGCCCCGTGGCCGGGGCCGATGGACGAGTTCGGCCCCGCCCCCGGTCGTCGGGGGCGGGGCCGAAGCCGCTACGAGCGGTTCTGCGGTGGGGCTACTCCTGGCCGGCGGTGCGGCGGCGCTTCCACCACACCAGGCCTCCGCCCATGGCAGCGAGGGCCGCGGCGAGTCCGGCGATCAGTCCGACCGGCGTGCTGGAGCCGGTGTCGGCGAGATCGCCTCCCGGGCCCTTCCCGCCGGTGCCGCCGCCGTTCCCGCCGGTGGCCGGCGGCGTGCTGGGCGCGGTGGGCTTGTCCGTCGGCTCACCCGGCCCGGTCGGCGTGGGAGTCGGCGTCGGTGTGGGAGTCGGCGTCGGGTCCGGAGTGTCGCCGCCGCCGGAGACGTCGGAGGCAACGGTGTTGCCGCCCAGGAGCAGCAGGTTCGCGTTCCCGTCCTTGGCGTTGTCCGTCAGCGTGCGCACCGATGACTTCGTCTCCCGGGGGAGGTAGGGGTGCTCGGTGTCGAAGCGGGCCTTGACCATGTTCTGCTTGGGCTGCTTGGAGAAGTCCACCCCGCCCACGCTCATGGTGTAGGGGCCGCCGCCCGCGTCGTGCTCCCACTGCTGCTCGCCCTCACGCAGCGACTTCAGGTACGCCTGGAACACGCTCTCCCGCGTCCAGTCCTTGTTCTCGCCGCGCAGCGGCCATGAGGAGACGTCGTTGCTGTTGATGACCTTGTGGTAGTCGGTTGCTGCCTTGGTGTCCTGCTGGCGGATGAACTCGGCCGCGACACGGGCCGTGTAGACGCGGCGCAGGTCGGCGTAGCGCGGGTCGTTGTTCACGCGCCGTTCGACCTCGGGCATGATCAGCCGGTTCATACGGTCCTCGGTGGCCTTCTTCTCGGCCTCGTCGAACTCGCACAGGTAGGGGTCGCCGGGCATGTTGTCGATCTTCAGGTACTGCGCCTTGACCTTCAGCGGCGTGTCCAGGATGTGTATGCCGCCGTTCTCCTCGCGGACGACAGCGGTGTCCGGCTCGATCCAGTTGCGGACCTGGAACCAGCAGGGGATGCCGTCGGCGTTGCGGGGCAGCGACTTCCAGTACTGGTCCGCCTCCGGGCGCTTCTTCGGGTTCATCGCATCGGCGAAGTCCCTCTTCAGCTCCAGGTCGGCTTCCAGCAGGACCCGTCCGGCGTCGGTCTTCCCGAACGCGCTGTCCATGATCTTGTCGGGCTGGTCCGGGTTGAGGTTGACCCAGAACTTCTCCGGGGTCAGGGCGAGCCAGGTGAAGAACGCGTCGTTGATGAGCTGCGCCTTCTCCTTGCCTCCCCAGCCGGCGGTGTCCTCGGCGACTTCCTTCGCGGAGAAGCTGTAGTCGACGCCCTGGCCCTTGACCGGCTTGCCGATGTACCGCAGTTCCAGGGTGGTGAAGTCCACTCCGCCGGGCCCCTTGGGCTGGAGCCGGTTGGGGTCGGCCGCGTTCTTGCGGTCCAGGAACTCCTTCATGTCCTTCGGGTTCGGGCGCGACTCGCGGATCAGGTCCTGCGCGCCACCGCCGGTGACACCCTTGGAGCCCGGGGGCTGCATCGTGGTCGTCTTGTCCCGTACGCCGCCGCCCGGAGCCAGCTCCACCTTCTTGGAGCGGTAGTTGTACTCGGTGACCTTGCCCGGGGCGTTCTTCCTGAGTTCGTTCAGGTGGTCCCTGGCGGACTTGTCCTGCGGCTCGGCGAAGACGTACTTCAGGGACTTGACCGGGCTTTCCTTCTGCTTGGACCAGGCGATGTCGCCGGGCTTCTGCTTGGGGTCCGGGTGGCCGTTGGACTTGATCTCCAGCGATTCGCCGGTGCGCTTGTTCCAGGCGTCCGCCTGGCGCCGGTGGGTCTTGCCGGTGTCAGGGTCGGTGAAGTCGAACTCCTTCTGGCAGATCCAGTCGTCGCCGACGAGCCCGTGATCCTTGATGATCTTCTTCTCGAACGCCTTGCCCCGCGGGTCGTTTCCGGCGTTCTTGATGAGGATGATGTCGCGCCAGTAGGTGAAGTCACCGTAGGCGTTCGGGTTCTTCTTGCTGGCCCTGATCCACTTCCACCAGACCCGGTCGACAGCGCGGGACTTCGGCGGCTCCTTGGGCTCCTTCTCCAGCCGCGCCACGTCCTCCGCGGACGGCGGGCCGAGGCCGTCCCACTTCTTGCCCGGGTTCTCGTACTCGTATTCGTCCCAGTGCGCCTTGGCCCGCGAAGCGTCGCCGTCGGGCAGCTCCACGATGGCCACGAGATCCTCGGCCAGGTCGAAATAGTCCCTGCAGAGCATCCCCGGGTTCGGCGGCTTGGCCGGCGCGGCGTCCGCGCTGGAGGTGAGGCCCGGCAGGCCGGTGAGCGCGAGGGTCGCCGCGGCGGCGACCGCTACGGCGGACGCCAGACGGGCCCTCACGCGTGAACGTATGGATTGCAACTTTTTGTCCCCTACCTGCGGGGGCTTGAGGGACAGGTAAGAGCGGTGTGAGCCCCCGTGACATGACACCGCCAACGGCAGAGTCTGTATCGCAACTCGACGTGACTGCAAGCTGATTGGGCCGCGACACGCCGCCCGCGCCCCGCCGGCAGAGGGACCGGTAAGGTCGGTCGGCATGGAGATGACCGAGGACGAGTACCAGGAACTGGCCGAGCTGGATCGGATTCGCTCGAGCAACCCCGTCCTGGACGCCTGGCTCCAGATCCAGCGGCAGGAGTTCCCCGCGTGGGCCCGGCGGCACGAGGGGGACTGGGACTTCACCCCCGGCTCGCTGGAGCGCCTGGAGGCTCTCGTCCGGTCCCGCTACACCGGCAGCGACGAGGCATGGGAGGAACGCGGCGGCGACTTCCTTCAGACGGCCGCCTGGTACGTCGGCGAGGTCCACAACCGCACCTGCGGTACCCAGTGGCAGTACCATCCCGACTCCGCCGCGGCCGACCCCGCCGTGTGGCCGTTCGTCACCGTGCCGTTCGACCGGCTCTTCGACTTCGAGGACGAGGACGGCATCGAAGCCGACGCCAGGCCCTTGTACACGCCGGTCAACCGCCTGTGCGGAATCCTCGACGCGGACGGCGGAAGCCTCGTCTCAGACCTCGACCTCCACACACCTTCGCGGTAGCCCCGCGCCGCGACCGTCGCCCTCGTGGCCGTCGCCCTCGTGGCCGTGCCCCCGGCGGCTCGTTCTACCGCTCCCCCGAGGGCGCGCAGGCACCGCACCCGGTTGTCTCGCAAGCAGCTCCGTCGATCGGAGATTCGTCCGTCCCGGCACGGGGCGGCCCCTGACGTGGCGGAACCCGGGAGTCGTATCCAGCTCCCGGGTCCCTGGGGATGCCACCCAATTGCGCACGCCAGTGGCGTTTAAGAGTACGGATCAGTCATAAGGCCGACGTGTTCTTCCTTTGAACTACCGCACCGTGTGAGAGGTGCAGGCTGGATTCGAACCCGCATCCGCCGGCGTTCGTCCGTACCCGGTCGATCTGGCGATCGGTGGCGATGCTGAAGCTGGAGCGAGAGTCTGAGTTTGATCACGGCTGCCTCTGCCAAGTTGGGCCACCCCGGCGCGTAGTGCCGGGGGAAGGACTCGAACCTTCACTGTCACCGTGTCGTCAGGCTGAACCTCAGTTTCAGCTTGCGCCCATCACGCGAACCGGTCCTCATTCCGGCCCGCGCCTGTTGCGCACCCCCGCGCTCGCACGCGGGGGCGATCGTGGGGCCGACGCCCGGGGCGTCGGCCGGTGTGCCCTCAGCCGAAGAGGTAGCCGAACACCGCGTCGCCGACCCGCTGGTCGGAGACTTCGGCGCTGTTGGCCTCCTCGCGGGCGAACTTGACCGCGGTCTGGAGCTTCTCGACCCGTTCCAGGAGTTCGTTCACCCGCCGTGCGGGAAGCGCTCCGGAGAACTTGACCGTGGTCCAGTACCCGATCGGGACGTCCTCGTAGTAGACCTCGACCTGCGCCGGGTGCTTGTCCGTCGCCTCGGCCTTGACGTGGTTCCGCGGAACCTTCTTCGTCCGGATCGTGCGTACGGGGTCCGTCTTCCACCAGTCCGTCGACGGGTCGAGCGACCAGGACTCGGCGGCGTCCAGTACGGGCAGCTTCTTCACGAAGGTGTGCAGGTCGACGAGCTGCTTCTCCAGGAAGAGCAGGTAACTGACCGGGGCCTCGGCGACGATCGTCCGCCCGTCGACGACGACGTCCGCGCGGGCAGAGCAGTTGGCCCAGTCCTTGGTGGCGGTCACGTCGAACAGCCGGGTCAGCGACGCCGACATCTCGCGGAGCACGTCCTCGGCCTTGACCTGGACCCTGGTGGACTCGGGCGGCAGCTGCTCACCCTCCTCGTCCTTGGGCTGGTACGTACGCGAGATTCCGGCCAGCAGTGCGACCTTCTGCACTCGCTGGTGAGCCGTGGTGATGTCCTGGAACGACTTGCTCTTGACACCCTTTTCCACGGCGATGATCTGATTGAGCTTCGCCACTTCTCCCCCTTCGAACAGCAGTGAACGTACCCGAGGAAGTGGCGCCTGGTCCCCTGTTTTTCGGCGACACCGTCGGGCGGGGGGCGGTTCGCTGTCGCGAGGGCCGCCGGCCGGTCGACCGTCAGAGGGCGACGTGCGCGAGGTCGGAGGGCGGCCGGCGGAAGGCGGCCCGGCCGGTTCGCCGTCGCGAGGCGGCTGCCGCCGTCGACCGTGGCCCGACGTACGGGCGCCCTCCCGAGCAGCAGGGCTCGGCAGGGCTCCCGTCCGGTCCGCGTCCGGTCCGCCGTCGGTTCGGCGACAGGTCTCGTCAGGCGCGGGCCGACGCCTCGGACGGCGTCGCCGTCGGCGGGGCCGATGCTTCCTGCGGGCCGGCCGCACCCCGTCCCACCGGGATCAGGAACGCGACCACCGCCGCCGCCACGCCCACGCCGCAGCCGATCAGCATCGCGGCGCGGAAGCCGTCCTCGGACGGGAGGGCGAAGCCGCCGAAGTCCGTGGTCATCTGGGCAAGGACCACGCCGATCACCGCGGCCGACACCGAGCTGCCGATCGAGCGCATCAGGGTGTTGAAGCTGTTGGCGGAGGCGGTCTCCGACTGGGGCACCGCGCCCATGATGAGGGCCGGCATCGCGCCGTAAGCGAAGCCGATGCCCGTGCTGCCGACGATGGTCACGACCAGCAGGCCCCAGGTGGAGCCGAGGAGCGGCAGGGAGATGCCGTAGCCGAGGGCGATGATCAGGCTGCCCACCGCGAGAGTGGTCTTCGGGCCGTACGCGGCCGACAGCTTCGCGCCGAGCGGCGACACGACCATCATCATCAGGCCCGCCGGGGCCATCCACAGGCCCATCGCCAGCATCGACTGGCCCAGGCCGTAGCCGGTGGCCTCGGGCAGTTGCAGCAGCTGAGGGACCACCAGGGACTGGGCGTGCATGGCGAATCCGACGAGGATCGAGGCCGCGTTCGTCATCAGGATCTGTGGGCGGGCGGTCACGCGCAGGTCGACCAGGGGCTCGCTGCTGCGCAGCTCCCAGCGGCCCCAGGCCAGCAGGATCACGACCGTCGCGGCGAACAGCCCGAGCGTGGTGCCGCTCGACCAGCCCCAGTCGGCGCCCTTGGAGACGGCGAGGAGCAGGCAGACCAATACCTGCTGCATGGCGGCCTCCACGGGACCGGAGGCGAGCCGGGAGCCGAAGGAACCTCGCGTGGACAAGCCCGTCGACCTGATCGAGTTCGAGACCATGCTGCTCGGGCGGTACATGCATCTGCTGGCGCCCCGCGACCGGCGGGAAGGCGAGCGGCTCGACCGCAGCGCCTACATCCTGCTCAGCCGCATCGAGGCGGAGGGCCCGATGAGCATCGGCCAACTCAGCGCCGCCTTCGGACTCGACGCGTCGACCCTCAACCGGCAGACCGCCGCGATGCTGCGCGCCGGGGTGGTCGAGCGCATGCCGGACCCTGAGGGCGGGATCGCCCGCAAGTTCGCGATCACCGACGAAGGGCGGCGGCGGCTGGACGCCGACCGCGCCAGGAACATCAGCGGTCTTCAGAAGGTCATGGCCGAATGGACGCCCGACGAGGTCGCCGACTTCGCCGCCCACCTCAGCCGGTTCAACCGCGACATCGAGCGGCTCGACGGCCGTCCGTGGCCGCGCGACTGACCCTCGCAGAGGGCGTGCGCACAGCGGGTGCCGAAGAAAGCCGGACCCGGCGCTCGGACGGGGCGCACGGTCGGAGCGGTGCAGCCACGGGCCACCGCCTCCGTGCCCCCGGGCTACGGACGGCGCTGATCCCCCTTGTGACAGGAGCTTCACGGCCGCGTCCCGGTTGCGTACTGCCCGGCCACCGGCCGGAAACCGACGGTTAGTGTGACCGGGCTCGAGACGTCCGAGGGGGCGTCGGAAACATCCGGGCGCAACGGGGACGGGGAAGCGACATGGGCGGACGTGACGGGAACGCGATGTCACGCAGGCAGGCGCTCAGGCTGGCCGGTACGGGGCTCGGGCTGGCCGTGCTGGCGGCAGGCTCATGGGGATGCACCCCCGAGGAAGAGGCCGGCGTCCCGGGCGGCGGGGCCACAACTCCCGGCGGGGACAAAGGCGGTGACACCTTCACCACCCCACCGCCGGGCACCGCGCCGAAGCCGCTGTGGCAGCAGAACGCCGCCAACGACGACCTCGCGGGGATGCACTCGCTCGCGGTGATCGGGGACACGGTCGTGGTGTCCGGCGACCCGCTCGTGGGGCGTGACGTCGTCACCGGCGAGGAGCGGTGGTCCCGGCCGGGCATCACCGTCCCCGGCGCGAGGCTGATCATCGGCGGCGGGACGCTCTATCTGGCCAGCGCCGAGTACGACGGCGACGTGGTGGGCATCGATCCCGCCACCGGCAAGGAGACCTGGCGCAGCCGCCTGGGCAAGGAGTACGAACAGCCGCGCCCCATCGCGGCCGACGACCGTCATGTCTACGTCCTCGCCGGAATCCTGGAGGAGGACTTCTCGACGCCGACCAACGTGATCGCCGCGATCGACACCACGTCCGGCAGGATCGCCTGGCGTGAGCAGCGCGACAAGGGGACCGAGGAGTACGGCATCACCGCCGCGGTCGTCGACGAGCGCCTCGCGTACACCGACTTCCGGGAGAACGTCACCGTCCGTGACACGACGACGGGCCGGCAGCTCTGGACGAAGAAGATCGGCAGGTCCAACCACCGCCGCTTCGCCGTGCACGAGGACCTGATGATCGTGGCCGACGGGCAGCGGCTGCGGGCGTTCGCACTGGCCTCGGGCACGGAGCGCTGGTCCCTCGCGACGGAGGAGTTCAGCGCGTTCAACGATCCGCAGGTCCTGGACGGGGTGCTCTACGCCTCCGACAGCGTGCGCGGCATGTGGGCGGTCGACCCCGGTACGGGCAAGAAGATCTGGCACAACGAGGACCTCCTGGAAACGGCGGCGGAGGCGTGGCAGTTCACCAAGGCGGGCGGCACGCTGTACGGCGCGACCGAGCACGACGAGGACGGCGGTGTGCACGCCTTCGACGCCGCGACCGGGAAGCTGCGCTGGACGTACAACGACAAGACCGGGGCCATCCAGCAGTGGTACGTGGTGGGCGCGGGCAAGCGACTGGCCGTGATGCACGCCAAGCGGCTGTACGCGCTGCCGGCCGTCTGAGCCGACCGGCGGAGGGAACCCGGTCCGGGCCTGCCCCGGAGCGGCGGGACGGGACCGGGCCGGACCCCGCCCCGGTGCCGGTGGCGGGATCGTCCGGGAACGCTCATCCCAGCAGGTTGCCGAGGGCTGTCGCCAGCGCCTGGCCGCCCTCCTGGACCGCCGTACCGGCCACCAGGGCCGGCAGTGCCTGGGCGACGGAGCGCAGCGGCCCCTCGTTCCGGGCGGTCGGGTCGTCGAGGCCCACGTCGACCACGGACGTCATGGCCCGCAGGGTGTCCGCCATCGGGATCTCGGCCTGGTGGAGGGCGAGTTCGGCCCGGAACCCGCTCAACAGGGCCCGGACGTCCTCCACGTCGGCCGCGGTGATGTCCCCGGTGGTGGCCGACTGGCTCACACGGGAGACATGGTGGCCGGTGACATGCTGGATCGTGCCGTAGTTCGCGCCGCCCACACTGACCCCCGAGGTGGGCGCCCGCGGTGGAGGCGCGGCCGGTGAAGGGGCGTTCTCCGCGGGGTCCGGGGCGTTCCGCCCGTCGGTCCCGTCCGGGTCGTGTTGCCGGGGTTCCGCCGCCGGTTCCCGCCTGCGGCGGCCGAACAGGCCGGGTGCGTCGCTCACTCGGCATTCCTCCTCGTCGCCCCTCGGCCGGCACGCGCCGCGCCATTGGTTCCCGCGTGCTGGCTCGAGCCGGTCACCTGCGCTCCCGTGATGCTCTGGATGGGTACCAGATTGTCGCCGAACACCTGGATGTTGTTGATGATCACGGAGACCTGCTGGTCGAAGTTCCCGGAGTCGATGCCGTGTTCCTTGAGGAAGGACGAGACGGCGTCGAAGACACAGGACTCCATCAGCACCACCAGCCGGCGCTCGTCGTCGCTCTGGTGCATGTCGGAGATCTCGGCCATCGAGAAGTGCTCCCGCACGCTGACCGGGTCCTGCACCCTGCCGTGCTGTTCGCGCCGGCGGTACCAGGGCGCCAGCGCCCCGGTGAACGAGTCGAGGAGCGACTCCCCCAGCCCCGACAGCACCACCTGGTACAGCGGGAGCATCTCGCGCAGGACATTCAGGATCAGCCGGTTGTGCAGGGGCGCCATGACGTGCGGGCGCAGGGTGAGGCGCAGCCTGCCCGCCTCCAGCGCCACGTTGACGAACATGGTCACGGTGACCTGGCCCTGCCAGGTCACGCACCGCGCCCGGAGGTAGAGCCGCTCGGGGCGGCCGGAGGGTGCGTACCGGCTGTCGTGGAGGTCGGGTTCCTTCTGCTTCGAGCCGCGAGCCCGGATCAGCCACAACGGGGCCTGGATGCCGACGACCTGGGTCACGGAGAAGCCCGGCAGGGGCTCGGTGAGACCCTCGGCCTCCTCGATGCGGAGGAGGGCGGCGCCTATGTGCTCCAGCAGTTCGGCCTCGCCGAACGGGCGTGCTGCACCCTCTGCCTCGCCGCCGTCACCGGCGCCCGTCGTCCTCAGGGACGTCGTGGGGACCGCCGGCGCCCACAGGTCCAGGCCGGCTCCGACGAACCGCTGCTGCGCGTCGTAAGGGTGCTCCGGTCTGAGCTGGCCCTCGGCCAGTTCCGCGGCCCGGCGCCTCCTGTGACGTCCGAAGGCAGGTGTCCAGCGGGCGGCTGCCTCGCCCAGCGGTGGGCAGGTGCCCTCGTCGGCCAGGAAGACGGTCCGCCGACGGCCGCGCCAGGTCCGGCCCGCCCGTTCACGGCGGAGGCGGCGTTCCAGCAGCCGCTTGCCGATCCGGCTGGGCCGTACGTAGAGGGCCGAGCACAGCAGCCGCGTCACCAGGTCCGGTGCGCCAGGATCCGCCGAAGGCCCGGCCCGGAGGTCAGGACCGGCATCCCCGCCGGCACCCGCATCGGCGCCGGGTCCGGGGTCCGTTGCGGCGGCCGAGCCCGAGCGGGCGCCCGGGTCGTCGAGGACACCCGGATCGGGGCCGTCGTTCATCGCGATGCGCATGATCAGCGCGTCGACATCGTCCTTGCCCGCTCTCTCCCGGACGTTCGTCCACCACTGACTCGCCATGCCGAGCCCGTGTCGTCCGCCCCATGATGCTCGCAGCACAGGACCGGACAACAGAAGGCATCGCCCCCAACTGGCGTGTTCTGTACGGAGATCGGGGCCGGCAGCGGCTCGCCTCCAGTCGTGCGCTACACCTCCAGCCAGACCTCCGCGAGACGGGCGACGTCGTGGACGCGGTCCGCCTCGCGGGCGGTGAGTTCGCCCGACAGCGGGGCCAGGGCCGAGACCTGGCGTTCGCGGTAGACGCGTACGTCGGTCTGGGTGGCCGCCACGTCGAGGGACGCGGCGTCCACGAACACCAGCACGGGCTGGACACGGACCGGGAAGTCGCAGTGGCTCTCCAGGACCTTCCGGACGAGGGCGGCCTCGGCCCGGCACTCGGCGATGTACGGGCGCGGTTCGCCGTCGTCGATGCGGACGGTGTCGTCGTCGGCCCGTACGGACTGCTGCGGGTGGTACTCGGTCCGGACCGTGAACACGCCGCCGGGGCCGATCAGCAGATGGTCGATGTCCGCACCGTCGGCGAGTGGGATCGAGTGCAGGACGCGCCAGCCGTGGCGGGTGAGGCGGCCCAGTTCGGCGCCGGTCCGGCGTTCGCCGAGCAGTTCCCTGCGACGCGACTCGTCCATGGGGCGGCGGCGCAGGAGACGGGAGCTGAGGCGTTCGAGCCGGCCGGAGTCGGGGGTGGCGGCGGAATCCCCGGACGAGGAGTTCGCGCGCAGCGTCGCGCCGGGCCGGCGGGAGGCGAGGTCGTTCTCCGGGGTCAGGCGGGGCAGCCGGTCCCCAGGACCGTGGCGTACGAACGGCTCCGCCCCGCCCGGTTCCGGGAAGCCGCGCGCGGCGGGGGCCGCAGGCGGCGGCGAGACGACCGTACGGTGCGCCTCGGCGGCTCCGCCGGTGACGGCGGGTCCGACGACGTCGGCGCACGTGTCACCGCGGGCGTACACGTCACCGCGGGCGTACGCGTCGGCGTTCACGTCACCCTCCGCGTCCGCGTCGGCGAGGGCGCCCGGGTGGACGAACACCTGCGGCTCCGCGCGGGTCAGCAGTTCGGGAGCTCTGCGGGCCAGCGCGTCGGTCACGTCGTCGCGATAGCGGGCGTGCACCACGGTGATGCCGCCGGTCCTGCGGTCCGCCCAGCCGATGGGCGTCCCATCGGGCAGGTTGACGTACAGGCGGTCGTGCCCGAAGTACTGCCAAGCGGTGACCGTCAGTTCCTCGAGCATGCCCTGCCTCCTTCGCCCCTGAGTGGAGCTCGACCCTGCGGTGATGTCCGGTGCCGCCGGACGGCGGCACCGGCCCCCGTACGACACAGACTCACCCGTGCGTCCGTCGCGCAGAAGGGCGCAGACCGGGCGCATTGGTCGACGGGGTGTCACTCAGAGGCCGGACCTGGGTCTATGCCGTCGGTACGTGCCCTGAGCGCCTGGCCGACGGCGCGGCGGGGCGCACGGGCGAAGGAGGTGGCGAGGGCCACCCGGGCCGGCATCGACGCCCTGACCGCATGGCGGCGCCCGCCTCCCCTCACGGGGAGACGGGCGCCGTCGTGTCACTGTCAGGACCTGCCGGCCTCCTCGTTCGAGTAGCACCGGGCGATCACGTCGGCGTAAGGACGTGCGAACGCCTCGCTGCGGGCGAGCATGGCCGTGACGTCGATCCCGGTTCCGTCCGGCCCGGCCGAGGAGAGGGAGCGGATGTCGGCCGTGCGGGCCTCGGACTCGAGGGTCGCGAAGTCGACCTCCTCCCACTCACCCCCCGGATAGTCCTCGGTGCCCATGTCGTACCGCGCCTCGGCCAGTTCGTCCGCTCGCTCGAAGGCGTGCACGAGGTGCTCGGTCGCCTCCGGTTCCTGAAGGGCGTCGAGCACCTCGGTGGCGAACACCAGGTGGTCGACGACCTCGGTCTCGAAGGGCGGCCCGTCGGGGTCGCTGTCCTCGAGCACCCCTTCCAGCCTGCCCCGGAGCCCGTCGAGTTCTTCGTCGGACACCGCGGACCGGTCCGTGGCGGCATCCTGTCGGCAGATCCGCAGCGCGATGTCCCGCGCCGCGGCGAGTGCGTCGTGGTGCCGCTCGAACCAGGGAGCGAACTTGGGATCCTCCAGGAATCCGCAGTAGCGGACGAGCAGCAGCGCGGCCACCCGCCTACGGTCCTGCGGCGCCAGCAGTGACGCCTGTTGCACGTCGTCGTCCGCGCTCATCTGCGGAACATCCTCTCGCCGAAGAACTGGAACCTACCAGCGAGCGTCTGCACGAAGCCCGGGAAGGTCGGCCCGGAGAGCTTGAGACCCCGGCCCCGCACCGCATTCTCGCAGTACGCGCAGACGTTGCGGTTGGCCGCTCCGCCCAGGAACTCCCAGCCCTGGTTGTCCATGTACTGCAGCGCGGTCATCTCCGCGTGCCCCTTGCCGTTGGCGAACACTTCACCCGCGGACTCGTCCAGCTTGCTCTTGATGGCCTTCGGGACGTAGCGGCGGTTGGAGGCGACGATGGTACGGATGTTGCCCGCCTGGTCACGCGCCATGACGACGGCGGTGGTGTCGTTCTTGTAGGCGTAGCCGCCGTCCTTCTTCCCCGGGACCTTCAGGTTCTCGTGGAGGGCGCCGGCCTTGTCACTGGCCGCCTGGTCGTAGTCGGGACCGCACTCGTTGTGGACGAGGAGGCTGCGGCCGCCGGCGACGACGTAGTAGTCGTGGTCGGCCGCGACCGTGAGGTTGTGGACCCGCTTCCTGGCGTGGTCGTGGTCGACCGCTGTGATCTGGACCCACGTGCCGGACGAGGTGCGCAGCCACATCCCGGGCTCGAGCTGCTCGGCCTTGGCCCAGCGGCCCGAGTCGGGCAGCCAGTAGTGGTGGCCCGCTGTCGAGGTGATCTCGCCGGTGGCGTGGCCCTTTGTGCCGTCGACGTCGACCGTGAGGGTGACCAGGTGCTTGTCGCCCTCGTGGCTGCGGGTGTCGGTGACCTGCCGGCCTCGGGTCTCGCCGCTCTCGACGTCCGTCGCGAGGACGTGGTCGCCCTCGCGCAGGTCCTCGATGGCCTTGGTGGAGCCGTCGGCGAGCACGACCTGTGTGCCCGGTACGAAGCTGTTGACCTTGCAGGTCTTGGCGTCGGTCTTGGCCGGGGTGCTGGGGGCGTCGCCGTCCGCCTTGCGGACGTCGTTGCCCGCGTCGGCCGCGTCCCCGGCACGGTCGGTGGTCTTGCGGGCGTCGTTGGCCGAGTCGAGGGCGTCCATGCCCTTCTTGGCGTACCTGCCCGCCTTGACGGCGGATGCGCCGTAGCCGACGAGCGGGATCGCCGACGACATCGAGAGTGCGGCGTCGACGTAGTTGCCTTCCGCCGCGTACCAGATGCCGTTGGCGACGTCGGCGACTTCACCGACGACCGGGATGAGGCCGACCACGTCGAGGGCCGCGTGGCCGATGTCGGACAGCGAGAGCCCGAAGAGGTGTCCGTCGAGTTCGACGAAGCTGATCGGGTTGCCGCCGGCGAAGGCGTAGCGGTTGCCGGTGAACGGGTCCGTGGCGAGCGACATGTCGGCGAGCGCGCCGCCGTACGAGTCGCGGGTCAGGAAGCGGTTCAGGCCCGGGTCGTAGTTCCGGAAGCCCATGTCGTACGTGCCCGACGCCTTGTCCCAGCGGGACGAGTTGTAGCGGAAGGCGTTGTACGACTCCTTGTCGGGGTTCTGTGCGTCGGGCTTGTCCTCGCCGGTCATCTGCGACTCGTCGTCGCTGCCGTAGGCCGTGTAACCGTACGTGGACCGGGTCTTGCCGTCCTCCTTCGTGATGGCCTCGACGTCACCGCGCGGGCTGGTGGTGTACTGCGAGTACTCCTTGGCCCCGTCGTCCTTGTGCTTGATCTGCGTGGCCCGCTTGCCGGACGCCAGGTACTGGTACGACTTGTCGGCCTTGCCGTCGATCTCCTCGCGCAGCAGCGTGCTGTCGAGGCCGAGGTAGGTGAAGGCCGTGGTCCTGGGATCGGTGCCGGAGGTCGACTGCGAGACGGTCCGGTCGAACGGGTCGAAGACGTAGCTGGTGGTGGTGGCCGCGGCGCCGGTTCCGGAACGGGTCTTCACCGTCCGGTCGAACCCGTCGTAGTAGTACTTCTCCAGGCTCTGCCCGCCGGTGCTCGTGGTGTCGAGCCGGCCCAACGGGTCGTAGTTGTAGGTGGAGGCGACCCCCGCGGTGGTCGACGACAGCAGGCGGTTGCGGTCGTAGCGGTGGGTGGTGGTGACGCCCGCGACCGACTGCTCGGTGATGTTGCTGTTGGCGTCGTAGCTGTAGGTCTCCGTGGACGGCGAGTCGCCGGCCTTGCCGACCTTGGTGACCCGGTCCTGCGGGTCGTAGTCGAAGGAGTAGGTGTTGTTGATGTACGCCGTGCTGTCGTCGGCGTTCATCAGCTTGAGCACGTCCTTGGAGCGGTGCCCGTTGGGCGAGTACTCGAGGTCGTGCTGGGAGACGACCGCGCCGCCGGACGTCTTCTCGACGGACTGCTTGACCGAGCCGTCGAGGTAGTAGGTCAGGTCGAGCGTGTTGCCGTTCGGCTTCGTCTGCCGTAGCAGCTGTCCGCGCCCGGTGTACGTCAGCGTGGTGATCTGCTGGTTGCCGGCCGTCGGCGAGTCGGCGTTGGTGACCTTGGCGACAAGGCCGCGCGCGTCGTACTCGATCTTCGACCAGGTGAGGTCGTGGGTGGAGGTGAGCGGGTTACCGTTCTCGTCGTAGGTCAGTGCGGAGGTGTTCTTCACCGCGCCGGCCGCGAGCTCCTCGACCTTGCTGACCCGGTTGATCCCGTCGTAGGCGATCCGGTAGGTGTCGATCTTCGCGCCGGGGCTGTTGTCCTTCACCTCCACCTTGTTGGCGTTGGCGTCGTAGGCGTAGGTGAAGTCCTTCTGCTCGGTGTCGCTCTCGCCCGTGTTGTCGCGGACCAGCTTCACCGCGTCGGCGAGAACCGTGCCGTTGGCCTTGTCGGTGAGGGTGACCTTCTGCGGCCCGTCCTCGACGAAGGCGTGCTTTCCGAGCGAGATCCAGGTCCCGGGATCCTGGGTCTGGTCGACGGTCCGGCTGGTGGTGCCGCCGTCGTGCGTGACCGCGAATGTGGTGTCGGTGGCCGCCCCGGAGACCTTCGGGTGGCGTACGAAGACCTCGTACGTGCCGTTCTGCGGGATGTTCAGCTGCCACACGAACTGTGCGGTGCCCGTGCCCGCGGGGTGCGAGGCCATGTCGTGGCCGTACTGCTGCTCGGCCTGGCCGCGGGTCCAGGTGCCCTGGGTCGCGGTGTTGTGGAAGTCCGAGCTGTCGACGAGCACGGCCTGCCGGCCCACCGGCACTCCGTTGTCGAAGAACGCCCTCTCATTGCCGGACCGGTAGAAGTCCCAGCTCAGCGTGCGCTGCTGGGAACCGCCGGCGGAGGTGATGGTGTTCTTCGTCTGCTGGCCGAGTTCGTTGTAGTCGTAGGACGTGGTGATGTCCCACGGGTCCTTGGACGTCCTCGCCCAGCCGTTGTCGTAGTAGGTGTACCGGGTGGTGTTGCGGACCGTCTGACCGTCGGACGGGGGCGCCGAGACGGACTCCAGGTTGCCGACGTCGTCGTAGGCATAGACGGTCGTGTCCGGAGTCGTGTACCCGGGGGTGTCCTTGTCGAACGGGGAGCGTTCCTCCTTCACCCGGTTGAGCTCGTCGTAGACCGTCTCCGACGTGAAGTCGTCCGGATCGTCGGCGGTCGCCACTCCGCGCGGGGTGATCGTGCGGGTCTTGTTGCCGACCGGGTCGTACTCGTACCTCGTGGTGTGGTACTTGATCGTGCCGCCGGCGTCCTTGCTCACCGGGACACGGGACTCCACCAGGGCACCGCGCTCGTCGTACGAGGCGAGCGACTCGTTGCCCTCGGCGTCGGTACGGCCGATCGCGAGTCCGTCCTTGTCGTACCGGCCGGAGGTGGTCCAGCCGAGGGCGTCGGTGGTCCGTGTCACCCGGTGGTTCAGGTCGTACTCGTACTTGGTGCTGTAGTCGTCGGGGTCGGGTGTGGCGTTCGTCCTCGGGTCGGTTTCCTTGACGATGTTGCCGACGCTGTCGTATTCCGACGTGGCCCGGCCGCCGTTCGCGTCGACCACCGCGACGGGCTGATAGATCGCGTCGTAGGTGGTCGTGGTGGTGTGGTCGCCCGCCGTCGCCGTCTCGTTGCCCTTCGGCGAGGTGGTCGTCAGGACGTTGCCGACCTTGTCGTAGGTCGTGGTGGTCCTGCGGGGCGCGTCGGTCGCGAGGTCGCCCGGCACGGTGGACTCGGTGACCTGGTCGGCCGTGTCGTACACCGCGGTCGACACGGCACCGTTGGGAGCCGTGACCTTGGTGATGTTGTCGTTGGCGTCGTAGACCGGCGCCGGGGTCGTGATGAACACGCCCGCGGCCTGGTCCTTGGGCTCCTTCTTCTCCAGCGGCCGGCCGAAGGCGTCGTAGGTCTGGGTGACCTCCGCGCCCTTGGCGTTGGTGACCTTGAGGACGTTGCCGCGCGCGTCGTAGGCGAAGGCCGAGGTGCCGCCCGCGGCATCGGTGATCTCGGCCGGGTAGCCGACCGGCTGGAAGCCGCTGTTGACGGTCGCGTGGCCGTTGGCGTCGATCGACCGTGTGACCTGGCCGTAGGTGTCGTACTCGGTGCGCGAGGTGTAGTCGCCCTCGACGGCGGACGCCACGCCCTTCGGGTCGGTCACCGAGGTGACGTTGCCGCGGGTGTCGTAGCCGAACTGCCAGGTGCGGCCCTCGGGGGACTTCTTCCGGAACAGGTCGGCGATGTGGCCGTTCAGGCCGGTGGAGTAGGTGAACGTCTGGGCCTCGGTGCCGTTCTTGTTGGCCTCGGCGTCCTTCTGCTCCAGCGGGTAGCCGGTCTTCGGGTCGTAGGCCCAGGTGGTCACCGCCCCGTTGGCCTCTTCGAGGCGCGTGACGTTGTTGTCCGCGTCCCAGGCCAGCTTCGTCGTCTCCGACTTGGCGTTGGTGATGGTGTTCGGGCGGCCGTAGCCGTCCAGGGACTGCTTCGTGGTGTGGTTCTCGGCGTCCGTCACCTTGGTCTCGATGAACGAGCCCGCGGTGGCGTCCGGGTCACGGTAGACGTAGCCGGTGGTGCCGCCGATGCGGTCGGTGATGGTCTGGGTGTTCCAGTGGAACTTCGGGTCGTCACCCTCGCTCGGGTAGTAGTAGTCGAGCGAGGTGGAATTGCCGCGCGGGTCGGTGACCTTGACCAGCTTGGCGTTCTTGTTGCCCTGCTCGGCGTCGTAGACGAAGCCGAACACCTTCGGCTGGGACGAGCCCGCGCCGTCGGTGAGCTTGGTCAGCAGACCCTTGTCCGAGTACTCGAAGGCGACCTTGCGGCCCGAGATGTCGGTCATCGACCTGACGTGGTCGATGATCTTCGGGCTGGTGGTGTCGGCCTTCGTCCAGTAGTCGACGGTCAGGCTCTGCCGCCCGGCCGGGTCGGTGATGTACCGCAGGAACTTGACCGGCTTATTGTTCGACTTCCGCTCTTCGTACGTGTAGGTCTGCGTGTTGCCGTTCTTGTCGGTGATCGACGTCAGGTAGCCGTCGCAGTCGAAGAAGAACTGCGTCCGGTCGGGACGGGTCAGCGACCAGGCCTTCGGGTCGCCGTCCTTGTTCGGGGTGCAGTCCACGCCCTCGCCCTGCCGCAGCAGGTAGTGGACGCCGGCGGGGGCCTTCCACGTGCCGTCGTCCTGCTTGCGGAAGGTGTGCTCGGTGCCGTCGCCGTCGGGCAGCGTCACCTCGGTCGGGTTCGGGTTGGGGTGGAAGTCCAGCGCCGTGCCCAGCCGCAGCGGCATGGCGGCCTGCGCCGACCAGCCGTGGCCGAGGACGGTGTCGGAGGTGTCCTGCGAGTTGTAGGCGAAGCGGGCGAACGTGGTCAGTCCGCGGCCCGGGTTGGAGAAGGCGTTGTACTGCCAGACCGTGTTGCCCGCGTACAGGTTCGTCATCATGGACGACCCGCCGCCGGTGTTCTTGCCCGCGTACGAGTAGAACTTCTCCAGGCCGAGCTGGTTGGACGTCGGATCCTCGACGCGGACGTTCTGCGCGAGCGGCGGAATGGACTCCGTCGCCGACAGCCAGGTGCCCGCCGTCCGGTTGCGCAGGTCCCACTTGAGAAGGTAGTCGAGGCGCTTGTTGCCCGAGTCCGAGTTGATGGGCGCCTGCAGCACCGCCTTGACGGTGGCCGACTGGCCGGGCAGCAGGTCCTCCGGCAGCGCCGTGAAGAGCTGGTTGCCGCCGGTGGTGGCATCGGTGCCGTCGGGCAGCGACCAGGTGTAGGAGAGGGCCTGGTCGGCCGCCTTCCACACGCTGGTGGTGGTGTTGGTGACGGTGACGTCGACGGTGTACCGGTCACCGGGCGTCATCCGGGCGGGGGTGTAGGGCGAGAAGTACGTCGAGTCCGTGGACCTGGCGAGGTAGGTGACGACGAGCTGCGGTCGCAGCTGCGGCTCCTCGGCCTCCGAGGACAGGAAGAGCGTCCGCTCCTGCGGACCGGTGGCCGACTCGTCCCGGAGCTTGATCGCGAGGCCCTTGTCGGATGCCGGGTCGCTCACCCAGGACTGGGCGAGCGAGGTGACGTTCCAGGACTGGCGGGCGGGGTCGTTGGTGACCGTGCCGACGGTGTCCGCGACGGCCGGGTCCATGTCGCCGCCGGGCGTGGCCCACGCGGTGGTGGCGTCCGCCTTGCTCCAGGAGGCGTCGGTCTCGGCGAAGTCCTTGTTCAGGGCGTGGACCTCGTAGACGGCGCCGTCGCTGCCGGTGGTCGTGGTGGTGCCCCACAGGTCCAGCTGGGCGTCGATGACGCGGGAGGCCGACGGCACCTGGCTGAGCGCCGGGAACTTCATCAGCGCCCGGGTCGTGCCGTACGTCGACGAGTTGTTGCCGACGGACAGCCACGGGTGGGCGGTACCGGCGTCGGTGATGGCGTCGTGACCGGTGGCGGGCCGGGCACTGGAGAGCGTGGTGTCCGCCGCGTCGCCCTGCAGGACAAGGGTGGTGCGGCCCGCCTTGGGCAGCTTCACGATCCGTGTCGGGGCGGGGACGACCTGGCCGTCCTTGGTCTTGACGGCGACCATGTAGTAGAAGACGTTGCCGAACGCGTCCACCGAGTCGGCCGGGGTCGGCGTCGCGGTGGTGTCGGTGTACGAGGTGGTGTCCCCGGGGACGGGCGCGATCAGCGTCTGCGGTGACGGCGTGAACGTCTGGAAGACGCTGCGGTGCACCTGGTACTCGACGATGTCGTCCCGGTCGCTGATCGGGTCCTGGTCCTGGTACGCCGCCCAGTTCAGCTCGGCCCCGGTGGCGTGGATCACCGTCGGGGCGTGCAGCGTGGTGCCCGGCCGGCCCCAGGTGAGCACCAGCTTGGGGTGGTTGGCGACCTCACCCTTGTAGGCGTACTCGGCGGCCTCGTAGCGCGGGCCGCCCTTGGGCGCGTTCGCGCTCTCGTCGCCCGCCTTGACCACGAAGCCGTGGTTGGAGTGCGTGCCGTCGATCCAGGACTGGACGGTCCTGGTCACCGGGAAGCTGTGCCAGGTGTTGGCCTCACCGGGCTTCTTGGTGACGACACCGCCCTTGGTGAAGCGCACGGCGTCGGCCAGGACGGCGGTCGAGGTCGACGCGGGGCCGTCGCCGAGCACCACCTTGCCCGCGGTGCCCGCCTTGAACGGGTGGGTGCCCAGCGTCTTCCAGACACCGCCGCTGCCGGCCCGCTGGTCGACGGCGTACGTCGTGCTGCCGCCGTCGTGGGTGACGGTGTACGGGGCGTTCCCGGCGCGGTCGGAGGCGGGCACGTAGTGCGCCTCGACCTGATAGTCGCCGTCCTCGGGGAGGTTCGGCTGCCAGGTGTACGTGTCCCCCGAGACCGAGTCCTTGTTGTACAGGTAGTCCTGGTTCACCGCGTACTGCGTAAAGGCGGTGTTGCCGGACGCCGGCCAGGAGCCCTTCGCCGCGGTGGTCCCGCTGTCGCGGTCGTCGACGAGGACGGAGGTGCCGGACAGTTCGCCGGTGATGCCGGAGGCGTTGTCCCACGTCGCGGTGGTCTCGTCCCAGGCGGCGGTGGCGCGGTGCGCCTCGAGCCGGACCTCGCTGTCGCCGGTGGTGTGGATCTGGTCGAAGTACAGCTTGAGGTCGGCCGAGTCCAGCTTCGTGCCGGCCGGCACGGCCCCCAGCGGGAACCTCAGCAGGGCGCGGGAGGAACCGCTGGTGGTGTTGCCGACGGACAGGCGCCAGTTGCCGTCGTAGTTCGACGCCGGGCCGTCGGAGCTGATCATCACGTCCTGGGACTGCGAGACCGTGGGCGCGATGGAGATGGTCGGGTCGACGATCACCGGGTAGCGGCGCTCGGGCGCCTTGAGCCACGCTTCGTCGGGCCGCAGCGTGAGCGTGTACGAGGTGCCCTTGCCGCGCAGGGTCTGCTCGACCCGGTCCGTGCCGGCGACCCCGTACGGCGACTCGCCGTCCTTCTTGGCGTCCGTCATGAAGGGGGCGGGGATGACCAGCGCGGGGCGGGTGGGGCCGACGCTCTCGCTGTAGAGGGCGATCGAGCCGCCGGCCCGGCGTTGGGCCTTCAGGCCGCCGGTGGTCAGGGTGAACTCGTAGGACGGCGCCGTGGTGGGCGCCGTGTTGAGGACGATGCCCTCCTTCACGGTGCCGTTGCCGACGGTGTAGGTCAGATCGGCGCCCTGGCCGAGGGCGTTCTTGTACGTGACGGTGGACCCGTCGGCCTCCGGTTTCAGGCTGCCGGTGGCGCCCTTGACGCCGATGGCGGCCCAGCGGCCCTCGTCGAGCTCGAAGCGGACGAGCTCTCCGGGACGCTCACCGAAGTAGGTGCGCGCCACGTTGGTGGTGTTGGCCAGGGTGAAGCCCTTGCGGTCCGCCGGCTTCACGGTGGGATCGATGGCCTGCCAGCTCTTGCCCGCGTCGTAGTGCGTGGGCACGGCGGAGACCTCGGACTGGACCCGGCCGTCGGACAGCTGCCAGTGCCGGGAGGTGGGGGTGCGCCGGTCGGTGAGCTCCTTGACCCGCTCGGGCTTCGGAGCGGCCCTGCCCTTGGGCAGTTGCTCGTTGCTGGGCACGGCGGTGTCCGGCAGCTTCGGGGGTTTCGCTGCCGGCTTGTCGTCGTCGAGGCCGAAGAAGTCCTTCAGCCCTTCTGTGAAACCGGAGCCGCCGCCGGGTGGCGCGGCGAACGCCGGTTGCGGTACGCCCGTGAGGGCCACCGCCACGACGCAGCTGATCACCAGCGAGCGTCGCATCCGTCTCTCTGACATCGTCTCTCCTCACTCAACAGAGGCGTTACAGAGGCGAGTTGTAGCGATGTTGGCCTTGTTCATGTCAAGCAAAGAGACAATTGGCACACAGGGCGCGAGACGGACGAAAGGCGGTGACGGACCGGCGCCCGGCCTGGTGGAGAGCCCCCTGGCCGTCCCGGCGGGACCGCGCGTCGGAGCAGGGCGCGGGACGAGTGGTTCACCAGGCCGGTCGGGGGCGGCAGGTACTCCGGGTCGGTCCACGGGTCATTCCCCGCCCGCGCGGCGACCCGCCGGAAGAATCAGCCCGACGGCATGGTGCGCCGTCCGTCCTGCGCGGGAAGAATGGGCGGTCGTCCCCCGATCCGCGACAGGGGAGAACATGTCACAGCGCAGTGACCTCCGGCGGCGCAGGGCCGCCCTGGAGGACGAGTGGTCCCGGTGGGTGCCCGGATTGAAGGCGGCCAGGTGGTCGCCGGGTGGCGGCGGGACGTTGCGGCCCGAGGTCACGGAGTCCTGGGTGCGTTCCCTCAGCAGCGTCGATCCGGGCCGGGACAGCGCCCCCGTGTCGGACGGCGGCACGGTGCATCACCGTTGGGCGGGGTCACCGCTGCGCGGCCCCGTCGAGGGCCTGACGGACGAGCTGCACAGCATCGCCGACGACGCCGGGTTCGTCACCGCGGTCACCGACGAGTGCGGCACCATCCTGTGGACGTGCGGCGGCCGGACCATGCAACGTCGCGCGGAGCGGGTCAACTTCGCGCCGGGCGGCCGGTGGGACGAGCAGGCCATGGGGACCAACGCGCTGTCGCTGGCGCTGCGTACGGGCCGCCCGAGCACGATCTTCTCCGCCGAGCACCTGGTCACCGCCCTGCACGGCTGGGTCTGCTACTGCGCGCCGATCCGCGACCCCGGCGGACGGATCCTCGGCGTGCTGGACCTGTCGACCACCTGGGACCGCTCGCACCCGCTGGCCATGTCCACGGTGCGCACGCTGGTCTCGACGATCGAGACCCGGCTGCGGTCGGAGCCGCCGGGTCCGCGCGGCACCGGCGTGCGGCTGCGGTGCCTGGGGGCCGAGGACGCCGTGCGGGACGGTACGCCGTTGCCGTTGCGGCCGCGTCAGCTGGAGATCCTGACCCTGCTCGCACTGGAGCCCGACGGCTTCCCGCCGGAACGGCTGCGTGAGGCACTGTACGGCGAGAGGCCCGTCACCGCCTCGACCTTCAAGGCGGAGATCTCCCATCTGCGCCGGGCCCTGTCCGGCGGCATCGCGACCCGCCGCTACGCGCTGACGACGCCCGTCGCCTGCGACGCCGTCGATCTGCTGCGCGCGCTGGAGACCGGCGACACGGCCGCCGCGCTGCGCCACTACCGCGGCCCGCTGCTGCCCCGGTCGGAAGCGCCGGGGATCGTGGAGTGGCGGGTCCAACTGGAGGTCGCCGTACGGGAGGCGGTCCTCGCCTCCGCCCGCCCGGAACACGCCCTCCGCTACGGCGAACGGGCCCCGTACGACGCGGAGGTGCACCAGCACGCGCTGCGCCTGCTGGGACCGGGCGACGCCCGCCGGGCGCTCGCGGCCGGACGGCTCAGCACCGCCCTGCGCGACGACTGACGACGGGCGGGCGATCGGGCCGCACGAACGCTCACCCGTCGGAGGCGGACATGCCGCGCCAACCCCGCACCAACCTCGCGCGCTCACAGTGTGCTCAGCACGCGGCGTGGCCGCCGCGTGCCACCGCACTCGCCATCCACCGAGGAGAGCCGCCATGGTGTACGCGCAGCCAGGTTCCGAGGGCAGCATCGTCGACTTCGCCCGGCGATACGACAACTTCATCGGAGGCGACTGGGTCGCCCCCGTGGAGGGCCGGTACTTCGACAATCCGACGCCGGTGACGGGCAAGGTCTTCTGCGAGGTCGCCCGGTCTACGGGCGCGGACATCGACCTGGCCCTGGACGCGGCCCACGCCGCGGCCGGCAAGTGGGGCCGGACGTCCGCCACGGAACGGGCCAACATCCTCAACCGCATCGCGGACCGGATCGAGGAGAACCTCGAGAAGATCGCCGTGGCGGAGACATGGGAGAACGGCAAGCCGGTGCGCGAGACGCTCGCGGCCGACATCCCGCTGGCCGTGGACCACTTCCGGTACTTCGCCGGCGTCGTCCGCGCCCAGGAGGGCAGCATCGCGGAGATCGACGCGGACACCGTGGCGTACCACTACCACGAGCCGTTGGGCGTGGTCGGTCAGATCATCCCCTGGAACTTCCCCATCCTGATGGCCGCCTGGAAGCTGGCGCCCGCGCTCGCCGCGGGCAACTGCGTCGTCATCAAACCGGCCGAGCAGACGCCGGTCAGCCTGCTGTTGGTGGTCGAGCTGATCGCCGACCTGCTCCCGCCGGGTGTGATCAACGTCGTCAACGGCTTCGGCGTCGAGGCCGGCAAGCCGCTCGCCTCCAGCCCGCGCGTCGCGAAGGTGGCGTTCACCGGTGAGACCACCACCGGGCGCCTGATCATGCAGTACGCGAGCGAGAACATCATCCCCGTCACGCTGGAGCTGGGCGGCAAGAGCCCGAACATCTTCCTGCCCGACGTGACCGCCGCCGACGACGACTACCTGGACAAGGCCGTCGAGGGTTTCGTGATGTTCGCGCTCAATCAGGGCGAGGTCTGCACCTGTCCGTCCCGGGCGCTGATCCACTCCTCCGTCTACGACGAGTTCATGGCCCGCTGCGTCGAGCGCACCAAGGCGATCGTCAGCGGTGACCCGCTGGACCCGGCGACGATGATCGGCGCTCAGGCGAGCAACGACCAGTACGAGAAGATCCTTTCGTACATCGACATCGGCACCCAGGAAGGCGCCGAGATCCTCACCGGCGGCGGGCCGCGCACGGTGCCAGGACTCGAAGGCGGCTACTACGTCGAGCCGACGATCTTCCGCGGCAGGAACGACATGCGGATCTTCCAGGAGGAGATCTTCGGTCCGGTCGTCTCCGTCACGACGTACGACTCGGTCGACGAGGCGCTGAAGATCGCGAACGACACGTTGTACGGCCTGGGTGCGGGCGTATGGACCCGGGACGGGAACACGGCGTACCGCCTGGGCCGGGAGATCAAGGCCGGTCGGGTGTGGACGAACTGCTACCACGCCTACCCGGCGCACGCGGCGTTCGGCGGCTACAAGAAGTCCGGCATCGGCCGGGAGAACCACAAGATGATGCTCGACCACTACCAGCAGACGAAGAACCTGCTGGTGAGCTATTCGGCGAAGAAGCTCGGTTTCTTCTGATGACCGAGCGGGCGAGGCGGGTGGAACTGTCGGACGCCGCCGAGGAACTGGTGGGACGGCTCGCCGCGCGGCACGGGCCGGTGATGTTCCACCAGTCCGGCGGCTGCTGCGACGGCAGCGCGCCCATGTGCTACCCGCGGGGCGAGTTCCGGGTCGGCGGTTCCGACGTGCTGCTCGGCGAGGTCGCCGGCGGCGCCCCGTTCTGGATGAGCGCGGACCAGTACGCGTACTGGCGGCACACGCACCTCACCGTCGACGTGGTGCCCGGACGGGGCAGCGGTTTCTCGCTGGAGGCGCCGGAGGGGGTGCGGTTCCTGCTCCGGTCCCGGCTTCTCACGGACGAGGAGCTGGCCCGGATCGAGGCGGAGCCGCCCCTGCCGACGGGTGACGAGGTGACCGGCTGACCGATCCACCGGCCGAGGGGCTGACCACCGGCTGAAGGTTGCGCGGCGGGCAGCCTGCCGGACGCTCCGCGGCCTCGACGTCACGGGAGCCGGACCCGTACTGCCGGGTCCGGCTCCCGTGAGTCCGTCTGTGCGCGGCTCGGTCAGCTGTTGGGGCGCTTTCCGTGGTTCGCGCCCTTCTTCTTGCGGGCGCGCCGCTTGTTGCCTCGCTTGGACATGCGCGTCTCCCTCGAATCGGAACTTTCCGGACGCCGCCAGTCTAGGAACCGCTCCGTGGGGCCGCATCAGTTCGCCGGGGCCAGCACACGCTCCAGGTCCGCCAGGTCCTTGCCGATCGAGCCACGTACCTTGCGCGCCATCAGCGGAGTGGCGAGGCGGTAGTAGCCGCCCGCCTCGCCGCGCACCCGGATGCGGGCCAGGGTGCCGTTCTGCCGTGGCGCGAAGGACCCGCCACCGAGACCATGTCGAGCAGCCGGAGCGGCTCGTAGGCGGCCACCCGCAGCACGTAGTCGATCCGCTTGCCCAGGAAGTAGGCCGTCCGGGTCACCTCGGCCCCCACACCGAAGCCGCCGCCCTCGGCCTCCCGCGTCAGTGCGGCGCGGCGGATGCCCTGGGTCCACCCGTGGTCGTGGCGCCAGTCCATGGCGTAGGACGCGACGCGCTCGGGCGGCAGCGGGATCAGACGCTCGGCCGTCTCGTCGATGCTCATACCGCTCACCCGCTCTTCTTCCCGCCGGACCCGCCGCCCTGCCTGCGCCCAGAATCGCGACGACGGACCCGTGCCGCGACCGGCCGGCCGGTCTTGGTGGTGGCGGCGTTACGGCTCACTTCGACCGGCGGCTGCGCCCGGGCGCCGTATCCGTCAGCGCGGGGCCGGTTCGGCCGGGCGAAGAGGTGCGGGCGCTGCCCGGCGGGCCAGCCGGCGGCGGGTGCGGGTGAGCATCAGACGGGCCGCCGGAGGATGGATGCGGCGCACCAGGGCCCAGTACAGGCGGCCGCGCAGGTTGTGGAGTCTGACGACGGTCGTGAGGGTGGCCGCGTCGTCCTCGATCAGGAGCGAGGCCCGGAAGTCGAGGTGTCCCGCGTCCTTGCCCAGGAGGATCTCGTTCGGCGCGGTCGCTCGGGCGGGGAACGGGAGGACGGTGCGCCAGGCGCCGGGGTCCCGGGGCATTCCGGGATTCAGCGGGATCCGGCAGGCGTCCATGAAGTCCGGCTGTCCGTAGGCCTGTCGGGCCAGGGCGGCCGACGCCGGCGGCGGGACTGCCTTCGCCCGGTCGCCGACGGCGCTGAGCAGGAGGCGCGCCCTGCGGGTCCAGCGGGTGGGCCGAAGCGGGGCGCCGGGGGTGGCGGCGCGGACGGCGTTGTCGAGCAGTTCCTCGATCATCGTGTCGTGCAGGGGCCCGATCACGAACGCCCACTGCAGGGTCTCCCGGACGTTCTGCCGCTGTTCGAGCACATGCCGCACCAGGCACCTGCCGGGGCCGAGGGGTTCGATCTCCAGTGCGTGGAAGCCGTTCTCCGGGGGCGGGAAATCGAAGCGTATGCGGCGGCCGGGCTCGTACTCCCCGACCGAGTAACGGACGAAGCCGTGGCCGCCGTCGGCGCCGACGCCGAGCGGACGGTCGAAACGGATAGGCGGCCACACCGGCGTGGGGCTGAGAGGGTCGTCGGGAGCCGAGAGGCGGTCCAGCAGGGCCCCGACGGTCTCCGCCGGGGCGTCGATGATCCGTTCGTGAACGTTCCGCAGCGTGCGCATCACGCACCTCCATACGGTGGCGTACGTTTCTCCGTACGGTACCGTATGGAGATGCGGAAAGGCGAGGCGGAGAAGAACCGGGAACGCAAGCGGCTGACCGCCGGCGACTGGGCGGACGCCGCTCTCGCGGCCATGGCCGAGCGCGGGCTCGCGGGGGTAGCCGTGGAGCCGCTCGCCGCCCGGCTCGGCACCACGAAGGGCAGCTTCTACTGGCACTTCACCAACCGGGACGCGCTGGTCGCCGCGGCGCTCGAGCGCTGGGAGGAGATCTGCACCGAGCAGATCATCGTCGCCGTCGAGGCCGAGGCCGACCCGGAGAAGCGGCTCCGCACCCTGCTGCACCACGCGACGACGTCGGCCGCGGACGATCCGCTCGAGGTGTCACTGCTCGCCACCGCCGCCGACCCCCGGGTGGCCGCGGTCCTTCAGCGGGTGACCGAGCGCCGCATCGAGTACCTGGCCGGGCTCTTCGAGGAGTTGGGCTTCGACGCGCAGGAGGCAGCCCGGCTCGGCCTGCTGGCCTACAGCAGCTACCTCGGGCACACCCAGCTCAGCCATGCCGTCCCCCACGTCCTGCCGACCGGCGCGGGGCGGGACGCCTACCTCGAGTCGCTCATCGACACCCTGCTCCGCCGGTAGCCCGCGCGCCGCCCCGGCCGGGCCGTCATCCCCGCGGCCCGGCAGCAGGCACACCGCCTCCCGTCCCGGCCCGCACCGGACGCGCCCGGACCAGCCGAACCCCGGCGGCGCCACCACCCCGAACCCACGCCTTGCCCACCCCGCCCCGACGGGCACCGCCCCGTCCGACCGCAGCCCGGCACCGCACCCCCGGCACTGCCGGACCCTGGCAGCCGCGCCCGCCTCCGCCTTCCGGCACCGCACCGCACCGGCGAGCCACACATCGTCCCGGCCGGCACCGCCGACGCCCGGCGGCCCGCCACCACCCCCGAACGCCTGCCCACGCCGCCCCGGCCGGCCCCGCGACACCCAGGCCGAAGAAGGCTAGGCCGAGGAACGCTTCCGCTGCGTGGACTTCTTCGCCGCCGGCTTCTTCTCCCCTGAGGACGTCGACTTCGCCGTGGACCTGGACGCCGACTTCTTCGCCGCGGTGGAGGTCGACTTCGCCGCCGTCTTCTTGGCGGCCGTCTTCTTCGCCGCCGTCGAGGTCGACTTCTTCGTACCGCCGGACGACTTCGGCGACGACGCCGCGCGCCGCCCCTTGATCGGCGTCACCCGCGCCTCCTCGCCGGAGGGCTCCTCGGCCCCCTCGCCCCGCGCCTCCCGCGCCGCCCGCACACTGCCTTCCAGCGCCGCCATGAGGTCGATGACCTTGCCGCCCTCGCCTTCCGCAGGTGCGTGCTCGGGGAGCTCACCGCCTCCCTCCACCTTCGCGGCGATCATCGACTCGACCGCCTCCCGGTAGTCGTCGTGCAGCGAGTCGAGATCGACCTCGCCGAGGGTGTTCATCAGCGCGTCGGCGAGGTCGAGTTCGGCTTCCCGTACGGCCACGTCGGTCTGCGGCGCCACACCCTCCGGCTCTCTGATCTCGTCCGGCCACAGCAGCCCGTGCATGGTGATCACTTCGTCCACGACCCGGAGCATGCCGAGCCGTTCCCGGCCGCGGAGCGCGAACTTGGCGACCGCCACCCGATCCGAGCGCTTGAGGGCTTCGCGCAGCAGGGTGTAGGGCTTGGCGGCCGGCGCGCCGTTGACGGAGAGGTAGTAGGCCGTGTCCATCTGAAGCGGGTCGATCGCGGAGGCGGGCACGAAGGCGACGATCTCGATCGTCTTCGTGGTCGGCAGCGGGAGGGCCGCGAGATCGTCGTCGGTGATCGGGATCATCGATCCGTCGGCGTCCTCGTACGCCTTTCCGATCTCGGACTGCGTGACCTCCTTCTCCTCCAGTTCGCAGACCTTGCGGTAGCGGATCCGGCCGCCGTCGGCGGCGTGGACCTGGCGGAAGGAGACGGAGTGGTTCTCGGTGGCGTTGACCAGCTTGACCGGGATGCTGACCAGCCCGAAGGAGATCGCGCCGTTCCAGATGGATCGCACGTTTCATCCCTTTCATCCGAAAAAATCCGGGTTCCGTGGGATTCTCATCGTATGACGCCGATCACAGAGGTGGAGGGGCGGCGCCTGGCGCTCACCAACCTGGAGAAGGTCATCCATCCCGCCACCGGGACCACCAAGGGCGAGATCGTGCACTACTACGCCGTCACGGCGGAGGCGATCCTCCCCCACCTCGTGGACCGCCCGGTGTCCTTCCTGAGATATCCGGACGGGCCGGACGGGCAGCTGTTCTTCACCAAGAACCCCCCGCCCGGCACCCCGGACTGGGTGCGCACGGCTCCGGTCCCCCGCTCGGAGGACCCCAAGGCCCGCCAGGTCGTGATCGACGACCTCCCGTCACTCGTATGGGCGGCGAATCTGGTGGTCGAGTTCCACACCCCGCAGTGGCGTGCGGACGAGCCGGCCGTGGCCGACCGCCTCGTGTTCGACCTCGATCCCGGCGCGCCCGCGACCATCGCCGAGTGCTGCGAGGTGGCTCTGTGGCTGCGCGAGCGGCTCGCGCGGGACGGGCTGGAGGCGTACGCCAAGACGTCCGGCTCCAAGGGCCTGCATCTGGTCGTACCGGTGACCCCCACCCCCTCCGAGCAGGTCTCCGCCTACGCGAAGTCGCTGGCCGTCGAGGGCGAGGCCGCGTTGCCGAAGCTGGTGCTGCACCGGATGGCACGCTCGCTGCGCCCGGGCAAGGTCTTCGTCGACCACAGCCAGAACGCCGCCGCGAAGACGACCGCCACCCCGTACACACTGCGGGCCCGCACGGAGCCCGCCGTCTCCGCACCGGTCACCTGGGAGGAGGTCCAGGAGGGCCGCGCGGACGGGGCCGGCCTCGTCTTCCGCCTTCACGACATCGCGCCCCGGCTGGAGCGGTACGGGGACCTCTTCGCCTCCGTGGACGACCCCGCCGGCGCCGGAAGCCTGCCGTGACACTGCCCCGGCCGCCCCTGAAGGTCGCGCTCGCCGAGCCGGTGAACGCGCTGCCGCGGGGCGCCGGGCTGGCGTACGAACCGAAGTTCGACGGGCACCGCATGGTGATCTTCCACATCGGCGGCGAGGTGCTGCTGCAGGCGCGTTCCGGGCGGATCGTCACGGCCGCCTTCCCCGACCTTGCCGCCGCGGCGCGGAATCTGCCCGAGGACACGGTGCTCGACGGCGAGGTCGTGGTGTGGCGGAACGGGCGCACCGACTTCGCCGCCGTGCAGAGACGCGCGGCGGCCACACCGGGCAGGGCGCCCGCGCTGGCGCGCGCCCTGCCCGCCTCGTACGCCGCCTTCGACCTGCTCGCGGAGGGCGGGGTGGACCTGCGCCCGCTCGCGTACGAGAAGCGGCGGGCGCGGCTGGTGGCGGTGGCCGGGCCGCTGGGGCCGCCGCTCCAGCCCGTGCCGATGACGCGGGACCGGGCGGAGGCGGAGGGCTGGTACGAGACCCTGCCCGGGATCGGCGTCGAAGGGCTGGTGATCAAGCGGCTGGACCAGTCGTACCGGGGCGGTGTGCGGCTGTGGCGCAAGCTGCGGCACACCCGCACCCATGACGCGGCCGTCGTCGGCTTCACCGGCAGCGGGGAGCGTCCGGCCGCCCTCGTCGTGGTGCTGCCCGACGACGACACACCGGTGGTGTCCGGCCCGATGACGCCGGCGCTGCGGACGCAGGCGGGGGCCCTGCTCGCCGGGCGGGCGGGCGGCGGGAGCGGCACGGCGGTGGCGACCGGGTTCGGCGAGGTCACCTACCGGGCGGTGGAGCCGGGGGTGACGGCGGAGGTGGAGCTGGGCACGACGCGGCACACCGTGACGACGGTGATGAGGCTGCGGTCACCCGAAGAACTCGATTAATCAAGTTTGACTAATCGGCACTGGGGGCAGTACCTTCTGCGACGCACACGCGTGGCCCCAGTTGATGAACGGCAAGGAGAAAGTGTGACCTTTCTGCCCGACACCGGATACACCCCGAGCGCGGAGGAACTGGCGAGCATCCAGGAGTGGTTCGCCGCCTACGACGCGCACAGCACCAAGCGCGACGTCGGGCGTATGGCGGACATGGCAGTGTTCCCGCTCAACCTGATCAGCGACGACTCCGCGGGCAACGGCGCCTCCGCCCAGTGGGACCGCCGGCAGTTCGTCGAGACCATGAGCCATGTGATGGGCGAAGGGAGCGACGACATCTCCTTCGAGTCGGTACGGACTCCGGTGTTCCTCTCCCCCGCGATGGCCGTCGTCTTCACGGACTCGACCATGACCATGGACGGCCGGACCCAGCAGCTGCGGTACGCCGACATCCTGATCAAGCAGGACGGCAAGTGGGCGTTCCAGACGATGATGCAGGGCGGCTGGGGGGACAACCTCCGCTAGAAACGGCCCTGCCGGCCGGGGGGCGTCACCCCCCGGCATCTCCCCGGCCGGCAGGGCGCGAGCACCACGGGCACCGCCTCGCGGCGCCGGTCCGCAGGCGTCGCGGACCGGCCCGCGACGGCGGCAACAGGCCTGGATTCAACAACCCCGAGACAACCCCGTCGGATACCGGTCAGGATGTCGGATCCTTGGGGCACACTTCCCCCAGACACAGGGTTGAGACCCAAGGTTTCTTGGGAGGGGGACAATCGTGTTCGCGGGAATCGACGAGGTCGAGTGGGCCTCTCTGGAACACGCCTACGGCCCGGCCGACGATGTGCCGGAGCTGCTGCGCCAACTGGCCTCCGGGGATCCCGCCGAGCGCGAGAGCGCACTCGACGCCATGTACGGGGCCGTGCACCACCAGGGCGACGTGTACGACTCGACGCTGGCCTGCATCCCGTTCCTGATGGAGCTGGTCGCCGACCCCGCGGTCGAGGACCGGGGAGGCATCGTCGAGCTGCTCACCAGCATCGGCAGCATCGATTTGGACGGCGACGACGAACTCGACCCGGAGGACGAGGAGTTCGAGGACGCCGCGAACTACGCCATGGCCGCCTCCGCGGTGACCGCGGGGGCCGATGTGTTCCTCGGCCTGGTGGACGACCCGGACCGCGGTGTGCGGCTCGCCGCGCCGCTCGCGCTGGCCACCCTGCACACCGACCCGGTGCGCGTCCTGCGCCTGCTGCGGGCCCGGCTGGACGCCGAGCAGGACCCCGAGGTGCGGCTCGCGTGCGTGGAGGCCACCGGGCGGATAGCGCTGCGGCACCAGGGGCTTCTGCCCGAGGTCGTGGAGTGGCTCACCGGGCTGTCCGGGATGGCGTACGGAGCGGGTCTACGGCTGGCCGCGATCGCGCAACTGGCCCGCTGCGCCCCCGGGGCGCTGCCCTCCGACGTGGTGCCAGGGGTGACAGGGCTGCTGCGTGAGCTGCGCACGGAACCGGTGGCGGCGGTCCCGGCGGCCGAACGGCTGCCGTCGCCGACGCTGCTCGGCCAGCTGCGCCAGGTGCGCGCCGCCGACACCGTCGGCCGTCCCGCGCCCTGGACGGCCGACCTGCTGCGCACCCTGCACTCGGGCCTCGGCGACCGGGTCGAGGACCGGATAGCGCTGCTGGCGGACCAGCTGTGCAGCCCGGACCGGGCGCAGCGGATCGACGCCGTACGGATGAGCAGCGCGCTGCTGCGGACATGGCGGGGCGCGTACGGGGAACTGGTCGGCCTGATCGGCGACCAGCTCGCGGACCCGGAACCGCGCCTCGCCGCGGCGGCGGCGTACGCACTGGGGGACCTGTTCGGCCTGGCGGAGCCGGCGGCGGACGCGCTGGTGCGGCGGCTGGCCGCCGAGCCGGGCAGTTGGGTGCGCGAGTGGGAGAGCGGGCCGCCGACGCTGGGCCCGGCCGTCCTCGCGCTCGCACGGGCCGGCGACGCGCGGGTGGTGCCCGTGCTGGCACGGCTCCTGGAGCGGCCCGACGCGCCACGGGACCTCGCGTATGCGCTGGACCGGCTGGGCGGGGCCGCCGCCGCCCTCGCCCCGGCGCTGCGGGAGCGGCTGGACGCGCTGGAACTGGACGACCGGTCCTCCGACGGCGCCGTGGCGCTGCTGCACGGCCTGTCCGTGCTGGGGGCGGACACGGCTGCGGGATCGGTGCCCGCCGTGCTGCGTGTACTGCGGGACGCGCCCGGCGAGTGGCGCGGCTGCCTGACCGACGCCGCGGTGCGGACGCTCACCGCTCTCGGGCCCGCCGCGCGCGAGGCGATGCCGTATCTGTGGGGGCTGCTGCGCGAGGCGGGGTACGAGCGGGGGGCGGACCGGCGGTCGGCGTGCGGTGCCGTGGCCTGCTTACCGCCGGCGGCCGCCGCACGGGCCGCGGGCGCCCTGTGGGCGATCGAGGGTGACGCCGCCGCGGTGGTGCCGGTGCTGTGCGCGGTCCTGAACGCGCCCGAGCAGGCGGCCCGCCGGTCCGCGGCCTCCGTGCTCGCCTCCATGGGGACGTCCGGCGCGCCGGCGGCGCCGCAGCTCGCCAGGCTGCTGCGGTCGATGGAACCGTGGACGCGGGTGCGGGCGGCGGAGGCTCTGTGGCGGGTGACGGGGGACCCCGAGGGCGCCTGGCCGGTGCTGCGCGCGGCCTGGGAGACGATGCCGCGCACCCGGGTGCCCGTCGCGGCGTGTCTGGCGGACATGACCACGGCGGGCGCCGAGGGAGCGGTGGGTCTGCTCGACCGTGAGCTGCTGTCCGCAAGACGTCATAACGCGATCGACAACGGGGCGGACAGTCATGACATCGTGGAGGACGAGAGACTGCTGGCTCTGTGCCGGCGGGCGGTTCACCGCAGGCCATGACTTCGCATGCCGAGCGGAGCGTGACGGCGGACCATGAACGGGGAGGACCCGACAGCATGATCATCTTCGGTACCAAGGGTTACATCTACCAGCTGGCGATACTGACGCTGGTGTGCGGCCACTGCGGCAACCCCTCCGCGCACACGCTCAGGAAGCGGGTCACGAAGTTCACGCTGTTCTTCGTGCCGCTGTTCCCCTTCTCCACGAAGTACGCCACCCAGTGCACCTTCTGCGGGGCCGAGCAGCAGATCTCCTCCGAGCAGGCGCAGCAGCTCCAGGCGCAGTCCGCGGGCAGCGGCCAGGGCGTGCAGGGCGGTCAGCCGTACGGGCAGGCCCAGCAGGGGCAGCAGAACCCCTACCAGCGTTGAGCCGTCGGCGGCGCGGGCGCGGCGGGCGGAGCGTGCCTCCGCCGCCGGCCGACGCTGCGTGACGGCCCATCTGTTCGACGTCGGCGCACCCTGACATAAAGGGACAAACAGACGGGCCACTTGCTACGTTGCGTGACATGACCGCAACGACAGCGGGCACTTCGGGGCCCGAGCCGTGTCCCGCGCCCCGTCCGCCCAAGCGGCGGGGCGTCGAACTGTCGCTCCTCCTCGGCGCCGTCGTCATCTGCCTCCACGGCTACGTCGCCGTCGGTCTCGCCAGGAACGGCGCCGTGCCGCCGGACGCCGCCGGCTACGGAGCGGGCCTCGGCGTCCTGGCACTCCTCGCACATCTGGCCGTACGCCTCCGCGCCCCCTACGCCGATCCCCTGCTGCTGCCGATCGCCGTCCTGCTCAACGGCCTCGGCCTGGTGCTGATCTACCGGCTGGACCTTCAGACCCCGCTCGACCGGGCGGCCCCCACCCAGCTCGTCTGGTCCACCTCCGGGGTCGCCCTGTTCATCGTGGCGGTCGTCGTCCTGCGCGACCACCGGATCCTCCAGCGGTACGCGTACATCAGCGTCACGGCCGCGCTCGCGCTGCTCTGCGCCCCGATCTTCTTCCCCGCGGTCAACGGGGCCAGGATCTGGATCCGGGTGGGACAGCTGTCCTTCCAGCCGGGCGAGTTCGCGAAGGTGCTGCTCGCCGTCTTCTTCGCCGCGTACCTCGCCGCCAACCGGGGCGGCCTCACCCACGCCAGCCGGCTGATCCGCCGGCTCCAGCTCCCCACCGGCCGGGTGCTCGGACCGATCGTGGCGGTGTGGCTGGTCAGCGTCGGCGTCCTCGTCCTCGAACGGGACCTCGGAACCTCGCTGCTCTTCTTCGGTCTCTTCGTCGTCATGCTCTACGTGGCGACCGGCCGGATCGGCTGGATCGCGGTGGGTCTGCTGCTCGCGTCGGCGGGCGCGTACGCCGTCGGCTCGCTCGAACCGCACGTCCACAGCCGGGTCGAGGACTGGCTCGACCCGTACGCCGGCATCGAGTCCGGGCAGGGCCCCGGCCAACTGGCCCAGTCCCTCTTCGCCTTCGCGGCCGGCGGGATGCTGGGCACCGGTCTGGGGCTCGGCCACTCCGTGCTGATCGGCTTCGCCACCAAGTCGGACTTCATCCTCGCCACCGCGGGCGAGGAACTGGGGCTCGTCGGCCTCAGCGCGATCTTCCTGCTGTACGGGCTGATGGTCGCCCGGGGGCTGAGCGCCGGGCTCGCGGTGCGCGACGCGTTCGGCCGGCTCCTCGCGGTCGGCCTCTCCTCCATCGTCGCGCTCCAGGTGTTCGTCATCGCGGGCGGTGTGACGGGCCTGATCCCGCTGACCGGCATGGCGATGCCGTTCCTCGCGCAGGGCGGCTCCTCCGTGGTCACCAACTGGGTCATCGTGGCGCTGCTGATCCGGCTCAGCCACTCGGCCCGCATGCCGCCGCCCGTGCCCGTGGAGGTGGGCGTCCACGCCCCGGCACCGGCGGTGCGGCGGTGACCAGATGCATCCGGCACGCCGCCGTGTTCAGCCTGCTGCTCCTGCTCGCGCTGCTGGCCAACGCCGCCCGCGTGCAGGTGCTGGAGGCGTCGGCCCTCGAGAAGAACCCGGCCAACCGCCGGGCGGCCATCGCCCGTTACGCGGAGCCCCGAGGCGACATCCTGGTCGACGGGAAGCCGGTCACCGGGTCCGAGGACACCGGTGAGCAGCTCCGCCACGAGCGCACTTACCTCGACGGGCCGCTGTACGCGCCGGTAACGGGGTACTCGTCGCAGATCTACGGGACCTCGTTCGTCGAGCACGCGCAGGACCCGGTCCTCAGCGGCAGCGATCCTCTGCTGGCGCCGTTCCCCTTCTGGGGCGACCTGAGCCGCAGCCGGCCCTCCGCCGGGGACGTCGCCACCACCGTGAAGGCCGCCGTGCAGCAGGCCGCGTACCAGGGTCTCGGCGGCAGGCGGGGCGCCGTCGCGGCGATCGAACCCTCGACCGGGAAGATCCTGGCCCTGGTCAGCAGCCCGTCGTACGATCCGGAGCTGCTCTCCGGCAACGGGCCGGATGCCTCCCGGGCCTGGGCCCGGCTCAACGGCGCGGACACGCAGCCGATGCTGAACCGCGCGATCCGCCAGACCTATCCCCCCGGCTCCGCGTTCAAGATCGTGACCGCCGCCGCGGCCCTGGAGAGCGGCGTCGTCGACGACGTGGACGCGCCCACGCGCACACCGGAGCCCTACCAGCTGCCCGGCACCCGCACCCCGCTGCCGAACGCGACCAAGGGATGCGAGGACGCCTCGCTGGCCTACGCGATCCAGTGGTCGTGCAACACCGTGATGGCGAACCTCGGGGCGCGGGTCGGACTGCGGGACATGGTCGCCACCGCCCGCGGGTTCGGCTTCAACGACCCCGGACTGCGGATCCCTTCGGTCGTGACGGTCTCCAACTTCGACACCGACATGTCGCCCGACCAGCTGGCGCTGTCCTCGATCGGGCAGTTCAACACGACGGCCACACCGCTTCAGATGGCGATGGTCGCGGCGGCCGTCGCGAGCGGCGGCGACATCCACACTCCGTACCTGGTGGAGCGGGTGACCAGGGCGAACGGCGACCTGATCGCCCAGAACGGCCCCCGCGCCTACCGGCAGCCGATGACCCCGGTCACCGCGCAGCGGCTGCGGCAACTGATGGTGCGGGCGGTCGAGGAGGGCACCGGCGACAACGCGGCGATCGCGGGCGCCACCGTCGGCGGCAAGACGGGCACCGCGCAGCACGGTATCGACAACTCGGGGCTCCCGTACGCCTGGTTCATCGGATGGGCGCAGGCCCACGACGCGCCCCGGCCGGAGGTCGCGCTGGCCGTGGTCGTCGAGGACGCCTCCGCGGTACGGGAGGACATCAGCGGCGGAGGCAGTGCCGCCCCCGTCGCGCGGGCCGTGATGAGGGCGGCACTCTGGGGCCCATGAACATCGCAGCGTCGCTGGACGCCATCGGGCGACTGGACCCGGAGACGAGCGCCTTCGTCGAGGTGTGGGCCGAGGAGGCGCTCGCCCGTGAAGGCTCGCTGGACACCGGACTCCCCCTGGCCGGACTGCCGTTCGCGGTGAAGGGCCCCTCGGGCGTCCGGTCCTGTGCCGCGCGGCGGCTCACCGCGGCGGGCGGCGTGGCCGTCGGCTCGACATCGGTGCCCGGCCCCGGTACCCCCTGGCAGACCTGGGGTCTCGGCGCGCACGGCCCGACCCGTAACCCCTGGCGGCCGGACCGCACTCCCGGCGGGTCCTCCGCGGGGTCGGCCGCGGCGGTCGCGGCCGGCATGGTGGGCCTGGCGACCGGCAGCGACGGTGCGGGGTCCGTACGGATCCCGGCTGCCTGGTGCTCGGTCTTCGGACTGAAGACGACGAACGGGCTGCTGCCCTCGCCCGACCGCACGGGCCTTGCCTCCGCGGGTGTCCTGACGCCGACGGCGGCGGACGCCCGGGCGTATCTGCGCTGCGTACTGGACACCTACGAGCCGGCCGCCCCGGTCCTGCCGCTGCCGGCGGTCTGGTCGGCGGGCCTGGGCTTCGCGGACACGGAACCGGAGGTGGCGGCGGTCGCGCTGGCGGCGGTGGAACGACTGGAATCCGCCGGTGTCGTACGGCTCACGGACGCCCGCCCGGTACTGCTGGACCCGTGCGACGCGTGGACGGCGGTACGGGGCGGCCGGCCGGCGCGGGGAGCGGCCGTGCGGGCCGAGAACGACCGTCGCCTGGACGCCCTGTTCGCCGGCGCGGCCGTCCTGCTGACCCCCGCGACCCCCAACCGGCCGCACGGTCACGACGGCCCCGGGGCGGACGTCTACTCGACGGCGCTGACCTGGGCGTTCAACCTGAGCGGCCATCCGGCGGCCAGCATCCCGGCGGGCTTCACGAGCGACGGCTGCCCGGTAGGGCTTCAACTGGTGGCCGAGCGGGGGGCGGACGTCTCACTGGTCGAAATGGCGGTGGCGGCGGAGAAGGGCCTGATTACTGTGCGGCCATGACCTCCTACGAGCTCGCCCAGGTGAACATAGCCCGCCTCAAACACCCCCTGGATTCCCCGCAGTTGAAGGACTTCGTGGACAACCTCGCCCCCGTGAACGCGGTCGCGGACGCCGCCGACGGCTTCGTCTGGCGGCTCCGGACCGAGGCCGGTGACGCGACCGACCTGCGGGTCTTCGGCGACGACTGGCTGATGGTGAACATGTCGGTGTGGCGTGACACCGACACTCTGACAGCCTTCATGTACCAGGGCATGCACCGGGAGCTGCTGGCCCGGCGCCACGAGTTCTTCGAGCGGATGCACGAAGTGATGTCGACGCTGTGGTGGGTCCCCGCCGGTCACCGGCCGACGGTCCGCGAGGCGGAGGAACGTCTGCTGCACATCCGTGAACACGGGCCGACACAGCAGGCGTTCACCCTTCGCAAGTCCTTCCCCGCGCCCGCGGTGTGACCGGCGGCGTCGGCCGGCCCCGACGCTCGCCGCACGTGGTCCGGTCGACTTCGGGCGGTCCGCGCGGACGGCGGCCCGGGAGCGGGCCCGTGACGCCGTCCTGCCGTGCCCGGCGGGACGGCGTCCCCCTGCCTTACGGTGCGTCCGCGCCTTCCGCGATCGCGTCCGCCACCTCCGCCACCCGCTCCTGCTCCTCGGCCGCGAACCGCTCCCGGTCGAGCTGTTCCGCGATCTCCTCGTCCTGGGACATCAGCAGGTCGAGGCTGGCGTCGCCCATCTCGAAGACGCCCATGTCGAGATACGCCTTCTGCAGCCGCTCGCCCCAGAGCCCGATGTCCTTGACGCACGGCACGATCCGGCTGAAGAGCAGCTTGCGGAACAGGTGGAGGAACTCCGACTGCTCCGAGTACTCCTCCGCCTCCTTCTTCGAGACGCCGAAGTTCTCCAGGACCTCGATGCCGCGCAGCCGGTCGCGCATCAGGTAGCAGCCCTCGATCACGAACTCCTCGCGTTCGCGCAGTTCCGCGTCGCTCAGCTGCTTGTAGTAGTCGCGCAGTGCCATCCTGCCGAACGCCACATGACGTGCCTCGTCCTGCATGATGTACGCGAGGATCTGCTTCGGCAGCGGCTTGGTCGTGGTGTCGCGGATCATGCCGAAGGCCGCGAGGGCCAGGCCCTCGATGAGGACCTGCATGCCGAGGTAGGGCATGTCCCAGCGGGAGTCGCGCAGGGTGTCGCCGAGCAGGGACTGAAGGTTGTCGTTGATCGGGTAGAGCATGCCGATCTTCTCGTGGAGGAAGCGGCCGTAGATCTCGGCGTGCCGGGCCTCGTCCATGGTCTGGGTGGCGGAGTAGAACTTGGCGTCGAGGTCCGGGACCGATTCGACGATCCTGGCCGCGCAGATCATGGCGCCCTGCTCGCCGTGGAGGAACTGGCTGAACTGCCAGGACGTGTAGTGCTTGCGCAGCTCGCCCTTGTCCCTTTCGGTCATTTTCGCCCAGTGCCGGGTGCCGTACAGGGTGAGCGCCTCGTCGGGTGTGCCCAGCGGGTCGTACGGGTCGACCTCGAGGTCCCAGTCGATGCGCCTGGCGCCGTCCCACTGCTTGTCCTTGCCCTTCTGGTAGAGGGCGAGGAGACGGTCGCGGCCGTCTTCGTACTCCCAACTGAAGCGGGCGGCTCCCGAGGCAGGGACCTGCCAGAGCGGGTTGTCCGGTGCGTGTGTGTAGCGGTCGTGGGTCGACACTTCCGGCTCCTTCGCCTCGTACTCCTGGGTACGCAAGGCCAGTTGGCAGGCTCACACGCTGATAGACGCTCAGTCAACAAGTCGTGCACAGGGGATTGACGAGCTTACTGACGGGGAGTCTCATAACACCGACGCCGGTAATCCGACTCGCGAGGTGCCCTCAGCCATGACGACAGTGACCGACCGCGACGTGCAGCTGCTCCGCGACGCACTCGGCCCGCTCCGGGACCGCGAACAGGTCGCCGCGCGCCTGCTCGAGTCCTCCGCCAAGCACTCCTTCGACCCCGACAAGGAGCTCGACTGGGAGGCGCCCATCGAGGAGGGCAAGTGGTTCTGGCCCCCCGAGCTGGTCTCCCTCTACGACACCCCGCTGTGGCGGAAGATGTCCGAGGAACAGCGGATGGACCTGGCCAGGCACGAGGCCGCCTCACTGGCCTCGCTCGGGATCTGGTTCGAGATCATCCTGATGCAGCTGCTGGTGCGCCACATCTACGACAAGTCCGTGACCAGCAACCACGTCCGCTACGCCCTCACCGAGATCGCGGACGAGTGCCGGCACTCGATGATGTTCGCCCGCATGATCCAGAAGGGCGGGGCGCCCGCGTACCCGGTGCCGCGCGTCTACCACAACCTGGCCCGCGTGCTGAAGACCGTCTCGACCACGCCCGGCTCGTTCGCCGCCACCCTCCTCGGCGAGGAGATCCTCGACTGGATGCAGCGCCTGACCTTCCCCGACGAGCGGGTGCAGACGCTGGTGCGCGGCGTCACCCGCATCCACGTCGTCGAGGAGGCCCGCCATGTGCGGTACGCCCGCGAGGAGCTGCGCCGCCAGATGGTGACCGCGCCCCGCTGGGAGCAGGAGTTCACCCGGCTCAGCTGCGGCGAGGCGGCACGCGTCTTCAGCGTCTGCTTCATCAACCCGCAGGTGTACGAGAACGTCGGCCTCGACCGCCGCGAGGCCGTCGCCCAGGTGAAGGCCAGTGGGCACCGGCGCGAGGTCATGCAGACCGGCGCACGCCGGCTGACCGACTTCCTGGACGACATCGGCGTGCTGCGCGGGGCCGGCCGCAGGCTGTGGAAGAGTTCCGGCCTTCTCGCGTGATCGCATGAGGGGCGCCGCGCGGGCTGCGGTTACGCTGCGGAGCATGACCAGTCCCGCTCCCGCGACCCGCGCCTACCGACGGCTCAGCGTCGAGGAGCGCCGCACGCAACTGCTCGCCGCGGCGCTCACCCTCTTCGCGCACCGGCCGCCGGAGGAGATCTCGCTCGACGACGTGGCGGAGGCGGCCGGGGTGTCGAGGCCGCTCGTCTACCGGTACTTCCCCGGCGGCAAGCAGCAGCTCTACGAAGCGGCCCTGCGCTCGGCCGCCGACCGGCTCGAGCTGTGCTTCACGGAACCGAAGGCGGGTCCGCCGACCGAGCGCCTGACCCGGGTGCTGGACCGCTATCTGGCCTTCGTGGACGAGCACGACGCGGGGTTCAGCGCGCTGCTGCGGGGCGGCAGCGTCGCCGAGACCTCCCGTACGACGGCGATCGTCGACGAGGTGCGGCGGGCCGCCGCCGAGCAGATCCTCGTCCACCTCGGCGTGGACGGCCCGGGGCCGCGGCTCCACATGATGGTCAGGACCTGGATCGCGGCGGTCGAGGCCGCCTCGCTGATCTGGCTGGACGAGGACAAGCAGCCGCCGGCCGACGAGCTGCGCGAATGGCTCGTCGACCATCTGGTCGCGCTGCTGACGGTGACGGCGGCGACCGACGAGGGGACGGCCGACGTGGTCGCGGACCTGCTCGCGCAGGAGACCGCGGCCGGCCCCGTCGGCACGCTGGTGCGCAGGCTGGGGCCCGTCGTGGGCGGCGCCGCCCACCTGCTGTGAGACTGGTGGGGTGAGAAGCGAGAACACCCCCTTCGAGGGCGGTCCCCTGGACGGGCGGGTGCTCCCCGTCCTGGTCGGCCCCACAGGCCACCCCCCGAAGTGGTACAAGGTACCCGTACCGAACGACGACGGCTCCCCGCCCACCGTGTACGCGTACCGCCGGGCCCCCTCCGGTCACACGAAGCGCCTCGGGCTCCAGCGTGGCTGGAAGTACGAGTACGCGCCCGAGGGCGTCGAGCGGCGCGAGATCAGATGGCCCTGGTCCAAGCCGGGGGGCGGCGCGTAGGGCGTCTGCGTGCCCGCGACCGGGCCGCTGCCCGGCTGCGGTCCGCCGGAGGGCTGCTCGCGTCGCTCTCCACCGAGCAGCTCACGGCCCTCGCCACCACGCCCGGCACGCCGCCGGCCCCGCCCCGGCCGCCGTCCGGCGCGACGGCCGGCGGCGCGGGCGAGGACGACGGTTCGGGCGGGGCATCGGCCGGCGGCCCGGACGGGAGCGAGGCGGCGGACAGCGGTCAGGCTCCGGAGACCGACGCCAGGTAGGCCTCGGCCTTCTCCGGCTCGTAGAAGAAGTTCTCGAAGTCCGCCGGGTCGTTGAAGCCGTTGGCGAACCGGTCGGCCACCGGCTGGAGCACGCCGCCCGCGCCGATCAGATTGAGCACGTGCTCCGGCGGGACACCCAGCATCGCGTTCGTCCACTTGGTGACGTGCTGCGCCGTGTCCCAGTAGCGGTCGAAGGTGCTCTGCATCCACTGCTCGTCGAACGGCCGGTCGCCGTGCTCGGTGATCGACGCGAGGTAGGAGGCGGCGCACTTGGACGCGGAGTTGGAGCCCTGGCCGGTGATCGGGTCGTTCGCCACGACGACGTCGGCGACGCCGAGCACGAGCCCGCCGCCGGGCAGCCGGCCGATGGGGTTGCGGACGGTCGGGGCGTACCGGCCGGCGAGCGTGCCGCCCGCGTCGGTCAGCTCGACCTTGGTGGCCCGCGCGTACTCCCAGGGCGTGAACTTCTCCATGAGTTCGAGCGTCAGGGCGAGGTGCTCCGCGGGGTCCTTGACGCCCTGGAAGACGTCCAGCGGCCCACCGGGGACGCCCTCCCAGAAGAGGATGTCGGCCCGCCCGGAGGTGGTGAACGTCGGCATGACGAACAGCTCGCCGACACCGGGGACCAGGTTGCAGCGGACCGCGTCGTAGTCGGGGTGCTCGGGGCGCGGGCCGAGACCGTGGACGTACGCCACGGCGAGCGCGCGCTGCGGCTCGGCGTACGGGGAGCGGGAGGCGTCACGGCCGAACATCGAGACCAGTTCGCCCTTGCCGGCCGACACCAGCACCAGGTCGTAGGTGCGGGAGAAGTAGTCGAGGTCGGAGACGGCGGCGCCGTGGATGACGAGCTGACCGCCGCGCTGGGCGAACGTCTCCATCCAGCCGGCCATCTTCACGCGCTGGTCCACCGACTGCGCGTAGCCGTCGAGCTTGCCGACCCAGTCGACCGCGCGGCTCGCGTCGGGCGCGGCGACCGAGACGCCGAGGCCCTCGATCTTCGGGGCCTGCGACTCCCAGAAGTTGAGGCCGAGGTCGCGCTCGTGCTCGAGGGCGGTGTGGAACATGCACTGCGTGGACATGACCCGGCCGGACCGGATCTCGTCCGCCGTGCGGTTCGACATCAGGGTGACCTCGTAGCCCTGGGACTGGAGGCCGAGGGCGAGCTGGAGGCCGGACTGACCGGCACCGACTATGAGTATCTTCCGCATGGCGGGTTCTCCGTGGTTCTGCGTCGCGGTTCGGGAGGCTATTCGGGGGTGGCGTCGAGGGCGTGGGCGACAAGCGCCAGTAGCGACTCGATCACCGTGATCCGGTTACGGGCGTCCATGATCACAACCGGTACGTGCGGCGGCACCGTCAGGGCCTCCCGTACGTCCGCCGCCTCGTACGCGGTAGTTCCCTCGAAGTGGTTGACGGCCACGATGTACGGCAGCCCGCAGCTCTCGAAGTAGTCGAGGGCAGGGAAGCAGTCGGGCAGCCGGCGGGTGTCGGCGAGCACGATCGCGCCGATCGCCCCGCGCACCAGGTCGTCCCACATGAACCAGAAACGCTGCTGGCCCGGCGTGCCGAAGACGTACAGCACCAGGTCGTCGTCGAGCGTGATCCGGCCGAAGTCCATGGCCACCGTGGTGGTGACCTTGTCGGGCGTGGCGGTGAGGTCGTCGGTCTCCTCGCTCGCCCGGGTCATCAGCGCCTCCGTCTGGAGCGGCGTGATCTCCGAGACCGAGCCGACGAACGTAGTCTTGCCGACGCCGAAACCACCCGCGACGACGATCTTCGTCGCGGTGGGCGCACGAGTGGTGTCCAGCTGCCAGGCCTGCACGGCCTCTTCGGTGCGGGCCTCGGGCTCCGTACCGTGGGACGTGTCGAGGGGCGCGGCGTCGGGCCGTGCGAGCGTGTCAGAGGCGGCGGAGTCCACTCAGCACCCTTTCCAGCAGTGCGCGGTCGGGCTGGCCGGTGCCGTGACCGGTCCCGTACACACGGATCTTTCCCTGGTCCGCCAGGTCGCTGAGCAGCACCCGGACGACACCGAGCGGCATCTTGAGCAGCGCCGATATCTCGGCGACGGTACGCATACGGCGGCACAGTTCGACGATCGCCCGCAGTTCGGGCATCACCCGGGCGAGAGTGCCGCCGGGCAGTTCCTTGCGCTCGGGCGGCGCCTCGAGCGCGGCGACGAACGTCTCGACGAGCAGCACGTGCCCGAAGCGGGTACGGCCGCCGGTCAGGGAGTACGGGCGGACCCGGGCGGGACGTTTGCCGTCACCGCGCACGGGAAGTCGGGGGCCGGTCATCACAGACCACTCTCCATCGATTTGCGCAGTTCACTGCGGACTTCGGGGGTGAGTACGTGTCCGGCGCGGCCTACGAACAGCGCCATGTGGTACGCCACGACGCTCATGTCGCAGTCGGGGGTCGCGTGCACCCCGAGCAGGGAGCCGTCGCTGATCGACATGACGAAGAGGCTGCCCTCCTCCATGGCGACCATCGTCTGCTTGACGCCTCCGCCGTCCATCAGGCCGGCGGCCCCGACGGTGAGACTGCCGATGCCGGAAACGATCGTGGCGAGGTCCGCGCTGGAGCCCTTCGGGCCCTCGCGCGGGGCTACGGCGGCCGGGGCTGCGTTGAGCTCCGCGTCGGAGGACAGCAGGAGCAGTCCGTCCGACGAGACGACGGCGACGGAGCGCACACCTGGCACCTCCTCCACCAGATTGCCCAGCAACCATTGAAGGTTGCGGGCCTCCCTGCTCAGGCCGAACGTGCCGGTCGCAGTCAACTGCGTGCCTCCTCGACTGTGTCCCCCGTCTCCGCTTCGGTCTCCCGCCGGCCCGTCCGGTGTGCCGGGTCCGGCGGTTCCGTCTGTGCTGTGGTCTGCGCGAGTTCGGCCTCCGCGTCACGGCGGCCGTCCTTGGCGCCCTGGTGGAAGCCGCCGAGCCGGCGGCGCAGGGCCTCCGCGTCGACGCTTCCGGTGCGCCCGGAGGGGGCGGCCGCGGGCTGGACGGACTTCGGCGTGCGCTTGGGCAGGCCCTTGTCCGTGACCCGGTCCCAGGCGGCGGGAGCATCCGGCGCGCTTCCGCCGGCGGGCTCCTGCTCCGGTTCCGGACCCTGCTCGGGCTCCCCCGGTTCCTCGGGCTGCCTCGGCAGCCGCATCGTGAACGTCTCCTGGTCGACGCCGGTGGTCACCGGGTCGCCGTCGGCCGTCCGCTCGTGTGTCTCCGGCTCGGCGGCGGCGGCAAGGATCGCCCGCTCCGCGGCCTCGACGAACGGGTCGGGCTCGAGCCGCTGCTCGGCCTGCGGGTCCGGGCCGTGGCCGTACGCGTGGCCGTGCCGGTGGTCCTGCGCGAGGTCGTCGCCGTCGTGGCCGTCCTCGTGGTCCTGGGCGAGGTCGTCGCCGGGGGCGGCCGGGCCGTCGTCGAGCACGTCGGCGCTGTCGAACCCCGTGAGGAGGTCGGCGTCCGGCGCCGTGGCTCCGGCAGGTGCGGCCGGTGCGGTCTGTCCGGCCGGTGCCGTCGCTTCGGTCGCTTCTGCCTGTGCGGCCGGCTCGGCCGGCTCCGCCACCGGGGCGCTGCCCTGAGCGGGGTGCACGGGCTCGTGCTGCGCCGGCTCGCCGCCCGCCGGCGACGCGAAGGGCTCCGCCGGCTCCTGACCGGCCGCTTCCGCATCGTGGCCCGTCACGCCGGAGTCCTCGACCGGCTCCGTTCCGTCGGAGGGGACGTTCTCGGAAACGTCCGGGCCGGCGCCGTCGGCGTCCGCCGGGTCCGTGTCCTGCCGCCGCGGGCTCTTGGGCAGGGCGTTGGAGTTCGCCTCCGCCACCGAGCCGGGGAGGTTCAGCGCCGGGGCGGCCCCCGGCACCGGTACCTGGCGTCCCGCCGTCGCGGGCGGTCCCGTCGGCAGCAGCGCCTGCGGCACCACGACCACGGCGGTGATCCCGCCCTGCTTGTGCTCGCGGAGCTGGATCCGCACTCCGTGGCGTGCGGCCAGCAGCGCGGCCACGCGCAGTCCGAGGCCCTCGCCCTCACGGCCTGCCGGGGGCTCCGTCTCGTACGACTCCGGGTCCTCGAGCCGGGCGTTGATCTCGGTGATGCGGCCCGCGGTCATACCGATGCCGGCGTCCTGGACGGAGAGCATCACCTCGCCGCTCTCCAGCAGCCAGCCGGAGAGCTCCACCTGGGCGTCCGGCGGCGAGAACGACGTGGCGTTCTCGAGGAGTTCGGCGACCAGGTGGCTGAGGTCGTCCGCGGCGAAGCCGGCGACCTGGGCGTGCGGCGGGAGGGACTGGATGACCACCCGCTCGTAGCGCTCGATCTCGCTGACCGCGGCGCGCAGCACGTCGACGAGCGGGACGGGGCCGACATGGCCGTGTCCGTGGTCGGTGCCGGCGAGGACCAGCAGGTTCTCGCTGTGCCGGCGCATGACGGTGGCCATGTGGTCGAGCTTGAAGAGCGTGGCGAGGCGCTCCGGGTCCTGCTCGCGTTCCTCCAGCTTCTCGATGACGCCGAGCTGGCGCTCCACGAGTCCGAGGGTGCGCAGCGAGAGGTTCACGAACGTGTGGTGGACGGTGTGGCGCAGCCGGTCCAGTTCGCGGGCGGTCTCCTCGGTGCGCTGCCGCAGTTCCGCGCGCGCCTCGGTCAGCTCGGCCTCGAGCGCGGCGCGCGAGCCGAGGAGTTCGCCCCGGTCGGCGTCGAGCTGCGCGGCACGTGTCCCGAGGTCACGGAGCCTGTCGTGGAGGCTGTTGAGGGACCGTACGACCTGGGCGAACTCGTCGTTGCGGCCGGTGAAGCGGACCGGTTCCTCGCTCTGCGGGACCGGGGCGTCGGCGAGCCTGGCGGCGCCGATCCGCAGGACGGCGAGCGGGCGGGTGAGCGTGCGGGACACCGCGGCGAGCACGCCGACGGTGACGACGACCAGGCCGCCGAGGAGGGCGATACGGATCTCGAGCGCGGTGAGGTCGTCGTCGCGCAGCTGCTCGAACCGTTCGGTCCGTTCGGTGGCGAGGGAGGACTCCGCGCCGCGCATCTGCTCGATGCGGGCGGTGAGCGCGGCCTCCAGTTCGGCGGGGTCGGTGCCGCGTTCCGCGTCGGAGAGCTTGGGCTGGTCGGTCAGGCGGGTCAGGTAGGTCTCGGCGGTCTTGACCTCGGGCCCGGTGACGGTGGCGGCGAACTTGTCCCGGGCGGTCGGTCCGGCGGCCTGGTCGAAGTCGGCGAGGGCGGCCAGTTCGCGTACTCGTGCCTGCTGTGCGGCGGCGGTGAGGGCGTTGCGGGTGCGGGCGTCGGCGCCGGTGTCCTCGCCGGCGCTCTCCACGGGGAGCCCGGTGACGGGGTCGTAGGAGAGGACGGGGTCGGGCTGGGGCACGGCGAGCGCGGCGAGCAGCAGCCCCCGGGCGGCGGACGCCTGTTCGACGGCGAGGCTGAGCTCGGCGGGGGCCCTGGTGGCCTCGGCGGCGCGGGGCGGCGTCCGGTCGGCGAGCTCGCCGGCCAGGGCGTGCAGCGCGGAGATGACCGCGGTGTAGGCCTGGTGGGTCTCCATCGCGGTGCCCTCGCCGGACAGCGCGGTGCGGCGGACCGAGGGTACGGACGCGAGCGAGCGCCGCAGCTCCGCACGGTCGGTGGCCAGGGCGTCGCGCATCTCGTCGAGCTGCCGGTCGACGCGGTTGCCGAGGCTGTCGGAGACCTCGCGGCGGTCCTTCTTGTCGCCCTCCTGCTCCTCCCCGCCGGCCGCGATGTACGCGGTGAGCTCGTCGCGTTCGTCGGCGAGCGAGTGGGCGAGGGTGACGGCCTGCCGGTCGAGCGCGGCCAGGGTGACCAGCCGCTGGGACTCGGTCAGGTCGCCGGAGGCGGCGAGGATGCCGGGAGTGCCCGCGGCGACGACGACGAGGCCGGCGACGGCGACACCGGCGACCAGCCGGTTGCGTACTCGTCGGGAGCGGCCGGCCGGCGCCTGCGCGGTCATGGTCTGTTCGGGCGGGTCCTGCGCGGCCGTGTCCTGGGCGCGGGGCGCCGGGATCTGCTGGGGAGGGGCCGGGGCCTGGGGGTCGCCCGGTGCTCCCGTGGACGGGATTCCAGTGGGCCTGCCGCCGTTGCCCCGAGGCCGCTTCTTCTGCACCGGTGCTCGCAATCTTGCTTGACTCGTCCACCCATGAAGCAGAGATGACGACCGGTCACGCGCGTAAGCCCCACCCCTGGTACGGCTTCCGACCATTCCAGTGCCTTTGGGAGGGAGGCGCGCATCGGCCGCTCCGCCACCCGAACGAGTGAACAACACTCGCGAGTTGGCGAACAACTTCCCCGCGCGGCCCGCCGGGCCGCGCGGAGCCCGTGGGTTGGACCTTCCGGCCCCCCTTTGGCACTATGTGCGCCCGCAGGTTCGCACAGCCGCCCATTCGGGGCGAAGCACACCGTCTGACCTGCTGGTACGGGCCAAGCGCCGCTCTGCGAGGGCCTTGTGAAGGTCTCATGCAGACTGGGTCCATGCGCATCGATCTGGCCACCTCCCCCGGCTCTCCCGAACGCCCCAACGAGGACTGGGTGTCCGTCGCCCTGCCCGCCTCGGGCCAGGGTGGAACCGTCGTCGCGCTCGACGGCGTGACGCCTCCGAGCGGGGACGCGGGCTGCGTGCACGGTGTGCCGTGGTTCACAGCCCGACTGGGCGGTGCTCTGGTCGAACTGTCCGGTTCGCGGCGTGACCTGACACTTCGGGAGGTGCTCGCCGAGGCAATCCGGCGCACCGCGGACGCCCATCGCGACACCTGTGACCTTTCTCACGTGCGCACTCCTCAGGCGACGGTGGTGCTGGCGCGTTGGGGCGGGCCGGAGGGGGAGGTCGAGTACCTGGTGCTCTCCGACTCGACGCTGCTGCTCCGCTCGCCCGACGGGACGGTGTCCGCGGTGCTGGACGACCGGCTGGACCGCCTGCCGCGTGAGGCGCTGCGGACCCACGCCTCGGCGGACGCGCTGCGGAACGCGGAGGGCGGGTTCTTCACGGCGGCGGCGGACCCGGCGGTGGCCCTGCGCGCGGTGGCGGGCAGCGTTCCGCGCGAGCGGGTGAGCGCCGTCGTGGCGCTCACCGACGGCGCCTCACGCTGGGTGGACATGTTCGGCGCGGGCGACTGGGCGAAGTGCGTGGCGCTGCTGCGCGAGGAGGGCGCTCAGGGACTGATCGACCGGGTGCGGGAGCTGGAGGCGGAGGCGGGAGCCCGTACGGCGGCGATCCGGTGGAAGCTCCACGACGACGCGTCCGCGGTCTTCGCCGAACTGTGAGCCCGCCGGGGCGCGCCGGCGCCGTCCGTCAGCTCTCCGCGCGGGCGTTGAGCTGGTGCAGCAGCCGTGCCAGCTCCGCGACCTCGTGACGGTCCCAGCCGGCCAGCTTGTTGCGGTACCGGTCGCGGCGGGCGTCGCGCACATGGCGGAACCGGGCCGTTCCGTCCTCCGTGAGCCGTACGAGGGAGGCGCGGCCGTCGGCGGGGTCCGGTTCGCGGGTCACCAGGCCCAGTTCCTCGAGGGCCCGCAGCTGCCGGCTCATGGTCGCCTTGCCGACGCCGAAGTAGCCGGCCAGTTCGGTGGCCCGCTGGGCCCCGGCCTCGTCCAGCCGTACGAGGAGCCCGTAGGCGGCGGGCTCGAGTTCTGGGTGGACCTCGCGGGCCATTTCACCCGAGGAGGCCCTGGCGCGGCGCAGAAAGACGGACAACTCCCGCTCGAGCGCGAGGAATTCCTGGTCCACACCACTTCCGCCGTTCGGGCCCGCTCCACCCGCCGTACCGCCTTCGTGCACGTCAGCACCCCTCGTACGCTTTCCGGGTCGTGAAAGTTTCTTACGGCGGCCGGTATCGCCGCAGCTCCGCCAGTATTTCGCAGGCGTAGACCAACGGCGGCGCCGAGGCCCCCTTCCTACGGCGGGTCTACGTGCGTAGCGTGTTCATGACATGTCCACACCATTCACTCCGCCACGACATGTCGACACGTCGTCAGTTCCCCCCACCGAGGCCTTCGGAGGCACGCAATGCCCGTGCACAGATCCGGAACGACCGGTCGTCGGCGCCTCGCCGCGGCCGGCACTCTCCTCGCAGTCCTCTCCCTCCTCCTCACGCTTCCCGGCACCGCCACGGCCGATCCCAAGCCAGAGCGCGGCTCCGCCCACATGGGCATGGGCGTCGTCGCCCACGACGGCCAGGGCGGTCCCCCGCGCGACACCCGTGCCGTCCAGACGGAAGGCGTCGACGTCTCCAGCCACCAGGGGAACGTCGACTGGTCGGCCCTGTGGACCAGCGGGGTCAAGTGGGCCTACGTGAAGGCCACCGAAGGCACGTACTACAAGAACACGTACTTCACGCAGCAGTACAACGGCTCGTACAACATCGGCATGATCCGGGGCTCGTACCACTTCGCCACCCCGAACACGACGACGGGCACCGCCCAGGCGGACTACTTCGTCGACAACGGCGGCGGCTGGTCCCGCGACGGCAAGACCCTTCCCGGCGTCCTCGACATCGAGTGGAACCCCTACGGCGCCGCCTGCTACGGCAAGTCGCAGGCCGGGATGGTCACCTGGATCCGCGACTTCCTGAATCGCTACAAGGCACGGACCGGCCGTGACGCGGTCATCTACACGGCGACCAGCTGGTGGACGCAGTGCACCGGCAACTACGCCGGCTTCGGGGCCACCAACCCGCTGTGGATCGCCCGCTACAACACCACGCCGGGCACCCTCCCGGCCGGCTGGCCCTACTACACGATGTGGCAGTACACCTCGTCCGGGCCGATCGTCGGCGACCACAACAAGTTCAACGGCGCGTACGACCGCGTCCAGGCGCTCGCCAACGGCTGACCCCGGCTCACGGGGCCCGTCCCGCCGCGCCGGTCGTCACGACCAGTGCGCGGGGCGGGTGAACCCGTCGGGGAGCCGGGTGGCCGCGTCGCCCCTGGCCGCGTTGAGCTGCGGCTGGGTGAGGAAGATGCAGCCGGTCAGATCCGCGCCCGACAGATCGGCGTCCCTCAGGTCGGCGCCGATGAGGTCGGCCAGCCACAGATCGGCACCCGTCAGGTCGGCCGCGATCAGATACGCGCCGCGCAGACTGACACCCCGCAGATCCGCGTTCCTCAGCCGGGCGCCCATCAGGTCCGCTCCCCTGCGGTCCTTCTTCTTCCGCCCGGTCCCCGCTCCCGCGCGCACGAGTTCGCTGGCACGCAGCAGCAGGACGTTGACCTGCTCGCGTTCGGCGCCGACGTCCAGCTTCAGCAGCGCGCCGGGAGCGAGCCGGGTCAGCTCCTCGATGTGCTCCTGGCGCCGGCGCAGCTTCCCGTGGAGCTCACGGGCAGCGTCCAGCGTCAGCGCCTGGGCCACGTACCAGAGCAGTTCGTGCAGCTGCCGTACGACGGGGAAGACCTCGAACATCTCCCGGGCCGTGCCCGGGGCCTCACGCCAGCTCGTCCCGCCGTAGGTGATCTGCGAGACCTGCTGGCCCGCGCCGAAGCAGTCGTAGACGGTGCAGCCGGAGTAGCCGCTGTCCCGCAGGCGGGCGTGGATGCCGCAGCCGAAGTCGGTGCGCAGGTTCGCGCAGGGCTTGCCGGCGTCCTTGCTCACGGCGAAGTCGGCGGAGGCGGCGAAGGGCAACGCCACACAGCACAGGCCGAAGCAGTTCTCGCAGTCGGCACGCAGGGTCTTCATCCGTCCATTGTGCGGGACCTGCGGAACGCCTCGGTGTGCGGCGGCCGAGGGGCAGCGAAGCGCCCGGTGCTGCGGGCGAAGGCAGGCGCAGGAGCCCCGCTGTGCGGCGGCAGGCGGGCCGACGGAGGGGCCCGGCGCTGGATCACCAGACGCTGTTGGTCAATTCGGGCCCTGGTTGCTTCGCCCGTCGTTATGCGGCGGGGCGAAGTGCTGCGAGGGAGCTGGTGCGGGTGCGGGCGTGGGGTTTGCCGACGAGCCGGGCGTCGATGCGGATGAGGTTGACCGCGGCACCGGTGAGCTGGTGCTGGAGGCTGGTCTTGGCCAGGCCGCGGTAGCGGGATCCGCGCAGGCCGCAGGCTTGTAGTGCCTGGGAGATGGTGCCTTCGACCCCGGCACGGATCTTGTAGTGGTCCTTCCACTCGTCGGTCCGCTGGAGCTTGCGTGCGTGCTGGAGCGCTTCGTATTCCCCGCGGGGTTTGAGGTTGATCTCCCGACGTTGGGCCTTCCGGGAGTTGACGCATGCCCGCAGCTGAGGGCAGGTGCGGGAGTCGGCAGGAGAGAACGGCGCTTCCTCGGCTGCAACGACACCCGCACCCACCCCACACGACAACGTCGGCCTTCAAGACCACAACCAGGTCTTGAAGGCCGACGTCACGCGAGGGCCCGAATTAACCAACAGCGTCTGGTGATCCACCGCCGGGCCCCTCCGCGCCGCGCGGGTCAGGCCGCCGCGGTCACCGGCACGTCCGCCGAGGACAGCGCGATCTCGAGCACCTGCCGGACATCGGTCACCGGGTGGATCTCGAGCTTCTCGAGGATCTCCGCCGGGACGTCGTCCAGGTCGGGCTCGTTGCGCTTCGGGATCACGACCGTGGTGATGCCTGCCCGGTGGGCGGCGAGCAGCTTCTGCTTCACGCCGCCGATGGGCAGCACCCGGCCGGTGAGCGAGACCTCGCCGGTCATCGCCACGTCCGTACGCACCTGGCGTCCGGAGAGCAGCGACGCGAGCGCCGTGCTCATGGTGATGCCCGCGCTCGGCCCGTCCTTGGGCACCGCGCCCGCCGGGAAGTGGATGTGCACGCCCCGGTCCTTCAGGTCGGCGACCGGCAGTTCGAGCTCGGCTCCGTGCGAGCGCAGGAAGCTGAGCGCGATCTGCGCGGACTCCTTCATCACGTCGCCGAGCTGACCGGTCAGGGTCAGCCCCGCGGCACCGGTCTCCGGGTCGGCGAGCGACGCCTCCACGAACAGGACGTCGCCGCCCGCGCCGGTCACGGCCAGCCCGGTGGCCACGCCGGGCACCGCGGTGCGGCGCTCGGCCGGGTCCTGGGCGGACTCGGGCACGTGGTGGGGCCGGCCGATGAGCCCGCGCAACTCCTCGTGCGTGACGGTGAACGGCAGCTCCCGGTCCCCCAGCTCGTGCTGCGCGGCGACCTTCCGCAGCAGCCGCGCGATGGACCGCTCCAGGTTCCGGACACCGGCCTCGCGGGTGTACTCGCCCGCCAGCTTGCGCAGCGCGGAGTCGTCGAGCGTCACCTCGCCGGTCTCGAGTCCCGCCCGTTCCAGCTGGCGCGGCACGAGGTGGTCACGGGCGATGACGACCTTCTCGTCCTCCGTGTAGCCGTCCAAACGCACCAGCTCCATACGGTCGAGCAGCGCCTCCGGGATGGCCTCCAGCACATTGGCGGTGGCGAGGAAGACCACGTCGCTGAGGTCGAGCTCTACCTCGAGGTAGTGGTCGCGGAAGGTGTGGTTCTGCGCGGGGTCGAGGACCTCGAGCAGGGCCGCCGCGGGGTCGCCGCGGAAGTCGGAGCCGACCTTGTCGATCTCGTCGAGCAGGACGACCGGGTTCATCGAGCCGGCCTCCTTGATCGCACGCACGATCCGGCCGGGCAGCGCGCCGACGTACGTACGCCGGTGGCCGCGGATCTCGGCCTCGTCCCGTACGCCGCCGAGCGCGACGCGGACGAACTTGCGCCCCATGGCGTGCGCCACGGACTCGCCGAGGCTGGTCTTTCCGACACCGGGCGGGCCGACGAGCGCCAGCACCGCGCCCCCGCGCCGCCCGCCGACCACGCCCAGCCCCCGCTCGGCGCGCCGCTTGCGCACCGCCAGGTACTCGGTGATCCGCTCCTTCACGTCCTGCAGACCCGCGTGCTCGGCGTCCAGGACGCCCTTGGCGCCCTGGATGTCGTACGAGTCCTCCGTACGCTCGTTCCACGGCAGTTCGAGGACGGTGTCGAGCCAGGTGCGGATCCAGCTGCCCTCGGGGCTCTGGTCGGAGGCCCGCTCCAGCTTCTCGACCTCCTTGAGCGCGGCTTCCCTGACCTTCTCCGGCAGGTCGGCCGCCTCCACGCGGGCGCGGTAGTCGTCGGACTCGTCCTCGCCGTCCTGGCCGTTGAGCTCGCGCAGCTCCTTGCGCACGGCGTCCAGCTGACGGCGCAGCAGGAACTCGCGCTGCTGCTTGTCGACGCCTTCCTGGACGTCCTTGGCGATGGACTCGGCCACGTCCTGCTCGGCGAGGTGCTCGCGCAGCTGCTCGGTGGCGAGCTTCAGACGGGCGACCGGGTCGCTGGTCTCCAGCAGCTCGATCTTCTGAGCCGTGGTCAGGAAGGGTGAGTAGCCGGAGTTGTCCGCGAGCTGCGAGATGCCGTCGATCTGCTGGACGCGGTCGACGACCTGCCAGGCGCCGCGCTTCTTCAGCCAGTCGGTGGCGAGTGCCTTGTACTCCTTGACCAGTTCGGTCACCGCGCCGGGCAGCGGGTCGGGCACGGTCTCCTCGACCACGGTCCCCTCCACCCACAGCGCCGCGCCGGGTCCCGTCGTGCCGGCGCCGATGCGGACGCGGCCGACGCCGCGGATCAGCGCACCGGGGTCGCCGTCGGAGAGCCGGCCGACCTGTTCGACGGTGCCGAGCACACCGGTCGCGGCGTAGGTGCCGTCGACGCGGGGAACGAGCAGCACCTTCGGCTTGTTGCCGGAGGGCCGGGCGGCAGCCTGGGCGGCCTCGACCGCGGCCCGCACCTCGGTGTCGGACAGGTCGAGCGGCACGACCATGCCGGGCAGCACGACCTCGTCGTCGAGCGGCAGGACGGGCAGTGTGAGCGGTGAGTTCGCCTTGATATCGGCAGCCATGATCTCCCCTTAGGCAGTCAAGTTGAGCTGTACCGACTCAATGGTTATGAGCCCTTGATTGTTCCCCGACAGTTGTTCGCTCTGGGCGATCGGCGAAATCCGGTGGGCGACAGGACCCGGGCGCGGCCACAGTGACCCGATGGAGAGCAAAGGGCTGAACCCTGACGGGACCATCGCACGCGAGGGTGCGCTCGACCGCATCACCCCGGCCTTCGCGCCGGTGGTGGCCGCCGCCCGCAAGGAGATCGCCGGCCGCTTCGGCGACGGCAGGCTGCACGGCGCCTATCTCTACGGGAGCATCCCGCGCGGCACCGCCGTCCCCGGAGTCTCCGACCTCGACCTGCTCCTGGTCCTGCACGCGGAGCCCACGACCGGGGACCGGGCGGACGCGGGCGCGGCGGAGGCGGTGCTCGACGGGGAGTTCGACGCGATCGACGGCGCCGGCATCCTGCTGGTCGGCGCCGATGCGGCACTCGCCGAGGCCGAGCGGTACGACCTGGGATTCTTCATCTCCTGCCTGTGCACCCCGCTGACGGGCGAGGATCTCGCCGCCCGCCTTCCGGCCCAGTACCCGACGTCGCTGCTGGCGCGCGAGACCAACGGCGACCTGGCCCTCGTCCTGCCGCGCTGGCGCACCCGGCTGCGGGACGCCGCGACGGACGCCGATCGGCGCGCTCTGTGCCGGAGGGCCGCACGGCGGCTCGTACGGTCGGGGTTCACGCTGGTCATGCCCCGCTGGGGCGGCTGGACCAGCGACCTGGAGGCGCAGGCGGAGCTGTTCGCCGGCCATTACCCGCAGCGGGCCGCCCAGATGCGGCTGGCCGCCGCGGCCGCCCGCCGTCCGACGCCGGACAAGGCGGTGATCCGCACGCTCGTCGAGGACCTGGGGCCTTGGCTGGCCGCGGAGTACACGGCGGCGCACGGGACCAAGGCGGACCGGCCGGCACCGTGACCGCGCGTGACCCACGTCACCCCGGAATCAGGTCGCGATCACCCGCCCCCTCATTATGTAATGACCACAAGAGCAGTTCATCTATTACCGACTCGCTTGAGGAGTTCCCGGATGCCGTTCCGGTCGACCGCGGAAATCGTCCACGCATGGGTCCACGGCTGGGTCGTCTCGCGCGGCGCGGCCGACCCCGTGCCCAGACCGTGGGGCTTCACGGTGGACGTCGGACAGGTCAAGCACGCCACCCGCCACGTCCTCACCGCGGACGACGAGGCAACCGTGCGCAAGGTCGCCGCGGAGGTGGCCGCGCCGACGGTCTGGCTGAAGGTCTTCGCCGATCCCGACCGCGTCCTCGAATGGGCGGGCCCCGAGTGGGCCGTCGACGAGCCCGGCTGGCTGATGTCCGCCGAGCTGCGCCGCACCCCGACCACGGTGCCCGCGGGCTACACGTTGAGGACATGGACGCGCGGCGGTGTCGTGCGGACCCTGGTCGTGGGGCCCGACGGGTCGTTCGCGGCCCGTGCCCAGATCGCCCCGACCGGGCGCACGGCCGTCGTCGACCAGGTGGAGACCGCGCCCGAGCACCGCCGCAAGGGCCTCGGCCGGCTGGTGATGCACACCCTCCACAACGCCGCCCTCGACCACGGGGCCCGCGTCGGCGTACTGGGCGGCACACCGGACGGCCGGGCGCTCTACGAGTCCCTGGGCTGGCACACCCACGCACCGCTGGTCAGCCTGTACCACCGGCCGGCCTGACCACGTCCCGCCCCGGGGCGGAGGCTTCAAGAACCCGCACCGGCGCGGGCGGGCCCGCCCCCGCGGCCGCCAATCGGTTTGTCCGCCTCACATCGGCCCGGCCAAGATGGGGTCCGATCCGTGTCGTCCCGCACAGCCGCCCGGAGGTCGAGAACCATGCCGTTCCCCGCCGCAGACGCCCCTGTCACCGTCGACCGACGGGAGGGATCCTGTGGCGAGATCGTGCTGCGCAGGCGGGGGTCCGGTGAAGAGTCGGTGTACGAGATCATCGCGAACGGCTGCTTCCTGATGGACACCTCCGACGGGAGGTCGGAGCGGCTGCTGGTCGACGCCGCATGCCAGGCGATCGGCACCGGGAACGTGGCGCCCCGCCTCCTCATCGGCGGCCTCGGGGTCGGCTTCTCGTTCGCCCACGCCGCCGCCGACCCGTCCTGGCGGCGGATCGCCGTGGTGGAGCGGGAGGAGGCCGTCATCGACTGGCACCGCGGCGGCCCGCTCGCCGCGATCTCCGGCAACGCCCTCGGCGACCCGCGCTGCGTGATCCTTCACACGGATCTCCTCGAGTACCTCCGCTCGACCACGGACCGTTATGACGCTCTGTGCCTGGACATCGACAACGGGCCCGACTGGACGGTCACCGAGGACAACGGTGATCTCTACTCGCCGTCCGGACTCGAGGCCTGCAAAGGCGCGTTGGACCCCGGCGGGGTGCTGGCCGTATGGTCCGCGAAGCCGTCCACCAGCTTTGAGGACGCGTTGCGGAATGCCGGGTTCACTGGGGTAAGGACCGAAGAGATCCGCCTTGCCCGGGGCGTACCGGACGTGGTCCACCTCGGCGTTCGCCCTGCGTAGCCGGGACGCCGTCGCTGCCTTTACGCTGCTGGACTACACACGGGATCTACCTTCGAACCGGATCCACATGCAGCTCGCAGAGAACGCGTACAAGGGCGGGGCGATGGAGCAGACACACACCACGCAAAACGGCGTCGCGGCCACACCCGGGGCCCAGCGCCGGGTGCTGGTGGTCGAGGACGACGCCACGATCGTCGACGCCATCGCCGCACGGCTGCGGGCCGAGGGCTTCCTGGTGCAGACGGCACTGGACGGCCCCGCCGCCGTCGACGCGGCGGACGCCTGGCAACCGGACCTGATGGTCCTCGACGTGATGCTGCCCGGCTTCGACGGGCTGGAGGTCTGCCGCCGGGTCCAGGCACAGCGGCCCGTTCCGGTGCTGATGCTCACGGCCCGTGACGACGAGACGGACATGCTCGTCGGGCTGGGTGTCGGCGCCGACGACTACATGACCAAGCCGTTCTCCATGCGGGAGCTGGCGGCCAGGGTGCACGTCCTGCTGCGCCGCGTGGAGCGGGCCGCGCTCGCCGCGGTGACGCCGCGCAGCGGCATCCTGCGCCTCGGCGAGCTCGAGATCGACCACGCTCAGCGCCGGGTAAGGGTCCGGGCGGAGGACGTCCATCTGACGCCCACCGAGTTCGACCTGCTGGTGTGCCTCGCGAACACGCCGCGCGCCGTCCTCTCCCGTGAGCAGTTGCTCGCCGAGGTGTGGGACTGGGCGGACGCCTCCGGGACCCGCACGGTCGACAGCCACATCAAGGCGCTGCGCCGCAAGATCGGCGCCGAGCGCATCCGCACCGTCCACGGGGTCGGCTACGCGCTGGAGACGCCGGCGCCATGAAACGGCGGCCGGCGGGCGGTGGACCGGGCAGGCGGCTGAGTACCGCGTCCATCACGATATCGATCAAGACCAAGCTCAGTACGCTCGTCGTGGTCTCGGTCTTCATCACCACCGGTCTGATGCTGATGGCGTTCCACAGCAAGACCGAGGTACGTTTCATCACGGTCTTCACGATCATCGCAACCCTGCTGATCACGCAGTTCGTGGCGCACGGCCTGACCGCCCCGCTGGACGAGATGAACACGGTCGCCAAGGGCATCTCCCACGGCGACTACACCCGCCGGGTGCGCGGCGCCGACCGGCGGGACGAGCTCGGCGACCTCGCCTCCACGATCAACCGCATGGCCGACGACCTCGAGGCCGTGGACCGGCATCGCAAGGAGCTCGTCGCCAACGTCTCGCACGAGCTGCGCACCCCCATCGCCGCGCTGCGCGCCGTGCTGGAGAACGTCGTCGACGGGGTCTCCGCCGCCGACCCGGAGACGATGCGCACGGCGCTGAAGCAGACGGAGCGCCTCGGCCGCCTGGTCGAGACACTGCTCGACCTGTCCCGGCTCGACAACGGCGTGCTGCCGCTGAAGGCCCGGCGCTTCGAGGTCTGGCCGTATCTGTCCGGGGTGCTGAAGGAGGCCAACCTCGCCTCCTCGCGACGCAACCTCGCCTCCGGATCGGGCCATCACACCCGCACCGACGTCCATCTCCACCTGGACGTCTCCCCGCCGGACCTGACCGCGCACGCGGACGCCGAGCGGCTGCACCAGGTGGTGGCGAACCTCATCGACAACGCCGTGAAGCACTCGCCGCCGCACGGCCGGGTGACGGTACGGGCCCGGCGCGGCCCGCACCCCGAGTCGCTCGACCTCGAGGTGCTGGACGAGGGCCCGGGCATCCCCGAGCAGGAGCGCCACCGGGTCTTCGAGCGTTTCAACAGGGGAGGCGTCCCCTCACCGCACGGTCCGGGCAGCGACGGCGGCACGGGTCTGGGCCTGGCGATCGCGCGCTGGGCGGTCGATCTGCACGGCGGCCGCATCGGGGTGGCCGAATCCGCACACGGCTGCCGCATCCGGGTCACTCTTCCGGGGCTCAGGACGGCACGCCCTTGACGTAGGGTTCGAACCGGAAGCGCAGATTCTCCGTGTAAGTGTTCGGTACACGGGAAGTCGATGTGCACAGCTGCGGAAAGCAGCCGGTCAGCACGTCGCCGGGCACCGTCAGGGGTGCGGGCCAGAGGCCCGTAGCCGCCGTCAGGCGTACCCCCACCCGACCGAACCATGCTTGTTTCCCGCCATTAACAGCCCCGAAACGCGCCGTTCGGTGTGACTTGCGCGACGTTGACCGGCCCGGTCTGCACCTCCCGGCCAGGGAGGCGTAGCCTTTATTTCCGCTGTCCATCACCTTGTGAAGCGGAAGAGGGCGGTTCTCGCCGTGTCGTCTCAGTCCCCCAGTAACTCGAGCATCTCGACCGACCAAGCCGGGCAGGGTCAGAACCCTGCCGCCGCCTTCGGTGCCAATGAGTGGCTCGTCGACGAGATCTACCAGCAGTACCTCCAGGACCCGAATTCGGTCGACCGTGCCTGGTGGGACTTCTTCGCCGACTACAAGCCGGGAGCGGCCGCCACGGCGGACACCCCCGCCGCCGGCGCGAAGCAGACTCAGAGCGACGCGGCCGCGGGGGCCGCGGCCGCACCCGCCCCGGCCGCCGCCGCTCCGGCCCGGCCCGCGGCCCCGGCGCAGCCCGCGCCGGCCGCCCCGGCCCCGGCCGCCCCCGCCGCTCCGGCTCCGGCTCCGGCTCCCGCCAAGGCGGCCCCCGCGGCCGCCCCGGCGAAGCCCGCCGCCAAGCCGGCGCCGGCCGCGAAGGCCGACGGCACGCAGGCCGACGGCCCCGAGTTCGTGACGCTGCGCGGCCCGGCCGCCGCGGTCGCGAAGAACATGAACGCCTCGCTGGAGCTGCCCACGGCCACGTCCGTGCGCGCGGTGCCGGTGAAGCTGCTCTTCGACAACCGCATCGTCATCAACAACCACCTCAAGCGCGCCCGCGGCGGGAAGATCTCCTTCACGCACCTCATCGGGTACGCGATGGTGCAGGCCATCAAGGCCATGCCGTCGATGAACTGGTCCTTCGCGGAGAAGGACGGCAAGCCGACCCTGGTCAAGCCGGACCACGTCAACTTCGGTCTGGCCATCGACCTGGTGAAGCCGAACGGCGACCGCCAGCTGGTCGTCGCGGGCATCAAGAAGGCCGAGACGCTGAACTTCTTCGAGTTCTGGCAGGCCTACGAGGACATCGTCCGGCGCGCCCGCACCAACAAGCTGACGATGGACGACTTCACCGGCGTCACCGTCTCGCTGACCAACCCCGGCGGCCTCGGCACCGTCCACTCCGTGCCGCGTCTGATGCCCGGACAGTCGGTCATCATGGGCGTCGGCTCCATGGACTACCCGGCCGAGTTCCAGGGCACTTCGCAGGACACCCTGAACAAGCTGGGCATCTCCAAGGTGATGACCCTCACCTCGACGTACGACCACCGCGTCATCCAGGGCGCCGCGTCGGGCGAGTTCCTGCGGATCGTCGCCAACTTCCTCCTCGGCGAGGAGGGTTTCTACGACGAGATCTTCGAGTCGCTGCGCATCCCCTACGAGCCGGTCCGCTGGCTCAAGGACATCGACGCCTCGCACGACGACGACGTCACCAAGGCCGCCCGCGTCTTCGAGCTGATCCACTCCTACCGGGTCCGCGGCCACGTCATGGCCGACACCGACCCGCTGGAGTACCGCCAGCGCAAGCACCCCGACCTCGACATCACCGAGCACGGGCTCACCCTGTGGGACCTGGAGCGCGAGTTCGCCGTCGGCGGCTTCGCCGGCAAGTCGATGATGAAGCTGCGCGACATCCTCGGCGTGCTGCGTGAGTCGTACTGCCGCACCACCGGCATCGAGTTCATGCACATCCAGGACCCGAAGCAGCGCAAGTGGCTCCAGGACCGGGTCGAGCGCGCCGCCACCAAGCCGGAGCGCGAGGAGCAGCTGCGCATCCTGCGCCGGCTGAACGCCGCCGAGGCGTTCGAGATCTTCCTGCAGACGAAGTACGTCGGCCAGAAGCGCTTCTCGCTGGAGGGCGGCGAGTCCGTCATCCCGCTGCTCGACGCGGTCATCGACTCCGCCGCCGAGTCGCGCCTCGACGAGGTCGTCATCGGCATGGCCCACCGCGGCCGGCTGAACGTGCTGGCGAACATCGTCGGCAAGTCGTACGCGCAGATCTTCCGCGAGTTCGAGGGCAACCTCGACCCGAAGTCGATGCACGGCTCCGGCGACGTGAAGTACCACCTGGGCGCCGAGGGCACCTTCACCGGGCTGGACGGCGAGCAGATCAAGGTCTCGCTCGTCGCCAACCCCTCCCACCTGGAGGCCGTCGACCCGGTCCTGGAGGGTGTCGCCCGCGCCAAGCAGGACGTCATCAACAAGGGCGGCACGGACTTCACCGTCCTGCCCGTCGCCCTGCACGGTGACGCGGCCTTCGCGGGCCAGGGTGTCGTCGCCGAGACGCTCAACATGTCGCAGCTGCGCGGCTACCGCACCGGCGGCACGGTCCACGTCGTCATCAACAACCAGGTCGGCTTCACCGCCGCCCCGGAGTCCTCTCGTTCGTCGATGTACGCGACCGACGTGGCCCGCATGATCGAGGCGCCGATCTTCCACGTGAACGGCGACGACCCGGAGGCCGTGGTCCGCGTCGCGCGGCTCGCCTTCGAGTTCCGCCAGGCGTTCAACAAGGACGTCGTGATCGACCTCATCTGCTACCGCCGCCGCGGTCACAACGAGGGCGACAACCCCTCGTTCACCAACCCTCAGATGTACAACCTGATCGACAAGAAGCGCTCGGTGCGCAAGCTCTACACCGAGTCGCTGATCGGTCGCGGCGACATCACCCTGGAAGAGGCGGAGCAGTCGCTCCAGGACTTCCAGGGCCAGCTGGAGAAGGTGTTCGCGGAGGTCCGCGAGGCCACCAGCCACCCGGCCCCGGCCCATGTCCCGGACGTCGAGGCCGAGTTCCCGGTCGCGGTCACCACGGCGGTCTCCCAGGAGGTCGTCAAGCGGATCGCCGAGTCCCAGGTCAACATCCCCGACAACATCACCGTGCACCCGCGGCTCATGCCGCAGATGCAGCGCCGCGCGGCGTCCGTCGAGGACGGCACGATCGACTGGGGCATGGGCGAGACCCTCGCCATCGGCTCGCTGCTGATGGAGGGCACCCCGGTCCGGCTCTCCGGCCAGGACACCCGCCGTGGCACGTTCGGCCAGCGCCACGCGGTGCTGGTGGACCAGGAGACCGGCGAGGACTACACCCCGCTGCTCTACCTGTCCGAGGACCAGGCCCGCTACAACGTCTACGACTCGCTGCTCAGCGAGTACGCGGCGATGGGCTTCGAGTACGGCTACTCGCTGGCCCGCCCGGACGCGCTGGTCATGTGGGAGGCCCAGTTCGGTGACTTCGTCAACGGCGCGCAGACCGTCGTCGACGAGTTCATCTCCTCCGCCGAGCAGAAGTGGGGCCAGCACTCCGGCGTCACGCTGCTCCTGCCGCACGGCTACGAGGGCCAGGGCCCGGACCACAGCTCCGCGCGTCCCGAGCGCTTCCTCCAGATGTGCGCGCAGGACAACATGACGGTCGCGATGCCGACCCTGCCGTCGAACTACTTCCACCTGCTGCGCTGGCAGGTCCACAACCCGCACCACAAGCCGCTGATCGTCTTCACCCCGAAGTCGATGCTGCGTCTGAAGGCCGCGGCGTCCAAGGTGGAGGAGTTCACCACCGGCGGCTTCCGCCCGGTGATCGGCGACGACTCGGTCGACCCGAACGCCGTCCGCAAGGTCGTCTTCTGCTCCGGCAAGGTCTACTACGACCTGGAGGCCGAGCGTGAGAAGCGCGGCGTCACGGACACGGCGATCATCCGCCTCGAGCGTCTGTACCCGCTGCCGGGTGCGGAGGTCCAGGCCGAGATCGCCAAGTACCCGAACGCCGAGAAGTACCTGTGGACGCAGGAGGAGCCGGCGAACCAGGGTGCCTGGCCGTTCATCGCGCTCAACCTGATCGACCACCTCGACCTGGCCGTCGGTGCGGACATCCCGCACGGCGAGCGCCTGCGCCGCATCTCGCGCCCGCACAGCTCGTCCCCGGCGGTGGGCTCGGCGAAGCGCCACCAGGCGGAGCAGCAGCAGCTGGTCAACGAGGTCTTCGACGCGTAGCCGGCAGCCCGGCTGCCTCGGCGAATGCCCGGCCCGGCCCCGCGAACACCTCGCGGGGCCGGGCCATATTCTGTTCGTATGTACTTCACCGATCGCGGTATCGAGGAGCTGGAGAAGCGGCGCGGCGAGGAGGAGGTCACCTTCGAGTGGCTCGCCGAGCAGCTTCGGACCTTCGTCGATCTCAACCCGGACTTCGAGGTCCCCGTCGAACGCCTCGCCACGTGGCTGGCCCGCCTGGACGACGAGGACGACGAGGAGTAGGTCCGCCGCGCGGGGCCCGTCCCCGCGCCGCCCGCTTCCCGGGCCTGGAGTGTGTACCGCGGCCGGTCAGGACCGCAGGCGCTCCCGTACCGGCGGCACCAGCCCGTGCACGATGAGCACCGCCCCCGCCGCCGCCCATCCCCCGCTGCGCCGTCGCGCCCCGAGCACCACCAGTGCCAGCCCCGCCGCAAGCTGCACCGCACCCGCCGCACGGAGCCAGGAGGCGCGACGGCCGGCCGGCGGTTCGGGCTGGCCGGCGGAGTCGGTCTCCTCGACGGCCGCCGCGTGCGCGGCGGTGCGGAGAGCGTCCGCCGGGGTGCCCGGAGCCAGACCGCCGGGGAGGTCGAGGCCGTGGCGGGTGAGCACGGCCGTCAGGCCGACCAGCCTGGTCCTCGCGTCGGACTCGGGGTCGGGGAGCATCAGCCGTTCCAGGGCCTGGAGGTCGAGGACCGGGTCGAGCCCGAGCCGTGCGGCGAAGGTCCGCATCGCCTCGTCCTCGCCGACGGGGGTGCCGTCGGCGAGCCAGACGTATCCGACCGGGCGGCGGAAGCCGGATGCCATGGTGAACCCGGCCCCGTCGTCGTCCCACCAGAGCGCCAGGACGGGACGGCCGGTGCCGATCGACAGTGCCGCGGCCCAGCCGCCGAGCACCGCGTCCACCGCCTCGCCGCCCTCCCGCCAGGGGCTGCCCTCGGGGACGAGCACGCTCCACTCCTGCCCGGCGGGGGCGAGGACCATCGGTTCGCGCAGCAGGCGGGCCGGGAGCCGGACGGCCGCGGGTTGGGCACGGCAGAGCAGCAGGGCTCCCACGGGTGTCGCGTTCATGTCCCCACGCTAGGGCAGTTTGTCCCGTAATCGTCGCCAACGGGGCGCGCCGCCCTGTCGAGAGGCCGCCCGACGGAAAGGCGCTGGCGCTTGACATCGCAACACCGCGATATATCGTGTTGCCATCGAGACGCGATATGTTGCGTCGTGGCCGGCCCCGGGAGGTCAGCACCATGGCAGAGACGACGTGGGAAGTCGCCGAGCCCCAGAAGCTCACCTTCGACGACCCGCTGACGACGCTCAATGTGCGTGTCGTCAACGGGACGGTCAACGTCGTGGGCACGGACGAAGGTTCCACCCGCCTCGAGGTCTCCGAGATCGAGGGCCCGCCCCTCGTCGTGACCAGGAACGGGTCGACCCTGACGATCGCGTACGAGGACCTGCCCTGGAAGGGGTTCCTCGAGTGGCTCGACCGCAAGGGCCCCCGCCGCAGCGCCGTCGTCTCGATCGCGGTACCCGCGGCAACGACCGTGGAGGTCGGCGTCGTCGGCGCGGGCGCCGTCGTCTCCGGCGTGCGGGGCACGACCGTGGTGCGCGGTGTCAGCGGTGACACCACCCTGGTGGGGCTGGCGGGCGCCGTCCGCGCCGACACCGTCACCGGAAACGTCGAGGCCCAGTCGGTCACCGGCGACCTGCGCTACAACTCGGTCTCCGGCGACCTGACGGTGATCGACGGCGCGGGCGCCGGCGTGAAGGCCGACTCGGTCAGCGGCGACATGGTCATCGACCTCGACCCGGGCGGCAAGCCCACGGACATCCGGCTGACCACGGTCTCCGGCGAGATCGCGGTCCGGCTGCCGCACCCGGCGGACGCCCGGGTCGACGCGAACACGGCCGGCGGCGCGATCTCCAACGCCTTCGACACCCTGCGGGTCAGCGGCCAGTGGGGTGCCAAGCGGCTCACCGGAACCCTGGGCGCGGGCACCGGCACGCTCAAGGCGACCACCGTCTCCGGTTCCATCGCCCTCCTCCGCCGGCCTCCGTCGGAGGAGGATCCCCACGGGGAAACACCCGCGGACGCCCCGAGTGGGAAGGTGCTCTGACATGCCCCCCGTCTTCGCCCACGGCCGGCTCCGTCTCTACCTGCTGAAGCTGCTCGACGAGGCGCCGCGCCACGGCTACGAGGTCATCCGCCTGCTCGAGGAGCGCTTCCAGGGCCTGTACGCGCCGAGCGCCGGCACCGTCTACCCGCGGCTGGCCAAGCTGGAGGCCGAGGGGCTCGTCACCCACGCCACCGAAGGCGGCCGCAAGGTCTACTCGATCACCGACGCCGGCCGGGCGGAACTGGCCGGCCGCAGCGGCGAACTGGCCGACCTCGAACTGGAGATCCGCGACTCCGTCTCCGAACTGGCCGCCGAGATCCGCGACGACGTCCGGGGCGCGGCGGGCAAGCTGCGCAGCGAGATGCGCGCGGCGGCGACCCGGACCGGCAAGAGTGGCACCGGCAAGGGCCAATGGGGCCCGGGCCGGGGGACCTTCGGCGACCTCGGGGATTTCGGCGACCTCGCGGACAGCGAATCATGGCGGGCCGCGAAGGAGGAGCTGAAGCGCGCCAAGCAGGAGTGGAAGGAGCAGGCGCGCCGCGCGAAGGACGAGTCGCGCCGGGCCCGCGAGGACGCACAGCAGGCGCGCCGGCAGGCACAGGAGGCTCAGGAGACCGCCCGTGCCGAGATGCAGCGGATCGCCCGGCAGGTCCAGGAGCAGGTCCAGGACCACTTCGCCCGCGGCGACTGGCCGACCGGCGTGCGGGAGGGCCTCTCGGAGCTGACCGGTCAGCTCGGCGGACTGGCGCGGGGGACGGCCTGGCCGCCGTTCGTCAAGCCCGAACCCGCGGGCGCGGACGCGGACTGGGCGAAGGACACCGTGGACCCGGAGGACTCGGCCGACCCGGCCCGTGACCTGGAGCGGCTGCTCGACCGCTTCCGGGACGACGTACGGGACGCGGCACGGGACCACGGTGTGACGGCGGAGCAACTGGGCGAGGCCCGCCGCCATCTGTCGACGGCGGCGGCCCACATCGTGGCCCTGCTCCGCGGCGGCAAGGACTGACCGGCGGACCGGGGCGGGCGCGGCCGCGTCAGCCGAAGCGGCCGGGTAGCGGGCGCGGCCGGCGCAGACGCGTCAGCCAAAGCTGCCGGGTAGCGGGCGCGGTCGCGTCAGCCCGAGCGACCGGGTCAGCCGGCCCGCGCCGCGCCGCCGTCCGTCCCGCCGAACATCGCCCGTTCCAGCGCGCCGTACGTCACCCCGTGTTCGGCGAGGACCTCCGCGACGACGCCGCGGCCCGAGGCGAGGGCCAGCAGGATGTGCTCGGCGCCGATGGTCCGGTCGCGCCGGCCGAGGGCGATCCGCAGCGACTTCTCCAGGGTCGACTTCGCCTCACGGGTGAAGGCGCGGTGGCCCGACCACCAGCGCCGGTCCTTGCGGTCGCCGGCCAGCGCGCCGGCCCCGTGGGTCTCCTCGACGCTGGCGACGATCGCGCCGACGTCGATGCCCAGGCCGGCCAGGGCCTCCTCGTCCGCCTTGGTCATGCCGCCGCGCCGGCGTACGTCGGCCAGGGACGCCTCGAGGGCGGCCCGCCGGTCCATGACGCCGAGGGCCGTGAACGCGAAGGCGGTGCGTGAGCCGCCGAGGTCCAGCAGGGCGAGGAGCAGATGCTCCTCGGTGACCGTGGACGAGTCGGCCCGCTCCGCGTGTGCGGTGGCGCCGGTCACCACCGCACGGGCGTCCTTGGTGAAGCGTTCGAACATCACAGCCTCCCGTGCTTCTTGTGGACCGCCTGGCGGCTGACGCCCAGCTCCGCCGCGATCTCCTGCCACGACCAGCCCTGGTTGCGGGCGCTTCTGACCTGTACGGCTTCCAGCTGCTCGAGCAGCCGCCGCAGCGCGGCGACCGCCCGCAGCCCGACGCGCGGATCGCGGTCGCCCGCGCGCTCGGCGAGTTCTGTTGCTTCGGTCATGCCTGTCAACCTACATTGACAGGCACGCAGTGTCAACCACGGTTGACATCAGGGGCAGGGATGCTTCTCCGGCCCCCAGACCTCGCGCACGTCACCGCGCGCCACCGTCCCGCAGAGCAGCACCGTCCGCGACCCCTTCGCACCGCCCTGCTCCACAGCCGTCAGCTTCTTCTCCGTCAGCCGGCCGGCGCCGGCCGCCCCGTGCGCCTCGATCCGTCCGGTGGCCCCGTCGAAGCCCCCGCCGCCGAGCCCCTGGTAGAGCACCGCCTGGAGCAGCCCGCGGTCGAGTCGCTCGTCGTTGCCGCCCGTTCCGCGCCACGCCTGATCGACGCCCTCGGCCAGATAGCGCATCGCGTCCCAGGCGAGCGCCACATGGGCGTCCTGCCGCATCCCGCCGGTACGGGCGCCGTGGTCGTCCGCGTAGGTGCGGTCGTACGCAGAGAGAAAGGCAGCGGCCTCACCGCTCGCTCCGGACAGGGCGGGCGCCCTGCCGTGCGAGACGTAGTACAGCGTCAGCCCGGCGAACACCTCCCACGGACGGTGCTCCTCCGTCAGCGCGTTGGTGACGTCGTCGCCGCCGAGTACAGCGACCTTCGGGCAGTCGCGCGAGTCTCGCGCCAGCTCCCCCAGGAACAGCTGCAAGTGGCTGCCCCGCCCCGCCCACACCACCGCCGTGCGCGGCTCGGCCGCCACCGCACGGCAGACCTCCCGCGCCAGATCCTCCATGGCCTGGACCGAGGGCCCCACCGGGCCGCCCGGCACCGGCGAGGGCTCGGGCGCGTCCGTCGGCGTGTAGAGCAGCATGTCGGTGCGTTCGTCGCCGTACGCCGACCGGAACGCCGTCGCCAGGCTCGCGCTGTACGCGTCCGAGGGGTCGGCGATCAGCCGCACCCGCAGCGCGGTCCGGCCGTCCACCATCGCGGCGTGCTCGGCGAAGGACGCCATCACCTGGCCGGCCCGGGTGTCCGTCGGCGCGGTCTGGTAGTAGTGCTCGCCCTGGCGGAGCAGTTCGTCGGCGGTGCCGGAGGTGCCGACCATCGGCAGGCCCGCCTCGTCGAGGATGACCATCGCCTCGTAGGTGCGCCGCCGGCTCTGGCCGAAACCGACGACCCCCACGATCGAACGGTCCTTCTCCGCGAGGTCGACGATCCGCCGTGCCACCGCCGGGGCGTCCTTGAACCGGTCGCCCGCGTTCGCGGCGAGCACCCGCAGCGGCACCCGCTCACCGGTGCGCAGCGCCTGCGCGTTCACATACGCCTGAGCGAGGGCGAGACCCCGCAGTTCGGCGAGCGTGCCGCCGCGCACCGGGTCCTCCGCGTCCTTGCCGCCGCTGAGCGGCCCGAAGTACACGACGGTCCGGGAACGCGGGCGCGGGTCGTCGGCTTCCCGGCCGGAGAGCTCCTGCTCCACCTGCTCGTTCTGCTGCTCTATGCGCTGCAGCACGTCCCGTACGGCCCGCTCGCTGTCGCCCGTGCCGAAGCCCGCGGCACCCTCCGCGACACCGACGCACTGCCCGTCCGTGCCGAGGAAGGTGGAGCCGAGGCACGGGTCGGGCCCGACGTTGGTGAACGGCACACCGGCGAGCAGCCCGGCGGTGACCGCGAGGGCCAGCACCCCGGCGCCGAGCGCGCCGGCCACCTCCACGCCAGGCCCCCAGCGGTGCGTGGGCGGGGCGAGCGTCGGCCAGCGGCCCAGCCAGTATGTGGCCGCCTGGTCGTCCTCCGGGCCCTCCTCGACGGGGACGACCATGCCGGAGGGACGGCCCGGCGGGGTGCCGCGCTGGGCGATGTTGGCCAGGTCCGCCCCTGCGGCGGACAGTCCCGGGACCTCGATGTCGGGGATCCGGCTGGCGAGGGTGCGCACCCCGGCGGCCACGGCCACCACCGAGGTGCACCTCAGGTCCTCCATGGCCGAGCGCAGTTCCCTCAGGAAACGCTGGATGCGCGACTCGGCGGGTCCTGCCTCCTCCACCAGGAGCACGAAGCGGCTGACCCGGCGCCGCCGCCACGGGTCGAAGGGCCGTTTGCGACCGGCGGCCTCCAGGTCGGCGAGCAGCGCGTGCACCAGGATCCGGTCGAGCTGCTCCGGATCGCCCTCCGGGCCGCCGCCCACCAGGTCGAGGGCGGAGCGGAAGAACTCGGAGGGCGGGGTCCCCTGCTGCTGCCGTACCCACTCCGCGTACCACCGGCGGCCCCCGGACCGGCCGCGGCCCAGCATCCGGCGGTTGGCCCTGCGGCCGTACAGGGCTCGCGGCAGTCGCTGGAACAGCGGGCCGGCGATGAAATTCCACAGCAGCTCGAGCAGTGTGCCGCCGTTGGCCTGGTCCCGGCCGCCCAGCCACCACAGACCCCGGGCGAGCGCGGAGACCTCTCGGTGCTGGGCGTAGCAGTGGTCCCGCAGCTCCCCGGGACGCCGTTCCATCAGGCCGCCGGCGGCGGGGGCGCAGACGACGGCGCGCAGCAGCCGGTAGGAGGGCAGCCGCAGCCGCCCGGTGCCCGGCGGCATCGAGGCGTCGAGCTGGAAGGCGATCTGTTCGAACAGGTCGAGCGGCGGCTCCGCCGGGTCGGCGGGCACCGCCGGTACGCAGGCATGTGGGGCGAGCCGCCCCTCCCGGCCGCGTAACCGGGTGCGCAGCCCCGCGACGATCCGGCGGCCGGCCTGCCCGTCGCCCGGCTCGCTCAGGAGCACGACGGGCACCCGGCTGCGGCTTCGCCGCGGCTGGACGACGAGCTTGTCGAAGGCGTCGACGAAGCGTTCGACGCCCGGGTACGCCGGAATCCGGCTCTGCTGATCCCCCGTTGACACTGTTCCTCCCCCTTCACGCGCGACCGCGTGGTGTCAGTGCTCGTGCCCCGCATCAGAGGGCCGCAATCGTCACGGCGGCCCTCCCCGGCCGGCCGGAGGGCCGCGTACCGTGGGCCACGTGATCGACTTCCGTACAGACGCTCCTGTCGCCGGCAGCCTCGATGTCCGGTGGCACGCCGGCAGTCCGGCGCCCGGGGACGACACCGCGCCCGCGATCCAGGTCCACGCGTACAGCGAGCACACGCTGATCCTGCGTCAGAACAAGGCGGTGCACTTCGAGGCGCCGTTCCTCTACCTGCTGTTCGGCAACGAACGGGCGCTGCTGCTGGACACCGGCGCGACCGCCGACCCGGCGGCGATGCCGCTGCGCGCCACCGTCGACACGCTGATCGGTCAATGGCTCGCCCGGCACCCGCGGGAGCGGTACGGGCTGTTCGTCGCCCACACCCACGGGCACGGCGACCACATCGCGGGCGACGCGCAGTTCGCGGACCGTCCGTACACCGAGGTCGTGGGGCCGTCCCTCGACGCGGTGACGGCGTACTTCGGCTTCGAGCAGTGGCCGCTGCGGCCCACGGAACTGGATCTCGGCGGCCGGGTACTGGACCTGCTGCCCGGACCCGGCCACGAGGAGGCCGCCGTCGTCTTCCACGACCGGCACACCGGTCTGCTGCTGACCGGCGACTCGCTCTACCCGGGCCGGCTCTACGTCCGGGACATCCCTGCCTTCGCCGCCACGGTCGACCGGCTGCTGGCCTTCTGCGGGACGAACCGGGTGACCCATGTCCTCGGCTGCCACATCGAGATGACCCGCACGCCGGACAAGGACTACCCGCGCGGTACGACACACCAGCCGGACGAGCCGCCGCTCGAGCTGACGCCGGACCATCTGCGCCGGCTGCGCGACGCGCTCGCCCGCCGCCAGGGTCCGAGCGGCGACTTCATCGTGGTGTACGAGGGCTGACCCGGACGGTGACGTGTTCGCCGGTGCGGGCGTGGACACGCACCGTGGCCGTCCGGCCGGCTTCGACGGTACGGACCCGCGGCCAGGCACGGCCGGTCACCTCGATCCGCCAGCCGCTCGCGCGGGGCGGCACCGAGACCTCGGTGACGCCGCGCGCCGAGCGGTACTCCAGCCGGTACGTCCCGCTGTCCGGCGCGTATCCCTCGGCCGTCACCCTGCCCGCCACGGCCGGCGCGTACGGAGCGGCCGTCTGCTCCTTGTTGGTGCGGAAGCGGCCTTCCGCGTCGACCGCGCAGTAGCCGCCGCCGTAGCACCAGACGTAGCCGGCCCAGCCGGAGCCGTAGCGGTTGAGGGAGGCGAGTGCTTCCCGGTAGAAGCGGCCCATGTTCGGCAGCGCGTTGTTGAGCGGGCCCCACTCGCCGACCACGACCGGCATCCGGTACCGCGCGGGGTACTCGGTCACTGCGCGCTCGTACGCCTCGATCCAACCCGCCGACGGGTCGTAGTCGGCGCCCGCCTCCATGGCGGTGTTGTAGAAGTGCGGAGCGTAGACCGTCTTCGGATCGTCGATCCGGCCCAGTCCGGTCGGCACGCCTTCGCCGACGATCGGCGTCGGCTCGACGAACAGCCAGGTGTCCCGGTCCACGGAACGGACCGCGTCCGCGAGCCGGTTGTACATCGGCGTGAGCTGCTCGGCCTCGATGCGCCGGGCGGCCGCCGGCAGGTCCTCGCCCTCCCGGATCTCACCCATCGGCTCGTTGATCAGGTCGTAGCCGATGACGGCGGGGTGGTCCGCGAAGCGGTCGGCCAGCACCCGCCACATCGCGGCCTGGGCGCCGCGCAGGTCGGGGTCCTCGTAGAGGTGGGTGAACGCGCGCTGGACGGCGGGCTCGAAGTATTCGGCGAACCAGTCGTCGGGGTGCGGGGTGAACGGCAGCCCGTCCGTCCTGGTCGCCCACTCGGGGATGCCGCGGTGGCCGAAGGCGGGGCCGAAGACGTCCTGGTGGGCGTCGATCAGCACATGGATACGGTATGTGTGCGCCCAGTCCAGCACCTTGTCGATCTTGCGCAGGTACCGCTCGCTGTACCGGCCCCGCACCGGCTCCAGGTCGTCCCAGAAGACGAGGAGCCGGGCGAAGTTGAAGCCCTGGGCACGCAGGTCGCGGAAGTGCCGTTCGGTGATCGCGGACAGGGCGGCCTCGCCCCGGTGGGTCTTGTCCTCGACGTTCCAGCCGCGCAGGGTCAGGACCCGGCCGCGGTCGTCGGTCAGCCTCGGTATGCCGTCCGGCGCGGCGCCGGCCGTTGTGCCGTGTGCCCCGGCGGGCGCGGCGCAGAGCAGCAGGAGCGCGGAGACGAGGACGGCGAGCAGTCGGCGGTACATGAGGAACCTCCGGCACGGTCGTGGACCAGTGCCGGAGATCCCATCAGCAGAACTGACGAGCCATCAAGAGTTGGTCAGCACAATCTTGCCGAACAGTTCACCGGTGGCCATCTTCTCGAAGCCCTCCCTGGCCCGGTCCAGCGGCAGGACCTCGTCGATGACCGGCCGCACACCCGTGGCCGCGCAGAAGGAGAGCAGGTCCTCCAGCTCGTCCTTGGAGCCCATCGTGGAGCCGACGACCTTCAGCTCGAGGAAGAAGATCCGGGTGAGTTCGGCGTGCGCGGGACGGTCACCGCTCGTCGCCCCGGAGATCACCAGGGTCCCGCCCGGCCGCAGCGACTTGACCGAGTGGGACCAGGTCGCGGCGCCGACCGTCTCGATGACGGCGTCCACCCGGCGCGGCAGCCGCGCTCCCGGCTCGTACGCCTCCTCGGCCCCCAGCTCGACGGCGCGCCTGCGCTTGGCCTCGTCGCGGCTGGTGGCGTACACCCGCAGGCCCGCTGCCTTGCCGAGCACGATCGCGGCGGTGGCCACGCCGCCGCCCGCGCCCTGTACCAGGACCGAATCACCGGGACGCACACCGGCGTTGGTGAAGAGCATCCGGTAGGCGGTGAGCCAGGCGGTCGGCAGGCAGGCGGCCTGCTCGAAGGTGAGTTCCTTCGGCTTCGGCAGCACGTTCCACGCGGGGACGCTGACCTGCTCGGCGAAGGTGCCCTGGTAACGCTCGGTGAGGATGGAACGGGGCTCGTCGGGGCCGACGCCGTGGCCGCTCTGCCCGATGACGGAGTGGAGGACCACCTCGTTCCCGTCCTCGTCGACGCCGGCGGCGTCGCAGCCGAGGATCATCGGCAGCTTGTCCTCCGCGAGACCGACCCCCCGCAGCGACCACAGGTCGTGGTGGTTGAGGGAAGCGGCCTTGACGGTCACGGTCGTCCAGCCGGGGCGGGCTCGGGGTGCCGGGCGTTCGCCCAGTTCGAGGCCGTTGAGGGGCTGGTCGCGGTCGATGCGGGCGGCGTAGGCGGCGAACATGACCTTGAGAGTAGGGCGGGCCGGTGCGTGGCGGAACCACGCACCGGTGTGACACGCGTCCCGCTAGTCCCTCCGCCACTGGGCCGGCGAGTGCTTCGTCGCCGGGTCCTCGTACGAACCGGTGCTGCCCCGGTCGACGTGGAAGGTCGTCAGCGTGGTGACGGGCGACGCCGGGTCGCGGCGGTCCGCGATCACCCTCATGTGGGCGCTGAACCGCTCCGGAGTCACCTCGTACACGTCGTAGCCGTAGCGGTTGCCCTCGAAGTACTTCAGGTGCGGGTTTGCCGCGCCCATCAGCGGACCGTTCGTCCGGTTCCAGTCCGCCGAATAGGCCCCCGATGTGACGGAGTGCGCGGTGAACTCCGTGCCCACGACCGGGGACGAGAGGTCGTCGAAGTCGGTTCTGATGTCGTCGACGAACGCGGAGTGCCAGTCGCCGGTGATGACGACGAGGTCCTCGAGGCCACTGTTGTGCACATGGCCCAGCACTTCCTTGCGCTCCGCGAGAAAGCCGTCCCACTGATCGGTGAACATGTACGGGCCGCCCGGCCGTCCGCGGAGCTGGCTGAGCATGATCGAGTTGGCCCAGACGTGCCACGCGTCGGGCGCCCGGTCGATGCCCCGCTTCAGCCAGGACTTCTGCTCCTCGCCGAGGATCGTGCCGTCGGGAAGGTTCTGCGCGGAGCGGTACGAACGCAGATCGAGCACCGTCAGCTCCAGCAGGTCGCCCCAGCGGCGGACCCGGTGGATCTCCGGATCGGGCAGCGCGAAGGCGCTGTCGTCGCGGTGCGGCTGGTGCTCGTACCAGGCCTGGTACGCGGCGGCCTTGCGCTGCATGAACGGTGCGCCGCCGCCGGTTCCCGAGTAGTCGTTCACCACCTCGTGGTCGTCCCAGGTCAGGAACCACGGGTGGGCGGCGTGCGCCTCACGCAGGGAGGCGTCGCCCTTGTAGAGAGCATGGCGGCGGCGATAGTCGGCGACGGTGAAGACGGACGGGCCCTCGTGGTCGCGGACGTGGTCCGCGGGGACGCCGCCGACCTGGCCGTGCTCGTAGACGTAGTCACCGAGGTGGACCACGAAGTCGACTTCCTCGCGGGCGATTCCGCGGTGGGCGGCGTAGAACCCGTCGTGGAACGCCTGGCAGTTGGCGGCGGCGAACCTGACCGGGCGGGCTCCCCCGGCCGGCGCGGTGCGGGTGCGGCCGACCCGGCTGGTCCTGCCCAGTGCCTTGAACGCGTACCAGTAGCGGGTGTCCGGGCGCAGCCCCGGGACGGGCACATGGACGCTGTGGCCGAGGGTCGCCGAGGCGGGGGCGGTGCCGCGGGCCACCACCTGGCGGAATGTCCGGTCCAGGGCCACGATCCACTCGACCTCGACGACCTCCGGCAGGGGCTGCTCGGCGGCCAGCGGTTCCGGCGCGAGCCGGGTCCACAGCAGGACGCTGTTCGGGAGCGGGTCGCCGGAGGCGACCCCGAGGGTGAACGGCGCCGGGTCGTAGTCGGCGCCGAGGGCCTCCGCCGCCTCGCGGGCCTGAGCGGGCGACAGCCCGGCGCTCAGCGGCCACGCCAGGTTGAGGGCGCCCACGGCGGCCGCCGCCTTGAGCAGGTTCCGTCGGTCGGTCCTGGTCACGTGCGTCCCCCCGTGGCTCCGGTCGTGGCCGCCAGAGCGAGCGATATCCCGTCGGCGTACCCGTCGTTGGACGTCCCGCCGCCGCTGCGGGTGAGGACGAGCAGCAGGCGTGCGCTGCGGGCGCCGGGCGGCACGGCGGCGGACGCGGTGCGCTCCAGCAGCCCGGTGCGTGCGCCGCGGTCAGCGGCGGTCACGGGCCCGAGCACGCTCAGCGCCACGGGCGTGCCCTTCGCGTCGCGGAACTCGACCGAGAGCCTGGCGCCGTCCTCCTGGGCGGCGTATCCGCCGAGCCAGGCGGTCAGGGTGTACCGGACCCGTCCCGCGTCGACGGCCGCCCGGCCGGTCGCGCCGGTGCCGGGCAGTTCGATGTCCTGCACGAGGGCGGTGCGGGGCGAGTCGCCGCCGCTGAAGAACCGCGAGCCGCGGCGGACGGGCCCGGGATCGGCGGGGGTCGGATAACCGGCGCCCACGCTGTATCCGACGAGCGCCGGGGCGCCCTGTGCGACGACCCAGCCGGTCACGCTGCCGACGGGCTCGGCGCTCCCTCCCGGCCCGCTCTCGGCATCGCCGTTGACGACCAGATTCACAAGGGGCCTCCTGGGGTACGTGTGCCGGCCGCCGACGCGGACCGCGGAGCATCACAGCAGCACCGGATGAACCCCGGAAGACCCCCACGGGAACACCCGCCCCGATTCGGCCACAGCCACGCACGGCCCGCGTCGCACCGCCGGAGGCGTCCCCGCCCCTGCAGCGCCCCGGCCACGGGAAGCCTCGCGTCGCATCCTGGACCCGCCCCTGCGCCCCGGCCCCACGGGAAGCCCGGTGGAGCCGCGCCCGGCGGAGTCCCCCGCCGGACAGAAAACGGGCCGTGCCGTACCCCCGCACGGGGTACGACACGGCCCGGTTCGTCCAGCCGTGGTGCCGACTCGGGTCAGCGGCGGGCGACGCCCTCCGCCCGCGCCGCCGCGGCCACCGCCGCGGTCACCGCGGGCGCGACCCGCTCGTCGAAGGGCGAGGGGATCACGTAGTCGGCCGAGAGCGCGTCACCGACGACGTCGGCAAGCGCGTCCGCCGCCGCGATCTTCATGCCCTCGGTGATCCGCGACGCCCGCACCTGGAGCGCGCCCGCGAAGATGCCCGGGAAGGCGAGGACGTTGTTGATCTGGTTCGGGTAGTCCGAACGGCCGGTGGCCACGACCGCCGCGTACTTGTGCGCGACGTCGGGGTGCACCTCCGGGTTCGGGTTGGCCATGGCGAAGACGAACGACCCCGGCGCCATGGACGCGACAGCGGCCTCCGGCACGGTGCCGCCGGAGACGCCGATGAAGACGTCCGCGCCGGCCAGCGCGTTCTCCAGGGAGCCCGAGAGGCCCGCGCGGTTGGTGAGCTCGGCGAGCTCACGCTTGACCGGCGTCAGGTCCTCGCGGTCACGGCTGACGATGCCCTTGCGGTCGGCGACCGCCACGTCGCCGAGACCTGCCTCCAGCAGGAACTTCGCGATCGCCACACCGGCCGCGCCCGCGCCGGAGATGACACCGCGCAGGTCGCCGAGCGTGCGCCCGGTCAGCTTGGCGGCGTTGCGCAGGGCGGCGAGGGTCACGACGGCGGTGCCGTGCTGGTCGTCGTGGAAGACGGGGATGTCGAGGCGCTCCTGGAGCTTGCGCTCGATCTCGAAGCACCGGGGTGCCGAGATGTCCTCGAGGTTCACTCCGCCGAAGGAGGGCGCGAGACGCACGACGGTCTCGACGATCTCGTCGGCGTCGGTGGTGGCGAGGGCGATCGGGACCGCGTCCACGCCGCCGAACTGCTTGAAAAGGATCGCCTTCCCTTCCATGACCGGGAGGGATGCCTCCGGTCCGATGTCTCCGAGACCGAGCACCGCCGTTCCGTCCGTCACGACGGCGACGACCTGGGACTTCCAGGTGTAGTCGTGCACGAGCTCGGGCCGCTCCGCGATGGCGGTGCAGACCTTGGCGACGCCGGGTGTGTAAGCGAGGGACAGGTCGTCCTTGTTCCGCACCGGCACGGTGGCCTGGACGGCCATCTTGCCGCCGCGGTGCAGTGCGAACGCCGGATCGAAGGGCTCGTCGGCGCTCTCCGTGTCGGCGCTGTCGCTGCGAGGATTGACGATCTCCGCTGCCATGTGGTTGACCCCTTAGGTCTTCATCAGTTGAGGGTGGCCACTCCTGGTTGAGGAGGGGTGGGCGGGCACCGCGTCCGTTCCCTGCTTAGGGCGGTTGGCCCGCCCCGGCAGGGGGAGGTACGTACGCGCGGGCGCGCCGCACACGCGCCCTGAGCCCCGGATGAGGGGTGTAAGGATCCTTCTTACCGGACGGACCACACCGCGGACGAGTCGATATGCGCTCGGTGACGCGGTTCATAGCCAGAAACCCGGACAAGCCCGCCAGGTGCAGCCGAACCCGTCCAGAAGGCAAGACGGCCGAAGATCTTCCGGCCGGAAGAAGGCTTTCCAGCGAATGGTCCGGCCTTGATGTACCGGCCCGCCGGGGTTCGGGGGTGACCCGTTATCCGATTTTGACATGCGTGGCCCCCTGAATGGGCTCGTCCGAATGGCAAGATGCCGAAAACAGACAAGGTCGCGACACTCGAAGATGAGTGCAGTACGACCTGGTAACTCCACCCTCACCCGCCGGAGGACCCCGATCATGACCGCAAGCACCAAGCGCCGCACGACCGCCGCGAAGTCCCGCATAGCCGCGGTCAGCGCCATCGCGGTCGCCGGCGCCATGCTGCTGACCGCCTGTGGCGACCAGACGGACAGCGGCGCCAAGGAGGAGACCAAGGGGAACGCGTCGGCCGCGCCGCTGAACGACAAGCTCCCCCAGGAGATCCGCGACAAGGGCGTCATCAAGGTCGGATCCGACATCGCGTACGCCCCGATGGAGTTCATGGACGAGGGCAACAAGCCCGCGGGCGTGGACATCGACATCGCCAAGGCCCTCGGCAAGGTCCTCGGGGTCGAGTTCCAGTTCGAGAACTCCACCTTCGACCAGCTCGTCCTGGGCATGAACAACGGCCGCACCGACATCGTGATGTCGTCGATGACGGACACCAAGGAGCGCCAGCAGGGCGCGACCGAGGACGCCAAGGGCGGTGCCGACTTCGTCAACTACTTCAAGGCCGGCTCCGCGATCCTGGTCCAGAAGGGCAACCCCAAGAAGGTCAGCACGCTGGACGACCTGTGCGGCCTGACGGTCGCCGCCCAGCGCGGCACGGCCAACGAGGCGCTGCTCAAGGAGACGCAGAAGAAGTGCGGCTCCGACAAGATCAAGGAGTTCATCTCCGACCAGGACTCCGACTCGATCACGCAGCTCCAGACCAAGCGTGCCGACGCGGTGATCACCGACTTCCCGGTCGCCCTCTACAACGAGCTGAACGCGGGCGGCGGCAACCTCTTCGAGGTCGTGGGCGAGCAGATCGACGCCGCGCCGTACGGCATCGCGGTGAGCAAGAAGAACACGCAGCTGCGTGACGCTCTTCAGGCGGCCGTCCAGCAGATCATCGACGACGGCTCGTACGGCGAGGTGCTGAAGGAGTGGAAGGCCGAGAACGGCGCCATCGAGAAGGCAACGGTCAACGCCGGCAAGTGACGCCACTCGCCGCCACAACCTCCCTCATGTAAGGCAGCAACTCTGTGACTGACCCCCTCGACAAGGTGCCGGCCGACGTCCCCCCGGACGGCGGCCGGGACGCCTCCCCCCGCTACTCGGGGCCCATCAAGGCCGTTCCCGTGCGCCACTACGGGCGCTGGATCAGCGCCGTCGTGGTGCTCGGACTCCTCGCACTGCTGGTGCGGGCGTTCGCCGACGCCCAGATCCAGTGGAGCGTGGTCGGTGACCAGATCACCAACGGCACGTTCGCCTGGGGCGCCTGGGAGACCTTGAAGATCACCGTCTACTCGATGGTGATCGGTGTGGTCCTCGGCGCGATCCTCGCGGTGATGCGACTCTCGCCCAACCCGGTGCTCTCCTCGGTGGCCTGGGGCTACATCTGGTTCTTCCGCGGCACCCCGGTGCTGGTGCAGATCCTGCTGTGGTTCAACCTCTCGCTGGTCTTCCAGTACCTCGACCTCGGTTTCATCTACCGGGACGAGATGAACCAGGTCATGACGCCGTTCGTGGCGGCGCTGCTGGCGCTCGGCCTGAACGAGGCCGCGTACATGGCCGAGATCTGCCGGGCCGGAATCCAGTCGGTCGACTCGGGTCAGACGGAGGCGGCGCACGCGCTCGGCATGAAGGGCGGCAAGACGATGCGTCGCATCGTGCTGCCGCAGGCCATGCGGGTGATCATTCCGCCGACCGGCAACGAGTTCATCAACATGCTCAAGACCTCCTCGCTGGCGTTCGCCATCGGCTACGGCGAGCTGTTCCTGCGGGGCCGTGAATTCGGCTCCCGGACGCTCGCCATCATGGAGGGCTACATCGTGATCTCGCTCTGGTACCTGGCGCTGACGACCGTGTTCAGCATCGGCCAGTACTACCTGGAGCGGTATTACGCCCGCGGTTCGAGCCGTTCGCTGCCGCCCACGCCGCTCCAGCGGCTGCGCAAACAGCTGTCGTCGTTCCGTGTCCAGAGCAATGTCGGAGGCGTGAAGGTATGAGTTCCCAGTCGACGCAGCCGATGGTGAAGGCCGAGAACGTCCACAAGTCGTTCGGCCATGTGAAGGTCCTCAAGGGCATCGATCTCGAGGTCGCGCACCGTGAGGTGTTCTGCCTGGTCGGCCCGTCCGGATCCGGCAAATCCACCTTCCTGCGGTGCATCAACCACCTGGAGCAGATCAACGGCGGCCGGCTCTCGGTCGACGGCCGGCTGGTGGGCTACCGCGAGAAGGGCGACAAGCTCTACGAGCTGAAGGAGAAGGAGGTCGCGGCGCAGCGCAGGGACATCGGCATGGTCTTCCAGCGCTTCAACCTCTTCCCGCACATGACGGCCCTCGCGAACGTCATGGAGGCTCCGGTCCAGGTCAAGGGCGAGTCGAAGGCCGTGGCCCGCGAGCGTGCGCTGAGGCTGCTGGACCGGGTGGGACTGGCCGACAAGGCCAAGAACTACCCGACCCAGCTCTCCGGCGGTCAGCAGCAGCGCGTCGCGATCGCCCGTGCGCTCGCGATGGAGCCGAAGCTGATGCTCTTCGACGAGCCGACGTCGGCCCTCGACCCCGAGCTGGTGGGCGAGGTCCTCGACGTCATGCGCGGTCTCGCGGAGGACGGCATGACGATGATCGTCGTGACCCACGAGATGGGCTTCGCCCGTGAGGTCGGCGACGCGCTCGTCTTCATGGACGACGGCGTCGTCGTCGAGGCCGGCCACCCGCGTGACGTGCTCGGGAACCCGCAGCACGAGCGGACGAAGTCGTTCCTCTCGAAGGTGCTCTGACCTCGCAGGCGCTCTGATCCGCCGAAGGCGTTGCGAGCGGAGACGGCAAGGGGCGGTACGGACCCGGTGGTCCGTACCGCCCCTGCGCGTTCCGCCGCTACTTCAGGGCCAGCACCAGCGCGTCCGACGGTGACGCCCACACCGGGCGCGCCTCGGCGAAGCCCGCCGCCCGCAGGGCCTCGGCGTGCCACTGGGCGGAGGGGGTGTCACCGTCGGCGTGCTCGCCGTAGATGCGGAACCGCTCCGCGGTCGGCTCGGCGAGGACCGGGTCCTCGGCGGCGAGCGCCCACCACTCGGCCCAGTCGAGGGCGCCGGCCGCCCTGGCTCGTTCCATGCCCGCGTGCCGGTGCGCGCGCTCGGCGGCGTTGATGCGGGGCGTGGAGGCGTCCTTCATGTGGTCGGCGTTCATGAAGACGCCGCCGTCGCGGACGAGGGTGCCGATCTGCCGGTAGAGCGCGGCCAGCGGTTCGCTGTGGAGCCAGTGCAGCGCGGTGGCGGTGAGCACCGCGTCGTACGAGGTGTGCGGCAGGGACGTGGTCCAGGCGGGGTCCTTGAGGTCGGCGGTGACGAACGAGACGCGCTCGTCACCCGCGAAGTGGCCACGGGCGATGGTCAGCAGCGCGGGGTCGAGGTCGACCCCGGTGCTGGTGGCCTCCGGGAACCGTCCCAGGAGCCGGTCCGTGATACTTCCCGTACCGCAGGCGAGGTCGAGGACTCTCGGCTTGGGGCCGACCGTGGCCTCGACCATGTCCAGCATCACCCGGAACCGCTCCTCGCGGTCGGGCATGTACCACTCCTGCTGGCGGTCCCAGCTCTCCTGCCAGGCCCGCCAGTCGGTGCCCGCCGTCGTGCCCCTGTCCGTCCCGCCCACCGGAAGCCTCCTGTCCGTAATACCCTCGATTGATAAGCAGCCGTTACCCTCACCCTAGAACGCCGCTGTAAGGACTACAAGTGGAACTGGCCTATTACTCGGACTACGCCGTACGGCTGGTCAACACCGAGGAGCCGGCTCGCAACAAGGACTCCCTCACCTCGGTCGAAGCCGTCCGCGAGCTCTTCGGCGCGTCGTCCCAGGCCGCCCGCCGCGCCACCGACTCGGACGTCACCCGCTTCCGCTCGGTACGGGGCCGGCTGCGCGCGGTCTTCGCCGCGGCCGACGCGGGTGAGGAGACCCAGGCCGTCGACCTGCTCAACTCCCTGCTGCTGGAGTTCCCCGTCAGCCCGCAGATCTCGGGGCACGACCACCGGGACGAGGACGGCCGCCCCAAGTGGCACATGCACCTCGCCGACCACCCTTCGAACGCGACCGCGGGTTATGCCGCGATCGCCGCGATGGGACTGGCATTCCATCTGACCGAGTACGGCGTCGACCGCCTCGGCCTCTGCCAGGCGGCGCCCTGCCGCAATGCCTACCTGGACACGTCCACGAACCGCTCGCGCCGCTACTGCTCCGACCGCTGCGCGACCCGCGCCAACGTGGCCGCCTACCGGGCGCGCAAGCGCCTGGAGAGCGAGCGGTCCGGGCCCACCGGCCGCACCGCGGAGACCAGCCAGGAGACGACCCCCGTCACGGACCGCTGATCCCGGCCGAGCGGACGGAAGCGGCTGCGCACCCGGCCGAGCAGCAGCTCGGGCGGCACCACCCCGAAGACCCGGCTGTCGCCGTCGGCGCCGGGGTTGTCGCCGAGCACCCACCAGCCCCCGTCGCGCCGTTCGGCCAGCCGTTTGACGATGAGGAGATCCTGCTGGAGCGGATGGCGGAGCACCGCCACGTCGCCGACGCGCAGCAAGGCGCGGTAGTCGACCAGCAGCTGGTCCCCGTGCACCAGCGTCGGAACCATCGACGGCCCGGTCACCTCGGCGACCCCGAACCGGGCCCTCGGCTCCCGCCCCTGTTCAGTCATCAGCCACCTCCGACTCCCACTGTATGTTCGGCCACCGGCCCGGCTCGGACCCCGGACTTTTGACCTAAGCCCATGGGGGCACCCGCCAAAACGGGTTCCTCACGGAGTAATGTCCCACCTGAGAAGACGATCACGAGGAAGGACAGCTCAATGCTCTCCCGCCTGTTTGCCCCCAAGGTGAAGGTCAGCGCCCACTGCGACCTGCCTTGCGGTGTCTACGACCCGGCCCAGGCCCGCATCGAGGCGGAGTCGGTCAAGGCCGTCCAGGAGAAGTACCAGGCCAACGAGGACCCGCACTTCCGCGCCCGCGCCACGGTCATCAAGGAGCAGCGCGCGGAGCTCGCCAAGCACCACGTCTCGGTGCTCTGGAGCGACTACTTCAAGCCGCCGCACTTCGAGAAGTACCCGGAGCTGCACCAGCTCATCAACGACACCCTGAAGGCGCTCTCCGCCGCCAAGGCGTCCACGGACCCGGCGACCGGCCAGAAGGCCCTCGACTACATCGCCCAGATCGACAAGATCTTCTGGGAGACCAAGAAGGCCTGACCTCGCGTCAGCTTCCGCACCCGGCCCGCGGGGCTCCTCGTCCGGAGCTCCGCGGGCCGGGTGCGTCCGTCGAGGCGGCAAATGGACGTGTCGCCTCCGGTTGCCGAGGTGTCGCAAGGAGGAGCCATCGAGCTTCGGGAACAGTCCACGGCCGAGGGGCCCCCGGCCGTGCCCCCCGCGTCGGTCGGCGAGCAGCCCGCACCGGCGGACCGGTCCGGCCGGGCGCACTCCTTCCTCGCCCCGGCCGCCCTCGCCCTGGCCCTCGGCCTGTGGGGCATCACCCGGCAGGGGACGATGTGGCGCGACGAGTCCGTCACCTACCAGGTCGCGCACCGGAGCCTCCCGGAGATCTGGCAGCTCCTCCAGAACGCCGATGCCGTCCACGGCCTCTACTACTTCCTGATGCACGGCCTCTTCACCCTCTGGGACGACGGCCTCGTCACCCTCCGGCTGCCGTCCGTGCTGGCCGTGGCCGTGGCCGCCGGGCTGGTGGGACTGACCGGGTGCCGCATCGCCGGGCGCAGGGCGGGCCTGCTCAGCGGCCTGGTCTTCGCGCTCACCCCCGAGGTGCAGATGTACGCCCAGGAGGGGCGCTCCTACGCGCTCGTCTGCGCGCTCGTCGCACTGGGCACCTATCTGCTCCTGCGCTGTCTGACCGAACCGTCCCGCCGCCTGTGGATCCTCTACGGGCTCTCCCTGCTCGCCGCGAGCTGGCTCCACGAGTTCGCGGTCCTGGCGCTGCCCGCACACGGCATCACCGTGCTCGTTCGCCGCGCGGACCGGCCCGTCCGGCGCGCATGGGCGGTGGCGGCGGCCTCCGTTGCCGCCGGCCTGGTCCCGCTGATCCTGCTCAGCGCGGGCCAGTCCGGCCAGGTGTCGTGGATCAGCGGCCCGAAGCCCAGGGAGTGGCTGGAGATCACGGGCGTGGCCGTGGTGGCCGTGCTCTGCGCCAGGTACCCCGCCGCCGACCGCAGACCTCTCCTCCTGCCGCGTCTCGCCCTGCCCCTCGCGGTGCTCCCGACGGCCCTGCTGCTGCTGTCGGCGGTCCATGAGCCCATGTACGTGGACCGGTACGTCCTCTTCACCGACATCGGTTTCGCCCTGCTCGTCGGCACCTCTCTGAGCGCGCTCGTCACGGCCGCCTCCCGGCGTGGACCGCTCCGCGCCCGGCTTCCCCGGGCCACGGTCCTGACGGCGGCGGCGCTCGCGGCCGTGCTCGCGCTCACCCCGGTGACGCTGCAGATGCGGACCCCGGACAGCAGGAAGGACGACGTGACGGCGGTCGCCGAGGAGGTCCGGCGCGTCTCCGCCCCCGGCGATGGGGTCGTATTCGCGCCCTCACGCCGGCGCGAGTGGAGGCTTTCCCACCCGGACGAGTACGGCGGTCTCGTCGACCTCGCGCTCCGAACGACGCCCCAGGCCTCCGCGTCCCTCCAGGGCGAGGAACTCCCCGCTTCCAAGATCCGCGCCCGCATGCTGTCGATGGACCGGATCGTGGTGCTGAGCGACCCGCCGGGCCAGCCGGAGGACACGGTGCCGCAGGAGGCGGTCAAACGCGAAGTTCTGCGCACCCACTTCCACGAGTGCTCCCGCACCCAGGTCAAGGGCGCTCAGGTGACCCTCTACGCCCGCGACGGGGAGTGCCCGGGCGCGCGCGGGAACTGACGGCCTGACAGCCGCGGGCGCCCCCTCACCTCCCGCGCCGTATCAGGCTGCCGGCAGCGGGGCCGGTTCCGCCCGCGTCAGGAGGGGGCTCTTGTGGCGGAGCAGCCATTGCCGGTAGGCGGCCGCCCGCAGGGCCGCCTCGCGGTAGGCGGCGGTCAGGTCCGCGTACACCGATTCGTACAGCTCGCCCGAGGGCCCGGGTCTGGAGAAGAGCAGGAGGCGGACGGCGAGGGGGTCGCCGCGGAGCGGGCGGACGGCCATGTCCTCGCGGGGCATGGAGGTCGGCTGGCAGGGCGCGACGACCTCGCCGACCGCGATCAGGGAGGCGGCGGTGTGATAGTCGCCGTGCAGGACGGGCGGGTCGATCCCGGCGGCGCCCAGTACCCGCCGCAGCCCGTCCCACTCCCCGTCCACCGTCGGGTCGACCATCCAGCGGTCATGGGCCAGATCAGCGAGATCCACGACGGGGGCGGCAGCGGCGGGATGGTCCCGTGCCAGGGAGACGAACTGCGGCTCCCGCTCCACCAGTACCCGCACGCACAGTCCGTCCGGCACCAGTAACGGGCACCCCTCCACCTCGTGCACGAAGGCGACGTCGAGCTGACCGGCGGCGACCATCCGCAGCAGGGCGTTGGCGGACACGTCCATGTGGAGCGAGATCTCGGTGCCCGGCAGCCGGCCCCGCAGGCGGCGCAGCCAGCCGGCGAGCGCCCGGCTGGCGGTCGACCCGATGCGCAGCAGCGGACCGCCCTCGCCGGCCGCGGCGGCCCTCGCCTCCACGACGAGCGCGCCCATCTCCGCGACGAGCGGCCGCGCCCGGCTCAGTACGGAACGGCCGAACGGGGTCGGCCGGCAGCCGGTGCGCTCCCGTGAGAAGAGTGCCGCCCCCAGGAAGTTCTCGATACGGCGCAGTTGTGTCGTCAGGGACGGCTGGCTGACACCGAGCTGCCGGGCGGCTTTGTGCAGGCTGCCGGTGTCGGCTATGGCGCACAGCGCACGCAGGTGCCTCACCTCGAGCTCCATGCTCCCGAGCGTAGAGCTGCACCAACTGCCACACCAGACACCGTAGTCGGGGCAGGACGGGCGGATCGGGACAGGCTGCAGCGGAGTGGGTGATGCGCCCGCGCTATCGCCCCCTGGCATCATCCGCGCGGCGGTGCGCCTCCCCGAGACTTCGGCTACCGAACTTCGTTCATCGGACGAGTAGGAGCCCCCCATGCGTCACACCAGAACGTTATTCTCCGCCGTCGCCGGACTGGGCCTCGCCGCCGCCCTCGGCACCGTGCCCGCCACCGCCGCCAACTCCCCTGCGGCCGCGGTGACATCCTCCTCCGCCTCGTACGCCGCGTACGAAGGCTCCGCCGAGGACGCGAAGGCGACCAGGGCCTTCTTCGACGCCGTCGTTAAGTCGGTCGCGGAAAAGCGCGCGGCGAACCCCGGCGCGCAGGCCGTGACCGTCGTCTACAACGCGAGCAACGCACCCACGTTCCGCACCCAGATAGCGCGCAGCACCCAGATATGGAACGGCTCGGTCAGCAACGTCCGGCTCGTCGAGGGTTCGGGCGCGGACTTCGCCTACTACGAGGGCAACGACTCGCGCGGCTCGTACGCGAGCACCGACGGGCACGGCCGCGGCTACATCTTCCTGGACTACCGGCAGAACCAGCAGTACAACTCCACCCGCGTCACGGCGCATGAGACCGGGCACGTGCTCGGGCTGCCGGACCACTACTCGGGTCCGTGCAGCGAGCTGATGTCGGGCGGCGGCCCCGGCACCTCGTGCCAGAACGCCTACCCGAACTCGGCGGAACGCTCCCGGGTGAACCAGCTCTGGGCGAACGGGCTCGCGGCAGCGATCGCCAAGGTCTCCTGACACCGGAGCCGGCCACCGGGAAGGGGCGCCCCGCAGTGCACGGCGGGGCGCCCTGTCTGCCGCGAGCCGGTGCTCAGGCCTGGGCCGGTTCGCGCCGGCCGAGCTCGGCGCCGGGCGGCAGTTGGCGGCGGATACTGCCGAGCGCGTCGCCGAAGTCCCCGTCCGCGACACCCGCTTCGTACGCCGCGCCGCCGTAGTGCAGCGTCAGATTGAGGTCCGACCGGTCGAGGGGCGGCACTCCTCCGGTGGGCTCACCCAGTGTCAGCAGACAGCTGAGCGTCGCCTGCTGGACCGTGCCGTCCGCGTGAACGGGCAGGGGCATGTCCCATTCAAGGACACAGGAGGCCAGCACCTGGGACGCTCCCGCCGCCCTGAGGGCGGCGAAAGTGGCCCCCTCGTACACAACGCCTCTGATGGATGTGCGCAGTTGGCCGCCGCTCGCCGATATGGTGACCGATTCCGCGCCCTGCCGGTCGCGGTACCAGCCCGCCCAGGCTTCCGTAGACTCCGATGACATGCGCGGACTGTAGCGGTAGGGGCGAGCGGGCCGTGCCGCAGGTGCCCCTCAGGATGTGCCGGTCTGCCTGCCGGACGCGTCGTCGGGTGATTCTCCGGCCGGTCCCGCCGCCGATGCGTCGGAGTCGGATGCGCCGGGTCCACCCGTCTCCTCGGGTCCGCCGGACCGGCCCGGCCCGGCCGGAGGGTCGGCCTTCGCCCCGCCCTCAGGGGGGACATAGAGCGGACAGTCAGGATTGCGGCAGGGACCCGGCTCCCACAACGGGACGTACGTCCCCAGCGTCTTGTGCCGCTTCACCACCGATTCCACGGGTTGCCCGCACGCGGCGCACTTCTGCTGCGGGTCGTGACTCGTACGCGGTACTTCACGTCCTTTGCTGCCCATACGGCCAGAATAAGTCGGTATGGACAGCTCGGACAGCCAAGCCTTTACGGACAGCCACCGGCGGCCGGCCCTCCCATGCCCTGGCCCTCCTCCTTCTTGCGCAAATGCAGATGGGCGAGCGCTGTACCCGACGACTCGGGCGCATACCGGCGCCCGACCGGACCGGAGCCCTGACCACTTCAGGCACTTCAGTGGAAATTGTTGTGCAGTGCTGTGAGCGGCTCAGCGGTTACGGCGGGTGACGAATTCGGCCAAGGAGAGCAGGTCGCCGGCCGCGGCCAGGTCCGGGACGGCTCGGGACAGCTGCCCGACCGCCCGTGACATCCGCTCACCGGCATGTGTCTGGGCCCAGTCCCGCCCTCCGGCCCGTTCGACCGCGTCGGCGGCGCGGCGGACCGCCGACGCGCTCATCGGCCCCCGGTACAGCTCGGCCAGTTCGGCCGCCGCCGCCGTGCCGGAGGCCAGCGCGGCGACCACCGGAAGCGACTTCTTGTGCGCCGCGAGATCCGCGCCGGCCGGTTTGCCCGTCTGCTCGGGGTCGCCCCAGATCCCGATGAGGTCGTCGATGAGCTGGAACGCCAGTCCGGCCTCTCTCCCGAAGGCGTCCATCGCCGCGGCCTGCTCCTCGTCCGCGCCGGCGTACAGGGCTCCGAGGGCACAGGCACAGCCGAGCAGCGCCCCGGTCTTGGCCGTCGCCATGGCGAGGCACTCCTCCAGGGTGACCTCGAGCGGCGGACGTTCCTCGAAGGCGCAGTCGGCCTGCTGGCCCGCACACAGCTCGATGACGCAGGCCGCCAGCCGCACCGACGCGGGGACGGATGCCGCATGCCGGTCCTCCGCGAGGAGCCGCAGCGCGAGCGCCGACATCGCGTCCCCGGCGACGATGGCGTCGGCGGTGCCGAAGACGCTCCACGCCGTGGGCCGGTGCCTGCGGGTGGGGTCCTCATCGATCACGTCGTCGTGCATCAGGGTGAAGTTGTGCGCGAGCTCCACCGCGGCGGCCGCCCGCACGGCCTGCCGCGGGTCACCGCCCAGTGCCCGGCACGCGGCGAGCACCAGTGCCGGCCTGACGGCCTTACCCGTGGAACCGGCGGCCGGGGTGCCGTCGGACCGCTCCCAGCCGAAGTGGTACATGGCGATCCGGCGCATGGATCCGGGCAGCGACGCGATGGCTGAGCGGAGTTCGGGATCGACCGCACTGCGGGTGCGTTCGAGGAGGGCGATGGCCTCTCGGCCGCCGACGGTGTCCGGCATGGTCAACTGGCGTTCCTTTCCCGGTGGTGGCTTCTCCTCGCGGGCGGGGACGCGGCGAGCGGCACCGCGCCCCCGAAGGTCACGTCGCCCCTGGTCAGGTCACCGCCAACGGCTCACCTCGACGTTCTCCAGGACGCCGAGCGCGTCCGGGACGAGCACCGCCGCCGAGTAGTAGGCCGTGACCAGGTACGAGATGATCGCCTGCTCGTCGATGCCCATGAAGCGGACCGACAGACTCGGCTCGATCTCGTCCGGGATGCCGCTCTGCCGGAGGCCGATGACGCCCTGTTCCTCCTCGCCGGTACGCATGCAGATGATCGATGTCGTCCGGGCCTCGGTGACCGGGATCTTGTTGCACGGGAAGATCGGCACGCCGCGCCAGGCGGGCACATGGTGGCCCGCCACCTCCACGCTGTCGGGCACGAGTCCGCGCCTGTTGCACTCGCGGCCGAAGGCGGCGATGGCGCGCGGATGGGCGAGGAAGAGCTTCGAGCCCCGCCGCCGCGAGAGCAGTTCGTCCATGTCGTCCGGGCTCGGCACGCCGTCGTGCGGCTGCAGCCGCTGCCCGTAGTCGCAGTTGTGGAGGAGGCCGAACTCCCGGTTGTTGACGAGTTCGTGCTCCTGCCGCTCGCGCAGCGCCTCGACGGTCAGCCGCAACTGCTGTTCCGTCTGGTTCATCGGCTGGTTGTAGAGGTCCGCGACGCGACTGTGCACCTTGAGCACCGTCTGGGCGACGCTCAGCTCGTACTCCCGCGGCGCGGCGTCGTAGTCCACGTAGGTGTGCGGCACGACCGCCTCGCCGACATGGCCGGCCGAGAGGTCGATCGCCGCTTCGCCGTACTTGTTGGTGCGCTGGTGGGGCAGCGCCGCGAGGCTCGCCAGGTGCGCCCGCAGCGACTCCGCCCGGTCCGCCAGGTTGAGCACGTCGTCCCTCGTGAGCACGAGGACCGTGCAGGCGGTCGCGGCGCGGGCGGTGTACTGCCAGACCGCTTCCCGGTCCACCAGCGACTGGTCGCCGAAGTAGGCCCCGTCGGCGAGGACTTCGACGACCGCCTCGTCCCCGTACGGTCCCTCCCCCACCTTCTCCACCCTGCCGTGCGCCAGCAGGAAGATCCGGTCCGCCGGCTGGCCGCCGGTCGCCAGCACGTCTCCCGCAGCGAACTCACGCTGTTCGCACCGCCGCGCCAGCTCCGTCAGCGCCGCTTCGTCGTCGAAGTCCCGCAGCGCCGGAAGCTCCCCCAGTTCGGCGGGGATCACGGCGACACGGTCGCCGGTCTGGACGAACGTCACCCGGCCGTCGCCGACCGAGTAGCTGAGGCGGCGGTTCACCCGGTACGTACCACCCTGCACCTGCACCCACGGCAGCATGCGCAGCAGCCAGCGGGAGGTGATCTCCTGCATCTGCGGAACGGACTTGGTGGTGGTCGCGAGATTCCGTGCGGCAGCGGTACCGAGACTCTGTTGGGGTGCCTGGTCGCGCATGTCCTCGCCGACGGAACCAACCGAACCAACCGTCATGAGACTCCCTCTCGATCATGTCCTGACCTGCGAAAGCAAGCCTCCCAGTGCGCTGTGTGAGTACGCCATTACACAAATGAGTGTGACTGGATCACCGCGGACCGGGGCAGGAGCCGGGCTCGTTCACACATCCCGCCAGAATGGGTTCATGTCCGAAAGAACATCGTCCGATCCGGTGGCCGAGCTGCGGCCCCGGCTGCCGTCGCCGCTTCAGCCGGTCGAGGACGAGCGCTTCTCCCGGCACGGCGTACGGCTGCTCCTCAAGCGTGACGACCTGATCCATCCGGACCTGCCGGGCAACAAGTGGCGCAAGCTGGCACCGAACCTGCGGTCGGCGGCGGGCCGGCCGGTGCTGACCTTCGGCGGCGCGTACTCCAACCATCTGCGCGCCACAGCCGCCGCGGGCCGGCTGCTCGACTTCCGCACGATCGGCGTCGTCCGCGGTGACGAGCTCGCCGGCCGCCCGCTGAACCCGTCACTTGCCCGGTGCGCCGCGGACGGCATGCGCCTGCTGTTCGTCGACCGTGCCACCTATCGCGCCAAGGACGACCCGGGCACACTCGCCCGGATCCTCCGGACGGCGGCGCCGGACGACGTGTACGTGGTCCCCGAGGGCGGCAGCAACGCAGCGGCCGCCGCGGGCTGCGCCGGACTCGGCCGCGAGCTGCGCGGCCTCGCCGACGTGGTGGCCGTCGCCTGCGGCACCGGCGGCACCCTCGCCGGGCTGGCGGCCGGACTCGGCGACGGGCAGCGGGCCCTCGGCGTCCCGGTACTGAAGGGCGGGTTCCTCGGCGCGACGGTCCGTGCCCTTCAGGAAGAGGCCTTCGGCGGCCCCTCCGGCAACTGGTCCCTGGACGAACGCTTCCACTTCGGCGGGTACGCCCGTACCACTCCTGAACTCGAGGCGTTCGCGGCCGCATTCGGCGCTCGCCACGGCCTTCCCGTGGAGCGCGTCTACGTCGCGAAACTGCTCAACGCACTCGTGGAACTCGCCGCGGAGGGGGCCTTCCCGCCCGGCACGACGGTCGCCGCCGTCATCACCGGACAGGAGGACGGGCGGGGAACCGGCGTCGCCGGGTGACGGCTCAGGCGGTTTCCTCGCGGTAGGCTGCCGCCTCTTCCAGGTCGAGCCTGCGCAGCAGTTTGCGCAGCATCTCGTCGTCGATGACCCGCTGGTTCCGCAGGTCCACGAACACGTCCCGTTCCGCCGCGATCATTTCCCTCGCGAGCCGTCGGTAGGTGTCGTCGGCCGATTCGCCGGTCGTCTCGTCCACCGAACCGAGCCTCTCCCACACCGAGTTCCTGCGGCGTTCCAGCACCGTGCGCAGCCGCTGCTCCAGGGGTTGCGGCAGCCTGTTGCGTTCGTCCGCGAGCAGCTCCTCCAGCCGCCGCTCCGCCGCCGCGGACGCCTGGCTCTGCGCCTGGGCCTCCGCGAGGGTCTCGGCCTGGACGTCGCGGCCGGGGATCTTCAGCGCACGGATCAGTGGCGGCAGCGTCAGTCCCTGCACGACCAGAGTTCCGATCACGGTGGTGAAAGTGAGGAACAGGACCAGGTTGCGGGCCGGGAAGTCCGCTCCGTCGGACGTCGTCAGCGGGATGGAGAAGGCGATGGCGAGCGAGACGACACCGCGCATGCCGGCCCAGCCGACGATCAGCGGCGCCGCCCGACCGGGGTCCGGCTCACGTTCCCTGATCCGCCGGAACAGCATGCGCGGCAGGAACGTCGCCGGATAGACCCAGACGAACCGCACCACCACCACGGCGAGGAACACCCCTGCCGCGTACCAGAGGGACTCCCCCACGCCGTAGTCGCCCAGTTCCCCCACCACGATCGCCAGTTGCAGCCCGATCAGCGCGAAGACGGTGGACTCGAGGACGAACGCGACCATCTTCCAGACGGCCTCCTCCTGGAGCCGGGTCGCGAAGTCGACCTGGTACGCGTGGTGGCCCAGGTAGAGCGCGACGACGACCACGGCCAGGACTCCGGAGGCGTGGACCTGCTCGGCGGCGGCGTAGGCGATGAACGGGATGAGCAGCGACAGGATGTTCTGCAGCAGCGCTTCCTTCAGGTGCTTGCGCAGCCAGTGGATCGGGATCATCAGCGCCAGACCGACGCCGACCCCGCCGACGGAGGCCAGCGCGAACTCCGCCAACCCTTCGCCCCAGCTGGTGCCGGCTCCGATCGCGGCCGCGAGGGCGACCTTGAAGGCGGTGATCGCGGTGGCATCGTTCACCAAGGATTCACCTTGGAGGATCGTGGTGATCCGGGTGGGCAGGCCGAGCCTGCGCGCGATGGCCGTCGCGGCGACGGCGTCCGGCGGCGCGATCACCGCACCGAGCACCAGGGCCGTCGCCAGGGGCAGATCCGGCACCAGCAGATAGGCGAGGCAGCCGACCGCCACCGTCGCGAACAGGACATAGCCCACGGACAGCAGCGCGACGGGACGGATGTTGGCCCGCAGGTCGAGGTACGAACTGTCCAGCGCGGCGAGGTGCAGCAGCGGCGGCAGTACCAGCGGCAGCACGATGTGGGGGTCGAGGTGGTACTCGGGAACTCCCGGCACGTACGAGGCGGCCAGCCCGGCCGCCACCAGCAGCAGCGGCGCCGGGACCGGTGTCCTCCGGGCCGCCCCGGCCACCGCCGCGCTCACCGCGATCAGTCCCACCAGCGGCAATGCTTCCATCACACCGACCTCACGTCCGTCGTCCCCGTCGTAATCTGGCAATCATGAGCGAGTGCCCCCACGTAGCAGAACTGCCGCGCCCCGAACCGGCGCCGCTGACCGACACGTGTCCGGAATGCCTGGCCGTCGGGAGCCACCCGGTCCAGCTGAGACTCTGCCTGGCTTGTGGGCACGTGGGCTGCTGCGACTCCTCGCCGATGCGGCACGCGAGCGCGCACTTCCGCGAGACGGGGCACGCGGTGATGCGCAGTTTCGAGCCGGGACAGGTGTGGCGGTGGTGCTTCGTCGACGGTTCGATCGTCTGACGCCTGGGTACGTCAACCATCCGCCGCCCCCTCTCAATTGGGCGGCGCAGACCTCTAGCCACTGTGTGTACTCATGGGCTTACATTGAGTGACACTTGTAGGCATGGGGGTCCTGGCGACACGGCACCATGGATCGCGATAGCGTCGCCAGGCCAGACCTGGCTGCGTGACCGACCGCGTAACGCACGGCCGCGGGGCCTCTGCCCCCCGGCCCGGAAAGAGCTTGTGCCACCTTGGAGGTGAGGGTGTCCCATATTGCAGGCGAGCCCGGGACCCAGGACTTCGTGGAAGTCCGGCTGCCCGCTGCGGGTGCCTACCTGTCCGTACTGCGAACGGCCACCGCCGGCCTCGCAGCGCGCTTGGACTTCACCCTCGACGAGATCGAGGACCTGCGGATCGCGGTGGACGAGGCGTGCGCGATCCTGTTGCAGCAGGCCGTCCCGGGGTCCGTCCTGAGCTGTGTGTTCCGGCTCGTCGACGACTCGCTGGAGGTGACGGTCTCCGCGCCCACCACCGACGGCCGGGCGCCGGAGCGTGACACGTTCGCCTGGACGGTGCTCTCCGCACTGGCCGGCAAGGTCGACTCGTCGGTCGCCGACGACCGCACGGTCGCCATCAGTCTGTACAAGCAGCGCGGCGCGGGACCCGGGCCGGCGTGAGCAGCGGAAACGGGGACGGTTCGATGCGGGAGGACGAGGAGCGAGGCCCGAGGGTGCTGAGCGCGTCGGCCGGCATCCCTGAGCAGCAGGCGCGGCCGCACCCGGTGGTGGACGAACCTGATGGCCGTACGGCCTCGGCAGAGCGGGCGGACCGTATGAGCGAGCACCAGCAGGATCATCACCCCCATGACCGCAGCGGCGCGCGGGCGATGTTCATCGAACTGCGCAAGCTGCCCGACGGGTCGCCCGAGCGGGCCGAGCTGCGCAACCAGCTGGTCCGGATGCATCTGCCGCTGGTCGAACACCTGGCGCGGCGGTTCCGTAACCGCGGCGAGCCGCTGGACGACCTCACCCAGGTCGCGACGATCGGCCTGATCAAGTCGGTGGACCGGTTCGATCCGGATCGCGGTGTCGAGTTCTCGACCTACGCGACCCCGACGGTGGTCGGCGAGATCAAGCGCCATTTCCGCGACAAGGGCTGGGCGGTGCGGGTGCCGCGCCGTCTTCAGGAGCTGCGGCTCTCGCTCACGACCGCGACGGCCGAGCTCTCCCAGCAGCACGGCCGGTCCCCGACCGTGCACGAGCTGGCGGAGCGCCTCGGCATCTCGGAGGAGGAGGTCCTGGAGGGCCTGGAGTCCGCGAACGCGTACTCCACGCTGTCCCTGGACGTCCCCGACACGGACGACGAGTCCCCGGCGGTGGCGGACACGCTCGGCGCCGAGGACGAGGCCCTGGAGGGCGTCGAGTACCGCGAGTCCCTCAAGCCTCTCCTGGAGGGCCTCCCGCCGCGGGAGAAGCGGATCCTGCTGCTGCGTTTCTTCGGGAACATGACCCAGTCCCAGATCGCGCAGGAGGTCGGCATCTCCCAGATGCACGTCTCCCGCCTCCTCGCCCGCACCCTGGCGCAACTCCGCGAACGCCTCTTGGTCGAGGAGTAACCCTCGACGAAACGCTGCACCGACCCGCAAGGGAAGCCGAGCGGACGGTGGGAGCCCCCAGTACGGGAACGGGCGGAAGGGGGGCGGGGTCGTAGGAGGGGGTGTCCGGAAGTAAAGCGTCGCAACTCGCGCGAAGCGCGGGGAGGACAGCCATTCCGGACACTCCCTCCGGAGGCCCCGTCCCCCGCACCACCCACGCCGCAGGCCACGCCAACCCACCACCGGAACGCCACGCCCCGCACGGGCCACGCACCACCGGACCCGGGGGACCAGGACCAGGACCGCCACGCCCGCAGGGCGAAACGCACCCTGCCGGGGCCACGCCAGAACGTGCCGCCCGCCCAAGGGCTACGCGCGGCTACGGATCCCCAGCGCCTGTGCCGTCGTCGGGTTCACCAGCAGCACCAGGCCCGTCACGACGACCGCCGCCAGCACCACGCCCAGCGGAATCAGCGCGCCGGACGCCCGCAGCAGCGTCCACGCGGGGATCATCCCGATCAGCTGGGTGATGATCGCCGGTCCGCGGCTCCAACTGCGCTGCCGCAGCAGCCCTCGCGCCGCCGCCAGCGGGATCGCCCCGAGGGCCATCAGCGTCAGGCCGCCCATCTCCGCCTGGGACGGGCTGTCGGGCCGGCCGAGCAGACCCATCACGAGCATGTACACGCCGCCCGCGACCAGCGCCAGCCCTTCGGCGGCGCACACCGCTGCCGCGGCGGTCAGTCGGGTGGGGCGGCCGGGGGCGGAGGTCTGGTCGTCGCTGCTCACCCATGCAGGGTAGCCGCGACCCGAGCGAGGGCGACCGCCCCCGGGCAGGCCACCTCGCCCGTGCCCCGTCCGCCGTCATCCCACCCACCCCGCACCCCGCACCCCGCACCCCGAAACCCGGACTGGGCCAGGTACCCCCCAGTAGGTACGCTGCATCGCATGCGCGCACTTCTCGTGGTCAATCCGGCAGCAACCACCACCAGTGCCCGCACGCGCGACGTACTGATCCACGCACTCGCGAGCGAGATGAAGATCGAGGCGGTCACCACCGAGTACCGCGGCCACGCCCGCGACCTCGGCCGCCGGGCCGCGGAGTCCAGCGACATCGACCTGGTCGTCGCCCTCGGCGGCGACGGCACGGTCAACGAGGTGGTCAACGGCCTGCTGCACAACGGCCCCGACCCGGAGGGCCTCCCCCGCCTCGCGGTCGTCCCCGGCGGCTCCACGAACGTCTTCGCCCGCGCTCTCGGACTGCCGAACGACGCCGTCGAGGCGACCGGCGCGATCCTGGACGCGCTCCGCGACCGGACGGAGCAGACGGTCGGCCTGGGCCTCGCGGCCGGCACGCCGGGCACGGACGACGAGGGCGTCCCGCAGCGCTGGTTCACCTTCTGTGCCGGGCTGGGTTTCGACGCCGGCGTGGTCGGCCGGGTCGAACAGCACCGCGAACGCGGCAAGCGGTCGACGCACGCCCTTTACGTCCGCCAGGTGCTGCGCCAGTTCCTGGACGACCCGCACCGCAGACGCGGCACCATCACCCTGGAGCGGCCCGGCGCGGCCCCGGTGGAGGATCTGGTGCTGTCCATAGTCTGTAACACCTCACCGTGGACCTACCTGGGCAATCGTCCGGTGTACGCGTCCCCGAAGGCCTCCTTCGACACCGCCCTCGACGTGCTCGGACTGTCGAAGCTGTCGACCCCCGCGGTGGCGCGTTACGGCACTCAGCTGCTGACCTCGAGCCCGGAGCGCGGGCCGCACGGAAAGCACGCACTCACACTTCACGACCAGACCGACTTCACCTTGCATTCAAAGGTCCCACTGCCCTTCCAGATGGACGGTGACCACCTGGGGCTGCGCACGAGCGTGACGTTCACAGGCGTTCGCCGTGCACTGCGTGTGATTGTGTGACCGGAAGGACCGAAAGTCCTTTATCTCGAACGTACGGACTGGGATCCACCCCATAGAAGTACGGCTGTGACCTAGTCGACACCGAGGAATCAAAAAAAACTTTCCGGAAGGGGTTGTATCCGCCGCCGAGGTTTGCGAATCTCTACATGGCGATCGGGACGGCCCGCAACATCGGCCCCACAGACCGCCGGAACCCCTCCACGAATCCAGGACCCAATGCCGGGCAAACTGGCGATCGGCCCTTCCCTTGCGGGGGGATTCGTGAAAGCGTTCACATTCACAAGCAACCCGCATGTAATACCAAGGAGAGGTAGCAGCCATGGACTGGCGTCACAACGCCGTTTGCCGCGAGGAAGACCCCGAGCTGTTCTTCCCCATCGGCAACACCGGTCCTGCGCTGCTGCAGATCGAAGAAGCCAAGGCCGTCTGCCGTCGCTGCCCCGTCATGGAGCAGTGCCTGCAGTGGGCGCTCGAGTCCGGCCAGGACTCCGGCGTCTGGGGTGGCCTCAGCGAGGACGAGCGCCGCGCGATGAAGCGCCGCGCCGCTCGCAACCGGGCGCGTAACGCCAGCGCCTGACGCCCCCTGCTACCGGCCTCCCGGCGGCGCGTACAGCGAGTACGCACTCACCGCCTTCGAGCCGCAGCGCGCAGTACCCCCGATGCGCATCGCACATGCAGCACGTGAGCTTCGAGCCCCGGACCGTGTCACACGGCCCGGGGCTCTTCGCTGTGCACGCCCGGGCCGCACGCCGTCGGCGCGGCTCGAGCCGGCCCGAGCAAGGGCCGGCCCGGCAAGCTGCACCTGAGCAGAGAGCCCTAACGCCGGTCCGGCACCGGGATGTCGAGCACGACCCGGGTGCCGCGCCCCGGCGCGGGGACCGGGACCATGTCGAACGTCCCGCCCAACTCCCCCTCGACCAGGGTCCGTACGATCTGCAACCCCAGGTTCCCGGTCCGCTGCGGGTCGAAGCCCTCCGGCAGCCCACGGCCGTCGTCCTGAACGGTGATCAGCAGCCGGGCGTTCTCCGTGCGCGCGTCACCCCGGACGGCCGCGACCTCCACCGAACCCTGCTGCCCTTGCGAGAAGGCGTGTTCCAGGGCGTTCTGGAGCACCTCGGTGAGCACCATGGACAGCGGTGTGGCGATCTCGGCGTCGAGGATGCCGAAGCGGCCGGTGCGCCGGCAGTCGACCTTGCCGGGTGAGATTTCCGCGACCATCGCGATCACGCGGTCGGCGATGTCGTCGAACTCCACACGCTCGTCCAGATTCTGGGACAGCGTCTCATGCACGATCGCGATCGAACCGACACGCCGTACCGCCTCGTTGAGCGCCTCGCGGCCGCGCACGGAGTCCATCCGGCGCGCCTGGAGGCGCAGCAGCGCGGCCACCGTCTGGAGGTTGTTCTTCACCCGGTGGTGGATCTCCCGGATGGTCGCGTCCTTGGTGATCAACTCCCGCTCGCGGCGGCGCAGTTCGGTCACGTCCCGCAGGAGCACCAGGGAACCGATGCGTACCCCCTTGGGCTTGAGGGGGATGGCCCTCAGCTGGATGACTCCGCCGTTGCCCTCCACCTCGGTCTCGCGGGGCGCGTATCCGCTGGCGATCTTGACGAGGGCCTCATCGACCGGTCCGCGGGAGGGGGCGAGTTCGGCGGTGACCTGGCCCAGATGCTGACCGACGAGGTCGGAGGCCAGGCCGAGACGGTGGTACGCGGAGAGTCCGTTGGGGCTGGCGTACTGGACGATGCCGTCCGCGTCGAGCCTGATCAGCCCGTCACCGGCACGCGGTGAGGAATCCATCTCGACCTGCTCCCCGGGGAACGGGAACGTGCCGGCGGCGATCATCTGCGCCAGGTCGGAGGCGGACTGGAGGTAGGTGAGCTCCAGCCGTGACGGGGTGCGCACGGTGAGCAGGTTGGTGTTGCGCGCGATGACGCCGAGCACACGGCCCTCGCGGCGTACAGGGATGGACTCGACCCGGACCGGCACCTCCTCGCGCCACTCGGGGTCGCCCTCGCGCACGATCCGCCCCTCGTCCAGAGCGGCGTCCAGCAGCGGACGCCGGCCGCGCGGCACCAGATGGCCGACCATGTCGTCCTGGTACGAGGTGGGGCCGGTGTTCGGCCGCATCTGGGCGACGGAGACGTACCGCGTGCCGTCGCGGGTGGGCACCCACAGCACGAGGTCGGCGAAGGAGAGATCGGAGAGCAGCTGCCACTCCGAGACCAGCAGATGGAGCCACTCGAGGTCTGACTCACTCAGAGCGGTGTGCTGGCGGACGAGTTCGTTCATGGAGGGCACGTCAGCGAGGGTACCCGCGGGCCGCGGCGCCGCGACGGGACCCTCAACCCGTCCGGCACCGCAGCCCGGAGTTGCGCGGCCGAAGGGTGTGCGGTCCCGGTCGGCCGTGGGAGGTCTCGGCGCAGTCAGGGCAGAGAGCGCCGGGGACCTCGTTCCACCCTCCTGTGCGGGGAGGGCGGAGGCTTGTGCAGTATCGATTGTGGACTAGACCATTCGGCTCTGTCCATGCCTGGGGCGCGTTAAGTTCCGCCACCATACTTATACACCGTCGTGGACGACGGGCGGGCCCCTCATCACACCCGCCCGTCGCGATCACGGCCCCCGCCGCACGACCCGGCTCAGCGCGTCTCCGTCACCTTCGCCAGCGCCCGTGGCGCGTCGGGGTCCTGCCCGCGGGCGATGGTCACCTCGTACGCGAGCATTTGCAGCGGAAGGATCTCCAGAATCGGCTGGAGCTCTTCCGGCACACCCTCCGTGGGCAGTACGAAGCCCGCGGACGCGGCCTCGACCTGGGTTTGCCGGGCCCACCACGAAGAGGTCCGCTCCCCGGCCGCGGAGCCGGTCGAGCACCGGCTGGAGCGCCTCGCCGCCCTTGCCGTCCGGCACCACCGCGATCACCGGGGAGACGTTGTCGACCATGGCGAGCGGCCCGTGCAGCAGGTCCGCGCCGGAGTACGCCAGCGCTGGGATGTAGCTCGTCTCCATGAGCTTGAGCGCCGCTTCCCTCGCCGTCGGGTAGCCGTAGCCCCGCGAGGTGATCACCATGCGCTCGGCGAAGCGGTAGCGCGATGCCAGCGCCCGCACCTCGTCCTGCCGGCCGAGGATCTGCCCGGCCAGCTCCGGCAGCCGTCCGGCCGCCGGGGCCTCACCACCACGCAGGCCCTCCACCAGCAGGTGGAGGGCCAGCAGGGAGGCGGTGTAGGTCTTGGTGGCCGGAAGGGCCTTCTCCGGGCCGGCCATGATGTCGATCGAGAACTCGGAGACCGCGGCCAGCGGCGAGTCCGGGTTGTTGGTCACCGCCAGGGTCACCGCGCCGGCCTCCCGCGCCGCCTTCGTGGACGCCACCAGGTCGGGCGAACCGCCGGACTGGCTGACCGTGATCACCAGGACGTCGGCGAGCGAGGGACGGGCGCCGTAGGCGGTGGTGGTGGACATCGAGGTCAGTCCGCACGGCAGGCCGAGCCGGATCTCGATCAGGTACTTCGCGTACAGCGCGGCGTTGTCGGAAGAGCCGCGCGCCGTCAGCAGGACGAAGCGAGGCTTCTTCGCCGCGATCGCCGACGCCACCTCCCCGATCCTCTGCGCGCCCTCGTCGAGGATGCGCCGCAGGACCGCCGGCTGCTGCGCCATCTCTCCGGACATGATCCGGCCCGGGTGCTCCTCGTGCTCGGCCGACGTCGTGGCGGACATGCCCGTTGCCTCCAGATGGCGCTCAGGGTGCCGGGCGGCGACGCCGACGGCGCCCGCCCGGCACTGCACGGTCCACGCAGGTCCACTCCCGGCTCAGCGGCCGGTGATGACCTCCGCGGCGGCGCGGCCGCAGACGCGGGCGGCGCCATGGGTAGCGATGTGCAGGGCCCCCGCGGGCGCCGCCCGGTTCAGGCCCATCTCGACCACGACCGTGTCGGGACGGGCCGCGAGGAGCGCCTCGAGGGCGTTCGCCATCCACGGGTGGCGGTGGACGTCGCGAACCACAGCGACGATCCTACGGTCCGCCGCCGCCTCCAGCACATTTGCCACCAACCCGGGCGTATCGCCCTCGTCGGCATAGGTGCCGGTCTCCGTACCGGGCAGCAGAGCCGTCAGCTCGGCGGCCACGCCCCACGGAGTCTCGTCCCCGACAGCGATGTTGGCGACGGGGGTGAAGGCCGCCACGTACGGGGCCTCGGTGACCGGCTCGTACGGCCGTCCGCCCGGAGTGACCCGCACCGCGCGGCGCGCCGCGACGAGACCGATATCGGTGTCGGAGCCGGGCGCGGTCCCCTCCTGTGAAGCCGCGCCCGGCTCTGCTGCAGCCCCCCTGGCCCGCCGCGTCCAGTCCGCGAGGGCACGTACACGTGCCGCCGCGTCGGCCAGCCGCTCCTCGGGCAGGTCGCCGTTCCGCACCGCATCGACCAGCGCGTCGCGCAGTCGCAGTACGGTCTCCTCGTCGGCCAGGCCGCCACCGACGCAGATGGCGTCGGCACCGGCGGCGATCGCGAGGACCGAGCCGCGCTCGATGCCGTACGTGGACGAGATGGCCTGCATCTCCATGCCGTCCGTGACGATCAGGCCCTGGTAGCCCAGCTCCTCGCGCAGCAGACCGGTGAGGATCTGCGGGCTCAGCGTCGCAGGACGGTCGGGGTCGAGCGCGGGAAGTAGGATATGCGCGCTCATCACCGCTTTGGAACCCGCTGCGATGGCCGCCCTGAAAGGCACCAGCTCACGGGCGTGCAACGTGTCGAGGTCCACATCGATACGCGGCGCCGCGTGGTGCGAGTCCACGTTGGTGTCGCCGTGCCCCGGGAAGTGTTTGGTGCAGGCGGCCACGCCGGCGGCCTGCAGGCCCTCGACATAGGCGACGGTGTGGCGGGCGGCCAGTGCGGTGTCGGCGCCGAACGAACGCACCCCGATGACGGGGTTGTCCGGGTTGGAGTTGACGTCGGCGGACGGCGCCCAGTTGAGGTCCACCCCGCACGCGGCCAGCCGGCGCCCCAACTCGTGCGCCACGGCGCGGGTGAGGTCCACGTCGTCGACCGAGCCCAGCGCGTAGTTGCCGGGGAACGAGGAGCCGTTGCGCACCTCGAGCCGGGTGACGTCACCGCCCTCCTCGTCGATGGCGACGAGGACGTCGTCGCGTTCCGCCCGCAACCGGGCCGTGAGCGCGGTGAGCTGGCCGGGTGAGGTGATGTTGCGGCCGAACAGGCCGACGGCACAGAGTCCTTCGCCGATCCGCCGCAGCAGCCAGTCGGGCGCGGTGGTGCCGACGAAGCCGGGCTGGAGGATGGTGAGCGCGTCGCGGGTCAGGGTGCCTGACGAGCCACGTACCAGAGTCGTCATGAGGTGGCGTTATCCCTTCACTGCGCCCGAGGTGAGCCCTGCGGCCATCTTCTTCTGGATGATCATGAAGAAGACGACGACGGGCAGTGCGATGAGTGTGGAGGCCGCCATCAGGGCGCCGTAGTCCGTTCCACGCTCGGTGGTGAACGTCATCAGCCAGACGTTGAGCGTGTACTTGGAGTTGTCGTTGATCAGGATGTACGCGAAGAGGTACTCGTTCCACGCGTTGACCAGGGCGAAGATGGAGGCCGCGGCGAGGCCGGGGGCGAGCAGCGGGAAGATCACGCGGCGGAAGGCCCCCATGCGGGTGCAGCCGTCGACCATCGCGGACTCCTCGAGCTCCACGGGGATGTTCACCACGAACCCGCGGATCATGACGATCGCGAACGGCAGCGTGGAGACGAGGTAGACGACGATCAGGCCCCAGTACTCGTCGAGCCCGCCGATGGCGTTGAGCTGCGCGTAGATGGGGATGAGCATCGCGGTCGGCGGCAGCATCTGGACCAGGATCAGCACCATCAGCAGCGCTTTGCGGCCGAAGAAGCGGAACCGGCCGATGGCCAGCGCGGCCAGCGTGGCGATGATCATTCCGCCGACCACCGCGGTGATGGAGACGATGAGGCTCGACTGCACGGCGGTGGCGAAGTTCTCCTGCTTCACCGCGCGCGCGAAGTTGTCGAAGGTCAGCGACGAGGGCCAGAGCGTCTGGTCGTAGGACCGGATCTCATGGTTGGGCCGCAGGGCGCTGATGACGAGCCAGTACACCGGAAAGGCCATCAGGACGGCGGTGATCAGGCCGATGAGGTCGTAGTGCCAGCGGGACTTCTTGCGGTCGGGCCGCAGGTCCTGTCCGGCGCCGGCCGGGGAGGGAGCGGTGGAGGTGCTCATTCGACCTCTCCTGTCTTCATCAGCTGACGCAGGTAGTAGACGGCCACACCGGACAGCAGCAGAACGGTGATCAGGGCGATCGCGGTGCCCTGGCTGAACGAGGTGGACTCGAAGGCCTTGGAGAACGAGTAGAGGCCGAGGGTCTCGTACTCGGGCTCCGGCTTGTTGCCGCGCAGCAGCCAGATCTGCCCGAAGACGTTGAAGTCCCAGATCACCGAGAGGGTGGCGACCATGGTGAAGACCGGGCGGATCACCGGCCAGGTGACGAAGCGGAACACGGCGGGCGCGTTCGCGCCGTCGAGGGACGCGGCCTCCTCGAGCTCCTTGGGTACCTGGGTGAGGGCCGCGTACAGGGTGATGACCACGAAGGGGATGGCGCCCCAGACCACCAGCAGGGCGATGATGGCGAATCCCTGCTTCGGGTCGAGGAACCAGTTGTGGCCGAGAAAGTCCTCGCCCGCGACCTTCGCTATCAGGGTGTTGATGAGGCCGTAGTCGGAGTCGGAGAGCCAGCGGAAGATGGAGGCGGCGACCATCAGGGGCATCGACCAGGCAGCGACGAGCGCCGCCGTCAGCACCAGTCGCACCCATGTGGTCAGCCGGGTCATCAGCAGGGCGAGCAGCAGGCCGATACCCATGGTCAGGCCCACGCAGACGACCATGAAGACGACAGTGCGACCGGTGACCGACCAGAACTCACCGTCGCCCAGGATGTTGGTGAACTGCTCGAAGCCGACCCAGGGCGGCGATTCGCCCGTCCACAGCTCCTTGCGCCCCATGTCCTGGAAGGACATGATCACGGTCTTCGCCAGCGGGAAGGCGTAGACCGCGGCGACCGCTACGAGCGCCGGGAGGATCAGCAGGTACGGGAGAAGCTCTCCCTTCTTCCGCTTTTTCCGGCCGGAGCCGCTGATCCCTTTCTCGGGCGCCGGCCTGGGGCCGGTGCCTTTCGGGGCACGTGGTACGGGTACCGGCGGGCCGGCGGCCTTGGTGTCGGCGGCAGTCACGTGGCTGACCTTCCGTTTGTTCTTCTGCACCGAAAAGGGCGGGGGCGGGAGCCGCGTGGTGCGGTTCCCGCCCACCGCCTGGAGAGCCCGTCGGGCGTCCTCGGCGGGGCGCCGGGACGCCCGAGGCCCGTCAGGACTCCTGGTTGATCAGCTCGTTGATCTTGGCGTCGGCCGCCTTGGTGGCCGCTTCCACGGAGTCACCCTTGAGGATGGCCAGGAGCATGTTCTCCAGGACCTCCTCCTTCTCGATCGAGGTCCAGCCCGGGGCGATCGGGGTGAACCACGCGTCCGGGACGGCGTTGGCGATCGGAGCGGTCTCCGGCTTCGCCTTCAGCGGCTCCAGCTGCTTGGTGTTGTTCGGAAGGATGTTCTTGGCGGCGAGGACTTCCATGGACTTCTCGTTGGTGAAGAGCGAGATCCACTCCTCACCCAGGTCCGCGACCTTCGACTTGCTGGTCACCGCGAGGTCGGAACCGCCGATGAAGGAGGGCAGCGCCTTGCCGTTCGGGCCGGGCATGCCGGCCGTGAGGATCTTGCCCTCGAGCTTCGGGTTGCCGTTGTTCTTGCCGTCGATGACGGAGCCGGACTCCCAGCCGTTGCCGTAGAGAAGGGCGGCCTTCTCGTTGGCCATCACGTTGGCGTGGTCCTGCTCGTCCTTGGTCTGGTCGGCCTTGTTGTACTTCTTGACCAGGTCGATGAAGTGCTGGATGCCCTTCTGCGCCTCCGGCGAGGACAGCGAGGCCTTCCACTCCTTCGCACCCTCGTCGTACTCGGCGATCTTGCCGTCGTAGGCGGCCACGTAGGACATGGCGGCGTACCAGTAGCGGCCCGGCAGGTAGAGGGACGAGAAGCGCTTGTCCTTCTTGCCGTACTCGGCCGAGACCTTGTCCATCGCCGCCAGGAGCTCGTCCTCGGTCTCGGGCAGCTTGTCGACGCCCGCGCCCTTCTTGAGCATCTCGGTGTTGTAGATGGCGACACGGGCGCCGGCGTAGTAAGGCACGCAGAACTGCTTGCCCTCGAAGGAGCAGGTGTCCTTCAGGCCCTGGATCCAGGTGTCGGAGTTCTCGTACTTCTTCGGGTCGATCTCCGCGAGGGCGCCGTTGAGGATGTACTGCATCGTCTCGGTGTTGCCGAGCTCGACGACGTCGGGGAACTTGTCGCCACCGAGGGCCGTGTCGAGCTTCTTGGCCTTGTCCGCCCACTGCTGGTACTGGACGTCGACCTTCACACCGGGGTACTTCTTGTTGAACTGCGCGTTGACGTCCTTGACCAGCTCGGGCCAGGTCGACTGGGCGTCGACCATCAGCCAGACGGTCAACGTCTCCTTGCGGTCCTTCGGGCTCTTCGCCGATTCACTGCCGCCGTCGGAACCACAGGCCGCGACCGAGGCCATCATGGCCACCGCACCCACCGCTGCTACGAGCTTGCGCTTCACGCCACCCTCCTCAAAGGGATGCAAGAGTTACCCCCCACCACCCGGGAGTCGCGCAGCACTTGACGGGACGCGCGCCAGATTCTGCCGTGGGGCTGGGACCTGATCCTTAATGGTTTAGACCAGTACCGGGAGCTTGGCCTAGACCTTTAGGGGTGTCAAGGGTGTATAAGAAGGGCTGTCGTGTCCGTTATCGGACCGACACCTGAGGGAGGGCGACGACCCGTTACCGGTCCGTGCCACCATGTGAGCCGCAGCAGACGGAGGAGCCGGTGACGGCAGGAGCACAGCAGTCGGGAAGGCGGGCCATGACCATGGACGGGGGCGGCACGGAAGCCGAGGGCGGGGCACAGACCCGCACCGCGCGCGTGCCCAAGTACTACCGGCTCAAGCGCCACTTGCTCGACATGACGGAGACGCTGCCGCCGGGCACCCCCGTGCCCCCGGAACGGACGCTGGCCGCCGAGTTCGACACCTCCCGCACCACCGTCCGCCAGGCGCTCCAGGAACTGGTCGTCGAGGGCCGGCTCGAACGCATCCAGGGCAAGGGCACGTTCGTCGCCAAGCCCAAGGTCTCCCAGGCGCTCCAGCTCACCTCGTACACCGAGGACATGCGCGCACAGGGACTGGAACCCACGTCTCAACTGCTGGACATCGGATACGTCACAGCCGACGACACCCTGGCCGGACTGCTGGACATCGCGGCCGGCGGCCGGGTGCTGCGTATCGAGCGGCTGCGTCTGGCGAGCGGCGAGCCGATGGCCATCGAGACCACGCACCTGTCCGCCAAGCGCTTCCCGGCGCTTCGCCGCAGCCTGGTCAAGTACACCTCGCTCTACACCGCCCTGGCGGAGGTCTACGACGTCCATCTCGCGGAGGCCGAGGAGACCATCGAGACCTCGCTGGCCACCCCGCGCGAAGCCGGCCTGCTCGGCACGGACGTCGGCCTGCCGATGCTGATGCTCTCCCGCCACTCGCTGGACGCCCAGGGAGAGCCGGTGGAGTGGGTCCGCTCCGTCTACCGCGGCGACCGCTACAAATTCGTCGCGAGGCTCCAGCGCCCCAACGACTGACCCCGCTCCCCCTTCCGGCCGCATGGCACCGCAACCTGTTGCGGTGCCATGTCACGTTTTGCCCCCGCCGACCGGAAGTCGTTGCCGTACCGATATGCGGACCGGGGGTGACTCGGCGCGAACGGCTCGCCTAGATTTCCTGCCCATTACACAGGTGACCAGCAAGGGGACGGAGCCGCATGTCAGCAGTGCCCGAGGTACCGGAGGCGCCTGAAGCGCCCGAAGCGAAAGCACCGGTCGTCACACCGGTGCGCGTGATCATCGCCCTCTGCCTCGTCGCCCCGTTCGTGGCGATGCTCTGGGTCGGTTCGTACGCGAAGGTCGAACCCACGTTCATAGGCATGCCGTTCTTCTACTGGTACCAGATGCTCTGGGTCCTGATCTCGACGGCCCTGACGATGATCGCCTACAAGCTGTGGCAGCGTGACCAGCGCGCCCGCAAGGGGGGTGCGTCCCGATGAAGGACGGCGTGAACGGCGTCGCACTCGCCGTCTTCATCTTCTTCTTCCTGGCCGTGACGGTCATGGGCTTCCTGGCCTCGCGCTGGCGCAAGGCCGAGAACGAGAACAGCCTCGACGAATGGGGCCTCGGCGGCCGGTCGTTCGGCACCTGGGTGACCTGGTTCCTGCTCGGCGGCGACCTCTACACCGCGTACACCTTCGTCGCCGTCCCGGCGGCCATCTACGCGGCGGGGGCGGCCGGCTTCTTCGCCGTGCCGTACACGATCCTGGTCTACCCGCTGATCTTCACCTTCCTGCCACGGCTGTGGTCGGTGTCGCACAAGCACGGATACGTCACCACCTCGGACTTCGTCCGCGGACGCTTCGGCTCCAGGGGCCTGTCGCTGGCGGTCGCCGTCACCGGCATCCTCGCCACCATGCCGTACATCGCGCTCCAACTGGTCGGCATCCAGGCCGTGCTGGACGTCATGGGCGTGGGCGGCGGCGAAACCACGCACTGGTTCGTCAAGGACCTGCCGCTGCTGATCGCCTTCGGTGTCCTCGCGGCCTACACGTACTCCTCCGGACTGCGTGCCCCGGCACTGATCGCCTTCGTCAAGGACACCCTGATCTACATCGTCATCGCGGTGGCGATCATCTACATCCCGATCAAGCTCGGCGGCTTCGACGAGATCTTCGCCAGCGCCGGCGAGAAGTTCGCCCAGATCAACCCGGCCACCGACAAGCCCAACGGCGCTCTGGTGCCCGGCGAGCTGGGCCAGTGGGGCTACGCCACGCTGGCGCTCGGTTCGGCGCTCGCGCTCTTCATGTATCCGCACTCGATCACGGCCACGCTCTCCTCGCGCAGCCGTGAGGTGATCCGCCGCAACACCACCATCCTGCCGCTGTACTCGCTGATGCTGGGCCTGCTGGCGCTGCTCGGCTTCATGGCGATCGCGGCCGGGGTGAACGTCAAGAACGGCCAGCTGGCGATCCCTCAGCTGTTCGAGAACATGTTCCCCGACTGGTTCGCGGGCGTCGCCTTCGCCGCCATCGGCATCGGCGCACTCGTCCCGGCGGCCATCATGTCGATCGCCGCGGCGAACCTCTTCACCCGCAACATCTACAAGGACTTTCTCAAGCCCGACGCGACACCGGCGCAGGAGACCAAGGTCTCCAAGCTGGTCTCCCTGCTGGTGAAGGTCGGCGCGCTCGCCTTCGTCCTCACCATGGACAAGACGGTCGCGATCAACTTCCAGCTGCTGGGCGGCATCTGGATCCTCCAGACCTTCCCGGCGCTGGTGGGCGGTCTGTTCACCCGCTGGTTCCACCGGTGGGCGCTCATCGGCGGCTGGGCCGTCGGCATGATCTACGGCACCGCCGCCGCGTACGGCGTGGCCAGCCCGACCCAGAAGCACTTCGGCGGCTCGTCTGCGGAGATCCCGGGCATCGGCGAGATCGGCTACATCGGTCTCACCGCGTTCGTGCTGAACGTCGTCGTCACCGTCGTTCTCACCTTCGTCCTGCGGGCGGCCAAGGCCCCCGACGGCATCGACGAGACCAGCCCGTCCGACTACACGGCGGACGCGGGCGACCCGGGCGTCAAGGTGGAGCTGCCGCCGGCCACGGCGGGCGCTCCCGGCGGTCACTGACCGGTCGCGCGAACGAGGGCCGTCGCGTCTCCCGTCCGGGCACCTCCCGGCCGGGAAATGCGGCGGCCCTTCGTCGTGCCCTGATGCACACTGCCGGGCATGGACATCACGATCAGGAGAATCGAACCCGAGGAGCACACGGCCCTCGGCGAGTTGACCGCCCGCGCCTACCTCGACGGCGGGCTGCTGGTCCTCGGCGAGGAGGACCCCTACCTCGAGGTGCTCCGCGACGTCGCGGGCCGCGACGCGCAGGCGGAGGTGTACGTCGCCGTCGACGAGCAGGGCACGCTGCTCGGCGGGGTGGCGTTCGTCCCGGCCGGCGGACCGTTCGCCGACATCGCGGGTCCCGGCGAGGCCGAGTTCCGGATGCTCGCCGTGGGCGCAGAGGCACGCGGCCGTGGTGCCGGCGAGGCGCTGGTGCGCACCTGCGTGGAACGGGCGAGAGCCACCCCGGGGTGCGTACGGCTGGTGCTCTCCACGCAGCCCACGATGTACGCGGCGCACCGCATCTACGGCCGGCTGGGCTTCGTACGCACACCGGAACGGGACTGGGAACCGGTCCCGGGCCTCGTTTCGCTGCTGACGTACGCACTGGAGCTCCCCGGACCTCCCGACACAATATGACCTCTCGACACAACATGTAGGGGCAGGCGCAGCGGCCCGCCCCCACATGTATGCTCATCTCGCTGTCGCCACAGGGGAATCCGGTGTGAATCCGGAACTGTCCCGCAACGGTGTGATCCGGTGCGCTCTGCCGTACCCGTTCAAGTCCGAGGACCTGTCGACGGCGCATCCGGTTCGACCGATCCGGATGCCCAGACGTCCGGGCCTCGCGGTTGGGCCGGTGGACGCCGTGCGCCGTGCTGCCCCGTCACGCGTGCCACGGCCCGCCCCCTCCGCCGGCCCAGAGCCGAGCGAGGGAGAGCATCACATGACCATCGCGCCAGCCGATCCGGTCTCAGCGACGGAGAACGACGGCCCCGGGACCGCGCTGCTGCGGACCTTGACGGACCTGACGGCGGACCTGCCCGACACCGATCCGGGCAAGGTCGCCGCGGCCGCGCTGCGCGGCCGCAACGCCGGGTCCGACGCGGCGGAGCTGCACTCCCTCGCCGCCGAAGCGGCCGCCGGCCTGATCTCGGACGACCCCGCCTACTCCCGGCTCGCCGCGCGTCTGCTGACCCGCACGATCGCCGAAGAGGCGGCCGGGCAGGGCGCTTCCTCGTTCACCGCCTCGGTCGCCACCGGTCACCGCGAGGGGCTGATCGCCGACCGCACGGCCGCCTTCGTGGCACTGCACGCCGCGCGGCTCGACGCGCTGATCGACCTCGAGGCGGACGACCGCTTCGGCTACTTCGGCCTGCGCACCCTCTACAGCCGCTACCTGCTGCGCCACCCGATCACCCGCCAGGTCGTCGAGACGCCCCAGCACTTCATGCTCCGCGTCGCCTGCGGGCTCGCCGAGGACGACTCGCAGCGCGCCCTGGAGGAGGTCGCGGCGCTGTACCGGCTGATGAGCCGGCTGGACTACCTCCCCTCCTCGCCCACCCTCTTCAACTCCGGCACCCGCCACCCCCAGATGTCGTCCTGCTACCTGCTGGACTCGCCGCTGGACGAGCTCGACTCGATCTACGACCGCTACCACCAGGTCGCGCGCCTCTCCAAGCACGCGGGCGGCATCGGGCTCTCGTACTCCCGTATCCGCGCCCGCGGTTCGCTGATCCGCGGCACCAACGGGCACTCCAACGGCATCGTCCCGTTCCTGAAGACCCTTGACGCCTCGGTCGCCGCGGTGAACCAGGGCGGCCGCCGCAAGGGCGCGGCCGCCGTCTACCTGGAGACCTGGCACGCGGACATCGAGGAGTTCCTGGAGCTGCGCGACAACACCGGTGAGGACGCCCGCCGTACGCACAACCTGAACCTGGCGCACTGGATCCCGGACGAGTTCATGCGCCGCGTCGAGGCGGACGCCGAGTGGTCGCTGTTCTCCCCGGTCGACGTCCCGGAGCTGGTCGACCTGTGGGGCGAGGCCTTCGACAAGGCCTACCGCCGGGCGGAAGCCGCGGGCCTGGCCCGCCGGTCCGTCCCCGCGCGCGACCTCTACGGCCGGATGATGCGCACGCTCGCCCAGACCGGCAACGGCTGGATGACCTTCAAGGACGCGTCCAACCGCACCGCCAACCAGACCGCGGAGCCGGGCCGGGTCGTGCACTCCTCCAACCTGTGCACGGAGATCCTCGAGGTCACGGACGACGGCGAGACGGCCGTGTGCAATCTCGGCTCCGTGAACCTCGGCGCGTTCGTCAGCGGCGACGGCATCGACTGGGAGCGGCTGGACGCCACCGTCCGCACCGCCGTCACCTTCCTGGACCGCGTCGTCGACATCAACTTCTATCCGACGGAGCAGGCCGGGCGGTCCAACGCCAGGTGGCGCCCGGTGGGCCTGGGCGCGATGGGCCTGCAGGACGTCTTCTTCAAGCTTCGGCTGCCCTTCGACTCGGCGGAGGCCCGGGCCCTTTCGACGAAGATCGCCGAGCGGATCATGCTGGCGGCCTACGAGGCCTCGTGCGACCTCGCGGAGCGCAACGGGCCCCTGCCGGCCTGGGCCGAGACGCGCGCGGCACGCGGCGTGCTGCATCCCGACCACTACGACACGACGCTGAGCTGGCCGGAGCGCTGGGAGGCGCTGCGTGCCCGGATCGCCGACGTCGGCATGCGCAACTCGCTGCTGCTCGCCATCGCGCCGACCGCGACCATCGCCTCGATCGCCGGTGTCTACGAGTGCATCGAGCCGCAGGTCTCCAACCTGTTCAAGCGCGAGACGCTCAGCGGCGAGTTCCTCCAGGTCAACTCCTATCTGGTGGAGGACCTGAAGCGGCTCGGCGTCTGGGACGCGCAGACGCGGGAGGCGCTGCGCGAGGCGAGCGGCTCGGTGCAGGGCTTCACCTGGGTGCCCGAGGAGATCCGCGCGCTGTACCGCACCGCCTGGGAGATCCCGCAGCGCGGCCTGATCGACATGGCGGCCGCCCGTACGCCGTTCCTGGACCAGAGCCAGTCGCTGAACCTGTTCCTCGAGACGCCGACGATCGGCAAGCTCAGCTCGATGTACGCGTACGCGTGGAAGCAGGGCCTGAAGACCACGTACTACCTGCGCTCGCGCCCGGCGACCCGGATCGCGCGCGCCGCGTCGGCGGCCGTCCCGGTCCCCGCACAGGTGACGGCCGAGGATGCCGTCGCCTGTTCCCTGGAAAACCCCGAGTCCTGCGAGGCCTGCCAGTAATGAGCTCCACCACCAAGAACCTTCTCGACCCCGGCTTCGAGCTCACTCTGCGGCCCATGCGCTACCCGGACTTCTACGAGCGCTACCGGGACGCGATCAAGAACACCTGGACGGTGGAGGAGGTCGACCTGCACTCGGACGTGGCCGACCTGGCCAAGCTCTCCCCGGGTGAGCAGCACATGATCGGCCGGCTGGTCGCGTTCTTCGCGACGGGCGACTCGATCGTGGCGAACAACCTGGTGCTGACCCTCTACAAGCACATCAACTCCCCCGAGGCGCGGCTGTACCTGTCGCGGCAGCTGTTCGAGGAGGCCGTGCACGTCCAGTTCTATCTGACGCTGCTCGACACCTACCTTCCCGACCCCGAGGACCGGGCGGCCGCCTTCTCGGCGGTCGAGAACATCCCCTCCATCAGGGAGAAGGCCGCGTTCTGCTTCAAGTGGATGGACTCGGTCGAGAGCATCGACCGTCTCGAGTCACGGGCGGACCGCCGCCGCTTCCTGCTCAACCTGATCTGCTTCGCGGCGTGCATCGAGGGCCTGTTCTTCTACGGCGCCTTCGCGTACGTCTACTGGTTCCGCTCCCGCGGGCTGCTGCACGGTCTGGCCACCGGCACCAACTGGGTGTTCAGGGACGAGACGATGCACATGAACTTCGCCTTCGAGGTCGTGGACACGGTCCGCAAGGAGGAGCCGGAGCTCTTCGACGACGAACTGCGGCAGCAGGTCACCGACATGCTGAAGGAAGCGGTAGAGGCGGAGCTCCAGTTCGGCCGTGACCTGTGCGGCGACGGACTGCCGGGCATGAACACCGAGTCGATGCGCGAGTACCTCCAGTGCGTCGCCGACCAGCGGCTCACGCGCCTCGGTTTCGCCCCGGTGTACGGCTCGCAGAACCCGTTCTCCTTCATGGAGTTGCAGGGTGTCCAGGAGCTGACGAACTTCTTCGAGCGCCGCCCGTCCGCCTACCAGGTGGCGGTCGAGGGGTCGGTCGCGTTCGACGACGACTTCTGACCGTACGGAACGGCGCTCGAGAAAGCAGCGGCCCGCGCCTCTCACGGGGGGAGGCACGGGCCGCTCCGGCTTCGGGTGCCTCAGATGCCGCAGCTGGGGGCGGACCAGTAACGGCTGCCTCGGTGGTCGAGGTGCGTGTGGTCGTTGTGGCCGGGGTAGCCCGGGCCGAGGATCCCGTTGAAGCCGTGGTTGCGGGCCTGCTGGGCCAGCTTGCACAGCGAGTGCGGTCCGGCGCCCAGGTCGGCCGCGTCGCCGTAGAGGTGCCGGCTGCTGGACGCGCCGCCGACCGCGCTGTTGCACGAGTACGACCGGAAGCCGCTGGTCACGGTGATGGGCTGGTCGCCCAGGGCGTGCCGCAGGGCCTCCAGCTTCCACATCGTCCGCAGCGCGTTGGCCTTGGCGGTCGCCGCGCTCACCGCGCCACCGGACCAGGTGGAGTTGCAGCGGTTGAGTTCGGCGTAGCTGAAGTGGGCCGGTGTGCAGTCGCTGTCCTGGAGGGCGTAGATCTTGCTGAAGGTGGCGGGACCCGCGACGCCGTCGGCGGCGAGGCCGTAGGCGGACTGGAAGCGCTTGACGGCAGCCGTGGTGGCCGGCCCGTAGGAGCCGTCGACGGCGAGCACGGCGCCGTAGCCCGGGTAGCCGGACATGCGGATCTGGAGCTGGCTGACGTCCGAGCCGGAAGCCCCCTGGGACAGGGTGCGTGACCAGGTGTAGCAGTCGTCGGCCTGCGCGCTCCCGGCGGTCGCGACGACCCCGCCCAGACCGGCAACCATGAGCATGACAATAGAGAGCAGAAGTCGTGCGGTGCGTCTGAACATCGAGCCTCCATACCGGGTGGGGACGGTGCAACCACTGAGACTGGCGGGCCGTTCCACGCGCGTCAACCACGCCTGAGCAGGCGTCATTTGTCCGCCCAATGACGCCTGCGTGAACAGCGACGGCCCCGCTCGCGGTGAGCGGGGCCGTCGGACGGTGCGTGCGATCAGTCGTTCGGGACGACCTCGTACCGCGGGGTGCCCTCCGCCATCTGCCGCAGCGCGTCCTTGCGCTCACGCTTGGAGAGCCGGTCGATGTACAGGTACCCGTACAGGTGATCGGTCTCGTGCTGGAGGCAACGGGCGAAGTAGCCCGTGCCCCGCACCTTGATCGGATTGCCCTGCGCGTCCTGGCCGCGGACCACCGCGTAGTCGGGACGGGCCAGCGAGGCGTACGCCGTCGGCACGGACAGGCAGCCCTCGTTGGAGTCGTCGAGGACGCGCTCCTCCGGCGGCAGCTCCTCCAGGACCGGGTTGCAGACCACGCCGGTGTGCCGCACGCCGTCGTCGTCGGGGCAGTCGTAGACGAACACCTTCAGGTCGACACCGATCTGGTTGGCGGCCAGCCCCACGCCCTCAGCCGTCTTCTGGCTGGCGAACATGTCGTCGATGAGGGCGGCGAGCTTGTCGTCGAACTCGGTGACGTCCTTGCACTCCTTGTGGAGCACGGGGTTCCCCACGACCGTGATCGGACGCGACGTGCCGCGCTCGCGGTACGCCAGTTCCCGCTCCTCGCAGTTCTCCGTGTCCACGAGGAAACCCTCCTCGTCGACCCGCTGGTCCGTCCCCTGCTCCGACTGCTGCGACGCCATGTCAGCCTCTGCGCCCTTCTCAGTACCCGACCATGGCCCGATGCCCGGTCACTCACGTGTCCGTACAGCCTACGGGCAGGCGTCAGCAGACTTCCTCGAGATCCCGCCACTCCCGGGAGTCCGGGCTGTCGGCGACCCAGCCGTCGAGCAGGCCCCGCACCAGTCCGGCGGGCGCCGCTATGCCGCACTCGCGCTCCGGCGACCAGAGATCGCCGCCCGTACGGTGTCCCAGCGGCCCGGGATGGCCGGGCTCGCTGTGGTCGTGCGGATCGAGGTGCTCCCCCTCGCCCTCCGCGCTCGGCATGCTCCCCTCGGAACAGGCCCGGCAGAGCAGCCGCACCGAGGAGGACCAGTCCTCCGCGGCGAATCCGGCGTCCGCCGCCAGCCGCTCCAGAGCGTCCCGGTCGGACTCCGTCGCCGCCTCCAGCAGGACCACCCAGGTCGGGACGGGAGAAGGGGCCCAGAGCTCGATCTCGTCGAAGACCGGGAAGGACGGACCCGCGGTCGTGGTGCGCTCGCCGTTCGGGACGCCGTCGTGCAGCACGACCTCGCCCCAGCGCCGCCCGGACGACGGCAGCGGAATGGAGAGCACCTCTATCCGGGCCGGGTCGAGCCTGCGGCCCCACACCACCTCGGCCTCACCCTCCGGCGAGAGCCGCACAGCGGCGCTGCCCAGGTCCATACCGACGGGCTCGCCGTTCGCCGCGGCCGCTCCCGGGACCTTCAGGCCGTACGCCTGCCAGGCCCGGCGGGCCAGCGGCCAGTCCTGGAGGGCGGTGGCGGCGATGCCGACGTTCCACCAGTCCGGGGCGCCCGTCTCCTTGTCCAGCAGCGCGACCGCCCGCAGCCCCGCGGCGCGGGCCTGCTCCCAGTCGTGCCGGAACTTGTGCAGCAGCGCCAGGTTGAACCAGGACTCCGAGAGCCAGGGCTCAAGATCCGCCGCCCGCGTCAGCAGCGCGCCCGCGTCCTCGTACCGGCCGTCGCCGATCAGCGTGAACGCGCGGTCCGTGGCCTGCCGCCAAGAGGCGGAGGGCCGATGCCGTACCTTCCCGAAGATCCTCACGATTCCCGCCTGCCGGTCGCTCGGGGCCCTGCCCGGACGCATGACTGCCTGCCTGCTTCTGTGCCTTCTTTCGCATCCAACCATGCCCGGTCGCAGGCTCGCTCATTACCCATGGGTTACCCCGTGGGAACAGGGGCCGGGCCGCTTCACACAAGGACTCTGCCCAGGACCCTGGCCAGGGATTCGACCACCTCGGGCTGGTAGTCGTGCCCTGTGCCCAGCCTCAGCTGCTCCAGTGCGGCCAGCGCCCCGCCCGCTCTGCCTCCGCTTCCCCCTGCGAGGTCGTCGTATGCGTTGACGGCCCGCACGATCCTGGCGGCCAGGGGCTGGTCCCGGTACGGGTCGGCCTGCTGTTCCACGACGGCGGCCACGGCCGCCGGGACGCCGGTGCGCCGGACCACGGCACCGCCGAGCAGCGCGATACGGCGCTGCTCGGCCGGCGGCAGCGACGCGGTGGCACCGTCCGGTACGGGGTCGACGAGGGACAGCTGCCCGATGTCGTGCATCAGCGCCGCATACTCCAGCAAGGTCAGGTCGGGCCCGGACAGACCCATCTCCCGTCCGACGGCCGTGCTGAGCTCCGCGACCCGGCGGGCGTGGCCCTGCCGTGTGTAGCCGGCGATCTCGGTGGCGCGGGCGAGGGAGGCGATCGTCTGGCCGTAGGTGGCGCGCACGGCCGCGTACCGGCGGAAGGACAGCTGGGTGAGCAGCAGCGGCACACAGAACACCGGCAGGGCCCACAGGCCCGCGACCGCCACCGCCAGGGCCATGACCGCGCCGGTCGCGCCGACGGCCGAGCCGATACCCGGCAGTGCCCGCAGCTCGTCCCGCAGCAGCGGCCCGAAGGGGTGGCCGGTGTGGGCGCGCAGCATGACGGCGGCCAGCACGGCGTCGCACAACGCGGTCAGCACCAGCAGGACCAGCAGGAAGAGGGCGTAATAAGGACCCTCCCCGAGCCACAGACCCAACTCGCCGGAGGTGTACAGCGGCTGGAAGCACACCGCGGCGAATCCGACGGTCAGCACCCGCCGCGCCACATGGTCGAGCGCGGGCCCCTGACCGCGGGCGACGTGCGGCACGGCGCCGACAAGTGCGCCCGCGACGACGACGGCGACGACCTGGAAGGCCCCGTGCCCCGTCGGCTCACCGGCGCACTCGCCGAGCAGGGCGTACGCCAGCGCGCCCGCGGCCCCCAGCGGGGCGGGCTCCCTCTCCCCGGGGACCGCTCCCCACCGGGCGAGCTCCCCGACGGCGATGAACGCGCCGAAGGCGAGGGCGTTCGCGGGCTGTGCCACCCCGTGGGTCACGACCCAGGCGAGGGCGGCCGCGGTCACGGCGACCGCGGCGGTGTGGATGACATGGAGGACGCGTGCGGGCCGGCGTGCGCGGGGGCCTTTCTCGCCCGCCTCCGCCGGGGTGGGCCGCTCACCCTGTCCGTATCTGATGCGAAGCCCCCGTTCCCGGCGACCGCGGCGTCCGGGGCGGCCCCGTCGGCAGCACCGCCTCGTCCGAGGTCACCGATGTCTGCCACCCGTGCCGTTCCAGCGCGCGCACCAGGGCGCGCACCATGCGCGGGTCGAACTGCGTACCGGCGCACCGCTCCAGCTCGCGCAGGGCCACCGCCACCGGCCGGGCGCGCCGGTAGGAGCGGGTGGACGTCATCGCGTCGAACGCGTCGGCCACGGCCACCACCCGGGCGAACTCGGGGATCTGGTGACCGACGAGTCCGTACGGATATCCGCTGCCGTCCATGCGTTCGTGGTGGTGCAGGATCGCCGCCCGGGCCTCCCCCAGGAAGCCGATGCCGCGCACCATCTCGTGCCCGTACTCCGGGTGCAGCTCGATCACCCGCCGTTCCTCCGGTGTCAGCGGCCCCTCCTTGCGGAGCACCCTCGTCGGCACCCCCAGCTTGCCCACGTCGTGCAGGAGGCCGGCGAACCGGACGGCCTCGAGGCGCTCCTCCTCCATGCTCAGTTCCCTGGCGATCAGCACCGAGGCCCGGCCGACGCGTTCGCTGTGCCCGCGTGTGTACCGGTCCTTGATGTCGACGGCCTGCACCAGGGCCCGGATCGTCGCCTGATGGGCGGCGCGCTCCCGGTGGTACTGGGCGAAGATCCAGCAGGAGATGTACATGGGCAGCAGCACGAACAGGGCGGAGAGCGGCCCGTACGAGCTGCCCCACAGGACCGCCATCATGAGCCCGGCGAGCCCGTGCACACAGTGCGGTGCCGCCGAACCGGAGAGATCCCGCCGGACGGCGGGCGGGGGAACCCTCCCCCACCGCGCACTGCGTGAAGGAGGCACCCCGACCGCGGTGGCGCGGATGCCGCCGTCGAGGACCGTCAGCAGCAGACAGCAGGCGAGCGACCCGGCGAGGGCCGGCACGAGCGCGTACGGGAAGTCCGGTGCCCGCAGCGCCTGTTCGCCACCGAACAGCAGATACGCGTGGGCGGCGCCCCAGGTGGCGAGGCCGAGCCGGGCCGCGCGCCACGTCCGCCGGACCCCGGCCGGCGGTCCGTCCACCCGCCCGAGCAGCGCGCCCGGCACGGGGACCAGAGCGGCCGCGGCGGGCGGCAGGAGGAAGGCGGCCGCCAGCAGCACGGGGAAGAAGGTGCCGGCACCGACGGGGGCGGAGTCGTCGCCGCGACGGCGGGCGGGCAGCTCGCCCACGGCGTACAGGGCGGCGAGCAGCAGTACGGTCGGCCACGGCACCACGGCTGCGGGGAGGGCCACCGGAGCGGCGGCGACCGCGGCACAGAGGATCACGGCAAGGATGTACGCGCGCGCCGCCGCCGGTATGGCCGTCACTGCTCACGCCCTCCTCACCGACCTCCTCGAGCAGCGCCACGCTAACGAGTTGCGGAGTGGCAGGAGGACGTACGGCGAGCATTCGCACGTACGGGTGACAGGGCCGGCAACGCACAGGGTGCGCCGCGATGTTCGCGGCGCACCCTGTGCGCACGGCCGGTGTGTGCGGCGGCCCTCAGTCCTGGGCGGTCGCCACGTCCTTGTCGGGGACGGCCTGCCCCGAGCGGATCAGGTCGATGCGCCCCATGACCTTGGCCCGCAGGTCGCTGGGCACGTCGTCCTGCCCGCAACACCGCTTGACCAGCTTCTTCACCGCTTGCTCCAGGCCGTACTTCTCCAGGCACGGGGAGCACTCCTCGAAGTGGACCTCGAACTTGGTGCAGTCACTGTCGGGCATCTCGTGGTCGAGGAACTCGTAGAGATGGTCCAGGACCTCCGAGCAGTCCGTCTCGTGCGGCTCTCCGCAGCTCATGAGCCCGAGCCTTTCGCGTCGTTCGACTCCCCCGCACCGGCCGGGACGAGCCCGCGCTCGCGGGCGTAGTCCTCGAGCATGCCGCGCAGTTGGCGGCGGCCGCGGTGCAGGCGGGACATCACCGTACCGATGGGTGTTCCCATGATGTCCGCGATCTCCTTGTACGCAAAGCCCTCGACGTCCGCGAGATAGACCGCGATCCGGAACTCCTCGGGGATCGCCTGAAGGGCTTCCTTCACGTCCGAGTCCGGCAGGTGGTCGAGCGCCTGCGACTCCGCGGAGCGCAGCCCGGTCGACATGTGCGACTCGGCGCGCGCGAGCTGCCAGTCCTCGATCTCCTCCGCCGCGCTGCGCTGGGGCTCACGCTGCTTCTTGCGGTAGGAGTTGATGAAGGTGTTCGTGAGGATCCGGTACATCCACGCCTTGAGGTTCGTGCCCTCGCGGAACTGGTGGAAGGACCCGTACGCCTTCGCGTACGTCTCCTGCACAAGATCCTCGGCATCGGCGGGATTGCGCGTCATGCGCAGCGCAGCCGAATACATCTGGTCCAGGTAGCCGAGAGCATCCCGCTCGAAGCGGGCATTGCGCTCGAGCGTCGTCTCCTCGGACGTCTGCGCCTGACCGTCGTCGGTCCCTGCGTCGGTCCCAGTGACCGGACCCACCTCCTCCAACGCTGTGGCGGGGCCGAATGCCGACCCGCTCGAATCGGAGAATAGTCGACCTTGGTCCGCCGGGCCCTGCCGATTCACGTCACCCGCCGCAGGAACCGGCCCGCTCTTGCCCTGCGACAGCACCGTCCACTCCAACCCGTTGGCGCGCTCTGCTGTCGGGCAGAAGGTCGTACCCATGCGGCGGACTCCCTACTCCATGCTCTGTTCTGACGTTCGCCTCAACAGCCACGGCCCGTGTCTCATTCCCGCAAGGACCCGGTCCACCCGATCACGGCGTCCGTAATGGTGAGAAGGGTCTCGTCCTCGGTGATCCCGGCACGCTTGGGCACGGCGAACCCGTGGTCCCCGTGTGCCACTTCCACCAGCTCGTAGGACCCCTCGGGGAACTCGCCGGGCCTGCCGAAGGGGTCACTGCCGCCCTGCACCACGAGCGTCGGCACGCCCGCGCCGAGCAGCTCGTCCGCGCGGGACTTCTCCGGCCGCCCCGGCGGGTGCAGCGGGAAACTGAGCGCGAGGACGGCCGCCGCACCCAGGTCCGCGGCGGTCCTGCACGCCACGCGCGCGCCGGCGCTGCGTCCGCCGGCGACGACCGGCAGTCCCTTCTTCGTGAGCGCCGGCCAGAGCTCACGCCAGGCGGCGTCCAGGGTCCGCGGCGCGGGAGCGACCTTCTTGCCCGCGACCCGCCAGGGCTGCTCCACGAGGGCGACGGTGACGCCGTGCGCGGGCAGGACGCGCGCGATCGCCTGCAGATCGCGCGCTTCGATCCCGCCGCCGGCACCGTGCCCGAGCGCCAGTACGAGGTGCGCGCGCTTCCCGCCGAACCAGGTGATCCGGGCGTCCCCGCCGGCGACCTCGATGATCTCTTTCCGCTCCATCCGGCCATTCTGGCGCGGGGCCGCCGGCCGCGCCGTTCCCGGGCGCGGCCCTGTCGGCGTGCGGGGCGTCGGAGGCCGTCGTTCCGTGACGGCGGGGCGCCGCGGCCCTCCGTGAAGGTCAGGAGGACGTCCGGGTCAGAACAACGTCGCTTCTTCCGGCGCGGGAAGCTCCTCCAGCAGCTCCGGCCCGTTGTTCCGCACGTTGCTCACGGCCGTCGTCACGGGATAGGCCCGCATCCGCCCGCCGGGCGGCGGCTCCAGCAGCGGCCGCAGCTCCTCCGGGTCGGTCCGGGCCGGGTCCAGCCACGCGTCCCAGCGTTCCGGCGTCAGCATCAGCGGCATCCGGGGGTGGATGTCCGCCAGCGAATGGGGCCCCTCCGCCGGGGCGACCCCCAGCGGCCCGGTCTCCGCCTCCGTCGTGATCACGGAGCAGGTCACCCACCACGCCTGCGGATGGTCGTCCGGCAGGGTGCGGTCCCGCCAGAACTCGTAGAGTCCCGCCATCGCGAACACCGACCCGTCGGCCGGCGTGACGAAGTACGGCTGCTTCCGCGGCCGCTTCTTCTTCCCCTCGACCTCCAGCTGACGTTCGCCGGAGCCGGTCACCCACTCGTAATAGCCGTCGGCGGGCAGGATGCAGCGCCGGGTGAGGAAGGGCCTGCGGAACGACGGCTTGTCGTGCACCGTCTCCGCCCGCGCGTTGATCATCCGCGCCGCGCCTTCCGGCGTCTTGGCCCACGAGGGCACCAGCCCCCACCTCAGCGTGCGCAGCTGGCGAACCGGAGCACGGTCGCCCGCGTCCTTGAGAGGGCGTTCGAGAATCGCGTAGACCTCTTTGGTGGGCGCCACGTTCCAGTCGGGTTCCAGAGTCTCCTTCGGCTCCCACTTCTCGACCTCGAAGATTCCTACGAGGTCCTCCGGCCTACGACTCGCTGCATACCGTCCGCACATAAGTGCCACACTGCCACTTCCGTACGCCGTCCGAGGGAGCCGCCCGCGAAATGGTCACCACATACGCCGGCGCCGCGAGCGCGTCACTCACCGACCTGTGGGACCGCCTCTTCGGCACCCAGACCGCTCCGGAGCCGTGGCTCGTCGCCGTTACCGGGCTGGTGTCGCTCGCCGCGGTCATGCCGAACTTCCTGTGGCGTCTGACACGCAACGCCGTCACGATCGCCCACGAAGGCGGCCACGGTCTCGTGGCCCTGGCCACGGGACGCCGGCTGCAGAGCATCCGGCTGCACTCCGACACCAGCGGTCTGACCGTCAGCCGCGGCAGGCCGACCGGCATCGGAATGATCCTCACGGCCGCCGCGGGCTACACGGCGGCCCCGCTGCTCGGCCTGGGCGGCGCCTGGCTGCTCGCCGCGCACCACATCACGCTGCTGCTGTGGCTGGCGACCGCGCTGCTGCTGGCGCTGCTCGTCATGGTGCGCAACGCGTACGGGGTGCTGACGGTCACGGTCACCGGGGCGGCGTTCCTGCTGGTCTCGTGGCTGACGGGGCCGGCCGTACAGTCCGTCTTCGCGTACACGGCCGTCTGGTTCATGCTGCTCGGCGGGGTGCGGCCGGTCTTCGAGCTCCAGTCCAAGCGGCGGTACGGAGGTGCGCCGGACTCGGACGCCGACCAGCTCGCGAGACTCACCCATGTGCCACCGGCGATCTGGTTGTTCTTCTTCCACGCGGTGTCGGTCTGCTCGCTGATCGGCGGGGGCCGCTGGCTGCTCGGCCTGTGAGACAGCGGCCGTCACCCCGCCTACCACCTCTCCGTTACGCCCTGGTTTCCACATATTTGATCAAGATCTGGGTCGGCGCGGAGCCACTAAAGTGAGGGCCATGACCGAAAGCGCCGTGCAGCCCGCCCTCTGGCCCGCCCCCCTTGCGACCGGAGCCGTCGAAGCGACGGTCACCGTGCCCGGTTCGAAATCCGTCACCAATCGCGCCCTCGTCCTGGCGGCGCTGGCCGCCGAGCCCGGCTGGCTGCGCCGGCCGCTGCGCTCGCGCGACACCCTGCTGATGTCCGCGGCCCTTCAGGCGATGGGCGTGGGCATCGAGGAGACGGTCTCTTCGAGCACCGCGGGCGGCTCGGCCGACGAGGCCGCAGGCGGTGCCGGCGAGGCATGGCGCGTGATCCCCTCCGGCCTGAACGGACCCGCCACCGTCGACGTCGGCAACGCGGGTACCGTGATGCGTTTCCTGCCGCCGGTGGCCGCGCTGGCCGACGGTCCGATCCGCTTCGACGGCGACCCTCGTTCCTACGAGCGCCCGCTGAACGGCGTCATCGACGCGCTGCGGACGCTCGGCGCCCGGATCGACGACGACGGCCGCGGCTCGCTGCCCATGACCGTGCACGGCGGCGGCGCCCTGGAAGGCGGGCCGGTCCGGATCGACGCCTCCTCGTCGTCCCAGTTCGTCTCCGCACTGCTGCTGTCCGCCCCGCGCTTCAACCAGGGCGTGGAAGTACGGCACGTCGGCGGCCGGCTCCCGTCCATGCCCCACATCCGGATGACCGTGGACATGCTGCGCGCCGTGGGCGCCCAGGTCGACGAGCCGGAGACCGGCGGCGAGCCGGATGTCTGGCGGGTGTCGCACAGCGCACTGCTCGGTCGCGACCTGACGATCGAACCGGATCTGTCCAACGCCCAGCCGTTCCTGGCGGCGGCACTGGTGACCGGCGGCCGGGTGACGATCCCCGACTGGCCCGAGCGCACCACCCAGCCCGGTGACGCGCTGCGCGAGATCTTCACCGAGATGGGCGGTTCCTGCGAGCTGACGACGACGCCGAACGGAACGGCCCTGGTCTTCACCGGCAGCGGCCGTATCCACGGCATCGACGTCGACCTCGGCGAGGTCGGCGAGCTGACCCCCGGCATCGCGGCGGTCGCGGCGCTCGCCGACTCCCCCTCGACACTTCGCGGTGTCGCCCATCTGCGTCTGCACGAGACGGACCGCCTGGCGGCACTCACCAAGGAGATCAATGAGCTCGGCGGTGACGTGACCGAGACGGAGGACGGCCTCCACATCCGCCCGCGTCCCCTCCACGGCGGTGTCTTCCGCACCTACGACGACCACCGGATGGCGACGGCAGGTTCGGTGATCGGTCTCGCCGTCGACGGCGTGCAGATCGAGAACGTGGCGACGACCGCCAAGACCCTGCCCGACTTCCCGCAGATGTGGGCCGAAATGCTCGAGGCCTGACACCATGCGGCGCTACGGCAAGCACACCGACGAGGACGACATCCGGTCCCGGCCCAACCGCAAGGGCAACCGGCCGCGCACCAACATCCGTCCCAAGCACGAGGACGCCATGGAGGGCATGGTCCTCACCGTCGACCGCGGCAGGCTGACCTGCCTCGTCGGTGAACGGATCATCACGGCGATGAAGGCCCGGGAACTGGGCCGCAAGGCGGCCGTCGTCGGTGACCGGGTCGGGATCGTCGGCGACCTCTCGGGCGACAAGGACACCCTCGCGAGGATCGTCCGCATCGAGAAGCGCTCCTCGGTGCTGCGCCGTACCGCCGACGACGACGATCCGTTCGAGCGGGTCGTCGTCGCGAACGCCGACCAGCTCGCCATCGTCACCGCCCTCGCCGACCCCGAGCCGCGCCCCCGCCTGATCGACCGCTGTCTGGTCGCGGCGTACGACGGCGGGCTCGAACCGCTGCTGGTGCTGACGAAGTCGGACCTCGCGTCGCCCGACGAACTGCTGGAGATGTACGGCGCGCTGGGCGTCCCGCATGTGGTCACCACTCGGGACGAGTTCGTCGACGGGCGTGCCGCGGAGCGGGTGCGCGAGCACCTGGTGGGACGGACGACCGCGTTCGTCGGGCACTCCGGCGTCGGCAAGACGACCCTGGTCAACGCCCTCGTCCCGGACGAGATGCGGCGGAGCACCGGCCTGGTCAACGCGGTGACGGGCCGTGGCCGGCACACCACGACCTCCGCCCTCGCCCTCCCGCTCGCGGACGAGAAGGGCGGCTGGGTGGTCGACACCCCCGGGGTGCGCTCCTTCGGGCTGCACCACGTCGACCCGTCCCGGGTCATCAACGCCTTCCCCGACCTGGTGCCGGGCACCGAGGGCTGCCCGCGCGCCTGCTCGCACGACGAGCCGGACTGCGCCCTGGACGACTGGGTGGCGGAGGGCCACGCCGATCCGGCTCGGCTCTATTCGCTGCGGCGGCTGCTCGCCACCCGTGAGCGACGCGAAGGCGACTGAGTCATCCGTGTTTGCCGTCCCCGACGCCTGGTAAGTGCATAATCGCACCAGGTCGGACCGGCCGGTCATGACCGATCGGTCCGCAGCCCGGTCGGTCCCGGACCAGGCAGTCGTCGACTACGCGGGAGGCCCAGTACTCATGGCGTGGCTGCTGGTGGTGGTTGCGGGGCTCCTCGAAACGGGCTTCGCCGTGTGTCTCAAGCTGTCGCACGGCTTCACGAGGCTGTGGCCGACGGTCGCCTTCGCCGCGTTCGCGCTGGGCAGCTTCGGTCTGCTGACCCTGTCGCTGAAGAAACTCGACGTGGGCCCGGCCTACGCGGTGTGGACGGGGATCGGCGCCGCCGGCACGGCCATCTACGGCATGGTCTTCCTCGACGACCTGGTCTCCACCCTCAAGATCGTCTCCATCACGCTGGTGATCGTCGGGGTCATCGGTCTCCAGCTCTCGGGCTCGTCGCAATGAGTCCGTCGCCCACCGCCGCCCGCACGAGCGGGGCGACACTCGCACCGGCCGGCGCGACGACGAAGGACAGCGCGAGCCGCATCGCGAGTTCGCAGCGCCGGGACAGGTCGCCCGGTTCGCCGTCGCCGTCCCAGGACCGGCCGGCGTGTCCCGGCGCGGCGAGCGAACGGTCCCGCACGGCCGCGACCAGCTCCGCCGGACCGGGCAGCCGCGCGTCCGCGCGACGCTGGGCGGGCACCCGCGAGAGCACGGCCCCGCGGACCGGGCGCGGCACCGGCAGCCGTTCGCCCCAGCAGCCGGTGAGCAGCGCGCGCAGCACGGGTCTCGACCGCGCCTCCCCGACGGTCCACTCGGCGACGGCCACGAGCCGGTCGGCAACCGGGGCACTCTGCGCCATCAGCCGCTCCACCCCGCGCAGATAGGCGTCGGCCTCGCGCCGCGCGAGGGCGCGAGCGAGGCCGTCCTTGCTGCCGAACTCGTTGTAGAGGGTCTGGCGGGAGACGCCCGCGGCGGAGGCGACGTCGACCATCCGTATCCCCGACCAGGGCAGGTCGCGCAGCGCCGCCAGAGCGGCGTTCAGCAGTGACTCCCGCGCTGCAGGCATGGTCGCCTCCCCGGCCGAGCAACTCCGGTCTCAGAGTTGACGGGCCGCGTTCCCCTGTCAATACAGACGGCAGGAGGCCGCCGCCGCGGCCGGCCCGGGAACGACCGGGCCTGCACGGATAGAGTGGCGCCCATGCCCGACTACCACGATGATCTGCGGCTTGCCCACGTCCTCGCGGACGCCGCCGACGCCACCACCATGGACCGGTTCAAGGCTCTCGACCTCAAGGTCGAGACGAAACCGGACATGACGCCGGTGAGCGAGGCCGACAAGGCGGCGGAGGAACTCATCCGCGGGCATCTGCAACGGGCACGGCCACGCGACGCGATCCTCGGTGAGGAGTTCGGCATCGAGGGCACCGGGCCGCGGCGCTGGGTCGTCGACCCGATCGACGGCACGAAGAACTATGTGCGCGGCGTGCCGGTCTGGGCGACGCTGATCTCGCTGATGGAGGCGGGAGAGGGCGGCTACCAGCCGGTCGTGGGCGTGGTGTCGGCGCCGGCGCTCGGCAGGCGCTGGTGGGCGGCGAAGGGCGGGGGCGCGTACACGGGCCGCAGCCTGACGTCCGCGACGCGCCTGCACGTCTCGAAGGTCGAGCGCATAGAGGATGCCTCCTTCGCGTACTCGTCACTGACCGGCTGGGAGGCCCAGGGCCGTCTCGACGGGTTCATGGACCTGACACGCGCGGTCTGGCGCACCCGGGGCTACGGCGACTTCTGGCCGTACATGATGGTCGCCGAGGGCTCGGTCGACATCTGCGCGGAGCCGGAGCTGTCCCTGTGGGACATGGCCGCGCCGGCGATCGTCGTCCAGGAGGCGGGCGGCGTCTTCACGGGCCTCGACGGACGACAGGGACCGCACAGCGGAAACGCCGCGGCGTCGAACGGGCTGCTCCACGAGGAGCTGCTGGGTTACCTCAACCAGCAGTACTGAGGGACACGACGGTACTGGTCCGCAGCGGCGGCGACATCAGCGCCGGCGGACCGGCGTACGCCGCTCGTGCAGGGGCGTACGCCGGTCCGCCGGAGGCTCAGGCGCGGGCCGGAGAGGCCGCGCACGCCCTCTTGCTGCCGTCCCGGAGGGCTGCGACTCTGAGAGTCCCCACACTTGTGAACTTGTGAATCGGTTCTCTAGCGGCCGATCACCAAGGAGGTGGCTCCCTTCATGCTCGTCCGTGACGCCATGAGCACGGTGGTTCTCACCATCGGACCCGCACACACACTCCGCCAGGCGGCCAGGCTGATGGCCGCACGCCGCGTAGGCGCGGCAGTGGTCCTCGACTCCGACTCGAGCTTCGGCATCCTCACAGAACGGGACATCCTGAACTCGGTCGGCCTGGGGCAGGACCCCGACCTGGAGACCGCCGGAACCCACACCACCACCGACGTCGTCTTCGCCGCGCCTTCCTGGACCCTGGAGGAGGCGGCCGCGGCCATGAGTCACGGCGGGTTCCGCCATCTGATCGTGACGGACGGGGACGGGCCGATCGGCGTGGTCTCCGTCCGCGACATCATCCGCTGCTGGGCCCCGGCCAGGAGCCAGGTGGTCGCCTAGGAGCCTTCGCCGGGACCCGGTCCGGCCGCCGGATCGGCGCACGGAACCACGCTCCCCCGGGCACGCGGAAGGGGCCGGATCCCTCCCGGGATCCGGCCCCTTCCTCTCGACAAGCCGTCCCGTCAGCCGCGCAGGGCCTGGACCGCGGCCTCGAGCCGCTTGCCGAAGTCGCCGTCCGCCTGGCGGAAGTTGTTGATCGCGCGCTCGGCGATGTCGTCACGCGACACCTTGGCGATGAAGCCCGCCAGGTTGTCGATCAGACGGCCCTTCTCGTCCTCGGACATCAGGCGGTAGAGGTTGCCCGCCTGGACGAAGTCGTTGTCCTCGGAGTGGACCGGGGCCGCGTGGTCACCGGTCACGCCGGTCACCGGGATGGGCTGCCACAGCGGGCGGTCCGTCTGGTGCGGGCCGCCGAAGCTGTTCGGCTCGTAGTTCTTCGCGCCCTTGTGGCGGCCGTCGTACAGGAAGCCGTCACGGGAGTTGGTGCGCGCCTCGGTGGCGTGCGGGCGGTTCACCGGCAGGTGGTCGGCGTTGATGCCGACGCGGTAGCGGTGGGCATCGCCGTACGCGAAGAGACGGCCCTGGAGCATCTTGTCCGGGGAGGGACCGATGCCCGGCACGAAGTGGGCGGGGCTGAAGATGGACTGCTCGACCTCGGCGAAGATGTTCTCCGGGTTGCGGTTGAGCTCCAGCTTTCCGATCTCGATCGGCGGGTAGTCCGCGTGCGGCCACACCTTCGTGAGGTCGAACGGGTTGAAGCGGTAGGTCGCCGCCTCGGCCGCGGGCATGATCTGGACCTGCACGGTCCACGTCGGGAAGTCGCCGCGCTCGATGGCCTCACGCAGGTCGCGCTGGTGCGAGTCGGGGTCCTCGCCGGCGAGCCTGTTGGCCTCGGCCTGGGTGAGGTTCTTGATGCCCTGGTCGGTCTTGAAGTGGTACTTGACCCAGAAGACCTCGCCGGCCTCGTTGTTCCACTGGTAGGTGTGGGAGCCGAAGCCGTCCATGTGGCGGTAGGAGGCGGGGATGCCGCGGTCGCCGAACAGCCAGGTCACCTGGTGGGTGGACTCGGGCGAGAGCCCCCAGAAGTCCCAGACGTTGTCCGCCTCCTGGGATCCGGTGTACGGGTCGCGCTTCTGGGTGTGGATGAAGTCGGGGAACTTGATGGCGTCCTTGATGAAGAACACCGGGGTGTTGTTGCCGACGAGGTCGTAGTTGCCCTCTTCGGTGTAGAACTTCAGCGCCCAGCCGCGCGGGTCGCGCACCGCGTCCGCCGCGCCGAGGTTGCCGGCGACGGTCGAGAACCGCAGGAAGGTCTCGGTCTGCTTTCCGACCTCGGAGAGGAACTTGGCACGGGTCCACTGCGAGACGTCGCGGGTCAGCGTGAAGGTGCCGTAGGCGCCCGCGCCACGCGCGTGGACGACACGCTCCGGGATGCGCTCACGGTTGAAGTGCGCGAGCTTCTCCAGCAGCAGCTGGTCCTGGACAAGCACCGGCCCGCCGACGCCCGCGGTCTCGCTGTTCTGGTTGTCGGCGACCGGAGCCCCGGCCTCCGTGGTGAGCGGTCCCTGCGTCACGTGCGCCTCCTGCGTCATGTACTGCCCAGTCGTTCGTGCACACGACCTGTCCTTGGCGTGCGCTGGTCCCGATCCTACAATGGACAATGTCTAAGTCAAGCGAACATCCAAAGTCACACTCGTTCGGGACACGGCTCCCACCACTGTTAGGCTGGTGCTCATGAGTGACCTGTTGGAACGACTTCGCGGACGCGGCTGGCGCATGACCGCCCAGCGGCGTGTCGTGGCCGAGGTCCTCGACGGCGAACACGTGCATCTGACCGCCGACGAGGTGCACGCCCGAGCGGTGAGGCTGCTGCCCGAGATCTCCCGGGCGACCGTCTACAACACCCTGGGCGAACTGGTGAGCCTCGGTGAGGTGCTCGAGGTGTCGACCGACCGCCGCGCCAAGCGGTACGACCCGAACGCCCACCGCCCCCATCAGCACCTGGTCTGCGCCCGCTGCGGCGCGATCCGCGACGTGCACCCGGTGGGCAACCCGCTGGCCGACCTTCCGGACACGGAGCGCTTCGGCTTCACCATCTCCGACGTCGAGGTGACGTACCGCGGCACGTGTCCGAACTGCGCCGCCGGGTGACGTAGGCGACAGGCAACGAAGAGGCCCCCGATGTGCGCATCGGGGGCCTCTTCGCGTCCGGGCCGGCAGAAAACAAAACACCGAAGGCCCGGATCCAAGGATCCGGGCCTTCGGTTTCAGTAGCGGGGACAGGATTTGAACCTGCGACCTCTGGGTTATGAGCCCAGCGAGCTACCGAGCTGCTCCACCCCGCGGCGATGAACACAACATTACGTCACCCCGCCGACCAGCGCAAATCCCTTAAGGTCCTGTCCGGGCGATCAAGAAGACCGCCCGGACAGGCCTCAAGCGGTGAGTTCCTGGAGCAGTGCCTCGCGCAGGCGTGCGGCCCGCTCCGTGACCTCCGCGGGGCCGAGCTCCACCGCCCTGGCGCACCATCGCTGGCCTTCGGCCAGTTCTCCCCGGCGGGCGGCGAGCAGCGCAAGCCGCAGTGCGGCCCTGCCGTGCCCGGCCCGCGCGGCCCGCGTCCACCACAGCGATGCCTCGCGCTCGCTGCCCTCGCGGGCGAGGAGGAGCCCGAGGTTGAACGCGCCGCTGCGGCTGCCCGCCTCCGCCGCCTCGCGGTACCAGCGGGCGGCGTCGGTCATGTCACCGCGGGCGGCGGCCAGCATGCCCACCCGTACCTGGGCGCGACGGTGGCCCTGCTCGGCGGCCCGCTCGTACCACTCCTCGCACTCGCTCTTCTCCGCCACCGGCTCGCCGAGGGCCGGCGGACCGGGCGGCGGGCGGCGGGCGTCCAGCACAGTGGCGAGCCGGAACGCCGCCTCCGCGCTGCCGCCGCCCGCGGCGCAGCGCAAATGACGCTCCGCGCCCTGCTCGTCACCGTCCCTGAGCAGGGCGATGCCGACCTGGAGCGCCGCCTCGGTGTGCCCGGCCGCCGCGGCCCGCTCGTACCACGCGAGAGCCGTACGGTCGTCGTCGCGGCCGGCGTGGAGGATGCCCAGGTTGAAGGCGGCGTCGACGCTGCCCGCCTCCGCCGCCTTGGAGAACCACGGCTCGGCGCCGACCGGGTCACCCGCCTGGAGCAGCAGGACGGCGAGGGCGTTGGCGGCCTCACGGTGTCCGGCATAGGCGGCGCGGCGGTACCACTGCTCGGCCTGGGCCGTACGGTCCTGGGCAGCGCAGAGCAGACCCAGGTTGTACGCGCCGTTGACGTCGCCCGCGTCCATCGCGGCGCGGTACCAGCGCTCCGCCGTCTGCGGCTCACCCCTGGCCGCGTGCAGCGCGCCGAGGGCGTTGGCCGCGTTCCCGTCGCCCTCCTGGGCCGCTCGCAGCCACCACACGGCGGCGCTCTCCTCGTCGCCCGCGTCACGCAGCAGGAAGGCGAGCGCGCAGGCGGCGCGGGCCTCGCCGTCCTTGGCGGCCGTGAGGTACCAGCGCCCGGCCTCCTTCAGCCGGCCGCGCCTCTCGAGGATCGACCCCAGGTGCAGGGCGGCCCGCCGGTGACCTCGCGCGGCGGCCTGCCGGTACCACTGGGCGGCCTCGTCGAGCAGGGCCCCGCCCTGATCTGCCGCCTGCTCCTGCGCGGCGGGGGCGCTCGCACGGAGACGGCCGTCGCGTGTCCGGCGTCCGGCCGGGTGCTCGCCCGCTGTCTCCTCCGCGTCGACGAGCACGCGCAGCGCCGGGTCGGTCGTGCCGACGGCGCCCGGGCCCGTCGCGGGGGCCGCCGGCTCGTCGCGACGTGCCCCGGGCCGTCCCGCACCGCCCTTGGACACACCGGAGGGCCGTCCTCCGCCCTCGCCGCGACGGGCCCGCCGCACGGCGTCCCGCGCGGTACCAGGCTCCGCGGGGCCGGCGCCGACCAGACTGCCGACGCCGTCGTTCTTGCGGCACTCCTCCGCAACCGCCCGGCGCTCCAGGGCGCGGGCGAGCCGGTAAGCCGCCTCGCGGTGGCCCTGCTCCGCGGCCGTACGCAGCCAGCGCTCGGCCCCGACGTCGCTGCGGTGCTCCAGCAGGTCGGCGAGTGCGTACGCGCCGAGGGCGTGGCCCTGCTCCGCGGACTGGCGCAGCCAGTACTCGGCGGCCGGCTCGTCGCCCCGCTCGCGGAAGTGACGTCCCAGGGCGTGCGCGGCGGCGGCGGATCCGGCCACGGCGGCGATCCGCCACCAGCCGGCCGCCTCGTCCGCGTAGCCCCGCTGGTGGAGGAGCACGCCCAGGTTGTTGGCCGCGGCGCGGTCGCCGTCGGCGGTGGCGCCCCGCAGGTAGGGCTCCGCCCCATCGAGGTCCCCGCGGCGCAGCAGCAGCGCGCCGAGGACGCTCATCGCCGCGGTGTCACCGGCGTCGGCGGCGCTCCGGTGGCGCGCCTCCGCGCCGGCGGTCTCCACCGTGTCGGCGCTGCTGTCGTCCGTGTCGTCGTGGCCGGTGTTGCTCCGGTCCTTGCCCGTGTGGTCGGCACGGACCGCGGCGTCGATCGCGTCCGGCGCGTTTCCGGCATGCGGCTGCACAAACCGCCCTGTCTCCAACAGAGTTGCCCTGTCCCCCATAAATTCCATCGTCGCACCACCTGCAACCCGCGTACACCTGGTATACCGCAGCCAGTGAGGTCACTTCAGCGTTTTGTCGACATGCCCACAGAGAGATAAGTCAAACACGTTCGGGCCCAACTCACGGCCCACGGCGCGCACTTCGGCGCACAAAGATGTGCGCAGACATGAAGAGGGCCCGGATCCTGAAGGATCCGGGCCCTCTTCATCAGTAGCGGGGACAGGATTTGAACCTGCGACCTCTGGGTTATGAGCCCAGCGAGCTACCGAGCTGCTCCACCCCGCGTCGTTGTGTTGCAACCGTACCACGACGCGGGATGGTGCCTGCTCAGCCCGGTGGTCCTCAGTCCCCCGGCGCTCCTTCGTCCGGTTTCGCGTCCGGTTCGGTGCCAGGCGTCGTCTCCCCACCCGGCGCGGACTCCGGCTGTGCCTTCTGCGCATCGGCCGCCCGCTGCAGCGCGGCCTCCAGGGCTGCCTGCGCCTTGCCGTACGCGGCCCAGTCCGTCGGGTTCTTCTCCAGGGCCGCCCTGGCGTCGTCGTACGCCTGCTGGGCGTCCGCGATGGCGTCCTGGAGCGCAGCGTCACCGGTGGCAGGCGGTTCGGTGGGCTCGGTGGGCGGCTCGTCCGGATCGGTCGGCGGGGTCTCCTCGTCGGGTGCCCCCTCCGCGCCGAAGACCTGACCGAGCGCGCCGGCGAGGTCGTCGGCGAAACCGATCTTCTGGCCGTAGACGACCGCGACCTTGCTCAGGAGCGGGAACTCGGATCCGCGTCCCTGGGCGTAGATGGGTTCGACGTACAGGAAGCCTCTGTCGAGCGGAACCGTCAGCAGATTGCCGTACTTGATCGTCGAATCCGCGCCCTTGAGGTCACGGACGTAAGTGGCGATGGGCCCGTGCCGGTTGAGCCGGCTCTGCACCTGCTCGGGTCCGTCGACATTGTCGTCCGTCACCCGCAGCAGTTGGATGCGGCCGTAGTCGCTGCTCTTGGCGTCGGCGTCGACCGCCATGAACGCCCGCAGGTTGGGCCGTCCACTGGGGGTGAACGTCGTCGTCAGCGAGAACTGCTGCGCCTTGTCGCCCGGCAGCTTCATCGACAGGTAGTACGGCGGGACCGCGTTGCTGTCCGACTTGGTCGGGTCGTTGGGCACCTGCCAGGCGTCACTCGCGTTGTAGAACTGGCCGGCGTCCGTGACGTGGTAGAGGGCGAGCAGCTCGCGCTGCACCTTGAACATGTCCTGCGGGTAGCGCAGGTGCTCCCTCAGCTCGGCCGGGATGTCGCCCTTGGCCTTCACCGTGCCGGGGAAGGCCTTCTTCCAGGTCTTCAGCACCGGGTCGTTCTCGTCCCACTCGTACAGCGTGACGGTGCCGTCGTAGGCGTCGACGGTGGCCTTCACCGAATTGCGGATGTAGTTGACCTGGTTCTGCTGCGCGACCACCGCGCGCTGCCGGTCGGTCAGCGAGTCGGCCGTGGTGTCACCCAGCGTCGTACGCGAGGCGTAGGGGTAGCCGTTGGTGGTCGTGTAGGCGTCGATGACCCACTGGATCCGCTTGCCGATCACGGCGGGGTACGCGTCGCCGTCGATCGTCAGCCACGGGGCCACCGCCTCGACGCGCTCCTTGGGCGTGCGGTTGTAGAGGATCTTGGAACCTTCGCCGATGGCGCCCGAGTACATGATCTGCGGCTCGCTGAAGGCGACGGCGTACGCGGCGCGGTTGAGCGGGCCGGAGACGTCGATGCCGCCCTTGCCCTTGTAGCTCGTGGTGACCTGGCCGCCGCCGTCCCGCTCGTAGTCCAGCTCCTTCTGGGGGCCGCCCACGATCGAGTACTGCGTGGTCTTCTCGCCGTAGTAGATCCGCTGCTCGTAGTCGCCGAGCATGCCCTTGGTCGGCAGACCCGAATCCGTGAAGTCCGGGGCGCCGCTCGTGCCCGCGGCGGTGTCGGTGCCCTTGGCCGTGACAGCGCCGAAGCCGTGGGTGTAGGTGAAGTGGTCGTTGATCCAGTTGCGCTTGTCGACGCCTGCGAGGTTGAGCTCGCGCAGACCGATGACCGTGTCCTGACCCTTGTAGCGGTCGACGTCCAGGGTCGCCGGGAACTGGTAGTACTTCCGCTCCTGCTCCAGCTGCTGGAACGTCGGCGACACGATGTTCGGGTCGTTCATGCGGTAGCTGGCGGCGTCGTCGGCGTTCTTCCGCTGCTGGTCGGGGTCCTTCACCTGGCCCTTGCCCAGGTAGTCCGCGGGCTTGACGCCGTCGATCCCGTAGGCCTTGCGGGTCGCCTCGATGTTCTTCTCGATGTACGGCGCTTCCTTGGCCTGCTCGTTCGGCTGGACCTGGAACTTCTGAACTATGGCCGGGTACAGGCCGCCGATCAGGATCGCCGACAGCACCATCAGGCCGAAGCCGATCACCGGCAGCTGCCATGTGCGGCGCCACAGCGTCGCGAAGAACAGCAGCGCGCAGATGACGGCGATGCAGAACAGGATCGTCTTCGCCGGCAGGTAGGCGTTGGCGTCGACGTAGCGCAGGCCCGTCCAGTTGTCGGTCGCCTTGAAGTCACTGGACTTCACCGCGAGCCCGTAGCGGTCCAGCCAGTACGCGACGGCCTTCAGGGCGACGAACAGACCGAGCAGCACCGACAGATGGCCGGTGGCCGCGGCGGTCGCACGGGCGCCGGGGCTGGTGATGCGCAGCCCGCCGTACAGATAGTGGGTCAGCGCGGCGGCGATCACCGACAGCACGACGGCCGCGAAGCCGAAGCCGAGCAGGAACCGGTACCAGGGGAGGTCGAACGCGTAGAACGCGACATCCATCTGGAACTGCGGGTCCTTCTGTCCGAAGGGGACTCCGTTGACCCACATCAGCCACGTACGCCACTGGCTCGTGGCGGAGGCACCGGCGATCAGCCCGACCAGGGCGGTGATCGCGAGCAGCACCCACTTCTTGTACGGGGCGATGCCCATGCGGTACCGGTCGAGGCTCTGCTGCTCCAGCGACATCGCGCTGAGCGGCGGCCGCAGCCGGTGGGCCAGCCAGATGTTCACCCCGACGGCAGTCGCCATCAGCAGACCGAAGACGGCGAACAGGCCGATCTTGGTCCACAGGGTGGTGGTGAACACGGACGAGTAGTCGACCGAGCGGTACCAGAGCCAGTCGGTCCAGAACCCGGAGAACATGACGAAGACCATGGCCAGGACGGCCAGGACACCCAGTGTCATGAGCAGGGTGCGGACGCGCCGGGAGGGCCGGCCCACTCTGATCCGTGGCCCTGTCGGGCCTCCGCCGCGGTCCGGCATCTGGAAAGCCAACGTGCGCCCCTCGAAGTTCGCGGTTGTGTGAATCGGGCCCCGCGATCGTAGAGCCCACTCATGCAACTTACTGAGGCTTTACCTAGTTCCCGTCGCGGGGCAGGAAGGAGGCAGGATATTGACCATGCCCAACGATTCCTCTTCCGGCCCCCCGATGGCCGCGAACCCGCTCACCCGCGCCGTGCTCGAGATCGACGAGTACGCCTCCGGTCTCGGCTGGGACCAGCCGGCCCGGCTCTTCGCTCTCGTCGACAACCATCAGCTGCGTTCCCAGGAGCCGGGCCTCGCCCGCCAGCTCGGTCTGGACGGCGCCGACGACACTGCCGCGCCCCTCACCCCCGTCGAGCAGGACGAGATCCCTGCCGGCACCCCGCTCGACGAGTTCCTCGGCACCCTCGCCTGGCCCGACGCGGTGGCCGGCTGCGCCCTTACCGTGGAGCGCCTGATGCTGCCGCCCTCCGCGGAGGCCTCCGTACCGGTCGGCCTCGACGACGCGGCCCTCACCAAGTGGGTCGCCGAGCACCCGGACCGCCAGGAGGTCCGGATGACGGTGGCCGTGCTGCGCGACGGCACACGGGAGTCCGCACTGCGGCTGCGGGAGAAGGACTCCCCGACCGAGGTGCTGACCGGAGCCGGGCTGGTGCCGGGACTGGCCGAGGCGCTGGCCGCCACCTTCGAGGCGTAGGACCTCCCCCACTCTCTCGGGGTGGGGTTGGTCCACCCGGCCCTCCGGGGGCGCCCGGCCCCGGAGGGCTGCCTGTCCCTGCACCGTCCGACGCGTGCGGCGAAGTGCATGACAGCGGACTGCACCGGGTGATCCCGCGGCAGGACCTGGCCGAGCGGCGCTTCGATCGCGCGCCGGGCGAGTGTCAGCTCGCCGAGCAGCTCGGCAGGTCCGCCGTGGCGCCCGCATTGATCTTGGCCAGTGACTTCCGCGCGTCCTGGATGGTGTCCACCTTCACCAGCGTCAGTCCGTCCGGGATGTCGGAGACCGCGGAGGCGCAGTTGTCGCTGGGGGTGAGGAAGTACTCGGCGCCCGCGTTGCGCGCGCCGACGAGCTTCATCTCGATGCCGCCGATCGGCCCGACCTTGCCGGACTCGTCGATGGTGCCCGTGCCGGCGACGAACTTGCCGCCGGTCAGATCGTCGGAGGTGAGCTTGTCGACGATGCCGAGCGCGAACATCAGACCGGCGCTCGGTCCGCCGACGTCGGCCAGATTGATGTTGATCTCGAACGGGAACGTGTGGTCGGTGCCTGCCTGGATCCCGACGATCGCCCGGCCGTCGTCCTCCGCCTTCACCGTCGGGACGGTGACCTTCTTGGTCCGGGTCGGCTCCTTGCCCGCCTTCTCCGCGGCGGCCGCCTCGTCCGCGGGCACCACGGTGAAGACGACGTCCTCACCGGGCTTGTGCTTCACGACGAGCTTGGCGACGTCCTCCGGCTGCTTGATCGCGGTGCCGTCGACGGCACGGATCACGTCCCCGGCGTGGAGCCGGTTCTGCGACGGCGATCCCTTGACCACGGAGGAGACGACGACGCGGGCCTTGACCGGCATCTTCAGCTCACGCAGGGCGGCGACCTTGGCGCTCTCCTGGGACTGGCTGAACTCCTCGGCGTTCTCCTGCGTCGACTCCTCCTCCGTCTTCCCGTTCGGGTAGAGGGTGTCGTGCGGCACGACGACATTGTCGTGCGCCACCCAGCCGTAGACCGCCTCGAGGAGGTTCATCTGGTAGTCGGCGCCGGTGACCCTGACCGTCGTCATGTTGAGGTGGCCGGTCGTCGGATACGTCTTGTGGCCCGAGATGTCGAGCACCGGTTCGCCGTCCGCGGACCCGAGAGTGTTCACCGTCGGTCCGGGTGACATCTCCGCGTAAGGGACTTTGAGGAACACGCCTGCGCAGAGCAGCGCAATGAAGATGAGGGTGGAGGCGAGCATCGTCGCGGTGCGGCGTGGCATGGAACGACAGTACGGGACATGCCTGTGGACGCACCGTCGGGGCCGGGCCGTCCGGGGCCGCTCGGCGGCAGCGGATGGGGGCGGTCAGGAGCTTACGGCGTCGGTGCCGGAGGCGGTCTTGTCCATCGCGTCACAGAAGCGGGCATAGCCCGCGAGTTCCGCCACGTCACCGCTCGTACGGTCCCGCGAAGCCCAGCTCGCCCATATCGCCGCACCGACAGCAGCGAACAGCGGGATCAGCAACCAAGCCAGAACTGCCATCGCGACCTCCCTACCCCATGAGCACACGCAACCGAGTGATCAGCAGATTAGTCATCCGCCGGTTCAACGCTCACGGCAGGGGTGGGGTTACGCAAATCGGGCGGATGGGTACTGACCGCGTTTCAGCGGACAGACGCCGGAAAATCATTCCGGCCGACCGCCCTCAGCACGCGCCCACCCACTCCTCCGTGCCGTCGGAGAACCGCTGGTGCTTCCAGATCGGCACCTCGTGCTTGAGGTCGTCGATCAGCTTCCGGCAGGCCTCGAACGCCTCGCCCCGGTGCGGGCAGGAAACGGCGACGACCACCGCGAGATCCCCGACCGCGAGGTCACCCACACGGTGGACAGCGGCGAGCGCCCGGACGGGATAGCCGGCGGCGACCTTCTCCGCGATGCGGCGCATCTCCGCCTCCGCCGTGGGATGGCAGGAGTAGCCGAGGGTGTCGACATCGGCGCCGCCGTCGTGGTTGCGCACGGTGCCGACGAACAGCGCGGTGCCACCCGCCGCGTCGTCGCCGACCGCCGCGAAGACCTCGTCGAGGGAGAGCGGCGTGTCACGGATCGCCAGCAGACGGATCGGGTCCTGCGCCGCCTGCTCACCTGGATGGTCGTTCGTGCTTGCCATGCCGTCCATCGTGCCGTACCGCACCGACAACGAGGAATAGCCGGTTCGACCGTTCGGGGACGATCCTGTTTGGAGCCTCCTACAGCCTCCCGGGCCCGCCGCCTCAGATCCTCCGCCGTGCCTTGCGCGCCCGGCGGACCAGGGCCGCCGTGCCGAGCAGCGCAACCGTCGCGCCCGCCGCGCCCGCGGCCGTGGCGTCCTTGCGGCCGAGGCGGCGGCCGGCCACCGTGTGCCGGCCCTCCACCTCCTCCAGGAGCGCGGCCAGCACCTCCTCGTTGGTCCACTGAGGACGCCAGCCTGCGTCGTGCAGGCCGCTGACGCTCACGACCCAGGGGTGCATCGTGTAGGCGAGGTCCCCGGCGGGCGAGGGCGTGAGCCCGATCCGGTGGAGCCGGGCCGCAGCGCCCAGGGCGACCGCCGAGGGCAGCTCCATGCGCCGGATGCCGCTGAGCTCCTCGACCTCCTCCTGCTCCAGCCACCCGTCGCAGCCGACGGCGAGCTCGCCCTCGACCTTCTCGAGGGCGGCGTACTCGAGCGCGCTCACCAGGTCCTCCACGTGGCAGAACTGCCACATGGGCCGTGATCCGGCGACCACGAGCAGCCGCGGCGACTCGAAGTAGCGGGTGAGCGCGGTGTCGGTGCCGCCCACCAGGACGGCGGGCCTGACCACGGTGACGTTGAGACCGGGGTGGGCGCGCGGAGCCCGGCGGGCCAGCCGCTCGATCTCGAGAAGGTCGCCGACACCCGTCGCCTCCGCTGTCGCGCGCAGTTCCGCGTCCTCCGCGAGAGGAACGTCGTTGTCGGGATGCGCCCCGTAGACCATGGCGGAGGTGCACAGGACGACCCGGTGGACACCGGCGGCAGCGGCGGCCGTCAGCACCGTCTGGGTGCCGCGCACGTTGTAGGCGGTCCGTGCGGCGGGATCGGACTCCAGGTCGAGGTCGAGCGCCAGATGCACCACGACGTCGACGCCGCGCAGCTTCTCGGCGATGGCCGGGTCCCGCACATCGAGAATGTGCCACTGGGCCTCGGACACCTCGCCCCGGCGTTCGTCCAGGGCCACGACCTGCTTGACCTCCTCCGACGCGGCCAGGCGCCTCGTGAGGAGGTCACCCACGCCGGTGGCGGCGCCGGTGACGGCGACGACGGGGCCACGGCCCGACGGCCCGCGGCCCCCGGCCGGGGTTGAGTGGTTTCGCGCTGCGCGAACCTGCGGATCTGGGGAACTCACCAGGCGTCTCCAGCGGTTGTCTTCAGTACGTGAGCGAATGACGCATACGCACCAGGTGGCGTCCATCCTGCCGCAGGCCCAGTGTCGGCGGAGCATCGAGCCCATAAGCGGTTCGGATGTCTACGCTGGATGGTGTTGTCGGGCAGTCGCCGCCGGCAGGAAGCCGGCGGCCCTACGAGCCGAGGAAACCCGTGAGTGACACCCCATTCGGATTCGGCCTTCCGCCGGAGGAGCCGGAGAACGGCGACGAGGGCAAGAAGAAGGATCCCGCAGGAGGTGGCCAGGGCTCCGGCGGGTCCTCCCCCGCCGACCCCTTCGGGTTCGGCTTCGGGGAGAGCGGCGGGGACAACCCCTTCGCGGCCATGTTCGGCTCCCTGAACCCGAACGACCTGGGCGCTGCCTTCCAGCAGCTCGGCCAGATGCTCAGCTACGAGGGCGGCCCGGTCAACTGGGACATGGCGAAGCAGATCGCGCGCCAGACCGTCGCCCAGGGCACGCCGGACGGCACCAAGGACGCGAGCGTCGGCCCCGTCGAGCGGACCGCCGTCGAGGAAGCCGTGCGACTGGCCGACCTGTGGCTGGACGGCGTGACGTCCCTGCCCTCCGGCGCGAGCACGGCCGTCGCCTGGAGCCGCGCGGAGTGGGTCGAGGCGACGCTGCCCGCGTGGCAGCAGCTCGTGGACCCGGTCGCCGAGCGCGTCGGCCTCGCCATGGGCGATGTGCTGCCCGAGGAGATGCAGGCCATGGCCGGGCCGCTGATCGGGATGATGCGCTCCATGGGCGGTGCGATGTTCGGGCAGCAGATCGGCCAGGCCGTCGGTGTGCTGGCGGGCGAGGTGGTCGGCTCGACCGACATCGGTCTGCCGCTCGGCCCGGCCGGCAAGGCCGCGCTCCTCCCGCTGAACGTGGAGGCGCTCGGCAAGGACCTCGGCGTGCCACGCGAGGAGGTCCGGCTGTACCTGGCCCTGCGGGAAGCCGCCCACCAGCGGCTCTTCGCCCATGTGCCGTGGCTGCGGTCGCACCTGTTCGGCGCGGTCGAGGGCTACGCCCGCGGCATCAAGGTGGACACCTCCAAGCTGGAGGACGTGGTCGGCCAGTTCGACCCCACGCACCCCGAGCAGCTTCAGGAAGCACTCCAGCAGGGCATGTTCCAGCCGGAGGACACCGCCGAGCAGAAGGCCGCCCTGGCCCGCCTGGAGACCGCTCTCGCGCTCGTCGAGGGCTGGGTGGACGCGGTGGTCCACGAGGCCGCCTCGTCGCGTCTGACGTCCGCGGACGCGCTCCGCGAGACGCTGCGCAGGCGACGCGCCTCCGGCGGCCCCGCCGAGCAGACGTTCGCCACCCTGATCGGCCTTCAGCTGCGCCCGCGCAGGCTGCGGGACGCGGCCCGGCTGTGGGCCTCGCTGACCGACGCCCGCGGCATGGACGGGCGGGACGCTCTGTGGGAGCACCCCGACATGCTGCCGACGGCCACCGACCTCGACGACCCGGACGGCTTCGTCCACCGTGAGCAGCTGGACTTCTCCGAGCTGGACAAGATGCTCGGCGAAGCGGCCGGCGGCCAGGGGCAGAAGCCCGGCACGGAGAAGGCCGACGACTCCGGGACGGACGAGGACGAGACCGACAAGTGAGCCTCCACGAAGACGCGCTCCTCGTCCTGAAGGACTACGACGGACAAGGGGGCCAGGCGGAGCTGCGCCAGACGTACCTGGACCACCTGCAGGCCCATCCGGACGGCATGTGGAAGTCCTGCGGGGCGGGACACCTGACGGCCAGCGCCCTCGTGATCGATCCTGAGCGCGGGCGGGTGCTGCTGACGCTGCACAAGAAGCTCGGCATGTGGCTGCAGATGGGCGGCCACTGCGAGCCGGGCGACACGTCCCTGGCCGCGGCGGCGCTGCGCGAGGCGACGGAGGAGTCCGGGATCCCGGGGCTGTCTCTGCTGCCCGGCGGTCCGGTCACTCTGGACCGGCACGCCATTCCGGCGCCGTGTCACTGGCATCTGGACGTGCAGTACGCGGCCCTCGCCCCGGCGGGAGCGGTCGAGGCCATCAGCGACGAGTCACTGGACCTGCGCTGGTTCCACTACGACGAGGTGGCCGGCGTGGCCGACACCTCCGTCGTACGGCTCATGGAGCGCACGCGGGAAGCTCTCCGGCACCAGTGAGGGCACGGGTAAGGGGCGGTCGCCACGGCGACCGCCCCTTACCCGTGCTGTGTTTCCGCGCTAGTTCCAGGCGTTGTTCTGGTTCTGGGCGTGGGAACCGTGCTGGCCGACTCCGAACTGGGCGCGCACGCCCTGCCCGAGATCGGCGTTCTGCGGCGGCATGACCTCGCTGGGCTGGACCAGGGCGAAGCCCTGGCCGAGGAAGCTGAGCTCCCAGCCCTCTCCGGTGTTGCCGCGGCGCCGGCGGACACCGGAGGAGTGCGTCTGCGCCTGCATCTGCACCCGCAGCGCCGAGGACCAGGCGACGATGGCGTCCGCGTCGACGTTGACGTACTTGTCCGGGGTGACCTGCATCATCAGCGGCTGGCCGGAGGTCATCAGCGCGACCTTGCCCCGGCCCGAGATGTTGAGCTGGTACTTGCCCGACCCGGAGATGCCGTACTGGCTGTCCACCGCGATCACCTCGGTGTGCAGCGTGGAGTCGAGCGCCAGGACGTAGGAGCTGTCGACCGTCATGCCCTCCTGGTCGACATCCACCACGTGGACGTACTGCGCGAGGTTGGCGAAGTAGATCGTGCCCTGCCCGGAGCAGCGCATCAGGTCGAGACCCTCACCGGTGTTGGCGCGGGCCCTGCGCTGGCTGCTCGTCTGGTATTCGCCGTCGAAGTCGACGAGCCCCTGGTAGGCAACCATGGCGCCCTTGCGGGCCAGGATGTCGTCGTGGCCGGTCAGCGAGACCCGCAGGAGCTGCGGGTTCTGGACGACGTACCGGTCCTGGCTCTGCTGTTCTGTGTTGCTGAAAAGAGGACTCTGCATGATGTGTTCCCGCTCCCCCTCAGCCCCGGATCCGCAGGCGGTCGGTGCTGTCCTCGCTCGGCTGTACGACGACGATGCCCTGGCCGGAGAAGGCCATCTGGTAGGCCTCTCCGCTGCCCCGCCCGATCAGCGAGGACGCCTTGAAACTGCGCTTGCCCTTCACCTTCAGGTTCGGGGACCAGGCGACGAGAGCGTCGGGGTCGACGTACGTCTCGTCCTCGCCGCGGCCGCAGTCGACGACGATCGGTGTGCCGCGTGAGGTCAGGGCCACCCATCCGGTGCCCGCGATCTCCACGTTCCACAGGCCCTGGCCGGCGAACTTGGCCAGGCCCTTGACCTTCTCGACGCCCCACTGGAGGTGCGCGTCGAAGGCGAGGACGTTCGTGCCGTTGACCGACAGGGAGTCGTTGTTGAGGTTGATGACGACCACGTCGGCGCCGTAGTCGGCGAGGTAGAGCAGGCCGTCACCGGAGCACTTCATGATGGGCGCGCCCTCGCCGGTGACCCACTGCGCCGCGACCTGGCGGACGGCGGGCGGGTTGGGCTCGTACTGGACGAAGCCCTCGTAGGCGACCATCGAGCCGGTGCGCGCGTACAGGTCCTGGCCGGTGGCCATGGCGACCTTGAGCATGGTGCGGCCGTGGTTCTCCATCCGGGCCACCACGGGGGTCGGGGCGAAGCCCGCGAGTTGCTGGTTCATTGACAGGGCTCCCTCAGACCTCGTACGGCTGGACGACGATGAAGTTGCCGGGGGCGCCCCGGAACTGGAGGTTCACGGTCTCTCCGCTGTGTCCCGGGTACGCGTTGCGGCGCAGCCGGACCTGGCTGGAGAGGATCACCTGCGAGGCGGCCGACCAGGCGACGACCGCGTTGCAGTCGGCGAACGTGGTCGGCGTGACCGGCAGGACCACGGGGATGCCGTGCGTCTTGACGACGACGGTGCCCGTGCCCTGGAACATCATCGTGAACAGCGCGCCGCCGGGAATGCCGTGGCCCTCGATGCGGCGGACCTCGTGCTGAAGGGACTCGTCGAAGGCGAGGACGTTCTCTGCGGAGACGCAGATCCCGTCGCCCTGGAGCTCGATGGGGTGCAGGTGCGAGCCGTCCTCGGCGAGGAACACCTGGCCGCGTCCGGTGCAGCGCATCAACTGCATCTCCTGGCCGGTGGCGTTCCCCACGACCCGGCCTGCGAAGCCCGCGCCCTTGTAGCTGAAGTCGACCTTGCCCTGGTACATCACCATGCTGCCCTGGCGTGCCAGGACGGGCATGCCGCCCATGGTCAGGTCGACCCGCATGAGCTGCTGGTTCTGCGGGGTCCACCGCTGGCCGGTGGCCGTCTCACGGTACGGCTGAAGGGCCGCCTGCAGGCCGGCGCCGGCCTGGGGCACACCCTGCGGAACGCCTTGCGGCATCCCGCCCTGCGGCATGCCGGGGGGCTGCTGACCGTACGGGGCGGGAGCCTGCTGGCCGTACGGCGACGGCATGCCGGGCTGCGGCATCTGTCCGGGGACCTGGCCGGGCATCTGACCCGGCATCTGCCCGGGAACCTGCCCGTACTGAGGCTGCTGCGGCTGCTGCGGCGGTTGCCCGTACGGGGACGGAGCGGGCGGGGGGACGGTCCCGGCCGGCGGCGTCATCGGCGCCGCCATGGTCGGGGCGCTGTGCATCTGGGGCTGCGGGGCCGCGGGGGCCTGACCCGCCGGTGCGCCGAAGGCCGGCGCGGGCTGCGGCGTCTGCGGAGCCTGCGGCGCCTGAGGTGCGGGCGCGCCGAAGGCCGGAGCCGGGGCCGCCGCCTGCGGGGGCGGCGCGAACGACGGTGCGGCGCCCTGCGGTTGCTGAGCCGCGGGGGGCTCCTCCTCCGCGACCTCGCCGCCGAAGTTCTTCAGCAGAGCCTCGAGACCGCCGTCGAACCCCTGGCCGACGGCGGCGAAACGCCACACGTCCTTGAGGTAGAAGTCACCCAGCATCACAGCGCGCTCGGTGGTGAACTCGGAGCCGGTGAAGGCGTACCGGACGACCTCTTCGCCGCCTGCGACGATGCGGATGTACCCGGGGCCGATCTGCGACATCTGACCGGCACCGTCGATCGTGGCGGTGAAGGACAGCCTGTGGATGTTCGCCGGGATGCGGTCGAGCGTGACGCGGAACGACTCGGTGTCGCCGGACTGCGCGCCGAGCAGCTGAATGGACTCCTCGGGCGACTTCGGCTGATTGAAGAAGATGAAGTACCGGTCGTCGGAGAGCTGCTCGTTGGCATCAAGTCCGAAGCAGCTGATGTCGAAGGTCAGACCAGGAGCCGCGATCTGCACGCCTACGTACAGATCCGTTCCCGGAGTGAGATCACTGATCTTGGCCTTGTGGCCGCGTTGGAATTCCCTGGCCATGCGTTACGACCGTCCCCCATCCCGAATTGAATGCGTCGCGTCAGGCTAACCGCTGGGCGTGAGATTGAGCCAAGCCGGTACACATTCGGTACAGGACCGTCGACGGTCACTCTCCGCGACCCGCGGGCAGGTGCGGCAACCGCCCGGCGGCGACGACGCCCTCCAGGTAGCCACGGGCCCGCTCGGTGCGGGGATAGGCCTCCAGCAGCCGCCAGAACCGGGGTCCGTGACCGGGAACGAGCAGGTGGGCCAGCTCGTGGAGGAGCACGTAGTCCACCACGTACTCCGGCATGCCCTGCAGGCGGTGGGAGAGCCGGATGCTGCCCTCGGCCGGAGTGCAGGAGCCCCAGCGGGTGTTCTGGTTCGTCACCCAGCGCACGGACGCGGGCCTGGCGCGCCCGTCGAAATATTGGGCGGACAACCGTTCCGCACGCTCCGTCAGTTCGGCGTCACCGAGTACCCGCTTGCTCTCCTGCGCCGCGAGCTTGTCGAGCATCACGCCCACCCAGCGCCGCTCCTCCGCCTCCGACATCCTCGCGGGGATCAGGACGATGGTGCGGTCCCCCTCGCGGTAGGCGGAGACCGTTCTGCTGCGCCGGGCGCTGCGGCGGACCTCGACCGCGCTCGTCCCCGTTCCGCGGGGCGCGGGACACTGCGCGCTGCGCTGCTGACCTCCCGCGCTGTGCGGTGAGGTCTCCCCAGCGAGGCGAGCGGGTGGGTCGACGGGCACGGCCCCGACGTTACCCGCTGTCCCTGGGAGAAGTCGTGTCCCCGGACGCCGCACTCTTGATCCGCCCGATGGCTGCACCATTTGAACGACTAATACCCCGGACCTGTGGACAACTTTTCACACGCCTCGCCGCGGCCCCGCATTCTGACAACGGCTCGGAGCCAGTCCGAGCACAAAGACCGACGGGGGAAGCGGAATGCATCCGATGATGAAGCCTGCCTTGCGGCGGGCATGGCGGGACCGCCAGTCCGTGCAGTTCGGGGTGACGCCCGCGCATGCGGTGACCCTCGGGCCGGTCGACACCGCGACCGGCGCTCTGATGGAACTGCTGGACGGGACCCGGGGCCTGCCTCTGCTGCGCGAGGAGGCGCGGGCGATGGGCCTGCCGGACGGCCGGGCGGAGGCCCTGGTGCACCGGCTGACCGCCGCGGGCCTGCTCGACGACCCGACGGCCGGAGGTCCAGCGGCCGCCGCGCTGCGCAAGCGGGCGGCGGCCCATGCCCGGCTGCGGCCGGACATCGCCGCTTTGTCCGTGATCCATCCCGAACCGGGCGGCGCGGCGGGTCTCGTGGCGGCCAGGCGGGCCATACGGGTCCAGGTCCGCGGAGCCGGAAGGGTCGGTGCGTCGATCGCCGCCACGCTGTCGGCCGCGGGCGTGGGGCGGGTCGAGGTACTGGACGGCGGAGTCACGGAGCCGGGTGATGTGGCTCCGGGCGGCCTGCCCGCGGAGGCGGTCGGCGAGCGCAGGGACACCGCGGCCCGGCGGCTCGTCCGGCGGGCGGCCCCCGACCGGCCTCCGCGTGCCGCGGAGACCCAGGACCCGGACGGCGGGCCCGGCCTCAGCCTGGTCGTCGTGGCGCCGCGCGACGGGCTGGCGGCCTACGCCCCTGCCGCGAGCGACGCCGAGGGGTGGATCGCGACCGGCACACCCCATCTTTATACGGGCGTTGTGGAGGCAACCGGCGTCGTCGGTCCGCTCGTGCTGCCGGGATGTACGGCGTGCGCGGGCTGCATGGAGCGGGGGCAGGCCGAGCTCGATCCGGGAAGGGGCCGGCTGCTGGCACAGTGGCGCTCGGGGCGGCGCCGGACCGTGCCCGCCTGCGATGTCGCGCTGGCCACGGCCGTGGCGGGGACGGCCGCGTGTCACGCGCTGTCCTTCCTCGACGGCGGGGCACCCGTGAGCACCGGGGCCCGATGGGAGATTTCGCTGCCACAGCTGTCCTGGCGGTCGGAACGGATCGCACCCAACCTCGACTGTGCCTGCAGTGCGGCGGGGAAAACTGAGAGGAGGCACACCTCAGGAACAGCTCCGGCACACGACACAATGAACGGGTACACGCGGTCGGCGGAATGATGCCGTCGGCAAACGCGGCACGCTGTCTGGGATTTGGAGGGGCGCATGTCTGATCTTCCCCGGAAGGCGGTCACCCGGACCGCCAAGCTGGCAGCGCTGCCACTGGGATTCGCCGGCCGCGCCACATGGGGGCTGGGAAAGCGGATCGGCGGCAAGTCCGCCGAGATCGTGGCCCGGGAGCTGCAACAGCGCACGGCCGAGCAGCTGTTCAAGGTGCTGGGGGAACTCAAGGGCGGTGCGATGAAGTTCGGGCAGGCGTTGTCCGTCTTCGAATCGGCCCTGCCGGAGGAGATCGCCGGTCCTTACCGAGCCGCTCTGACCAAGCTTCAGGAGGCCGCGCCTCCGATGCCGACGCGGACCGTCCACTCGGTGCTCGAAGAGCGTCTCGGGGAGGACTGGCGTGAGCTGTTCCTGAGCTTCGAGGACAAGCCGTCCGCCGCCGCGTCCATCGGGCAGGTGCACCGTGCGGTGTGGCACGACGGGCGCGAGGTCGCCGTGAAGGTGCAGTACCCGGGGGCGGGAGACGCGCTGCTGTCCGACCTGGCGCAACTGAGCCGTTTCGCCAAGCTGTTGGGGCCGCTGATTCCGGGCATGGACATCAAGCCCCTCATCTCCGAACTGCGTGACCGCGTCTCGGAGGAGCTCGACTACGCGCTGGAGGCCCAGGCCCAGCGGGAGCACGCCGCCGAGTTCGCGGACGATCCCGGCGTGCTGGTGCCGGACGTGGTGCACCAGAGCGACCAGGTCCTGGTGACCGAGTGGATCGACGGCATACCGCTGGCCGAGGTGATCTCCGGCGGCACCCCCGAGGAACGGGACCGGGCGGGCCAGTTGCTGGCGCGGTTCCTCTTCTCCGGCCCGGCACGCACGGGACTTCTCCACGCCGACCCGCATCCCGGGAACTTCCGCCTGCTTCCCGACGACGACGGCAAGGGCTGGCGTCTGGGTGTCCTCGACTTCGGCACGGTGGACCGGCTGCCGGACGGGCTACCGGAAACCATCGGCGCCTGTCTGCGTATGACCCTCGAAGGCGAGGCGGAGGCCGTCTACGGACTCCTGTGCGAAGAGGGCTTCGTCAAGGAGTCGATCGACCTCGACCCCGAAGCGGTGCTCGACTACCTGCTGCCGATCATCGAGCCGGCGGAGGTGGAGCAATTCACCTTCACGCGCGGCTGGATGCGCACCCAGGCCGCTCGGATCGCCGATGTCCGCTCTCCCGCGCACCAGCTCGGCAAGCAGCTCAACCTGCCGCCCGCATATCTGCTAATACACCGTGTGACATTGAGCACGATCGGCGTGCTGTGCCAGCTGAACGCGACGGTGCGGCTCCGGGGCGAGCTGGAGGAGTGGCTGCCCGGCTTCGTTGTGGAGGACGCCGCAGAGGCGGAGGAGGAAAGCGCGGACGGCACCGCCGTACTGGAGGCAGGAGCCTGACGGCACCCGGAGCGGCTCCGGTGGGCGGAGAGCATGCGGGCGGCGGTCACCACCACTGCGGGTCGAGCCGGCTCTCGATCGCCCGGATGTTGTCACGGGCGCAGTCCTCGCAGAGGTAATGGCGGACGCCGTCCTCCACGGAGCAGGTCCAGGTCACGGGCGGCCCCTCGGCGACCTTGCCGCAGCCGGCGCACACGATGCCCTCGTCCCCCGGCTGCTCGGGGTGGGGAGTCCTGTCCTGGTCCACCTCGCGACGATATCGCCGTCCGGCGGCGAGTGCGCGTCACCACGCACCGCGGGGGCCGGTCCGTGAGGACCGGCCCCCGCGTGGACGGCTTCGCCGTCAGTGCATGACGGCCATGGCCAGTGCGCGGCGCGCGCGCATCGACACGCGCTCGGCGCGGCGCTGCATGCGTCGGGCGGCGACCAGGCGCACGGCCTGGCGTTCCGCGTCGACTTCACGCAGGCGCTCGTGCATATGCGCACGAGCCAGGGCTTCTGGGATGAGTTGCATTTCGCGGGTCCTGTTCTGACGCGAGGCGTTCGCGCCGATGGTGGTGACAGCTCGGGTGGCGGAGCCCTGGGGCTCGCTCGTGGAAGAGGTCATAGGGGCCTGCTTCTGGGGGTCGTGCGTGACGGGTCGATCGATGGTTCCGATGGCGTTCATGCCGCAACCGGGTTCTTGCGCGGGCGACCACGCGGCCGCTTGCGGGCAACGACGACACCCTGGACGAAGAGCTCTCCGCCCCAGACGCCCCACGGCTCACGCCGCTCCTTGGCGCCCGCGAGGCAGGCCTCCATCAGCGGGCAGGTGCGGCAGAGGGACTTGGCGTACTCGACGTCGGCCGGCGACTCGGCGAAGAAGACCTCCGGGTCGTAGGAACGGCACGGGACGGGCACGCCCAGGTTCTCGATGGCGTCGTCGAGCGCGGTGAGCGCGGTGAGGGGAGTCAAGGTGGAGTCCTCGGTACGGACGGGCGGGGAGGTGGTCTCGGAAGGCGGTACGGACGGGGCGTGCGCTTCGAGTTGCACGGTGTGTGATTCCTCGTCTGGTCGTTCCGGCCGGTCGGCCGGGTGGCAGTTGGTACCGGGTGCTTCTGGTCCCGAGGCCCCTTCGCACTGTTCTCCCGTTGGGGAAAACAGAAGGGCCGCGGATCCCGGGTGGGGTTCCGCGGCCCTGAAGGCGCCGGCCTGATGCCGTATCAGGCTGGATCACTCCAGGGTTCGAGCCCGCGGAAGGCCCACTTCGTGTGGTGCTGCGTCGTCTTCTGCTCGGTCTCGGCACTGGCCGCCGCAAAGGCATAGGCCTGAGCCTCTGCCGCTGCTACTCCTGCTTCCAGTGCCTTGGTCGGTCGCTCATTGCGCTCCAGGACGGGCAGGCCGCCCAGACCGGACACGGGAAGCACGGCGGAGATGCCGGACATACCGGTGCCGAGGAACGCGGAGGAGAAGCCGAGCGAGCAGGCGGAGACGACCGAGCGATCGGTCATTTTGGCGGTGCTGATGAAGCTGGTCTTGATGCTGATCACTGGAATCGCCTCCTCTCGGCGTCTCGAGGACCGGACAGGCCGGTCACGCTATTCGGATAAGTACAGCACGAAGACAGGGCTTCAGAGAAGCCGCTGTTCTTCGTGGTTAAGAACCTATGGGTCTTGGCCGGGCGCGCGCAAACCATTTTTTCGACGAGTTTGTATCAGTCCTCCTCGTCGGCCTCGCCCGGCTCCTCACCTGCGCAGATGGCCAGGACATCGGCCCCGAACCGATCGAGCTTGCGGCCGCCGACACCGGAGATCCCGGCCAACTCCGCCTCGTCGCCCGGCACGGCCTCCGCGATCGCCATCAGCGTCTTGTCCGTGAAGACGCAGTACGCGGGCTGGCCCAGGTCCTTGGCCTGCACCGAGCGCCACTCACGCAGCCGCTCGTACAGCGCCTCGTCCATGTCCGAGGGGCAGTCCTCGCAGCGCATCAGCTTCATCTCGCCCGCGTCGGTCAGGGTCTTGCCGCAGACCCGGCACAGCACCGGGCCGCGCCGCTTGCGGCGTCCGCCGCCCCGCTCGACGCCGCCCGCGCCGCCGGCGGTTCGCGGCCCGGCCGCGGCGGAGCCCGGGCGGATGCCGTTCAGGAAGCGGGTCGGACGCCGGGAGGCACGGCCGCCCGGCGCACGGGACAGGGCCCACGACAGGGACAGGTGCAGCCGTGCACGGGTCACGCCCACGTAGAGGAGCCGGCGCTCCTCCTCCACCTGCTCGTCCGTCTTGGCGTAGGTGATCGGCATCATGCCCTCGGTGAGCCCGACCAGGAAGACGGCGTCCCACTCCAGGCCCTTCGCCGAATGCAGGGAGGCGAGTGTGACGCCCTGGACGGTGGGCGCGTGCTGGGCGGCCGCCCGCTCGTCCAGCTCGGCCACAAGGTCGGCGAGCGTGGCCTGCGGCCTGGCCCGCACGAAGTCCTCCGCGAGGCGGACCAGCGCCGCCAGCGACTCCCAGCGGTCGCGCACGGCACCGGATCCGGCGGGCGGCTCCGTGGTCCACCCCTTGGTGGACAGCACGGCCCGCACCTGCGAGGGCAGGTCCTCCACGTCGTCGAGCAGTGCGTCGTTGCCGCCGGCGCGGGCCGCGCCGCGCAGGGCGATGCCCGCCTCGCGCACCTCCTGCCGCTCGAAGAACCGCTCGGCCCCGCGCAGCTGGTACGGGACGCCCGCGTCGGCCAGAGCCTGCTCGTAGACCTCCGACTGGGCGTTGATCCGGTACAGCACGGCGATCTCACCGGCCGGGACACCCGCGTCGATCAGCTCGCGGATGCGGCGGGCGGTGCCCTCCGCCTCCGCGGGCTCGTCCGCGTACTCCACGTACGAGGGCTCGGGGCCCGGCTCGCGCTGGGAGATCAGTTCGAGGCGGTGCTCGGCGGCCCGTCCGCGGGCCTGCCCGAGCAGGCCGTTGGCGAGGTGGACGACCTGGGGGGTGGAGCGGTAGTCGCGGACCAGCTTGACCACCGTCGCACCGGGGTGCCGGGTGCGGAAGTTGAGCAGGTGGTCGGGGGTGGCGCCGGTGAAGGAGTAGATCGTCTGGCTGGCGTCACCGACGACGCACAGGCTTTCCCGGTCGCCGAGCCACAGGTCCAGGAGGCGCTGCTGGAGGGGGCTGACGTCCTGGTACTCGTCGACGACGAAGTGCTGGTACTGACGGCGGACATGGTCGGCGATGTCGTGCCGGTCCTGCAGGATGCCGACCGTGAGCAGCAGCACATCCTCGAAGTCGATCACCGAGCGGTCGCGCTTGAGCTGCTCGTACATGGCGTAGACCTGGCTGATCTCGGCCGGGTCACGGGGCGCGTCGCGCAGCGACTTGGCGACGGCCGCCGGGTAGTCGGCGGGCACGGTCTGGGTGACCTTGGCCCACTCGATCTCTCCCGTCACGTCCCGCAGCTCGTTGCGGTCGAGGCGGATCCGGCAGCGGGCTGCGGCCTCGGCCACCAGCTGGATCTTGCGCTCGAGCAGTCGCGGCATCTCGCCGCCGACCGCCTTCGGCCAGAAGTACTGCAGCTGGCGGAGGGCGGCGGAGTGGAACGTACGCGCCTGGACGCCGCCCGCGCCGAGCTGGCGCAGCCGTCCGCGCATCTCACCGGCGGCGCGGTTGGTGAACGTGACGGCCAGCACACTGGCGGGCTGGAGTATGCCCGCCCGCACCCCGTACGCGATGCGGTGGGTGATCGCGCGGGTCTTGCCCGTGCCGGCTCCTGCCAGCACGCACACCGGTCCGTGCAGGGCGGTCGCCACCTCGCGCTGCTCGGGATCGAGCCCGTCGAGCACGGCGTCCGCCGACTCGGGGACCTGCGGGAAAAGAGAGGAGTGCGTTGCTGCTGTCACCCCGCCATGCTGCCAGGTCGCCGGGGGCGGATGCGGCGGTTGTCCACAGGGCTGCCTCATCAGTCGTACGAATTGGCCGTCGGCCGCACGGATCCGCCTCACACGGGGCGCGGGAATCGTTACCGCGTCACGTACGTTCTAGCCCGAGGTGATGACACCCCCCGCCCCCGAGACCTAGGAGCAAGAGACGATGCAGGGCACTGTGACGATGTACAGCACCACGTGGTGCGGATACTGCCGTCGGCTGAAGAGCCAGATGGACCGCGAGGGCATCGCGTACACCGAGATCAACATCGAGCAGGACCCCGAGTCGGCGGCCTTCGTCGAGAAGGCCAACGGGGGCAACCAGACGGTGCCCACCGTGCTCTTCCCCGACGGTTCGACGCTGACGAACCCGTCTCTCGCCCAGGTCAAGCAGAAGGTGGGCGTCTAGCCCTCGAGGCTGGACCGGGCGGCGGCCCCGGCAGTCCGGTTCGACCGAGCGACAGCCCGGTCGGCCGGACCGGCCGGGGCCTTCGTGCGTCTGGCCGGATTCGTGCGTCTACGGCGGCCGCGCGGCCGTGGCGGGCCCGGAGCACGTCCCGGACCTCGGAGCAGGTCCGGACCTCAGAAGCGCGTCCAGGGCCTCAGACCACGTCGCCGGGCTTCGGCAGCGGCTTGCCGTACCAGAGCTCGATCAGTCGGGCCGCGATGGAGATCCCGTAGGGAGGCAGCACCTCTCCGGACTCGAACGCGGCCCGCAGGTCCTCCCGTGAGAACCAACGCGCCTCGTGGATCTCCTCGCCGTCGACCTCGATCCGCGACGTCGTGGCGCGGGCCATGAACCCGAGCATCAGGCTCGAGGGGAACGGCCACGGCTGGCTGGCGACGTACTCCACCTCGCCCACACCGACGCCCACCTCTTCACGGACCTCGCGGCGCACCGACTCCTCGATGGACTCCCCCGGCTCCACGAAGCCCGCCAGCGTCGAGAAGCGGCCCTCCGGCCAGTGCACCTGGCGGCCGAGGAGCGCGCGGTCCTGGTCGTCGGTGACGAGCATGATCACGGCAGGGTCGGTGCGGGGATAGTGCTCGGCGCCGCAGGCCTGGCATCGGCGGATGTGTCCGGCGGCGGCGATGACGGTGCGCTCGCCGCAGCGGGAGCAGAAGCGGTGCAGCCGCTGCCAGTTCTCCAGGGCGACCGCGTGCACCAGCAGCCCGGCGTCGCGCGGCGACAGCAGGAGCCCGGCCTCGCGCAGCCCGGCGGGCCTGGCCGACTGGTCCATGCGGCCCGGCAGGGCGTCCTTCTGGAGGGCGAAGTAGCGCACCCCTTCCTCGTCGGTGCCGAGGAAGTAGCGGTGGGTCTCCGTGACCGGGGCCTCGAAGGCCGGGGTCATGACGAGCTCGGTGCGGCCGTCGGGGGTGTCGTCGATCAGGGCCTGGCCACCGGAGACGACGAACACACGGGTCGTGGGATGGCTCCACGCGGCCGCGAGCCATGCCTCGTCGAGACGGTTGTGCGCCTCGCGGTCGATGCCGCTGGGCGCGGTGAGACCGATGGGACGGCCTGCGGCATCGGCGTAGCTCTGGGTGCTCACGGTTCTTCCAACTCCCCCGGGGCGGATCGGGACATCGGTTCAGCGAAGGGTGCGGGCCATGTCGTCCCACAGATGGGCGGTCGTCTCCACTCCCTTGAGGAGCAGTTCCAGCTCGACCTTCTCGTTCGGTGCGTGCCAGCCGTCGGACGGTACGGAGATGCCCAGGAACAGCACGGGCGCCGCGAGGACGTCCTGGAGGTCGGCCGCCGGTCCCGAACCGCCCTCGCGGGTGAAGCGGATCTTGTGACCGTCGAAGGCACGGCCCATGGCTCGTACGACCGACCGAAGGGCCGGATGGTCGAGCGGCGTCAGGCAGGGCCGGGTTGCGGCCCCGAAGACGATCTCGTGCCGGATACCGGCAGGGATCCGGGAGTCGACCCAGTCCGTGACGGCGCGTTCGATCTTGTCGGGTTCCTGACCGGCGACCAGCCGGAAGGACAGTTTCAGCTGCGCGGACGACGGGACGATCGTCTTGCCGCCGGGGCCCTGGTAGCCGCCCCCGATGCCGTTCAGCTCGGCCGTCGGGCGGGCCCAGACGCGCTCGAGCGTGGAGTATCCGGCTTCGCCGAGCGTCCCGTGCGACTTCGCGGTGCGCAGCCAGGTCTCCTCGTCGAACGGCAGCTCGGCGAACAGCTCGCGCTCCTCGTCGGTGAGCGGTGCGACGCCTTCGTAGAAGCCGGGGATCGTGACCTGCTCGTTCTCGTCGTGCAGCGCGGCGACCAGGCGGGCGGCGACGGTCGCGGGGTTGGGGACGGCGCCGCCGAACGAGCCGGAGTGGATGTCCTGGTCGGGGCCGTACAGCGTGATCTCGCAGTCGGCCAGGCCGCGCATGCCGGTGCAGACGGTCGGGGTGGTCTCCGACCACATGCCCGTGTCGGAGACGATCACGGCGTCGGCGGCGAGGCGGTGCGCCTGCTGTTCCACGAGTGCGCGGAAGTGCGGGGAGCCGGACTCCTCCTCGCCCTCGATCAGCAGCTTGAGGTTGACGGCGGGGGCGGTACGGCCGGTGACCGCGAGGTGGGCGCGCACGCCGAGTGTGTGGAAGAACACCTGCCCCTTGTCGTCGGCGGCGCCGCGGCCGTACATCCGTCCGTCGGCGATCAGGGGCTCGAACGGGTCGGTGTGCCAGCCGTCCTCACGGGCGGCGGGCTGCACGTCGTGGTGGCCGTAGACCAGCACGGTGGGCGCGTCGGGGTCGCCGGACGGCCACTCGGCGAAGACCGCCGGGGCACCGGATGTGGGCCAGATCTCGGCGACCGGGAAGCCGGTCTCCGACAGCTTGCCCGCGAGCCACTCGGCGCTGCGCCGTACGTCCCCGTCGTGCTCCGGCTGAGCCGACACGGACGGGATGCGCAGCCACTCGGCGAGGTCGTCGAGGAAGGCGGCGCGGTGCTGCTGTATGTACGTACGGACGGCGTTGTCCGGGGTCTCGCTCATGCTCTTGAGCCTAACGGGCGCCGGCACCGGACTCGTCGGCCGTCCCGCCCAGCAGGATGCGCTCCAGTCCGGCGCGGTCGGGGAGGCCGTCGGGATGCACGATCTCGCCGGTGCGTACGAACACGAACGTGGCGGTCACCGCCTCGAGCGGTATGCCGTGCTGTTCGGCCCACGCGAGGCGGTAGACGGCGAGCTGGAGGGGGTCCGCGACGCCGCTGCGCGCGGTCTTCCAGTCGACGATCTCGTACGTGCCCTCACCGGTCCGGTACACGGCGTCGATCCGGCCCCGCACGACCCGGCCGGCCAGCGTGAACTGGAACGGCGCCTCGACGCGGTACGGGGTGCGGCGGGCGTACGGCGTGCGCTCGAAGGCCTCCTTGAGCGCGGCGAGGTCCTGCTCGTCCGCGATGTCGTGCTCGTCGGCGCCGCCCGGCAGCTCGTCCGGGCCGAGCATGGGAAGGGCGAGCTCCTCGAAGCGCGACTCCACCCAGGCGTGGAACCGGGTGCCTCTGCGGGCCGCGGGCTGCGGCGGACGGGGCATGGGGCGGGCGAGCTCCTGGGCGAAGCCGTCGGGGTCGGCGGCGAGGCGGAGCAGCTGGGACGCGGAGAGGGAGGCCGGCACGAGCACCTCACGGACGGTCGCGCGGGTACGGCGCAGTTCGCCGGTGAGCGCGTCGAGGTCGCGGTCCCATGACGCGATGGCGCGGGCCTCCTCGGGAGTGAGTGCCTCCCGCCTCCCGTTCCCTCCCGAGGTCCGGTGCGGGCCTTCGGCGCTCCGGGGAGCAGAGGGGTACGCGGCGTCAGCGTCTCCTGGGGCGGCGACGGCGGCGCGCTCGGCGTGCGGGGACGGCTGATGCGGGACGGTCGGCGCCGGCGGCGGGGGCGCGAACGGGTCGTCCTCCGGGGGCTCGGTCGGCCACTCCCATTCCTCCGGGTCGGCGGAGGGAGCCGGCACGGGACCGCGCTCGGCGGACGGCACCGTCACGGGTGCCGACCCGGACCCGGAACCGAGCCCGGAACCGGGCCCGGAACCGGGCCCGAATTCGAAGTCGGCCTCGAACTCGGGCTCAGGCTCGGGCCCGGTGCCGAACTCGGCCTCGAACTCGGGCTCAGGCTCGGGCCCGGTGCCGAACTCGGAGTCGTACGCGGGCCCGGAGCCGGAGTCGAACTCCGGCTCCCGCCCGGACTCGGTCTCCGGATCCGGCTCGGATCCACGTACGTGGTCGGCTCCGGCCGACGCACCCGCTCCGACCCCGCCCGGCACCGCCGTCAGCGCCTCGAGGTGCGCCATGACCGTGTCTGCCGCTGCCCGGCGGCGGGACAGGGAGACGGGGTCCAGAGGCAGCGGCCAGGCGTGGTCCGCGGTGGCCGTGCCGAGCGCCGGGTTCTCCGCGTCCTCCTCGGGCTCGTCGGCCCAGACCTCGATCTCGCCGTGGCCCTGCTCGCAATGGTCGTACAGGGCCTCCAGGAACGCGGACGGGCCGCGCCGCCGCTTCTGGCTGGGCCCCCACCAGTGCGCGGAGCCGAGGAGGAGCGAGCGGGGGCGGGTGAAGGTCACGTAGCCCAGGCGCAGTTCCTCCGTGTGCTGGTGGTCCTTCATCGCCTCCTTGAAGGCCTTCAGCCCCCCGGCGTCCCACGACTCGACGTCCGGCAGTGTGTCCGCGTCACCGCGCAGGGCGTGCGGAAGGACCTTGGACTGGGACGTCCATGCCTCTCTGGCCTGGTCGTTCGGGAAGTGCTTGGCGACGAGCCCCGGCACGGCGACGACGTCCCACTCGAGGCCCTTGGACTTGTGCGCGGTGAGCACCTTGACCGTGTTCTCACCGCCCGGAAGGGCGTTGTCGAGCCCCTTCTCGTACTGCGCCGCGGTACGCAGGAAGCCGAGGAACGCCAGCAGTGTCGCTTCCCCGTCCAGCGCGGCGAAACCGGCGGCGATGTCCAGGAAGTTGGCGAGGGTCTCCCGTCGGCGGGCGGCCAGCGCGTGCGGCGAGGCGGACAGCTCGACCTCGAGGCCGGTGGTGGAGAGCACCCGGTGCAGGACGTCCATCAGCGGGTCGGCCAGCGAGCGGCGCAGGTCACGCAGTTCGGCGGCGAGGCGGGCGAAGCGGACCCGTGCCTCCGCGGAGAAGGGAAGTCCGTCGTCCTCGTTCCCGGCCGACTCCAGGAACGTGTCGAGCGCGTCGGCGAGCGAGATGATCTCCGCCGGGTCGGTGCCCTCCACCGCCGCCGCGAGCCGCCGCTCCGGATCGTCGTCAGCGGAGGCATGGTGGACGAGCAGCCGCGCCCGGCGGCCGAGCAGCGCCAGGTCGCGCGGCCCGATCCGCCACCGGGGGCCGGTGAGGATGCGAACGAGCGAGGCGTTGGCGCCGGGGTCCTGGAGCACCTCGCACATCGCCACCAGGTCGGCGACCTCGGGCAGGTGCAGCAGCCCGGAGAGGCCGACGACCTCGACCGGGACGTCGCGGGCGACCAGGGCGCCCTGGATCTCGGGGAAGTCGCCCGCGGTACGGCAGAGGACCGCGATCTCGCCCGGCTCCTTGCCGGTGCGGACGAGGTGGGCGATGGAGTCGGCGAGCCACTCGATCTCCTCCGCGTGCGTCGGCAGCAGCGCGCAGCGCACGATGCCGTCCCGCTCCGCACCGGGCGCGGGCCGCAGTGCCTCGACCCCCTCGTGCATGGCGCGCAGCGGCGTCGCGAGGCCGTTGGCGAGGTGCAGCAGACGCCCGCCACTGCGGCGGTTTTCGCTGAGCGAGTAGCGGTCGGCGGGACGGCCGTCGCAGTGGGGGAAGTGGACGGGGAAGTCGTCGAGGTTGGCGACGGACGCCCCGCGCCAGCCGTAGATCGCCTGACAGGGGTCGCCGACCGCGGTGACGGCGTGGCCCGTGCCCTGCCCGAACAGTCCGGACAGCAGCAGCCGCTGGGCCACCGACGTGTCCTGGTACTCGTCGAGCAGGACGACCCTGAACTCGTCGCGGAGGAGGGTGCCCACCTCGGGGCGGGTGAGTGCGAGCTCGGCGGAGAGCGCGATCTGGTCGCCGAAGTCGAGCAGGTCCCGCTGCCGCTTCGCCGCGCGGTAACGCAGGGTCAGGTCGAGCAGCTCGCGGCGCGCCTCTGCGGCCTCCGGGACCTTGCGGAGGTCCGCGTTGGTCAGCCGGGCGCCTTCGAGGGTGCGGAGCAGCTCAGTGTCGTACTCCTTCAGGCGCTCAGCGGGCACGAGGTGCTCGGCGAGCTCCGCGTCGAGCGCGAGCAGGTCGCTCACGAGAGAGGGGAAGGAACGGGTGAGCGCGGGGTACGGTCCCGGGGCCTCGCGCAGCACACGAGCGGCGAGCTGGTAGCGGGTGGCGTCGGCGAGCAGCCGGGCGGTCGGCTCGAGTCCGATGCGCAGGCCGTGGTCCTTGAGGAGCTGGCCGGCGAAGGCGTGGTACGTGGAGATGCGCGGCTCGCCGACCGGGGTGTCGCCGCCGAAGACCGAGGAAGGGTCGCCCGGGTCGATGGCGTCGGGGTCAGTCACGCCGGCCCGGACGAGGGCGGTGCGGACGCGCTCGGCGAGCTCGCCGGCGGCCTTGTTGGTGAAGGTGAGTCCGAGGACCTGGTCGGGCGCCACCTGGCCGGTGCCGACGAGCCAGACCACCCGGGCCGCCATGACCGTCGTCTTCCCCGAACCGGCGCCGGCCACGATGACCTGCGGGGCGGGCGGCGCGGTGATGCAGGCCGTCTGCTCCGGGGTGAAGGGGATGCCGAGCAGCTCTTTGAGCTGCTCGGGGTCGGTGATGCGTGCGGTCACCCCGTAGAGGCTAACGGGGACCACCGACAGCAGTGGTCCCCGTTCGTGCGCGGGACCCGACCCGAACCCGGTCCGTCCCGGCGCCTTCGCGGTCCGTCTCCGGTCGGGTCCCGGCCCGGTCCGGCATGCCGGACCGGCCGCCACGGCAGGCGGGCCCGCGAGGCCGCGCAGCAGTGGCTCGGCCAGAGGGAGCCCGGCGCCGTGCCGCAGCCGGCAGCGCGCAAGCGCGGGCCCCCATAGCCCGGGCAGCCCGCAAGCGCGGGGCCGTAGCCCCGGAGCCGGCCGCCTGTACCGGTCTCTAGGACGCGCTGTCACCGTCCGCGGCCGTCCCCGCGCCGGAGCCGGTGTCCCCGCCGGTGCCCTCGTCGCCGTCGGAGCCTTCGCCGGAACCCGGTTCGTCGCCGGTGCCGGCATCGGTGTCCTGGTCCGAGCCGGAGTCCTCGGCGGAGCCGGTGCCCCCGTCCGCCTCCGGGTCCTCACCGGGGTCCGTGCCCGCTCCGACGCCGGAGTCCCCTCCCGTGTCCGACTCCCCGTCCGTGCCGCTCCCGTCGCCGGACTGCGTGGGGCCCGCCTCGAAGCCGAGGCCCGCGCCCCCGGTCAGGTTGTCCAGGTCGACCACTTCCCCGGCCGGCGGCGCCTCGACCTCGACCGGCTCGTCGTAGCGGGAGAGAACGATGGTGCCGGTCTCGTTGCCACCGGCCTTGACGATCTTGAGGACATGGGGCTTGCCCTCCTTCGCGACATGGACCGTCGTCGTCCTGTCCTGCTCCTTCTTCACGAGGGTCACCGTCGGTACGCCCTCGACCTCGGAGTCCGGGCCCTTGGTCATCTGCTTCCGGTCCGCCTCGTCCACGTCCATCTGCGCGAACATCGCCTTGAGGTCGCAGACGCGGTCCAGGTCCTTGACGGTCCCGGTGGGCATCTTGACCCACCGGCCCTGCATGAGTTCCGCGACGGCGTCGTTGTCCACCCCGGGCGACTCGGAGGAACGCTCGCGCAGTGAGGCGCTCCAGAACTGCTCGTCGCCCTTGAGGTACATGACCTCGGACGCCTGGCGGAGTTCCGCTCTGCCTCCCTTGACGCCGAGCAGGCCGCTGCATTTGTCGCCGGAGTCGAGGGCGAGGTCGACGGAGACCGGCTCGCCGTCCTTCTCGATCCGGCCCGCCATGGTCAGGGACTTGGCGGCTCTGGTGGCCGCGACCGCCTTGTCGGCGATCTGCCCGGCGTCGAGGCCCTCCAGCGATTCGCCGTCGCCGCTGGTCACGGCCGCAGGCCCCCTTCGCTCCCCGGAGGCTCCCTTGGCCTTGATGTCACCGTCCTGGGAACAGCCCGCCAGCACGATGACGGCACTCGCACAGACCGCCGCCGTCACCAGGGACTTCCGCTTGGCCGTCATGTTGTCTCTCCTCGCAGATCCGGATGGGCCCGCCACGACGTGTCGCGGTGGCCGGGAAGTCCATTGGATCTGCGCAAATGTGACACTGCATGACAAAACTCCGGTCATTCCACTATTTGGCGGCCCTCCGGCTGCGCGCTGCACGATGCGCGGAACGCGCAATGGGCGCAGTGCTGCCCGGTGGAGGGCGTGAAGCGCTCGTCGAGGACCCGGCCGGCAGCGGTGGCGAGCAGGTCCCCGACCCATTCGCCGGTGAGCGCCTCCTGTGCCTGCACCTTCGGCAGGGCGTCGCCGCCCTCCTTCTTCGCGGCCGGCTGCCGCAGCTGTACGAGCTCGGCGCCGCCCGGCTCGGGGCGGTTCCCGCCGAAGACCTCGTCGACCGCGCCCTCGCGGACGGCCAGCTGATACACGGCGAGCTGGGGATGGCGGGCGACCTCGTCCTTCGTGGGCGTCTGCTTGCCCGTCTTGAAGTCGACGACATAGGCGCGGCCCTGCTCGTCCTGCTCGACGCGGTCCATGGAGCCCCGGATGCGCACCTCGAACCCGCCCGCCTCCAGCGTGACGTCGAAGTCGTGCTCGGTGGCGGCGGGGCGGCGTCCGCCGCGGTCCATGACGTGCCAGCGCAGGAAACGCTCGAGTGCGGCGCGCGCGTGCCCCTTCTCCTGCTGCGACTTCCAGGGGGCGTCGAAGACGAGCGCGTCCCACACCGAGTCGAGGCGCTCCATGAGAACGGCGAGGTCGGCGGGGGTACGGCCGGAGGCGACCTCGTCGGCGAGCACGTGCACGACGTTGCCGAAGCCCTGGGCGGCGGTCGCGGGCGCGTCGGCCTTCACCTCCCGGCCCAGGAACCACTGGAGCGCGCAACTGTTGGCCAGCTGGTCGAGTGCGCTGCCGGAGAGCGTGACGGGCTGGTCCCGGTCGCGCAGCGGCTTCGCGCTGTGGGTGGCGTCGTACAGCCCCCACCAGCGGTACGGGTGCGCGGAAGGCACCAGCGGCTGTCCCTCCTCGTCGGTCAGCGCCGCGAGCCGGGCCAGCCGGCGGGCGGCGGCCTCCCGCAACCGGGGCGAGGCGTCCGGGTCGACGGTGGTGGCGCGCAGTTCGGCGACGAGCGGGGCCACGGCCAGCGGGCGGCGCGGACGACCGGTCACATCACGAGGCTCCACGCCGAGTTCGGCCAGGAAGCGGGAGGGCTGGTCACCGTCGTCGGCCGGGGCCTTGACCGCGGTGACGACGAGACGGTCACGGGCGCGGGTGGCCGCCACGTAGAACAGCCTGCGCTCCTCCGCCAGCAGGGCGCCGGGGGTGAGCGGCTCGGCGAGGCCGTCCCGTCCGATGCGGTCGGCCTCCAGAAGTGAGCCCCGGCGCCGGAGGTCGGGCCACAGGCCCTCCTGCACACCGGCGACCACGACGAGGCTCCACTCCAGACCCTTGGAGCGGTGCGCCGTCATCAGCCGCACGGCCTCCGGGCGGGCCTCCCGCCTGGAGAGGGTGTCGGCGGCGATGTCCTGCGCTTCGAGCTCCTCGATGAAGTTGAGCGCGCCGCGGCCGCCGGTGCGTTCCTCCGCGCGCGCCGCCGTCTCGAAGAGCGCGCAGACGGCGTCGAGATCACGGTCGGCGTTCCGGCCGGCCGCGCCGCCGCGGAACGCCGCACGCTCCAGGCGCTGCGGCCACGGGGTGCCGTCCCACAGCAGCCACAGGGCCTCTTCCGCGGTGCCTCCGCCCTCCAGGAGTTCGCGCGCCTTGCGCAGCAGGGCGCCCAGCCGCTGGGCGCCTCGGGCGTACGCCGGATCGTGGGCGACAAGCCGCTCGGGCTCGGCCAGCGCGCGGGCGAGAAGCTGGTCGGACGGCGGCGGCAGCGTGTTGCCCCCGGCCCGCTCCTCGTCCCGCAGCGCCCGGCCGAGACGGCGCAGGTCCGCGGTGTCCATGCCGCCGAGCGGCGAGGTCAGGAGAGTGAGCGCGGTCTCGGTGTCGATCCACACGGCGGGCTCGGGACCGGGCTCCCGCGCCTCGCCCGCCTCCTCCGGAACCCCGGAGACCTCAGCCGCGCCGTCACCAGCATCGCCCCGCTCGCCCGCCTCCTCCGGAACCCCGGAGACCTCAGCCGCCCCGTCACCGGCGCCGGGCTCCTCGCCCGCTCCCCCGGCGACAGGCGCGGGCGCCGGTGTGGGCGGCGCTTCCGCCGGGCGGCCCGCGGCCGCCGTCGCGACCGTACGCAGGGCGGTCAGCAGCGGCGCCACCGCCGGTTCATGGCGCAGGGCCACGTCGTCGCCGTCGATCTCGAGTGGTACGCCCGCCGATGTCAGGGCGCGCCGCATGGAGGGGATGGTGCGGCCGCCCGCCCGGACGAGCACCGCCATCTCGTGCCAGGGGACGCCGTCCTCGAGATGTGCGCGGCGCAGGATGTCCGCGATGTTGTCCAGCTCCGTGGAGGCCGTCGGATAGGTGTACGCCTCGACGCGGCCGCCCTCGCGGACCGCCGCCAGTTCGCGGTGGGCGCGGACCTTGCCGGCCGGCAGCCGTGTCAGCGGCATCCGGCGGGTCAGCAGCCGCGTCGCCGCCAGCAGGGCGGCCCCACTGCGCCGGGACGTGGTCAGCACGGCGACGCCGGCGGGAGTGCCGTCGGCACGGGGGAAGGCGTCGGGGAAGTCGAGGATGCCGTTCACGTCCGCGCCGCGGAACGCGTAGATCGACTGGTCGGGGTCGCCGAAGGCGACGAGTGTCCGCCCGCCGCCCGCCAGCGCGCGCAGCAGCCGCACCTGGGCCGGGTCGGTGTCCTGGTACTCGTCCACGAACACCGCGTCGTAGGCGGGCGGCGCCACCTCCTCGGCCAGCAGGACGGCCCGGTGCACCAGTTCCGCGTAGTCGAGCACCCCCTGGAGGTCGAGGACGTCCAGGTATTCGGCGAGGAACGAGGCGGCCGCGCTCCAGTCGGGCCGGCCGATGCGGGCGGCGAAGCGGGCGAGGGAGTCCGGGCCGAGGCCCAGCTCGCGGCTCCGGGCCAGCACGGCACGGACCTCGTCGGCGAAGCCGCGGGTGGTCAGGCACGCCCGCAGTTCGTCGGGCCAGCGGACGCCGGGCAGGCCGATCTGGCCGGCGAGGAGTTCCCGCACGGTGACGTCCTGCTCCGGACCCGACAGCAGGCGCAGCGGCTCGGCGAACAGGTCGGCGTCCTGATGAGAGCGGACGAGCGCGTAGCAGTAGGAGTGGAACGTCGTGGCCTGCGGTCCGCGGGCGCCGCCGAGCCGCAGCGCCATCCGGTCGCGCAGTTCCACCGCCGCTTTGCGGCTGAAGGTGAGGACAAGGATGCGAGAAGGGTCCGTGCCCGCCGCGATCCGGGCCGCGACGGCCTCGACGAGCGTGGTCGTCTTGCCGGTGCCCGGTCCGGCGAGCACGAGAAGCGGTCCGGTTCCATGGTCAACCACCGCGCGCTGGGCTGCGTCCAGGAGAGGGGGAGTCACGGGGCCCGGCGGGGTTCGCACCAGCCGGTACGCGCCCGGGGACCTTCCGCCCCGCCCGTGCGGGCGCGGGAGAACCCCCTGCCGTACCTGCTGCGGGTACGGCACATGCCCGGTGGTGGAGGAGGAGCTCACGTGGATCGCCGGTCCTGGTGGGTGTGCTGGTGGTGAGAGTGCGGTTCGTGCCGCGCGCTGGAGACGCTACGCCAGGCGCCCGGGTACGGACGGCGGAGCCGTTCCGTACCCCGTACGGTCCTCGGAGTCCCCGCCCTGTCGCCGCTTGGCGGAAGCTGTCATATGTGAGCTTCGTCGCTGTACGCCCCGGCGCCGTCCCATCGCGCGCGTTTCATGTCGAGGCGCGGCACATGCCCTTCCGCGGCACGGGACGCTTCACGCAACGGGGTCCCCTCCTCGCGGTACCGCTCCAGGGCGCGCAGTTCGTGGCCCGGGAGCAGGACGCCGTCGGAGCGCACCACCCGCCACCACGGCACGGCGCCGCCGTACAGCGCCATGACGCGGCCGACCTGGCGGGGTCCGCCGTCGCCGAGCCACTCCGCGACGTCCCCGTAGGTCATGACCCGGCCGGGCGGGATGCGCTCGGCGACCTCCAGAACCCGCTCGGCGTACTCAGGCAGCTCGTCCATCCGACCCATCCTGCCGCACGGCACCGACAACGCCGTGGCCCTGACGCCCCCGACGGGGACCGCTCCGGCCGGGAGCGGCGTGAGGGACAGCGGCGCGGCCCGAAGACGCACGGCCGGACCGGCCCTGGGCGAGAAGGCCGCGATGCGGAGAGGGAGAATCGGCACATGGGAGGCAAAGAGGGGTACCGTTCTCGCCTCGCGACCCCGCATTGCACCCTGATGCCCCCCTCTGTCGTCCGGTCGTGCCACCATCGTGCGGGCGGTGACTGGTGATACGAGATCAAGAAGAGACAGAGACGGCGAAGGAGCAGGGCGTGCAGCCGAAGGCAGCAGGCACCCCTGATTCCGAGCCGCACCCGGAGAAGGCCGTTCCCGGCAAGGAGACGCCGGCGGCCGGGGTACCGGAGGCCGAGGTGGCCCACGCGGACCAGGTCTCCGGGGACGAACCGCTGCTCGCCGCCCGTGTGCACCGCCCGTCGGACCTGATGCGGCTGCTGATCGGCATTCTGGTCATCGCACTCGTGCTGGCCGTCGCCGCCTTCGCGCAGGGCACCACGAGCGGCCTCGAACAGGACATCAACAAGGGCACCGGACAGGCCCCCGACCTGCTGGTCAAGATCGCCGGCCTGGTGTCCAGCATCGCCGTGCTGCTCGTGCCGGTGGCGTTCGCCATCGAGCGGCTGATCAAGCGGGACGGTCTGCGGATCGCGGACGGCGTGCTCGCCGCGGTCCTCGCCCACGGAGTCACCCTCGCCACCGACCTCTGGGTCGCCAAGAGCGCCCCCGGCTCGCTCCAGGACGCGCTGACCCAGCAGCAGACCGGCGGCGAGCTGACCGATCCGGTGCACGGATACCTGGCGCCGGTCATCGCCTATATGACGGCGGTGGGCATGGCCCGCAGACCCCGCTGGCGCGTGGTCCTGTGGATGGTGCTGATGCTCGACGCCTTCGCGATGCTCGTCGCCGGCTACACCACCCCGTTCTCGGTGCTGCTGACCGTGCTGCTGGGCTGGACCGTCGCGTACGGCACCCTCTACGCCGTCGGCTCGCCGAACGTGCGCCCCACCGGCCGGAACCTGCTCGCCGGCCTGCGTCACGTCGGGTTCCGCCCGGTGACCGCCATGCGTGCGGAGGACGACGCCCCGGAGAGTGCGGACCAGGACCGCGGCCGCCGGTATCTGGTGTCGCTGGAGGACGGCCCTCCGCTGGACGTCACCGTCGTCGACCGCGAACAGCAGGCGCAGGGCTTCTTCTACCGCGTGTGGCGCCGGCTGACACTGCGCTCGATCACGACCCGCCGTTCCATCCAGTCGCTGCGTCAGGCGCTGGAGCAGGAGGCCCTGCTCGCGTACGCGGCGATCGCCGCCGGCGCCAACGCCCCCAAGCTGATCGCCACGTCGGAACTCGGCCCCGACGCGGTGATGCTCGTGTACGAGCACTCCGGGGGCCGTTCCCTGGACTCCCTGGCGGACGACGAGATCACGGACGACGTGGTGCGCGGCGCCTGGCGCCAGGTGAAGGCGCTCCAGTCGCGCCGCATCGCCCACCGCCGGCTCGCCGGCGACGCCATCCTGGTCGACCCGGACGGCCAGGTGATCATCACGGATCTGCGCGGCGGAGAGATCGCCGCCGGCGACATGGTGCTCCGGATGGACATCGCCCAGCTGCTGACGACCCTGGGCCTGCGGGTGGGCGCCGAACGGGCCGTGGCCGCGGCGGTCGAGGTGCTCGGCCCCGACAAGGTCGCCGACTGCCTGCCGCTCCTCCAGCCGATCGCCCTGAGCCGCTCGACCAGGGCCACCCTGCGCCACCAGGCACGCGAGCGTGCCCAGCGCGAGCGGGATGCGGTGCTGGAGGCGTCGGAGGCGGCGAAGCGGGCCCGTACTGAGGGGCCCTCCGCGGACGACCGCAAGGCGGCCCGCAAGGTGGAGCGCGCGGAGAAGCAGGCGGACAAGCGCGCCATGGACGAGGCCATGGACGAGGTGCGCGAGGAGGACCTGCTCTCCCAGATCCGGCGGCAGGTCCTGCTGATCAGGCCGCAGGCCCCCGTGGAGCCCGTCCGTCTGGAGCGGATCAGGCCCCGGACGCTCGTCAGCTTCATCGCCGGCGCGGTCGCCGCGTACTTCCTGCTGTCGCAGATCGCCGGCATCGACTTCGGCACCGTCTTCGCCAACGCCCACTGGGGCTGGGTGGCGGCTGCCCTGCTGTTCTCCGTACTGAGCTACTTCGCGGCGGCGATGAGCCTGCTGGGATTCGTCCCCGAGCGGGTCGGCTTCCTGCGGACGGTGCTCGCGCAGGTCGCCGGGTCGTTCGTCAAGATCGTCGCCCCTGCCGCGGTCGGCGGCGTGGCGCTGAACACCCGGTTCCTGCAGCGCTCCGGTGTCCGGCCGGGGCTCGCCGTGGCCAGTGTCGGCGCCTCGCAGCTGTTCGGACTCGGCGCGCACATCATGCTGCTGCTCTCCTTCGGCTATCTGACCGGCACGGAGAAGACGGCGTCGCTCACCCCGTCCAGGACGGTGATCGCCGGGCTGCTGACGGTCGCCGTGCTGGTGCTGGTGGTGACGGCGATCCCGTTCCTGCGGAAGTTCGTCGTGACCCGGCTGCGGTCGCTGTTCGCGGGCGTGGTGCCGCGCATGCTGGACGTGCTGCAGAGGCCGGGGAAGCTGATCACCGGCATCGGCGGGATGCTGCTGCTGACGGGTGTGTTCGTGCTCTGTCTGGACGCGTCGGTCCGGGCGTTCGACGGCGGGCACCAGCCGGTGAGCTACGCCAGCATCGCCGTGGTGTTCCTCGCCGGGAACGCACTGGGCTCTGCGGCGCCGACTCCCGGCGGTGTGGGTGCCGTCGAGGGCGCGCTGCTCGGCGGTCTGGTGCTGGTGGGCGTACCGGGGGACGTCGCCGCGCCCGCGGTGCTGCTGTACCGGACGATGACGCTGTGGCTGCCGGTCCTGCCGGGCTGGTTCGCCTTCACCCACCTCACCCGCCAGGGCTCCCTCTGACGGGCCGGGGGCTCGCCCGACAGGCCGCCCCCGGCCCGCCGGAAGTCACCCGTCCGGCGTAGCGCGGCATCCTCCACCCGCATGGACCTTCGCCCGTGCGGGGTACTCGGTGGCGGCGCACGATGGCGACATGCCGATAACTTCCTCCGCCGCGCGCGCCGCGGCCGCCGCCACCGTGACAGCCGCATTGCTGGCCGCCGCCGGGTGCTCCGACGAGGGGAACGACGGCGAGGACAGGCCGAAGGACCTCGCCTCCCAGCGACTGGAATGGCGGCCCTGCCCCGCACCCTCGCAGGCGGAAGGCGGCGGTCCGGCGCCGTCGCCGCTGCCGGGCGGGACGAAGTGGGAGTGCTCCTTCATGGACGTCCCGCTGGACTACGCGAAACCGGACGGCGAGACGATCGAGCTGGCCCTGATCCGTGCCCGGGCCCGTGACACCGCGAACCGCATCGGCTCGCTCGTCTTCAACTTCGGCGGACCGGGCGCCTCCGGGGTGCACACCCTGCCGTCGCTCACCTCCGACTACGAGGGTCTCCGGGCCCGCTACGACCTGGTGAGCTTCGATCCGCGGGGAGTCGGCCGCAGTGTTCCCGTGGAGTGCCTCGACGACAGGGAGATGGACGAGTACGCGGCCGAGGACCCGACGCCCGACGACGCGGCCGAGGAGAAGACCTTCCTGGAAGGCATCGAGGACTTCACCAAGGCCTGCGAGGAGAACTCCGGTGACGAACTCCCGTACGTCGGCACCGTCAACGCCGCACGGGACCTGGACCTGATGCGCCAGGTCCTCGGCGACGACAAGCTCCACTACTTCGGCATCTCGTACGGCACCGAGCTGGGCGGCGTCTACGCCCACCTGTACCCGAAGAACATCGGCCGGGCCGTCTTCGACGCCGTCGTCGACCCGACGCTGGACACCGTCCAGAGCGCGCTCGGGCAGGTCAGAGGCTTTCAGCAGGCCCTCACCAACTTCGCGGAGGACTGCCTGGAGCGCGGTGACGCGTGCCGGCTCCCCGGCTCGTCCGTGCAGGAGATCCAGGACTGGATCATCAGTCTGCTGGACCGGCTCGACAAGAAGCCGATCCGGGGGATCGGGGAGCGGATGCTCACCGAGGGGCAGGCGGCGAACGGCATCATCCAGACGCTCTACTCCAAGGAGTACTGGAAGCTCCTGGAGGAGGGCCTCGACGAGGCGGACGGCGGCAACGGGGCTCTGCTGATGGCGTTCTCCGACGCGCTTAACGGACGCTCCGAGAACGGCACCTACAGCAACATCCAGGCGGCGGGCACGGCCATCGGCTGTGTCGACACCAAGGCCCGCTACACCGTCGACCAGGCGAAGGCCATGGTGCCCGAGTTCCGCAAGGCCTCCCCGGTCTTCGGCGAGTACCTCGCCTGGGGACAGGCGAGCTGCAGCAAGTGGCCCGTACCGGGCACCTGGGACCACCCGGACGTCTCGGCGCCCGGCGCGCCGCCCATCGTGGTGGTCGGCAACACCGGCGACCCGGCGACCCCCTACAAGGGCACGAAGGCGATGGCTCAGGCGCTGGGCAAGGGCGTCGCGGTCCAGGTCACCTACGAGGGCGAGGGGCACGGTTCGTACAGCAGCAGCCCCTGCGTCAAGAAGGCCGTGAACGGCTACCTGCTGAACGGCCGGGTCCCCTCCGACGGCACGGTGTGCAGGTAGTGCCGGCGCGTGCCCTGCCTAGGATGTCGAAACTGCCTTCGACGACCGTTGGGATGTGTGGGATGAGACATCGGGTGCGAGCAGTGGCCCTGGCAACGGCGACGATCCTCGTGGCGGCCGGCGCGGCCGGATGCAGCGGGGACGGGAGCGACGGGACCGGCGACGCGCGCAACGGCGAATCCCCGTCCTCCGCCGGCTCCTCCCCCGCGGCGAGCCCTGCCGGTGATCCCGCCCTGCCGGCCGTGCTGACCGGGCAGAAGCCCGATTGGAAGCGCTGCGAGGCCCCGACCAAGGCGTACGGCAGCTCCGCGCAGGCGCCCGGCGGCCAGTGGCAGTGCGCCACGGTCGAGGCCCCGCTGGACTACGGCGACCCGGCCGGGGAGACCATCGGCATCGCGCTGATCCGTTCCAAGGCAAAGGACCCCGAGAAACGCATCGGCTCGCTGCTCTTCAACTTCGGCGGCCCCGGCGGCTCCGGCGTGGCGGCGCTGCCGCGGGCGGCCGAGGGCTACGGCAGCCTGCACAGCCGCTACGACCTGGTCGGCTTCGACCCGCGCGGTGTGGCGGAGAGCTCCGCGGTGGTGTGCCGTGGCGACAAGGAGACGGCGAGGTCGCTGGGCCTGGACGCCACTCCGGACACCGCGGCGGAGGAGAAGACCTACATGGCCGACGCGGCGGCCTTCGGCAAGGGCTGCGCCGAGCGGTCCGGCCGGGTCGTCCCGCACGTCGGCACGGCGAACGCCGCACGCGACATGGACCTGATACGCCACGTCCTCGGCGACGACAAGCTCCACTATCTGGGCTTCTCCTACGGCACCGAGCTGGGCGGCGTCTACGCCCACCTGTACCCGAAGAACGTCGGGCGGCTGGTCCTCGACGCCGTGGTCGACCCGTCCGCCGACTACGCCGGGCACTCGCGCAACCAGGCACGCGGATTCCAGCGCGCCCTGGAGAACTACTTCAAGAGCCGGGGCATCAGCGCGGAAGAAGGCACCGGACGCGTCGTGAAACTGCTGCGGCAGCTCGACCGCAAGCCGATAACCGCGGCCGACGGGCGACGGCTCACCGAGAGCCTCGCGCTGACCGGGATCATCCAGCCGCTGTACTCGCAGAGCAGCTGGAAGTACCTGACCCAGGCACTGGACGCGGCGGAGCAGGGCGACGGCACGGGGCTGCTGCTGATGGCCGACTCGTACAACGACCGTGACGCGAGCGGCCGTTACGGCACCCAGAGCCATGCGCAGCGCGCCATTTCGTGCGCCGACGCCAAGGGCCGGGTGCTGCCCGCCGAGGTGCGTTCGCGTCATCTCGCCGAGTTCACCGACGTGTCCCCGGTCTTCGGCCCGTATCTGGCGTGGGACCTGGCCGGCTGGTGCGCCGAGTGGCCGGTGCCCGGCGAGTGGGAGACGCCGGAGGTCTCGGCGGAGGGCGCGGCGCCCGTCCTGGTGATCGGTACGACGGGCGACCCGGCGACCCCGTACGAGGGTGCGAAGAAGATGGCCGACGAGCTCGGCAAGGGCGTCGGCGTACTGCTCACCAACAAGGGTGAAGGCCACGGCGCCTACGGAAGCGGGACGTGCGTGACGGAGGCCGTGGATGCCTATCTGCTCGCGGGCAAGGTCCCGCAGAACGGCAGTACCTGCACCTCCTGAGGTGCCCGCAGCCGGCACGACGAAGGCCCCGGACCGCTCGACGCGGTCCGGGGCCTGTCTGTTGCCGGGGCGATCAGTAGACCGGCTTCTCCGGCTCGATCTGGTTGACCCAGCCGATGACGCCGCCGCCGACGTGCACCGCGTCGGCGAAGCCCGCCGACTTCAGCACGGCGAGGACTTCCGCACTGCGGACACCCGTCTTGCAATGCAGGACGATCTTCTTGTCCTGGGGCAGGTCCTGGAGGGCGGTGCCCATCAGGAACTCGTTCTTGGGGATCAGCCGTGCACCCGGGATCGAGACGATCTCGTACTCGTTGACCTCGCGGACATCGATGATGTCGATGTTCTCGCCGTCGTCGATCCACTCCTTGAGCTGCTTGGGAGTGATCGTCGCGCCGGCCGCCGCCTCCTGGGCCTCCTCGGACACGACGCCGCAGAAGGCCTCGTAGTCGATGAGCTCGGTGACGGTGGGGTTTTCGCCGCAGACCGCGCAGTTCGGGTCCTTGCGGACCTTCACCTGGCGGTACTGCATCTCGAGGGCGTCGTAGATCATGAGCCGGCCGACCAGCGGCTCACCGATGCCGGCGAGCAGCTTGATGGCCTCGTTCACCTGGATCGAGCCGATGGACGCGCAGAGCACGCCGAGCACGCCGCCCTCGGCGCAGCTCGGGACCATGCCCGGCGGCGGGGGCTCCGGGTAGAGGCAGCGGTAGCAGGGCCCGTGCTCGGACCAGAAGACGGAGGCCTGGCCGTCGAAGCGGTAGATCGAACCCCACACGTACGGCTTGTTCAGCAGCACACAGGCGTCGTTGACCAGGTAGCGCGTGGCGAAGTTGTCCGTGCCGTCGACGATCAGGTCGTACTGGCTGAAGATCTCCATCACGTTGTCGGCCTCGAGCCGCTCTTCGTGGAGGACGACGTTCACGTACGGGTTGATGCCCTTGACGCTGTCACGGGCGGATTCGGCCTTGGAACGGCCGATGTCGGCCTGGCTGTGGATGATCTGGCGTTGCAGGTTGGACTCGTCGACCTCGTCGAACTCCACGATGCCGAGCGTGCCGACACCGGCGGCCGCCAGGTACATCAGGGCCGGCGAGCCGAGTCCGCCCGCACCCACGGCGAGCACCTTGGCGTTCTTCAGCCGCTTCTGCCCGTCCATCCCGACATCCGGGATGATCAGGTGGCGGGAGTACCTGCGGACCTCGTCTACGGTGAGCTCGGCTGCGGGCTCGACCAGGGGTGGCAGCGACACGGGGGCTCCGTCGGTCGGTATGTCAGTACGGTTGTTCTCCTCGTAACACTGCCACGGCCCTTCTCATTCCGAGACACCACGTCCGATCTGCGAGACGATTTCGTCCCAGTAGCCGGGCAGTGTCTCGAATGGTCCGATATGACCCTTTCCCTCCCACCGGCCGCCCCGGTCGGTGAAGAAGATGGTGCCCGCGCCCTGCCACCGGGCGATGCGGGTGGCCTCCTCCAGGTGAGTACGGGGCACGCCATGGACGAAGTGGACGAACCGTTCCGGCGGATATTCGGCCGTCCACTCCGCCACCTGTGACCAGCGGTACTCCGCCCACGGCCCGGAGAAGGTGACCAGCTGGTCCGCGGCCTCCGCGTAGCCGGGATACGGATGCGAACCATGCCCCAGCACCAGGTGCCCGCCGTCCACCACGGCGTCCAGAGTGGCTGTGGTCCGGCGCACGTTCGCCAGATCGGCCCGCTCCGTGGGACAGCGGTCCAGCAGGAAGCCGTCGACCTTGTACCAGTCGAAGAAGTGCTGGGCGTCACGCACCAGGTCGCCGAAGGCCCGCGATCCGTGGGACATGTCGAGGTGCCCCAGGACCCGCACGCCTGCGTTGCGCAGCCGGCCGACGGCGTCCAGACAGTGCGGGTCGGGCCGGTCGCCCGGCCCTGCCGCGACGTTGAGGACGACCCAGTGCAGCGGTGCCCCCGGCCGGGTCAGCTCGGCCCACTCGGTGGGAGCGAGCAAGGGATGCGCGTAGCCGGGAACACCGAACCCCAGCCTTTCCGCGCCGGTGGCGGACAGCGGTGTGTCCGTGGTGGTCAGATGCGGCATGCCGCCTCCATCCAGATGTCGGCGAGGGACTCCTCGAGGTTGATACGGGGACGCCAGCCGAGCCGGTCGCGGGCGGTACGCACGTCCGCCTGCTGCCAGGTTCCGCAGCCGTCCGGATAAGGGGAGGGGGTCGCGGCGAGGTGCTCCACGATCGACTCGGAGCGCGGGCTGCCGATGACCGGGCGGCCGGGCGGCGCGTCCAGCTCGTGCAGGGCGCCCGCGTAGCCGGCGACCCTGGCGAGGATCGACGCGGCGTCCCTGAGCTTCACGGCCCGGCCCGTGCCGATGTTGACGACGCCCTGCGCCGCCGAGAGCGAGGCGGCGTGCACGGCGCGCGCCACGTCCCGCACGTCGACGAAGTCACGCTGTACGCCGAGGCCGCTGAGTTTGAGCTCCCCGTCGCCGGACTGCATGGCGCGCCGCATGGCTTCGGCGAGCCGGCCGAGCGGGGAGCCGGCCGGTGTGCCGGGGCCGACGGGAGAGAAGACGCGCAGGACGACGGCGTCCAGACCCGAGCCGAGCACCAGCTCGGTGGCGGCGAGCTTGCTCACCCCGTAGGGGCCGCCGGGGCGGGGGACGGCGTCCTCCGCGGTCGACGAGCCCTGCTGCGAGGGGCCGTACTCGGACGCACAGCCGACCTGGACCAGCCGGGCGCCGCAGCCGCTGCGGCGCAGCGCCTCGCAGACGGTCGCGACAGCGACGGTGTTGTGTCTGGTCAGTTCGCGGGCCCCGCCGCGGGTTGCGCCCGCGCAGTTGATGACGACACCGGGGTGCACGGCGCCCAGGAAGCGGGTCAGCGCTCCCGGGCTGCCGCCGGAGAGATCGAAACGGACATCGGCGTCGTCGCCGCGGCCCAGGGCGGTGAGGTGCACGGCCGGGTCGGCGAGCAGCCGGTCGGCGACGAATCGGCCGAGGAATCCATTGGCACCGAGCAGGAGCACCCTCATCGCGCGGCTCCTCGGGGCCGACGGGCCGGAGCTGGGTGTTTCGGTGTCATGTGGCTTTCTCCTTAGAAATGTTGCTGTCGGTGCCATGGCGGCCGGTTACTCCGAGGTGTCGGCTCCGCGGAGTGCGGCGGATGCGACGGCGGCGTTCAGAGCAGGTCAGGGGGTGTGTGCCGAGGCCCGGGACAGTGCCGGTACGGCGTGGGCGAGCAGCCCGAGACCGGCGACGCCACAGGCGAGAGCCGGTACGGCCGCCACGCCCCAGGCGGCGACGATCGCCTCCACGGGACGGGCCAGGGCTTCGAGACCGGGCAGGCGTCCCGCCAGCAGCAGGGCCGGGGCGGCCGCTTCGGCGGCGCACGCGGCGGCCAGTGCGGTGGCCGCGGGTCCCGCGAAGCCATGGACGATGAGCAGACGAGCGAGGAACAGCAGCGTGCCGAGCGCGGCCGTCGGGGCGAGTGCGGCGCCGGGGAGCACCAGCCCGGTCGCCGCGAGCAGCGCCATGAGCGTGCCCGCGTACAGGACGAGCGCCGCGAGGAGCAGCGGCCGGGCCCCGGCGGCGAACTCGTCGAGGCCCCGGCTCCGTTCGAGCCTGCGCCGGGCGAGCACGGAGAAGAGGTGGGCGCACCAGGCGGCCGGGGCGACGGCCAGCGCGAGTCCCACGAGCGGCGCGGGGTCCATGGGCCAGGCGCCGTCGGGGCCGCCGGTGGTCACCTCGCGCAGGAGCCCCTGACCGTAGGCAGCGTGGGCGAGCAGGCACAACGTCCACATCCGTACGGAGGCGATGCCGCGGCCCTTCGCGCGCAGGGGCCCTCGGCGCAGGCACAGCGCGACCGTGACGGCCACCGCGGCGGCGCCGGCCACGCCGACCACGAGCCGGAGCGCCCCTCCGGTGGCCGCGGCGCCGGCGACCGTGAGGGCGCACACGGCGCCCGGCAGCAGTGCCAGGAGGAGCCCCGGGGCGAGGAAGGCCCGGCCGGCGCGCGGATCGGCGGCGCGCGCCGGCCGGACGGGGGCGGCGGTGTGCTCCTTGCCTCGGGGCACACGCGCGTACATCTCCTCGGCGAGAGCGAAGACATCGCGGTGGCGGAAGCGTGCCGCGGTGCGGTCCGTGACTCCGTGCGCCTCGAGACCCGCCGCGATCTCCAGCGGGTCGACGGCCTGCTCGCACAGTTCGCGGTGGCGGTGCATGAGCGCCTTGACCGGGTCGGCAGGTCCCCGGCGTCCTTGCCGCGCACCGCCGGGGCCGCCGTCCGCGGCGCCCGGGGCGGCGGCGGATGACCGAGACTCCCCCGGGCGTACGGCGCCCGTCCCGTCGTCGTCCGTCCGGGCGCCCGGTCGCGGCGCGCCGCCGGCCTCCGCTGACGGCTCCGCCGCCGTGTCCGGCCGGTGGCCCGCCTCGGCGGCGGTCGCGGCGGCCAGTTCCTCGTGGAGCTGGGTGAGGGCCGCGAGGGCCAGGGCCGGGTCGGTGGCCCGCCCGGCGCCGGCCGGGTCCGCGTGCGCCGTGCTCCCGGTGACTCTGGGGGCCGTCATGGCTGTGTCTCCTTCGCCGTCTCCGGTGGGGCTCCGGCCGCGACGAGACGCGGCTCCTCGGCCCAACTGGGGGTGCGGGGGCGGGCCGTCGCGCCGGTCCAGGGCGCCGGGACGTGACACTCGGCCGGGTGCGCGAAGGGCAGCGGCCCGCCGTCGGCGTCGACGACGTCCCGCTGGACCGGCGAATGCGACATCAGCTCCAGATAGATGCCGCGAAATGCCGTCAGGTTCTGTTCCACCGTGAAGAGTTCGAGTGCGCGGGCGCGCGCCGCGGCGCCGAGTCGCTCCCGTCGTGCGCCGTCACGCAGCAGGGAGACGCAGGCGTCGGCGAGCGCCCGCGGATTGCGCGGGGGCACGACGAGCCCGGTGCCGCCGATGACCTCCACGACCGCGCCCACGTCCGTGGACACGGTCGCGCGACCGCAGAACATCGCCTCCACGAGGCTGATCGGGAAGCCCTCGACGACGCTGGACAGGACGACCACTCCCCCTGCCGCGTAGGCGTCGACGAGCTCCGGCGCCTCGGGGCCCCCGATCTCCTCGAAGGAGACCGGGTTGTCGCCGACGGCATGGGCGCCGTCGGCCTCGTCGGGGAAGAGCTGAGCCGCGAGCGCCTTGCAGTGAGCGAGATAGGTGACGGCTTCCGGGCTCTGCGCGGGCGCGCCGAACAGTCGGAGCCTGGCGAGCGGTTCCGCCTTGCGGGTCTCGGCGAAGGCGTGGAGCAGGGAGATGAGGTCCTTGGACGGCTCGATCCGTCCGACCCAGACGAGGGTGTGCGGATCGCCGGTGTCGCCGCTCTCGCCGACGGCCGCGAAACGATCCGCCTCCATGCCTGGATAGACCGTGCGCAGCTTCTCGCGGGCCGCGCCGCACCTCTCCTGCCAGCGCCGTGCGTGGGTGTTGCCGGGCGTGATGACGGACGCCTGCCGGTAGACCTCCGCGGCCAGCCGGCCGTGGAAGGCGGCGAGGAGGGCCCGGACCGGTGTGCTCAACCCGGCGTCGGTGGCAGCGAGGTAGTGGGCGCGTAGCTGGACGCCGTACTCGGTGACCAGCAGCGGGACTCCGCAGAAGCGTTTGGCCAACAGGCCGGGCAGGGCTGCCGATCCACCGGCCGCCGCGTGGCAGAGGTCCACCGCGCCGAGGCCGTCCTCGTCGTACCAGTCGAGGAGGAGAGGGCGCAGGGCTCGTTCGAGCCGGTCGGCGAAGGCCAGATGGTCCACCACCGTCGCGCCGTGGACGGTGCGGCGTGTGCCGGGCGCCCGGCAGGCCGACTCGAGGGCGCGCACGGCCGTCTCCGAGCGGAGGGCGGCGTACAGCCCGCCGTGCTCACGGGCGAGTTCCGCCAGTCCGTACAGCCCCTCGGCGAATCCGTCGCCGTCGGCGCACACCGCGGCGGCGAGGTCCTTGAAATGGCCCGCGAAGCGCCGGCGTTCACGCCGCCCGTAGGTCCGGCCGTCGTCCGCCGGCGCCCACAGGGCCGCCGTACGGACCCTGCGAACCTGCGGGGGGAGCTGGATGCAGCCGCGCTTCTCCTGCTGAGCGCTCCGGCTGAGGGCGTACAGGTCGAACTCGTGCTGCTCGAGCCCGCGCACCAGCCGGTCGCACCAGAGCCTGGACTCACCGGTCGCATACGGGTAACCACCCTCCGTGAGCAATCCGATCCGCACAGGTGCACCCCCGATCTCCCGTTGTGGGCGGCCGCCGTTGATTTCCGGCGACTCACAGCGGAACGACGTTAAGCGGACATGCCGGTGGCGCGACGGACGGTTGTCCGTCGCGCCACCGGAAGGGGTGAATGCACGTAACTTTCGCTGCCGGGTAGCGTTCTGTCGCGCTACGGTGCCACTTGCCTACGTAGGGTCAAGCTGCGGCCATCACGCGGAAGGGATGGCTCAATCGCCGGGGTACACCCATGGATTGGCCCGGCATTTGATGCCGCCGACGTCCAGCGTCTTGGTCTGCTGCTGCATCACGGGCGCGAGGGCACCCGGGGTGGAGCAGTTCACGTGGTTGTAGCCGAGGCGGTGCCCGACCTCGTGATTGATGAGCATCTGGCGATACGCCAGCATCGCGTCGTCGCCGTAGGTCTCCGCGCCCTGCGCCCACCGGAACGCGTTGATCATCACGCGCTCCGTCGAGGCGGAGTCGCAGGAGACGTTGTCCACGGTCGTGTCGAGCCCGGACTTCGCGCACCAGACGGCGGTCGTCCCGGGACTGGCCAGCGTGATGACGAACTCGGCCGCGCCTGACGAGATCCGCTCGAAGGTCATGGCCCCGCCGTGCGCCCAGCTGCGGTCGTCGTTCAGCGTCTCCTGGACGGCCCTGGCGAAGAGGCCGACGTCCAGGCCGAGGCCCTTCTCGACATCGATGCGGTAGCTGACCTTGCGGCCCTTGCCGGGCGCCTTGTCGAAGCCGGGAACGGCCTCGAAGTCACCGGAGGCCTTGAGGTCCGGGTCGATCGGGAACTGCCGCGTCATCAGCTGCTGGTAGGTCGGGGGCGCTGCCGGGGGTTTCGCGGCCTGGGGCGGGGTGGGCCTGCCCTCCGAGCGGTCGGGCCGCTGCTGCGCCTCCCGCTCCTCGCCGGACGCCTGCGAGCCGATCTCACCCGACCGGTCCGTCGCGACCTGTCCGGCCACCACCACGGCGAGCACGGTGGTCACCGCGGCGGCCGCGATGCCCGTGAACGTACGGCCCTTGCCGCCCTTGGCGGGCGGTTCCCCGGCCGGCGCGGCGTCCGGGTCGGGAACGTCCTCTGTGTCCGCGGCGATCTCGGGCGGCCGCCCGTGCCCCGTGTCCCAGTCGGTGACGGAGTCGTAGGGATAGTCGGGCGAGTACCGGTCAGGGCTCGGCGGGCGCGGGTCGGGGGCCCGGTCGAAGGCCTCGACGTACTCCCGGCGCGGGCCCGGTATACGCGGCCCGGTGGTCATGGTGCGCGACTGGGGCGGCTGGACGCGCTGCGCGCCCTGCTCCGGCGACGTGCCCTGCCAGTCCCCCCATCCGCCGCCGGGCTCCCGGTGCTCCGGGTGCCCGCCGCGGGCGTGCGGCACCCCGTGGTCGGTGCCGTGACCGGGAGCGTTCCACCCGGGGGCGGGACCGGGCCCCGGCGCGAGCCTGCGTCGGCCGTTGCCGGGTACGGCGGTCACGGCCTCCCGTTCACCGGAGTCCGGTCCACCGTCCGCGCCGGTGCGGGCTCCCTTCGGAAGAGGGCCCTTGCGGCTGTGTCGTCCCACGCCCCGGATCAGCTCCTACCGCAGTCGTCGAGCAGCTCCCGGAAGGCCTGGGCGACCGCTTCCGGATACTCCATCATCGCAACGTGCCCGGCGTCCGGGAGCGTCAGCAGCCGGGAACCCCGGAACGCCGCTGCCGCCTTGCGCGCCATACGGTACGAGATGAGCAGGTCCTTGCGCCCGTAGACGAGGAGGGTCGGGGCGAGCACCCGCTCCGCCTGACGCCACAGTCCCTGCTGTCCGCCGAGGGTGTAGGCGTCCACGATGCCACGCGCCGACCTGGTCATCGCGTCCCAGAAGTAAGGAAGGCTCATCCGCCGTTCCATCTCCTCGACGGCGCGGCGGAGGGCTTCCTCCGTCACCCGTGAGGGGTCTCCGTAACAGAGCGCCAGCACCCCGCGCGTGCGGCGCTCAGCGGTCCAGTCCTTGGTCATCCGCGCGAAGAGGCCGGTGACTCCCGGCACCGCGAGCAACGCGGTCGGCACGGCGGAGCGCTGCACGCGAAGCTCGGGAAGGGCGGGCGAGACGAGGCTCAGCGTGCGCACCAGATCGGGCCTGGCGGCCGCGACGCGGGTGCAGACGGCGCCGCCGAGGGAGTTGCCCAGCAGATGCACGGGGCCGCGGGCGCTCGCGTCGAGGAAACGGATCACCGCCCTGGCGTGACCGGTGACCGAGTAGTTGCCGTCGTCCGGCGGCGGGGAGTCCCCGAAGCCGGGCAGGTCGATCGCCTCACCGTCCACGACGCCCTCGAGCTGCGCCATCAGCGCCGACCAGTTCTGCGAGGACCCGCCCAGTCCGTGCACGTACAGCGCGGGCGGCAGTCCGGTGCGCGCCGGGGGCCGCGAGCGGACCGTCAGGGTGAGCCCGGGCAGGGACACGGAACGGAGCTTCTCGCCGTCAGCGACGTGCACCGTCGCGACCTTCGGGGCCATCGCGGCACTGAGGGCGCGGGCTCCCGGCAGCTCGGTCGAAGACATGCGGCAATGTTACGAGACGATCACGCGGTGCTTGATGTGTTCGGTGTCACACATCACTCGCGTTCCGCCGGGCACCCGGACCTCGTCACCGAATCACCACGTAGCGACATGAATCAGTACCTCATAGGCTCGTAATCAAAAGCGCGCTCTCCATCGAAAGCGGTGCCGCATGTCAGTCGATCCGACCGATCCCGAGACCTTCGAGGAAGAAGACAACGAGAACAGTGCGACGCATGCCGCGGAGGTCCCAGAGGCCGATGCCGCCGAGCAGCACACCGACGTACGCGCCGAGCGCGACGACCCGATGAATCACGTCGACCCGGCCGCCGCGAACGAGGCGGATGCCATCGAACAGACCCGCGTGGTCAAACTCGACGAGGACGACTACCGGTGACCTGCCGCCCGTTGCCCCGGTATGTCCCGGGAAGGGGCGTGAACCGGCAGCTTCCGAGACTGTCCGGTCCGTGAAATCCTGCGTCCGCACGACGCACAGCCGGGTTACCCAAAAGTACGATGGCGGGCGCGGCGCACAGCGCGCGCGGAGCCCCCGCGCCGGGCCGGACAATTCATGGTCGAAGAAGAGTCTGCCCGAACTGTGCTTGTCAGAACTGTGCTTGTTCTTACATTGGGAGGCGGCGTGACAGCCATCGAGCAGACAGAGGCGGCGCGCCCGCGGGGCACACGCCTGCCACGCCGAGCCCGCAGAAACCAGCTCCTGGGCGCCGCCCAGGAAGTTTTCGTGGCTCAGGGATACCACTCGGCGGCGATGGACGACATCGCCGAGCGTGCCGGGGTCAGCAAGCCCGTGCTCTACCAGCACTTCCCGGGCAAGCTCGAGCTCTACCTGGCGCTCCTGGACCAGCACTGCGAATCGCTGCTCCAGGCCGTCCGCGGCGCGCTCGCCTCGACGACGGACAACAAGCTCCGCGTCGCCGCCACCATGGACGCCTACTTCGCCTACGTAGAGGACGAGGGCGGTGCGTTCCGGCTGGTCTTCGAGTCGGACCTGACCAACGAGCCCGCCGTCCGCGAGCGGGTGGACCGGGTGTCGTTGCAGTGCGCCGAGGCCATCTCCGACGTGATCGCGGAGGACACGGGCCTGTCCAAGGACGAGTCGATGCTGCTGGCGGTGGGTCTGGGCGGCGTCTCCCAGGTCGTCGCCCGTTACTGGCTCTCCAGCGGCTCGGCCATCCCGCGCGACACGGCGGTCCAGCTGCTGACGTCGCTGGCCTGGCGCGGTATCGCCGGCTTCCCGCTGCACGGCACCGAGCAGCAGCACTGAGACCGGGCCCCCGGCCGGGGGGTCGGCGTCCGGGCTGTTCGCTCCTGGCGTTTCCGGGCGGCGCCTGACGGCTGCCGCCTTGGGGCTAATGTGTGCTGCGTACGGCGCGGTGACCGCGCAACGCACTGACCGTTCGGAGGGACATAGCCGTGGAGGTCAAGATCGGCGTGCAGCACGCGCCCCGGGAGCTCGTTCTGGAGAGCGGGGAGTCCGCCGAGGAGGTCGAGCGCGTCGTGGCAGAGGCGCTGGCCGGCAAGTCGCAGCTGCTCAGCCTCACGGACGAGAAGGGCCGCAGGGTCCTGGTGCCGGTCGACAGGCTCGCCTACGTCGACATCGGCGAGTCGACGACGCGGCGCGTGGGGTTCGGCGCGCTGTAGCGCGACGGCGGCGCACGCCACGGGCTGTGTCCGGGCGAGCGTGGTGAAGCATGTTCGAAAGAGGGCCCGGCGGGACGACCGCCGGGCCCTCTTCGCTGCTCAGGGCTGCTCCGAACCGCCGGAAGGAGGGTTGCGTTCCGTGCACGCCGGGTAGTACGGGCTACGACCGTCCAGCCCCCGCCCGGCGTTCGTGAGGAGATCAGCAGTGCTCTTGGAATCGCTCGGCTCAGTCCTGCTCGGGCTCGCACTCTCCTGGGCGGCGGTCCATCACCTCGGCGACCGGCTCCCCTCCCGCAGGGCGGTCTTCGCCACCGGCGCGGCGGGGGCACTCTTCGGCGCGTACGTGACACACGTGGCACTCGGACCCGGCCACAGCCTCGCGACCTTGCTGGGGGCCGTGGCGATCGGGGCGGTGCTGCTCTCGCTGCTGATCCGCCCGTCGACCCGCAGACTGCGCCGCGCGTTCCCTTTCTGAGCCCGCACGACGTCCGGCCGCCCCAAGGACGGCCGGCGGACGAGACCGGCGACGAACCGGACGGCGGACCGGGGAGGCGACCGGACGGCGGACCGGGCGACGCCCCGGGCAGGCGCCCCGGCGACGGACCGGACCCCGGCGGCGACGCCGGGACTCAGGGCCCCGGGAAGCGCACCTTAGGCCTCTCCCGATGCCTTTCCCCGCCCGGTGAAGGCCGTTCCTATGCCGCCAGACCCAGTGCGGCCATCCGCTTGGTGTGAGCCTTGGTGATCCGGGAGAACATCTCACCGACCGCTGCCAGGTCGAAGCCGTCCGCCACACCGCCCACGAGCATCGTGGACAGCGCGTCCCGCTCCGCCACGACACGCTGTGCCTGGGACAGGGCCTCTCCCATCAGCCGCCGCGCCCACAGGGCCAGCCGGCCACCGACCCGCGGGTCCGCCTCGATCGCGGCACGGACCTTCTCCACGGCGAAGTTCCCGTGGCCGGTGTCGTCGAGCACGGCGAGCACCAGGGCGCGGGTGTCGCTGTCCAGGCGGGCGGCCACCTCGCGGTAGAAGTCACTGGCGATCGAGTCGCCCACGTAGGCCTTGACCAGGCCCTCCAGCCAGTCGGACGGCGCGGTCAGCCGGTGGAAGTCGTCCAGGGCCTGGGCGAACGGCTCCATCGCGGCCGTCGGCTCCGCGTCGATGGCCGTGAGGCGGTCGCGCAGCCGCTCGAAGTGGTGGAACTCGGCGGAGGCCATCTTCGCCAGCTCGGCCTTGTCGCCGAGCGACGGCGCCAGCTTGGCGTCCTCCGCGAGCCGCTCGAATGCCGCCAGCTCGCCGTACGCGAGTGCCCCGAGCAGGTCCACGACGGCGGCACGGTACTGCGGTTCCGCGGACGCCGCAGCCCAGTCCAGGGCGGCGATCCCGGTGTGACCGGTGGATTCAGTGGCGTTGTCAGGCGTCTCCATGAACGGCACAATAGCCCGCCCGCCGCACGGGGGAAGGGCCTGGTCAGCCACGCCGGGAACACAGTTCTCGTGAATTCACCCAACACACATGCGCGAATCCGGGGTACAGTGGTAATGCGCCTGCTGAGCGCTCAGAGTATTTCTGTGCCCTCGGTAGGCCGTCTGATGAATGAGGATGCCCGGTCGGTGGCCCGATCGGCTCCGACCCCGACCGCCCTCCACGCGGATCATGCGCACAGTTGCGCAAGACCGCAGATGAGGGGCCCCCTCAGCGGTACGAGCGCTCGAGCGACGGCAGTGGTCCCGCGCCATCCGGCCGATGCACAGCCGGTCCAGTACCCAGGTGCGGTACGACCCCCAGCGTTCGCCTCGCGCCGCGTCTCACAGAAGAGGCAACACCCTGACTACGCAGACTTTCCGGGATCTCGGGATCCTCCCCGAGACCGCCGAAGCCCTCGAGGCCGTCGGCATCGTTTCCCCCTTCCCCATCCAGGAGATGACGCTCCCCGTCGCGCTCTCCGGCTCCGACGTCATCGGCCAGGCCAAGACCGGCACCGGCAAGACCCTCGGATTCGGCCTGCCGCTGCTGGAGCGCGTCACCGTCCCCGCGGACGTCGAGGCCGGCCGGGCGAAGCCCGAGCAGCTGACCGACGCCCCCCAGGCCCTGGTCGTCGTCCCCACCCGCGAGCTGTGCACCCAGGTCACCAACGACCTGCTGACCGCCGGCAAGGTCCGTAACGTCCGTGTGCTCGCCATCTACGGCGGCCGGGCGTACGAGCCCCAGGTCGAGGCGCTCAAGAAGGGCGTCGACGTGATCGTCGGCACGCCCGGGCGTCTGCTGGACCTGGCGGGCCAGAGGAAGCTCGACCTCTCGCACGTGCGCGCCCTGGTCCTCGACGAGGCCGACGAGATGCTCGACCTGGGCTTCCTGCCGGACGTCGAGAAGATCATCCAGCAGCTGCCCGCCAAGCGGCAGACCATGCTGTTCTCCGCGACCATGCCGGGCGCCGTCATCGGTCTCGCCCGCCGCTACATGTCGCAGCCCACGCACATCAGCGCCACCTCGCCCGACGACGAGGGCGCGACCGTGCGCAACACCACGCAGCGCGTCTACCGTGCTCACTCCATGGACAAGCCCGAGATGGTCTCGCGCATCCTGCAGGCCGAAGGCCGCGGACTCGCGATGATCTTCTGCCGTACGAAGCGCACCGCGGCGGACATCGCCGACCAGCTCGCACGCCGCGGTTTCGCCTCCGGAGCCGTCCACGGCGACCTGGGCCAGGGCGCCCGTGAGCAGGCGCTGCGCGCGTTCCGCAACGGCAAGGTGGACGTACTCGTGTGCACCGACGTCGCCGCGCGAGGCATCGACGTCGAGGGTGTCACGCACGTCATCAACTACCAGTCGCCCGAGGACGAGAAGACCTACCTCCACCGCATCGGCCGCACGGGCCGCGCGGGAGCGTCGGGCACCGCCGTGACGCTGGTCGACTGGGACGACATCCCGCGCTGGCAGCTCATCAACAAGACACTGGACCTGGGCTTCCCGGACCCGCCGGAGACGTACTCCACGTCGCCGCACCTGTTCGAGGAGCTGAACATCCCGGCCGGCACCAAGGGCGTCCTGCCGCGCGCCGAGCGCACGCGCGCCGGTCTGTCCGCGGAGGAGGTCGAGGACCTCGGCGAGACCGGTGGCCGCGGCCGCCGGACCGCGTCGGCCCCGGCGGCCCGCGAGGAGCGCCCGGCCCGTACGCGTACGCCACGTCAGCGTCGCCGCACCCGCAGCGGGGAGACGACGGCCACCGGGACGGCCGTGGCCGAGGCAGTCGTTCCCGAGCAGGCCGCCGGCGAAGGGGCCGTCGAGCCGCGCACGCCGCGCCGTCGCCGTCGCACCCGGGTGGGCGCGCAGGCGTCCGCCGAGGCGACGGCCGTCGTCGAGACGGTCGAGCAGACCGCTCCCGTGGCCGAGACGGAGGCGGAGGCGGAGGCGGAGTCCAAGCCGCGCCGCCGCCGTACGCGCGGCGCCGCGCAGACCGTCGTCGCCGAGGCCGAGGCGGTCGCGGAGTCCGCGGCCGAGTCCGAGCCCGAGGCCAAGCCCCGTCGCCGCACCCGTGCCGCGAACGCGGTCGACGCTGTCGACACCGTCGAGGCCGGCACCGCGACGGTGGAGGCGGAGGCGGTCGTCGAGACCAAGCCGCGCCGGACCCGGACGCGTGCGGCCAAGGCCGTCGACACCGCCGAGGCGGCAGTGACCGCCGAGGCCGACACCGAGACGAAGCCGCGCCGGACCCGCGCCCGCAAGACCGTCGATACGGCCGAGGCCGTCAAGACCGACACCGAGGCGAAGCCCCGGCGGACGCGTGCGGCCAAGGCCGTCGACACCGCCGAGGCGGCAGTGACCGCCGAGGCCGACACCGAGGCCAAGCCCCGTCGGACCCGCGCCCGCAAGACCGCGGAGCCCAAGGCTGCGGTGGCGGCCGAGACCACGGTGAGCGCCGAGACCGGCGTGGAGCCGGAGGCGAAGCCGCGTCGGACGCGTACGCGCAAGGCGGTGGCGCAGCCGGAGAGCTGACGCCCGCGCATCTCATCACGGCCCGGCCCCGGGAAGGGGCCGGGCCGTTGTGCATCTCCTTCGAGGGACCGGGCTCCGCCCGGAGCCGGCACCGCCGTCGGCATCGCCCCACGCCCGGCGGCCACGGGACCGGCCGGCCCGGAGTTTGCTACGCGACTCCGGCCCCGCTGCGTTCGAGGCGGGGGTCGGAAGGGGCGGGACAGGGGAACACGCCCGGCGCATCGGCGCCGCCCGCCCCCGTACGGCCTTCCCCGCGTTAGCCTCGTCCGCATGAGCCGGCCGCCCACCTTCGTTCCGCCCACCTGCGCACGTTCCCGCGCGCTCCCCACCTCGCGCGGCGAGTTCGCCGTGCTCGACGCGCGGCCGTCCGGGGACGTGCGCGGCACCGCGCTGCTGCTGCCCGGGTACACCGGCAGCAAGGAGGACTTCATCGCGCTGCTCGAGCCGCTGACCGCGGCCGGCTATCGCGCCGTCGCGGTCGACGGCCGCGGCCAGTACGAGACGGCCGGTCCTGCCGATCAAGCCGCCTACGTCCAGGACGAGTTGGCGCGGGACGTACTGGCCCAGGCGGCGGCGCTGGGCGGTCCGCTGCACCTCGTGGGGCACTCGCTCGGCGGCCAGATCGCCCGCGCCGCCGTCCTCATGGACGCTTCACCGTTCGTGACGCTGACACTGATGGCGTCCGGGCCGGCGCAGATCAGCCCGGCCCAGCAGCAGCGGGTGAAGCTGCTGAGCGACGCGCTCGCGGTGATGCCGATGGACCAGGTGTGGGAGGCGATCCTCGCCTTCGACGCGCCGGAGGACGCGGCGGAGGAAGCCACGGAGGACCGTGAGGACCTGCGGCGCCGATGGCTGCTGCACAGTCCGGCCCAACTCCTCGCCACGGGACGGCAGTTGATGAACGAACCGGACAGGGTCGCCGAACTCGCCGCCGTACGGCCGCCGCACACGCATGTGCTGTCGGGCGAACGGGACGACACCTGGCCGGTGCCGCTGCTCGACGCGATGGCGGAACAGCTGGGGGCGCACCGGACGGTGGTCGCCGGTGCGGAGCACTCCCCGAACACCGACCGGCCTGTGGAGACCGCCGCCGCGCTCGTCCGGTTCTGGGCTCAGCACTGAGGCCGGAGCCGGGGCCGGATCGTACGGCTCCCCCAGGAGCAGTCAGTACTGGGACTGGAGGTGCTGCCAGAAGCCGTCACGCAGCGCACGCCGGAGCAGCGCGTGCCCGCGAAGCGAGCGCTGGAGCCGCCGTTCCGCCTCGATGAGCAGGTCCTGGTCGACGGACCCGGGCAGGTAGGGGTGGCCGGGAAGCAGTTCGGCCAGCTCGGCGCGACCGCGCTCGCCCAGCCAGGTCGCGGCGATCTGCGCGCCCACGAAACGCACTTCGTCACGCGAGGGCGGCGGTGAGCCCTCGTTCTCGTAGGTCGTCACGGGCCTGCGGGTGATGTAGGGACGGCAGAAGTCGAGGTCGAAGGTGCGCTGGCTGTCGACCTCCCACAGCAGCGGCTCCGCCTGGTTGCGGCCCTCCCCCGCCTCGATGCCCCACAGGTGGACCCGTGCGCCGTACCCCTGGGCCGCCTCGACCGCGGAGACCAGGTCCTCGTCTCCGCCGACGAGCGCCGCGTCGCTGATGGCGCGGTGCCGGGCCAGGGACTCCAGGTCGGTGCGGATGAGGGAGTCGACGCCCTTCTGCTGGTTGTTGGCGTTGAGGTTGCCGAGGCGCACCTTGACGTCGGGCAGCTCCGCTATCGCCTGCTGCTCGGAGGTGTGGATGCGGCGCCGGGCGCCGTCGTACCAGTAGACCCGCAGCAGCCGACTGTCGGCGAAGATCGTGCGCGCCTTGTCGATGAAGGCTTCGATCAGACCTTCCGCGTCGAGGTCGAAGGAGCGCCGGTCCTCCGTGCCCGCCACAAGCAACCCGGCCGCAGCATAGACGTAACCGGCGTCGACGAAGATGGCATGGGTGGAGGGAGTCTTCGCGACCTCGGCGAGCATCCGCTGCAGGAGCTCATTGGTGCGCTCCAGGCGGCCGGCGATCTGGTTGATCTCTGCGTCGTTCATACGGGGCTCATTGTCCGTGCCCGGAGCGCTACCCGCCAGTAGTTAGGCATCCGAAAAATTTCCTTAGCGTAGGGAATGTTTGCAGGATGCATCCCGTTGTCACCCATATACACGGACGGAGGCTTCCGTCTGTCAGCCACTCAGTTCTCCTGCAGGAGGATCAGACGAAGGGAGAAGCGCTTGCGCTTCGAGATCATGCGACTGGACGACATCGACGGCACGGCTGTCGACAGTACGGTCGTGGACGCCGCCTCCGTCAATCGGATCGTGCAGCAGGCCGCCTACACCGGCCAGCGCATCTACATCCGGCCCGCCGACACCGACGTTGCTTCATAACGCCTGACCAGCTCGACGACGCACGACGCCCCCGTACGGACGAACCGTACGGGGGCGTGCTGCGTCCCGGCGCCGGTCAGGCGCCCTGGACGACCTGGGTCACGCCGTTGATGATCTGCTGCACGGCTATCGCGGAGAGCATCATCCCGGCGAGCCGGGTCACCAGGACCACGCCGCCGTCCTTGATCAGGCGGATGATCACCAGCGAGTAGCGCATGGTCAGCCAGAGCACGACATGCATGGCGACGATCGCCGCCCACACGGAGACCTGCTCGCCCGCCCCGTCCGCGTGCTGCACGGCGAGGATCACGGAGACGATCGCGCCGGGCCCCGCCAGCAGCGGCATGCCCAGCGGCACCAGCGCCACGTTGACGTCCTTGGTCTGCTTGGGCTCGTCGGTCTTGCCGGTGAGCAGATCCAGGGCTATCAGCAGCAGCAACAGTCCGCCGGCGATCATCAGCGCGGGGACGGAGACATGCAGATAGTCGAGGATCTGCTGGCCGAGTATGCCGAAGACGGTGATGACACCGAAGGCGACGGCCACGGCCTGCCACGCCATCCGGCGCTGCACCTTGGTGGCGCGCCCTGAGGTGAGGGCGAGAAAGATCGGCGTGATCCCGGGGGGATCCATGATGACGAAGAGGGTCAGGAACAGGGAGCCGAAAACGGCAGCGTCGAACACAGTGAGGGCCTTGCGGGAGAGGGTCGTACGAGGTGGGCAAGCGTGGGTGAGGGCGCGTCCCGCGTGATCGAGGACGTCAGGACGCCAGGCGCGGGAACGCCCTAGGAAATGGCTCCGCCCGTGCCCGGCACCGGGAACGCCCCGGTGGCACGGCGGGTGATCTCGCCGTAGATCTCGGGATCGGTGGTGTATTCGCCGAGCCGGCAGGTCTTGCGGCTGCCGTGGTAGTCGCTGGAGCCGGTCGTCAGCAGACCGAGGTCCTGGGCGAGGCCGCGCAGCCGGGCGCGGGTCTCCTGGTCGTGGTCCATGTGGTCGACCTCGATGCCGTCGAGGCCGCACGCGGCGAGCTCCGCGATCGCGGCCTCCGGCACCACCCGGCCGCGCTTCACGGCGAGCGGGTGGGCGAGGACGGTGACGCCGCCGGCGGCCTTGACCAGGCGGACCGCCGTGAAGGGATCGAGCTCGTGCTTCTCCACGTACGCCCGGCCGCCGTCGGCCAGCCACAGGGGCGTGAAGGCGTCGGAGACGGAGGGCACGACGCCCAGCTCGACGAGGGCCTCAGCCACGTGGGGCCGACCGACGGAGCCGTCCCCGGCGATACGGGCGACCTGCCCCCACTCGACGGGCACACCGAGGTCCCGCAGCTTGCCGACCATCGCCCGGGCGCGCGGCACCCGGTCGTCGCGCACGAGCTCCCGCTCGCGCAGCAGGTCGGGCTCCTCGGGGTCGAAAAGGTACGCCAGCATGTGGACGCCGATGCCGTCGAGGCGGCAGGAGAGTTCGGCCCCGGTGACGAGAGTCACTCCCGCAGGGACGGCCGCGGCGGCCTCCGCGTGGCCGCGAGTGGTGTCGTGGTCGGTGAGCGCGACGACGTCCAGACCTGCGGCCGCCGCGTTACGCACCAGCTCGGCCGGGGTGTCCGTGCCGTCCGAGGCCGTGGAGTGGGTGTGCAGGTCGATGCGCACGACGCGTGACTCCGGGGCTCGGGGCGGACAGGGGACACCTCAGGATAACTGCCGCACCAGCACGCCCCGGCCGCCCTCGGAGCGCACCCCCGCCACCCCCGACCGCCCTCGGCGGCCCGGAGGGAACGGCCCGCTACGAGAGGAGTCGCGGCGACAGGGCCCCGCACGGCAGCAGTTCGACCTCGGCGCCCGCGTCCCGCAGGTCCGTGAGCACCAGCTCGTCGTACATCAGCAGCCCGGACTGCTCCGGCCAGACCACGGCCCACAGCCACAGGCCCCGCGCTTCGCCGGCGAACACCGCCCGGTCGTCGGGGACGCCCTTGACATGCCACAGCGGGGTGGGCCGGCCGGCCGCGAGCACCTTGGCCTGCGACGGCTTGTCCACTTCGATGTGCGGCCCGGGGTCCGGACCGTCGATACCGGCGTAACGGGATCCGAGGCCGACGCCCAGCTCCTCGGCGATCAGCAGCAGCTCCCCGATGCCGCCGAGCGGCCCCGGTCCGGAACACGCGACGGCCGTCGCCCGGCCGCCGCTGCGGTCGTCGCCCGCGTAGGCGACGCCGGTGTAGAGCCAGCCGACCGGAAGGGGCCAGGGCATCCACACGGGGACCTGCGCGCGGTGCACGACGACACCGAGGGCCTCGACACTGGGCGGGATCACCGGCTGCAGCGGGTGCACGGCACCGTGCACATCGCACTGCCAGGAGTCGGCAAAGAGACCGGGCGCCCTCACCCGGCCACCGCACTTCGGGCAACTGGGTTCGCCCCTCATAAGGGTCAACGGTCCTCTCCGGTGGACGCCGCGTCAAGGACGATCACCCGTCCGGAGCGCGCCTCCGGCCCGGTGAAAATAAATGTATGGATCACTTATCAGGTCATGTGACGTCTTGCCCGGCGCCGAACGGTCCGAACGGGAGGAAGTCACCCGATCGGATCAACGGCCCGCTCCGGGAGACGCGGCGGCCCCGGTGAGGACGGACAAGGCTCGGCCGCACCCTGGGGCCTGGGCTGAAACCGCGTCATGCACCGCGTCCCGGCCAACCTCCTTGAACCGGCGCGTGGTTCAGTCCAGCGTCACGGACCGGCGCAGCGGATCGCGCAGGTCCGTCCCGTGCATCAGCCAGCGTTCCTGGAGTTCCGCCGCGCCGTGCACCCTCTTCCATGCCGCCTCGTTCGACGTCATGGGCAGCAGAGGCAGGAAGCGCACCGGGTCCATCGGGTCGCCCAGCTCCAGGTCCTCCACCAGCCCGCCGGGCTCCGCGACGAGCACGGAGCTGAACGGCGCGGAGGGCCACAGGGCGTCCCCCACGTCGAGCGACGCGCCCGGCGCCACGACCACGCCCTCCACCTGCGGGGACGCGGCCAGGACCGCGAGCGGCCGCAGCACCTTGTCGGTGTCGGCGAGCCCGGCCCGCACGGTCAGCACCAGCTCCGCGCGCGGGCCCTTCACCGGATCGGCGAGGGCCGCGGTGGGGTCGGTCATCGGGTGGGCGGACATGCCGAGAGTGGCGTAGCGCACGATGTCCTTGTCGCCGTCACGGTCCCGGAAGCGGAGCACCTCGATGCGGTCGGTGCCCAGGAAGGTCACCGCGGCACGGGCGTCCGGTTCCCCGAGGGCGCTGCGCAGCCGGGCTTCGACAAGAGCAAGAACGTCTTCCATGTCGCGAGCATAAAACGCGTAAGGACCGGGCAAACACAGGGATTGACCCGTAGTCGGCTGATAGGCTTGGCCGCTGGTCGGGACGGACACAGAAGTGTTGCCTTCAAGTCCTGACGACACATCGTCCCTCACGGGGGACCGGCCGGAGGAGGTGAGGCTGCGGTGGATCGAAGTCGATCGTGCAGTACCAGCAGCTCTTCCGCACGGCACCGTTCCCTTCGCCGGTCCTGACCCGACGAACCGGAATCCGGTGTACTGAGGCCTTCCCGCACGGGGCCCCACGGCTTTTCGCACGACGGAAGAGCGCGAGCACTTCGTTTTTGCCTGTCTGTAGCGAACGCCGTCACCGCGCTCCCGCGGTGCCGCCCGCTTTGCGGACGTACGACTCACGTCCCCATTCCGGGCTGTGCCACGCCACCGCCGACGGCCTCTCCGTGAAGGAGCCAGCCATGTCGATGATCCGTGACCTGCGCGCAGCGGTCCGCCCCTCGCTGCGAAAGAGCAGCACCCCGTACAACGGCTACGACACCACCCGTGACCCCTCCGCCTCCAGCGCGGTCGTCGACTGCGCCGTCTACCGTGACGGCCGGCGCCTCGAGAGCACCGCGTGCCTGACGCCCCACGAGGCGATGCTGCGGGTGCGGGAGGGCGGCGGCTTCGCCTGGATCGGGCTGCACGAGCCCACTGAGGCCGAATTCGCCGGTATCGCCGCGGAGTTCGGGCTCCACCCGCTCGCCGTCGAGGACGCGGTCCACGCCCACCAGCGGCCCAAGCTGGAGCGGTACGACGACACCCTGTTCACCGTCTTCAAGACGATCCACTACGTCGAGCACGCGGAGCTCACCGCCACCAGCGAGGTCGTGGAGACCGGCGAGGTGATGTGCTTCACCGGCCGGGACTTCGTCATCACGGTGCGGCACGGCGGCAAGGGCTCGCTGCGCGCACTGCGGCACGGTCTCCAGAAGGACGCCGAGCTCCTCTCCAAGGGTCCCTCCGCGGTGCTGCACGCCATCGCCGACCATGTGGTGGACGGCTACATCGCGGTCGCGGAGGCCGTGCAGGACGACATCGACGAGGTGGAGATCGACGTCTTCTCCGCGCCGGCCAAGGGCAGCCCGCGCGGTGGCGACGCGGGGCGGATCTATCAGCTCAAGCGCGAGGTGCTGGAGTTCAAGCGGGCCGTCTCCCCGCTGCTGCGTCCGATGCAGCTGCTGAGCGAGCGGCCCATGCGGCTCGTGGACCCCGACATCCAGAAGTACTTCCGCGACGTCGCCGACCACCTCGCACGGGTGCAGGAGGAGGTCATCGGCTTCGACGAGCTGCTGAACTCCATCCTCCAGGCCAACCTGGCCCAGGCGACCGTCGCCCAGAACGAGGACATGCGCAAGATCACCTCCTGGGCGGCGATCATCGCCGTCCCGACGGCGGTCTGCGGCATCTACGGCATGAACTTCGACCACATGCCGGAGCTGAAGTGGAAGTACGGCTACCCCCTGGTGCTCACGGGCATCGCGGTGGTCTGTTTCGCCATCCACCGCACGCTCAAGCGCAACGGCTGGCTGTAGTACGAGAGCCGGTCGATAGGCTGCGCGCATGACATCGCATCTGCTCGGCCGGGCGCTCGTCGAGGAGGCCACGAAGAAGTCGGGCCTCATCTGGGTGCGTGGCGACGGCCCCGCGCGTGCCCTGTGGCACGTCTGGCACGAGGGCGCCGCGTGCATCGTCGGCGACGGGCCCGGCGAGCAGCCGCTGCCGGGTCTCGTGGACGGCGCGGACGCGGAGGTCACCGTACGCAGCAAGGACAAGGGCGGCCGGCTCGTCGCCTGGTCGGCCAGGGTGAGCGAGCTCGCCCCGCACTCCGAGGCGTGGGAGGCGGCCGTCGGCGAGCTCAAGGGCAAGCGGCTGAACGCGCCGGACGCGGAGCGGATGACCGAGCGCTGGGCGCGTGAGTGCCGGGTGCTGCGCCTCGAGCCGCGGGACGTGGTCACCGACCTGCCCGACGGCTCGCTGGCGGCCGCGCCGCTGCCGACCGCCGCGACGACCCGCCGGCCTGTTCCGGCGGCACTGCCGAGGCTCCTGCTGAAGCGGCGCAAGCGCCGCGACTGATCCGGCCGCGGCGGCCAAGGGCCTCCGGCGGGAGTCAGCGGGCGGGCTCGAGTCGCCTGGCAACTCGGGCCCGCCCGGCGTTTGAGGGCACCGCGCGGAGCGCGGTACGCCGCCCGCAGGGCGGTACGGGGGGCCTGCCCGGTTTCGGGAAGTGGGGCCCCACGACCGCCAGGCCGGAGGGGGTGGGAAAACGCCCCAGGGCAGCGCCACGCGCCCCAGCGTGAGTCAGGAGCCCTGCGCGCAGCTCACGAGCTCGGCGCGCAGATCAGGGGCCCTGCTCGGATATCAGGAGCTCTGCTCGGAGGACTTGGGGAGCTGCTTGCCGTAGTCGACCATCTCGTCCTTCGACGGCTCCGCCAGCGGGAAGTCCTTGTCCCAGTCGCCCAGCGTGAGCACCCCCGCGCCGCCGGCCCGGGTGAACTGCAGCGGATACGGCTTGCCCTCCAGCGACACGTCGAGGACACCGCCCCGGCCGCCCTCGCCCGCCGTGACCTTGATGGTGCGCACCCCGCCGACGCGGGTCCGGTCGCCCTTGCTGAGCTTGCCCTCCATCCCGAGCAGCCCGTCGAGCAGCACGTCCATGTCGGTGAAGCCGCGGAACTGCTTGTACGAGGGGTCGCCCTTGGGGACCTTCACGTACTTGTCGGCGAGCTTCTTCGCCGCCTCGAGGTCCGATTCGCTCGGCTCCTTCTCCTCGTCGCCGTCCGCGTGGCTCCAGAAACCGGCGTCGGCCTTCAGGAAGAGGGTGTCGCCGATCCTCAGCAGCTCGAAGGCGTTCTCCTTGGACGTGAGCGAGCCGGTGCCGCCGTCGTGCTTGAGCCGCATGTTCAGCTTGTAGGTGCCGCCCTTGCTGACGAGGGTGCCCGAGAGGCGCACCGAGGCCGCGGCGTCGGCCGCCGTCCGCGCCTTGGTCTCGATCTCCTCCGCCGACAGCTTCCCGATCCCGTTCGTCCCCGCGTCGGGGTCCTCACCGCACGCACCGAGGGCGATGGTCAGCCCGGCACACAGCACCGCGGAGAGCCCGGCCCGGCGTGCTCGGCCGGCCGGAGGGAGGGGAGTCACCAGCGCACTGCCTCTCATCTGTGGGGAATGGCAGACCGCAGCGTACCTGTGCGTGGTGCACGGTTGAGCAGGCAGCCGTACGGCCGTCGGCCGGGAGCGGCCCGGATCGGTACCGGCTAGCCTGAAACGGTCCGGAACCAGCATTCCGGGGCAGAAGTGGCCGGTAGTGGAGGAGGGGCGAACATGGCGGCAGGCGCCCCGCGGGTCTTCGTCTCGCACCTCGCCGGCGTGCCCGTCTTCGACCCCAACGGTGACCAGGTGGGGCGCGTACGCGACCTGGTCGCGATGCTGCGTGTCGGCCGCCGCCCGCCACGGCTGCTGGGCCTGGTGGTCGAGGTGATCAGCCGCCGCCGGATCTTCCTCCCCATGACGCGGGTCACGGGCATCGAGTCGGGCCAGGTCATCACCACCGGTGTCCTCAACGTGCGCCGCTTCGAGCAGCGTCCCACCGAGCGGCTGGTGCTGGGCGAGCTGCTGGACCGGCGGGTACGTCTCGTGGAGAGCGGCGAGGAGGTCACGGTGCTCGACGTGGCGATCCAGCAGCTGCCGGCCCGCCGCGACTGGGAGATCGACAAGGTCTTCGTGCGCCGGGGCAAGGGCGGGGCACTGCGCCGCAAGGGAGAGACGCTGACCCTCGAGTGGTCCGCCGTCACCGGCTTCTCGCTCGAGGAGCACGGTCAGGGCGCGGAGAACCTGCTGGCCACTTTCGAGCAGCTTCGTCCGGCCGACCTGGCCAACGTGCTGCACCATCTGTCGCCCAAGCGTCGTGCCGAGGTGGCCGCGGCGCTCGACGACGACCGGCTCGCCGACGTGCTGGAGGAGCTGCCCGACGACGACCAGGTGGAGATCCTCGGCAAGCTCAAGGAGGAGCGGGCGGCCGACGTCCTGGAGGCCATGGACCCGGACGACGCCGCCGACCTGCTGTCCGAGCTGCCGGAGGCGGACAAGGAACGGCTGCTGGCCCTGATGCGGCCCGACGACGCGGCGGACGTACGGCGGCTGATGGCGTACGAGGAGCGCACCGCGGGCGGTCTGATGACGACCGAGCCGATCGTGCTGCGCCCCGACGCCACCGTGGCCGACGCGCTGGCCCGGGTGCGCCAGCAGGACCTCTCCCCCGCGCTCGCCGCGCAGGTGTACGTGTGCCGACCGCCCGACGAGACGCCGACGGGGAAGTACCTGGGCACGGTGCACTTCCAGCGGCTGCTGCGGGACCCGCCGTTCGCGCTGGTCAGTTCGATCGTGGACAGCGACCTGCCGCCGCTGTCTCCGGGCACCCCGCTGCGGACCGTCACCCAGTACCTCGCCGCCTACAACATGGTGGCGGCGCCGGTCGTCGACGAGGGCGGGTCGCTGCTGGGCGCCGTGACCGTCGACGACGTACTGGACCACCTGCTGCCCGACGACTGGCGCGAGACCGAGTTCGAGGAATCCGCCCATGGGTAGCGGCGAGACGGGTCCGCCCGACCGGTTCGAGCAGCCGGGGCGCATGCCGGCGGGCGCGAGCGCCGCCTCGCGGTCGCGGGTGCGGCTGGACCTGCCGCGGGCACCGCGCCGCAGCCTGCTGCCCGACTACGACCCGGAGGCCTTCGGCCGTCTCTCCGAGAAGATCGCACGGTTCCTCGGTACGGGCCGGTTCCTCGTCTGGATGACCCTGACGATCATCGCCTGGGTGGTGTGGAACGTCAGCGCCCCGGCCCCGCTGCGCTTCGACGAGTACCCGTTCATCTTCCTGACCCTCGCGCTCTCCCTCCAGGCGTCGTACGCGGCGCCGCTGATCCTGCTGGCGCAGAACCGGCAGGACGACCGCGACCGGGTCAACCTGGAGCAGGACCGCAAGCAGAACGAGCGCTCGATCGCGGACACGGAGTACCTGACCCGGGAGATCGCGGCGCTGCGGATGGGCCTCGGCGAGGTGCCGACGCGGGACTGGATCCGCTCGGAACTGGAGGATCTGGTGCGGGCGACGGACGAGCAGCGGGTCCCGTCCACGCACGAGCGCACGCGCGGTAGTGACGAAGACGACCGCTGACGGCCTTTCCGCAGGCGGTGGCCGGAGCCGTACCATCTCCGTATGGCTACGGAAGACGCGGTGCTTGAGGCACTGGCGACGGTGAACGACCCCGAGATCAACCGACCGATCACCGACCTGGGCATGGTGAAGTCGGTCGACATCGGGGACGACGGCACGGTCGCCGTCACGGTGTACCTCACCGTCTCGGGCTGCCCGATGCGCGAGACGATCACCAAGAACGTGACCGAGGCGGTCGCCCGCGTCGACGGCGTCTCGCGGGTCGAGGTCACGCTGGACGTGATGAGCGACGAGCAGCGCAAGGAACTCGCGGCATCGCTGCGGGGCACCACCGCCGAGCGCGAGGTGCCGTTCGCCAAGCCCGGTTCGCTGACGCGTGTGTACGCGGTGGCGTCCGGAAAGGGCGGCGTCGGCAAGTCCTCCGTGACCGTGAACCTGGCGGCGGCCATGGCGGCGGACGGTCTGAAGGTCGGCGTCGTCGACGCGGACATCTACGGTCACAGCGTGCCGCGCATGCTGGGTGCGGACGGGCGTCCGACCCAGGTCGAGAACATGATCATGCCGCCGTCCGCGAACGGCGTGAAGGTCATCTCCATCGGCATGTTCACGCCCGGCAACGCCCCGGTGGTGTGGCGCGGCCCCATGCTCCACCGGGCGCTGCAGCAGTTCCTCGCCGACGTGTACTGGGGCGACCTGGACGTCCTGCTGCTCGACCTCCCGCCGGGCACGGGCGACATCGCGATCTCCGTCGCGCAGCTCGTCCCGAACGCGGAGATCCTCGTCGTCACCACCCCTCAGCAGGCCGCCGCCGAGGTGGCCGAACGGGCCGGCTCCATCGCGGTGCAGACCCACCAGAAGATCGTGGGTGTCGTCGAGAACATGTCGGGCCTGCCGTGCCCGCACTGCGACGAGATGGTCGACGTCTTCGGCAGCGGCGGCGGCCAGCGGGTCGCCGAGGGCCTGACGAAGACGACCGGCACGACGGTGCCGGTGCTGGGCTCGATCCCGATCGACGTACGGCTCCGCGAGGGCGGCGACGAGGGCAAGCCGGTCGTCATCACGGACCCGGACTCCCCCGCGGGTTCGGCTCTCCGGGCGATCGCGGGCAAGCTCGGCGGCCGTCAGCGCGGTCTGTCGGGCATGTCGCTGGGCATCACCCCGCGCAACAAGTTCTGACCGGAGGGGCACCCGCCCTTCACCGGCACCGAAGGGCGCCGCTCGGCTCGAGCGGCGCCCTTTCGGTCCGTCTTCGGGTCCGTACCCGCCCCGTGGGGCACGTACGGCGGTCGTCCCGCCTCCGGGTCGGCGCACGTACGCGACCGGCCTACCGGGTCAGCGCACGTACGCGGCCGGGTTGGCGACCACCGCGAACCCCAGGCCGTACGCGCTCATCCCGCGCCCGTACGCGCCGATGTGGACTCCCGCCCCGGTCGTGCCGGCCAGTACCCAGCCGAACTCCGACTCGCGGTAGTGGAAGGACGTCGGCACCCCGTCCACCGGCAGCGAGAGGGTCGACCACTCGGGGCCGGTCAGATCGTCCGCCAGCTCGAACGCGGTCTCCGTCTGCTGGTCCAGCCAGTCGTCACGCAGCGAGTGGTCGAGCTTCTCCGGCCAGGTGTGGGCCAGGAGGCCGGAGCCGGCCAGCCAAGCGGCCGAGGAGACGGTGGTGGCCTCCAGCACGCCCGTGCCGTCACCGGTACGCCTGACCGGGTTCGCGGCGACGGTCACCACGACGGCGAAACGCTCCTTCTCGGCACCTGCCGTCTCGGACCGTATCGTCGGCTCGTCGCCGTGACCGATCGCGCCGTGCTGGACCGTCCCGTCCGCGGCGGTGCCCACCTGCATCAGGCGCCGGGGACCGGTGAAGGCCTCGTCAAGCGCGTACCAGGGGAAGGCGGCGTTCTTGAATCCCTCCGCCGCACGCCGGGCAGCCGTGTCCCCCTGCGCCGTGCGGGATCTGTAGCCGCTCTGGTCCGGCGTTTCGCCCGCCGTCCCCTGCTGCTCCGTCACCCGGCTCGTCGTCGACATGTACCCGGCCGCCTCTCCGTCTTTCACACCTGCAGCGGACCCGCCCCCCTCGGGCGTCCTCACTGCCGGACAGATGGAGAATAGCCACCCTGTCCCCGCTCGCAGGGATTGACAGTCCTCAGGTGGCGTCTGCGTCGAACGGCGGACGGGTGCCGCCGGCGGGCTTGTCGCCCTTCTTGAGCAGGTCGGGGCCGCCTGAGGAGGAACCGTTCACCGCGGCGGGCACGGAACTGTCCGACACACCGGAATGCTCCGTTCCGTTGACGGCGTCGGCAACCTCGTTGATCTCCTTCTTGAGATCGAAGCTGCTGCGGAGCTCCTTGAGGTCCTTCAGATCCTCGTTCTCCGCGAGCTGCTTGCGGATGAACGCCTTCGGGTTCAGGTCCTCGAACTCGAAGTCCTTGAACTCGGGCCCGAGCTCGCTGCGGATGTCCTCCTTCGCGCTCTCGGAGAACGCGCGGACCTTCCGGATGAAGCGGCTGGCGTCCTGGATGACCTTCGGCAGCTTGTCGGGGCCGAAGATGAGCACGGCGAGAACCACGAGCGCCACCAGCTCCAGTGCGCCTATGTCATTGAACACCTTGCTGCTCCTCGTGTTCTCCGTGCTCGCTGCGTGCCCCGTGCCCGCCGCGGTCCGCGGACCGGCCGGGATCCGGGTCCGGTCCACGGTACCCGGCGAAACTGTCGGCCCGGTACCTTCCGGGCAGCGCCGAGATGGTCATGAGCTGTCCGCGGAACCGAGCACGAGCGTCACCGTCCGCTCGTCCCCGCCGCGACGCAGCGTCAGCTCCAGCTTGTCACCGGGGCGGTGTGCGCGGATCTTCACGATCAGCTCCTCGCCGCTGTGCACCCGCCGGCCGTCGACCTCGGTGATGACATCGCCCGGCCTGACACCCGCCTCGGCGGCGGGACCGCCCGGGGTGACGGCCGGGGAGTCGTCCTGGCCCTTGTCGCCGACACGCGCCCCGTCACCGGCGAACTTCATGTCGAGGCTGACCCCGATCACCGGATGCGTGGCCTTACCGGTGTTGATCAGCTCCTCCGCGACGCGCTTGCCCTGATTGATGGGAATCGCGAAGCCGAGCCCGATGGAGCCCGCCTGGGCCCCGTCGGTCCCCGCACCGGTGTCCGCGGCACGGATGGCGCTGTTGATGCCGATGACCCGGGCCTTGCCGTCCACGAGCGGGCCGCCCGAATTGCCGGGGTTTATCGGTGCGTCGGTCTGCAGGGCGTCGACGTAGCTGATGTCGCTGCCGTCGCCCTTGTCGCCGCCGGCGGTGATCGGCCGCTCCTTGGCGCTGATGATTCCCGAGGTGACCGTGTTCTGGAGGTCGAACGGTGCGCCGATCGCGACGACGGGATCGCCGACCCGGACGTTGTCGGAGTTGCCCAGTGGCAACGGCTTGAGGCCGCTGACCCCGGTCACCTTGACCACAGCGAGGTCGTAGCCGCTGTCCTTGCCGACGAGGGTGGCCTTGGCCGTCTCGCCGCCGCTGAAGGTGATCGAGATGTCACCCGAGGCGCCGGCCGGGTCGACGACATGGTGGTTGGTGAGGATGTGTCCCTGCTCGTCGAGCACGAAGCCGGTTCCGGTGCCCTGTTCCGCGTCGCCGCTGACATGCAGGGTGACGACGCTCGGTAGGGCGCTCGCGGCGATGCCGGCGACGCTGTCGGGCGCCCGGTCGACGCTCTCGCGACCGGCCTGGGGAAGCTCGATGCGGGTCACACCGCCGTTGCGCTCCACATAGGCGCCTATGACACCGCCGGTACCGCCCGCGACGAGCGCGACGACGAGCGCCCCGATCAGCAGCGGGCCGCGCCTGCGCCTGCGGGGGGCGGCCGGCTCCCCCGACTGGGTGAGCGGCGCTCCCGGCGCACTCCAGGGGTCGTACTGGAGCCAGACGGAGGACAGCGGCTGCGGTCGCTCCGGGGCGGGCGGCGGACCGGCCAGGGCGGGCGCCGGCGGCACTACGGGGTCGGAGTGCGGATGCGGGAGCAAGGGCTGGGACTGGGGCTGAGGGTGCTGGTCCGGGTGCGGATGCGGATGCGGATGCGGCTGCGGCTGCGGCTGCGGCTGCGCGTAAACGCCGTTCCCTGCGCCCGGCGTCGCGTACTGGGCGGGCAGCGGCGTGCCGTGGGCCGGTGTCGCCACCGGGCGCTGCACGGGAGGGGCGGGCGCCCACGGGCCGGGTCCGCCGTACGGCGGGGTGCTGTAGGGATCGGGGTCGTGCAGCGGCTGGGGCCTCTGGGGCACGGTGCCCGCTGAGGCGGCCGCCACGGGCACGGTGGCGTCCACCGGCGCGGGTGCCTCCGCGTGGGCCGGCTCGGGCACGGTGGCCTCCACGGGCGCGGGTGCCTCCGAGTGGGCCGCCGCGGACACGGTGGCGTTCACCGGCGCGGGCACCTCAGCGTGGGCAGGCGCCGGCGCCTGCGAGGGCACCTCGGCGGGAGCCGGCGCGGGTGCCTCATCAGGCGCCTCCGCGGGCGCGGGGACCGTCGCCCCGTCCGGCTGCGCGTGCGTCCGGGCGTCCACCCGGTCCGTTTCCGGTGCCGCTGACGCGTCCACCGATGAAGCGTCCCGGGCCCCGGGAGCCTCTTCCGGCGCGGGTGCCTCCTGCCCGGAGGGGACCGCGCGCCCCTTGTCGGGGCGGCTCCACCACTTCGCCTTGGGTCCGGTGGGCTTCCCGTCGTCCATGCTCTCCCCGCAAACTGCCGGCCGCTGCGGCGCCCCCGCGGGCACCCGCTGAGATTCAACCAGGTTTGCGAATCCGCGCGCAGGGTCCTGGTCGGGTCCTGCTCAGGTGCCCGGTGCCGGTCAGCGCGAAGGCGGCGGGGCGGGCTGCGACGGGGCAGCCAGATACCTGGGCACGGGATTGGCCACAGGACCGATCGCCGCGGCGGCGGCCAGGTGCAGCGCCGCTGCCGTGGGTCGTATCAGCGGCGTCGTCGACGAGGCGTGGGCCAGCGGCGAGACACCGAGGTGGCGGTTGAGCGCATGACCACCCGGCTCCCCCGGCACCGCGGCGATCACCGGCCCGGAGCCCGGCCTGGTCTGGCCGCTTCCGCCCCGGCGCCGGTCGCCGTCCGTGCCGCGGTACACAGTGGCACCGCCACCGGATCCCGGGGTCGTGGTGTTCGCGGCGGTCGTCGGCGTCGCGGTGCGCAGCGGCGTCACCTTGTTGCCGCCGCCCTGCCCGCGCGCACCGGAGTCGCCGGAGGCGTCCAGCGGAACGGCACCGCCCAGGGCGATGGCGGCGAACGACACGGCGCTGGCCGCCGCGAAGGCGAACCGCCTGCCGCGCCACGGCGAGCGCTCAGCTTCCGCGCGGCCGACCTCGTGGATCCGGAAGCCGCTGCCGCCACCGGGCAGAACGGCCGCGTGGGCCCCGCCGGGGACGTAGCCGAACGTCTCCGCGCGTGGATCGCGCGGTCTTCCCGCGGACGGGGTCAGCGCTCCGAACACCCCGCCGGCGGCACGTCCGCCGCCGAAGGGGCCGGGCTCGTCGTCGTCGCCCGCGGCGCCGGGACCCGCGGGCAGGCCCTGGAGCCGCGCGAGCAGCCCCTCGGACAGAGGCGGCGGCGCGGCCTGGGCGAAGACGTTCTTGAGACGGCGCTGGGCATCGGCCTCGGCCTTGCACCTCGGACAGGTCGCCAGGTGCGCGAGAACCCGGTCCCGGGCGTCGTGCTCCAGCTCACCGTCGACGAGTGCGGCCAGCCGGTCCCCCAGATGCTGTTCCGCAGGAGTCGGACCTGTGCCGCTCACGCCGGTCCACCCTCCCCCGCGAGACTCACGGCACCCGCCAGCGAGCGCTGCTGCTCGGCACGCGCCTCCGGGGAACGGTGCTGCAGTGCCTTGCGCAGGTGTGAGCGGCCGCGGTGGATGCGGCTCCGGACGGTGCCGAGCTTCACGCCCAGGGTCGCGGCGATCTCCTCGTACGACAGGCCCTCGATGTCACAGAGCACCACGGCGGCGCGGAACTCGGGCGCGAGGGTGTCCAGCGCCTGCTGCACGTCCGCGTCGAAGTGACTGTCGTTGAAGACCTGCTGCGGCGACGGCTCCCGGCTGGGAAGACGCTCTGCCGCGTCGTCCCCCAGGGCGTCGAAGCGGATCCGCTGCTTGCGGCGGACCATGTCCAGGAAGAGATTCGTGGTGATCCTGTGGAGCCAGCCCTCGAAGGTGCCGGGCGTGTACGTCGACAGGGAGCGGAACACGCGGACGAAGACCTCTTGGGTGAGGTCCTCCGCGTCGTGCTGGTTACCCGTCAGGCGGTACGCGAGGCGGTAGACCCGTGCGCTGTGCGTGCTGACGATCTCCTCCCACGTGGGAGGGGTCCAGGCCTGCGATTCCGCATCCGATGCGAAGGTCGCCGTGGTGACGGAGTCGGAGGGCGTAGAACGGTCAGCAGTGTTGGTCACGGATTTCGGCTCACCCACCGACCTGAGAAGGCGCCTCAGCACTCCTCCCCGATCCGCAGGTGCAGCCGCACCTCCCCTGTCGGCTCTGGTGGTGTCCAGCGGAGCCCCTACCATAGCCACCTCGCCCGTTAGCTCCGGATAAGAATCTTTACGTGGATTTGGAACCCGGCATCCGGGCCCCTCTCCACGCGCTTCCCACTGCCTCGACAACGACCGGTCCCATCTGCGGGTTCCCGGGTCCAGCCGATACAGTCAGCGTCGCGCCAACTACGGGGACAGGAGAGGGTCATAACCGCCAACCAGCAGACGAGCTGGGCGTTCGCCGACGCCTTTGTCGCCGAGGACGACGCTCTGCGCTGGGCCCGGGAGCGGGCCCGGGAGTCAGGGCTGCCCTCGGTGTCCCCGGGCACCGGCGCCGCCCTGCGACTGCTGGCCGCCACCGCCGACGCGAAAGCGGTGGCCGAGATCGGGACCGGGACGGGAGTCTCGGGCATCTACCTGCTGCACGGCATGCGCCCGGACGGCGTCCTGACCACGGTGGACCTCGAGCCGGAACGCCAGCAGTTCGCCCGGGAGGCCTTCCGCGCGGCCGGCTTCGCCGGGAACCGCGCCCGCTTCATCCCCGGCCGCGCGCTCGACGTCCTGCCGCGGCTCGCGGACGGCGGATACGACCTGGTCTTCTGCGACGGCGACCGCACCGAGTCCCTCGACTACCTCGCTGAATCGTTGCGCCTGCTGAGGCCGGGCGGACTCGTCTGCTTCGAGGGCGTGTTCGCCGACGGCCGTACGGTCGACTCCGCCGCGCAGCCGGTGGAGGTGCTCCGGGTGCGTGAGCTGCTGCGGGCGGTCCGCGAGAGCCATGAACTCCTGCCGACGCTGCTGCCGGTGGGCGACGGGCTCCTCTGCGCGGTCCGCCGCGCCTGAGCCGGCGCCGGGCGAGGCCTTCCGGGGCCCCGTGCCTCCCACGCCGACGGGGCCGGGACCGCCGCACCCCTGAAACACAAGGGCCCGGTCTGCCGACCGGGCCCGGAACACACACTGCCCCGGCACGAACCGTGCCGGGGCAGTGGAAAATCAGGGCGCGTCAGCCGACGACCTTCTTCAGGGCGTCACCGAGTGCATCGGCTTCGTCCGGAGTCAGTTCGACGACAAGCCGACCGCCGCCTTCGAGCGGAACGCGCATGACGATGCCCCGCCCCTCCTTTGTCACCTCGAGCGGGCCGTCGCCCGTCCGCGGCTTCATGGCCGCCATGCTCGTTCCCCTTCCTGAAACCAGCTCATCGCAGCCGGCGGCCCCGTGAGAGGTGCTGTGTCACCGGCATCGAACACATTGCTTCCAGGTCATTATCCCGCATGGCGGGACCCAAAGACCAACATCAGTCGGCATCGCTTGCGCAACGCGCTCTCTCAAAACCACTCAATTCGGCGATGTGCCTGCGATACTTCGCCGCCGCTCCCCAGGCGCCCCACGGAGTTTGTTTGACGCAGGTCACATGTGCACACCCGATGATCTCCGTCATGCTGGGCTCGACACTGCTGTCAGAACCACTAAGGGGACCCGCCATGGCCGACTCCGTGCTGTACGACGTGAACGACGGACTCGCGACGATCACGATCAACCGGCCCGAGGCCATGAACGCGATGAACGTCGACGCGAAGGTGGCCCTGCGGGACGCCGTACAGGCCGCGGCCGCCGACCCGGCAGTGCGCGCGGTGCTGCTGACCGCCACCGGGAAGGCGTTCTGCGTCGGCCAGGACCTCAAGGAGCACGTGTCCCTGCTCGCCGCCGACCGGGAGTCCGGCAGCGGCGGGACCATGAGCACCGTGCGCGAGCACTACAACCCGATCGTCCGGGCGCTGACCGGGATGCAGAAGCCGGTCGTCGCCGGGGTCAACGGTGTGGCCGCCGGTGCCGGCCTCGGGTTCGCACTGGCCGCCGACTACCGGGTCGTCGCCGACACGGCCAAGTTCACGACGTCGTTCGCGGGTGTGGCCCTCACCGCCGACTCCGGTGTCTCCTGGACGCTGCCCCGCCTGATCGGGCAGAGCCGCGCCGCCGACCTGCTGCTGTTCCCCCGCTCGTTCTCCGCGCAGGAGGCGTACGACTGGGGCATCGCGAACAAGCTCGTCCCGGCGGACGAGCTGGCCATGGAGGCCGCGGCCGTGGCCCGCGCGCTGGCCGACGGGCCCACGCTCGCCTATGCCGCGCTGAAGGAGTCGATGGCCTACGGCGCGGACCGTTCGCTGAGCGAGGCGCTGGACAAGGAGGAGGAACTGCAGGCGAAGGCGGGCGCCTCGGAGGACCACGCGATCGCGGTGCAGGCGTTCCTGGCCAAGGAGACGCCCAAGTACCTCGGCCGCTGAGCCGTCCGGTACGGCGTGGCGTCAGCGGCCGCCGCCGCGCGCCACGCAGTCGGCGAGGTGGTCGTCGACGAGCCCGCAGGCCTGCATCAGGGCGTACGCCGTCGTCGGGCCCACGAAGCGCAGTCCGCGCTTCTTGAGCGCCTTGGCCAGAGCGGCGGACTCGTCGGTGACGGCCGGTACGTCGGCGATCGTGCGGGGTGCCGACCGCGCCGGGCCGGGCGCGTACGACCAGATCAGGTCGTCGAGCTCGCCGGCCGGCCAGTCGGCGAGCACCTGCGCGTTGGCGAGGGTCGCCCGGATCTTGGCGCGGTTGCGGATGATGCCGGGGTCGGCGAGCAGGCGCTCCTCGTCGGCCTCGGTGAACGCGGCCACCGAGGCGATCTTGAAGCCGTCGAACGCGCTGCGGAAGCCTTCCCTGCGGCGCAGGATCGTGATCCAGGACAGCCCGGACTGGAAGGCTTCCAGGCAGAGCCGTTCGAAGAGGGCGTCGTCGCCGTGGACCGGGCGGCCCCACTCCTCGTCGTGGTACGTGACGTAGTCGGCGGTGGACAGTCCCCAGGGGCAGCGGAGCCTGCCGTCCGGGCCCGGCACGGCGGCGCCGGTCACCACGGTCACCGGTCCGACTCCTCTCCGGGCTTGGTGAACATGTCCTGCCGGCCCACCGCGGTGGCCTGGGCCCCGGCGAGCGCGGACTCCAGTTCGGCGATGCGCGCGTCCCGCTCGGCGAGCTCCGCGCCGAGGCGGTCGAGCACCTCGTCCACATCCATCATCCGGTAGCCGCGCAGGCCGACCGGGAGGCGGAGGGCCTCGACGTCGGCGCGGCCGACGGGGCGGCCGGGCGGCAGCGGGTCCACCAGCTGCTCCGGCGGGGCCTCCGGCAGTGCCGCACTGTCACTGCCGCCGACCACCACGAGCGTGACCGCCGCGATGACCACGACCATCGCGATCAGCAAGAACCAGAACACGAGCGACCCTCTCCCCGAACTTCCCGTACGTCCCCGGGGAACTTACCCGAGCGGAAAACCGTCCACCGCTGATCGTGCCACGGGGCACCGACAGCTAGGGTCGCAGGCGAACGACCTGAGGAGGAAACAGCGGATGCTGCGGCTGGGACGGCGCGAGTTCGACGCGCACGAGCCGGTGATCATGGCGATCGTGAACCGGACGCCCGACTCCTTCTACGACCAGGGCGCGACGTTCCGGGACGAGCCCGCCCTGTCCCGCGTCGAGCAGGCGGTGGCCGAGGGCGCCGCCATCATCGACATCGGCGGAGTGAAGGCCGGTCCCGGCGAGGAGGTGTCCGCCGAGGAGGAGGCGCGGCGCACGGTCGGCTTCGTGACCGAGGTGCGGCGACGCCACCCGGACGTGGTGATCAGTGTCGACACCTGGCGCCACGACGTGGGCGCGGCGGTCTGCGAGGCGGGCGCCGACGTGCTGAACGACGCGTGGGGCGGCGTGGACCCGAAGCTGGCGGAGGTCGCCGCACGGTACGGGGCCGGCCTGGTGTGCACCCACGCGGGCGGGGCCGAACCGCGCACGCGTCCGCACCGGGTCGCGTACGACGACGTGATGGCGGACATTCTCCGCGTCACGCTCGCGCTGGCGGAGCGGGCGGTCGGGCTCGGCGTCCGCAGGGACGGGATCATGATCGATCCCGGGCACGACTTCGGCAAGAACACCCGGCACAGCCTGGAGGCGACCCGTCGGCTCGGGGAGATGACGGAGACCGGCTGGCCGGTGCTGGTGTCGTTGTCCAACAAGGACTTCGTCGGGGAGACCCTCGACAAGCCGGTCAAGGAGCGGGTGCTGGGGACCCTGGCGACCACGGCGGTGTCCGCCTGGCTGGGCGCTCAGGTCTACCGCGTGCACGAGGTGGCGGAGACCAAGCAGGTCCTGGACATGGTGGCCTCGATCGCGGGCCACCGTCCGCCGGCGGTCGCCCGCCGCGGTCTCGCCTGAGAAGCAGAGCCGGACGCGCAGGCGGCGGCGGCCGGGGAGCCCGGGACGGCGCCGCCAGGACGGCCCGAAGGGCGCGGCCAGGAGCCCGCGCCGCCAGGAGGCCCCGGACGCCCGTCCGGGGCCCTGCGCGGCCGCGTGCGGCTACCTGCCGGTCTCCTTGGAGACCATGTCCACCGCCTCCTCCACGTCGTCCGTGACGTGGAAGAGCAGCAGGTCCTTCTCCGACGCCTTGCCCTGGGCGATGACGGTGTTGCGCAGCCAGTCGACCAGGCCGCTCCAGTAGTCCGTACCGAAGAGCACGATCGGAAAGCGCGTCACCTTACGGGTCTGGACGAGCGTCAGCGCCTCGAAGAGTTCGTCCAGCGTGCCGAGTCCGCCCGGCAGCACGACGAAGCCCTGCGCGTACTTCACGAACATCGTCTTGCGGACGAAGAAGTAGCGGAAGTTCACCCCGATGTCGACGTGCGCGTTGATGCCCTGCTCGAAGGGCAGCTCGATGCCGAGGCCGACCGAGATGCCCTTGGCCTCGCTCGCGCCCTTGTTCGCGGCCTCCATCACTCCGGGACCGCCGCCGGTGATCACCGCGAAGCCCGCCTTGGCCAGCGCTCTGCCGAGTGCGACGCCCACCTCGTACTCGGGTGTGCCGGCCGGGGTGCGGGCGGAACCGAAGACGCTGATGGCACTGGGCAGTTCGGCGAGGGCGCCGAAGCCCTCCACGAACTCGGACTGGATGCGCATGACCCGCCACGGGTCGGTGTGCACCCACTGGGAGTCGCCCTCGGTGTCGAGCAGCCGCTGATCGGTCGTGCCCGGCCTGATCTGTTCCCTGCGGCGCAGTACCGGTCCCAGCCGCTGCTCCTCCAGCGCCCGCAATCCCTCGGGGTTGCTCATGACCTGCTCCCTCCGCCGAACATCATTCGCTTTGGCTCAGGGTAGGTCGGCCGACGTTACGAATGGCGAAATCGGGGCGATCCACCAGGATGCGATGTCAGGAAGTGAGCCACTCGCGCAGCCGGTCCTCGCAGTGCGTGATCTTGTCCACGGCGACGTGTTCGTCCCGCTTGTGGGCGAAAAGCGCGTCGCCGGGGCCGTAGTTGACCGCAGGCACCCCCAGGGCGCTGAAGCGTGAGACGTCCGTCCAGCCGAACTTCGGCTGGGCTGTGCCGCCCACCGCCTCCATGAACGCGGCAGCGGCAGGGTGCGACAGGCCGGGCAGGGCCCCGCCCGTGTGGTCGTCCACCACGATCTCGCTCACACCGCAGTCGGCGAACACCTCGCGGACGTGCGCCTCGGCGTCGGCCATGCTGCGGTCCGGGGCGTACCGGTAGTTGACCACCACGGTGCATTCGTCGGGGATGACGTTGGTGGCCACGCCTCCTTCGATGCCGACGGCGTTGAGGCCCTCCCGGTACTCCAGCCCGTCGATGACCGGCCGGCGCGGCTCGTACGACGCGAGGCGGGCCAGGATCGGGCCTGCGGCGTGAATGGCGTTGGACCCCATCCAGCTGCGCGCGGAGTGTGCCCGCTCCCCCTTCGTGCGCAGGTGGACCCGGAGCGTCCCCTGACAGCCGCCCTCGACCTGGGCGTCGGAGGGTTCCAGCAGGACCGCGAAGTCGCCCACGAGCCAGTCCGGGTGGGCCTCGGCCACATGCCCCAGTCCGTTGAGGTGTGCGGCCACCTCTTCGTTGTCGTAGAAGACGAAGGTGAGGTCGCGGTTGGGCTCCGGAACGGTGGCGGCGATCCGCAGCTGGACGGCGACGCCCGACTTCATGTCGCTGGTGCCGCAGCCCCACAGGATGCCTTCGGCGTCGAGCCGCGAGGGCACGTTGCCGGCGATCGGGACCGTGTCGATGTGCCCGGCCAGCACGACCCGCTCCGAGCGGCCGAGGCGGGTCCTCGCCACGACGTTGTTTCCGTGCCGGTCGACGGTGAGGTGCGGCAGCTCGCGCAGCGCTTCCTCGATGGCGTCGGCGAGGGGCTTCTCCGTGCCGCTGACCGACGGGAAGTCGACCAGGGCTGCGGTGAGCGCGGGGGCGTCGAGGGTGAGGTCAAGCGCGGTCTCAGGCATGGCTCCGACGATAAGCGGTCCCCGGCGGGTCATGACCGGCACACCCCCCGGGGTCGCTCAGGGGGCTCCAGTACGGTGGGCGGGTGTCCGAGACCGCCTCTCCCGTCCGGCGCGGCCGCCTCTTGCGCTTCGCGGCCGCGTCCCTCGTGCTGCTGGCCCTCATCGGTTACGTCGCGGTGCAGTACATCACCGGCGGCGGGCCGTCGCGCTGTGTCGTCCGTACCGCCGAGGGCGACGGCCCGTCGTACGAGCTCACGCCCGAGATGGCGGGGAACGCCGCGACGATCTCCGCGGTGGGCACGACCCGCGGGATGCCGGAGCGGGCCGTGACGATCGCGCTGGCGACCGCGCTCCAGGAGTCGGCTCTGCGCAACATCGAGCACGGCGACCGGGACTCGCTCGGCCTGTTCCAGCAGCGCCCTTCGCAGGGGTGGGGGACGCCCGAGCAGATCCTGGACCCCGTCTACTCCTCGGGGAAGTTCTACGACGGCCTCGCCGAGGTCCCCGGCTACTCACGGCTGCCGCTCACGGTGGCCGCGCAGCGCGTCCAGCGCAGCGGTTTCCCGCAGGCGTACGCGAAGCACGAGCCGGACGCCGCGCTGCTGGCCGCCGCCCTCACGGGCCGGGCCTCCGCGACCCTGACCTGCGACGTCAAGAGCGGCGGCGGGCCGGGCGACCCGGCGCGGATCCGGACGGAGCTGACGCGGGCGTTCGGGCCCGAGGTGCTGCCGAAGGGCGGCAGCGGCCGGGGCCGCGCGGGCGACGCCGGTGCGCGGGAGGTGTCCGTTCCGGTGCGGTCGACGGCCGGTTCGGCGGAGACGGGTACCGGCGGCACCGGCGCGCACGGCGGCGGCCGCGGCCGGGGCGGCGAGCGCGGCTGGGAGCTCGCGCACTGGGCGGTGGCGCGGGCCGACGAGCTGCGTATCGAAGAGGTCTCGTACGCGGGCCGGGTGTGGAGCGCCGAGGAGTCGGAAGAGGGCTGGCGTCCGGCGGGCGACGAGGACAGCGTCACGGACGACGTACGCATCCGCATCGCACGCTAGTTCAGCACCCCCCTCGAACGAGGCAGTCCGTTCCCCTCCGGGACACGCTCTTCCGGGCAGCGGACCACCCCAGGGCGGGCGCCGCCATTCCCCTTGAGGGCAACGGGAAGTGACGGTTCGCCAGATGGCTTCACTATGCAGCGTTTGACCGTTTTTATCCGAGAACGATAATGCGACGCGTTACCAATTCTTTACCTTGGATCACCGCAACTTCCCCCCCGCTCCCCCCGGTTGTCAGGACGTCCGAACGCCGGACACGCAGCATTCCGAACGTCCTCTCGTCTCAAGGAGCATCATGTCCCTCCCCCTGACCCGTCGGATCGCCCGTGCCGCGCTGCTCATCGCGGCGGGAGCAGCTCCCGTGGTCGGTGCGGCCGGCTCCGCAGGCGCCGTTGAACTCCCGCAGGCCCCGGTCGGCGGCCTCTCGGCCCTCGACGCGGACAACGTCGACTCCACGGTCGACGGCGTCTCGAAGGAGACCACCAAGGTGGCCGGCCAGGTCGGCGGCAAGACCGCGGAGAAGGCCGCCCCTGTGGCGACCAAGACCGTTGGCAAGGCGGCCAAGACGGCCACACCGGTCGCCACGAAGGCCGCCGGTGACACCGCCGGGCAGGCGGGCGACCTGGTCGGCGGCGCCGGCGAGGGCGGGCTTCCCACCGACTCGCTGACCGGCGGCGGTCTGCCCACCGGTGCGCTCGGCGGCGGCGGCCTGCCGATCGGCTGACAGCACGGCGCGCACACGCAAGAAGGGCCCGGGAGCCGCTGCTCCCGGGCCCTTCCCGTGCGGTGACCGGATCGTGCCGCGACCGGGTCACGCCCTGACGGCATGCGGTCCCGTGCTCAGGGCATGACCGGATCACGCCGTGACCGCATGCGCTCCTGAGCTCATCCGAGGCGCTTGACCGCCGCCTCGACGCGCTCGTCGGTCGCGGTGAAGGCCACGCGCACGAAACGCTCGCCCGCCTCGCCGTAGAAGTCGCCGGGCGCGACCAGGATGCCCAGGCCGGCCAGGTACGCGACCGTGTCCCAGCACGGCTCGTCGCGGGTGCCCCACAGGTAGAGGCTGGCCTCGCTGTGCTCGATCCGGAAGCCGTGCGACTCCAGCGCCGTCCGCAGAGCCGTGCGCCGGGCCGCGTACCTGGCGCGCTGCTCGGTGACGTGCGTGTCGTCGCCGAGCGCGGCGACGGTGGCGGCCTGGACGGGGGCGGGGGTCATCATGCCGCCGTGCTTGCGGATCTTCAGCAGCTCCCCGAGCACGTCCGCGTCGCCCGCGACGAACGCGGCGCGGTAGCCGGCCAGGTTGGAGCGCTTGGAGAGCGAGTGGACGGCCACCACGCCCGTGTACGAGCCGCCGCAGACATCCGGGTGGAGCACGGAGACCGGCTCGGCCTCCCAGCCCAGCTCGAGGTAGCACTCGTCGCTGAAGACCAGCACGTCGTGCTCGCGCGCCCAGGCGACGATCCGCGTCAGCTCGTCCTTGTCCAGCACCCGGCCGGTCGGGTTGGACGGCGAGTTGAGCCAGAGCAGCCGGAGGCCCGCCGGGTCGAGCTCGGTCGGGTCGTCGTAGACGACGGGGGTCGCGCCGCAGAGCCTCGCGCCGACCTCGTACGTGGGGTAGGCGAGACGCGGGTAGGCGATCCGGTCACCGGCGCCCAGGCCCAGCTGCGTCGGCAGCCAGGCCACCAGCTCCTTCGAGCCGACGACGGGCAGGACGTTGGTGTGCGCCACGTTCACCGCGCCGAGCCGGCGCTCGACCCAGGACACGAGCGCGTCGCGCAGCGCCGGCGTGCCCCAGACCGTCGGGTAGCCCGGCGAGTCGGCGGCGGCGACCAGAGCCTTCCTGATCAGCTCGGGCACCGGGTCGACCGGGGTGCCGACGGAGAGGTCCACGATGCCGTCGGGGTGGGCAGCGGCCGTGGCCTTGTAGGGCTCGAGCTTGTCCCAGGGGAAGACGGGGAGTCGCGAGGAGACTGCGGGCACGGCGGCGCTCACTTTCGGGTACGGGCGTCGTTTCGGGCTGTGTCGGTCACGGCGTCGGACGGCGGGGTCGCCCAGGGGCCCTCGGCGACGGCCGGGCGTGCCGGGCGCGTCACCCGGGTGTGCCGGCCGGGCGCGTCAAACGCCTCGGTCCCGTACGGACGACGAACCGTACGGGACCGGGGACATGCGGACGGGATCAGCCGTTCTGCGGCGGCAGGGCGGCGATGAAGGGGTGGTCCCGCTCGATCAGGCCGAGCTTGGAGGCACCCCCGGGCGAACCGAGCTCGTCGAAGAACTCGACGTTCGCCTTGTAGTAGTCCTTCCACTCCTCGGGAGTGTCGTCCTCGTAGAAGATCGCCTCGACCGGGCAGACCGGCTCACAAGCACCACAGTCGACGCATTCGTCCGGGTGGATGTACAAGGACCGGGAGCCCTCGTAGATGCAGTCGACGGGGCACTCCTCGATGCACGCCTTGTCCTTGACGTCGACACAAGGCTGCGCGATGACGTAGGTCACGCTGTCGTTCCTCCTCGATAAGGGCTGGCTTGCGCGGGAGCGCGGCGTCGTCGATGCCCACCCCTAGTATCTCCGTTCTTGGTAACGATCCGAACAGGAGGGGCTCACAGAGCTGTGGAATTCACTGCGGGCGGACGGCTCGAGATCAGGATCAGCCCTGCTGACGTGGGCAAACGCGTCTCGGTGCGACGCTTGAGCAACGCTGAAGCACCAGTCGCGAAGTTCACCGACACGGTCGGTGTTCTCACATCATGGACCGGGGGTGTGCTGGTGATCACACGCCGGACGGGTGAGAGCGTCCGCATCCCGGAGTCCTCGCTGGTCGCGGGAAAGGTCGTCCCCGCGGAGCCTGCCCGGCGCCGGGGCCCCGCGGCCGATTTCCAGGAGCTGGCCAGGGTCACGGCGCGCGCCTGGCAGCCGGTGGAGAGCGAGCGGCTCGGTGACTGGGAACTGCGGGCGTCGGCGGGTTTCACCAGACGGGCGAACTCGGTCCTCCCTCTGGGTGACCCGGGCATGCCGCTGGACGACGCGCTGACGCGGGTGCGGGACTGGTACGCGGCTCGCGGCCTTCCGGCGTACGTGCAGACCGCGACAGGCGCGGCCGGCACACAGGAGGAACTCTGCGCCGAGTTGGAGGCGCGGGGCTGGCGCGCCGAGGTCTCGGCGGAAGTGCGGGTCGGGGGCCTGGCGGCGGTGGGCGACCTGGACGCGGACGTTTCCCGTGTCAGGTTGTCCCGCTCCTTCGACGAGGCGTGGCTACGGCGCTACCAGCGGTCCAGTGTGCCAGGACCACATGTGCTCAAGGTCCTCGGCAGCGGCCCTTCCGTATGGTTCGCGTCCATACCCGGAGAGGGCCAGGTCCCTGCGGCGATCGGCCGTTGTGTGGTCGACGCACGCTGGGCGGGCTTCATGGCCGTGGAAGTGGACCCGGCGTACCGGCGCCAGGGGCTCGCGAAGGCGATCATGGCCGCCCTGGCGCGCCGGTCGCTCGAGGAGGGCGCCTCGGCTGCCTGGCTCCAGGTCGAGTCGGACAATGACGGGGGGCGTGCCCTGTACGCCGGTATGGGCTTCCGGGTCCATCACCACTACCACCACTACCGGGCGACGTAGGCCGGGGGTACGAGCTCATGCACCAGAACGACCGGAGGTCCCGCTTCGCGCAGGAGGCCCGCTCGCAGCGACCGGACGTGGCCCTGCTCTGCCTGCTCATCGGCGCGGAGGCCGACCCGTCACTGGACGAGGCCGGCATGGACGCGGCCCAGATCGAACTGGACCGCCTGGCCGGGATGCTCCCGTACGGGCTGCGCGACCCGCACGCGTGGGCGGCGGCCGTCGCCGGCCTGCTGGGCGGCCGGGAGGGCTTCCACGGCACGGCCGACGACTACCAGCACCTGGAGTCCTCGCTGCTCCACGAGGTCCTGCGCCGCCGCCGGGGCCTGCCGATCCTGCTCTCCGTCGTCTGGACCGAGGTCGCCCGCCGCGCGGGCGCCCATGTCTACGGAGTGGCCCTGCCGGGCCACTTCGTGGTCGGCTTCGGCGACGCGGAGGATCCGGCCGGGCAGGTGCTGGCCGACCCTTTCGCGGCCGGGCGGGTGCTCTCCGGCGCGGAGGCCGACCTCCTCGTCACGGGCGCCGTCGGCACGCCGGTGACCCCCTCCATGCTGACGCCCGCGGATCCGCTCGCGGTGGTCTCCCGCATCCTCAACAACATCCGCGCCTGGGCGGCCCAGCGCCCGGAGCACTCGGCGGTCGCCCTCTGGGCCCTCGACCTCCTTCTCCTCCTCCCTTCCCACCCGGCCCGCCTCCGCTTCGAGCGCGCCCAACTGCTGGTCCAGCGGGGCGACTTCGTGACGGGCGCGGCGGAGATGGACGCGTACGCCGAGGTCGTGGACGCGGTCGAGCCGACGGCCGCGGAGGAGATCCGTGGGCGAGCCAGGGCGGCCCGGGCCATGCTCAACTGAGCCGATACCGGACCGGACCGGGCCGGGCCGGGCCGGGCGGGGCCGCGGCGAACGGAGCCTGCCTCCGGGGCACGCCAGGACGGGCCGCTGGGAGCCACGCCACGCCGGGCCGGGCCGGTTTCCGCGTCTACCGGAATTCGTGCACGACCTGGATCTCGCCGACGATGTGCGCGTTGAACTCGTCGAGCTCCTCGGCCGGCACCCAGAGCTCGAGGATCGTCTTCCCGCCGGCCTGCTGCACGGGATACCGCGCGACGAACTCGGACTCGACCTCGAACCGCGTCACGAACCCGGCGCCGTCGTGCTTGACGTTCCAGTCCCGGGCGATGCGGATCGCGTAGTCCTCGTTGAGCACGGGATAGAAGATCGGCTGCTCGGGCAGCCTCGGCGGCCACGCCCGCCATCCCGACTCCCGCACCAGCCCCAGTTCGACGGGGCCGGTGGGGCGCCACAGGGTCGTGGTGGGGGTGGTGGCCTGCTGCTGCCTGGTCATGATCCGCTCTCGGAAGTCGGGCGTGCTGGATGTGAGCCCGGACGATAGCCCGCGTACTGCCGGACGGCCACGGCGTTTCCTGACACAGCGGCGGCCGGGGCGGCAGGAGCCACGGCTCCCGTGGAGCCGGCAAGGAGATCTTCGGCTCAAGTCCGCTGTGACTTGGGCCGCTTGCCGACCCCGTCAGGCGGTGACGACACGTGACATCGGAGCACGACGCTGAGCTGCTCGAGCGCCGGGGTGAGCGACCCCGGCGGCATCACCTTGTCGACCGACCCCGCCTTGCTCGCGATCGATGTGAAGGTGCGCTCCCCGGAACCGATTACCGACAGCACGTGCCTCGGCTGCAGGGCGACGGGGAACTCGGCGGCCAGTATCCGTTCGCCCGACAGCAGCAGCGCGGAGGTCGGACAGTAAGTTCGAAACGAGTAACACTACGAGGACCCACAGGCACGAATCCCCCTGCCAAGCCCGACAGGGGGATTCGTGAGGCCGTCGCGAAGAGCGGTCAGCTCGGGTCGAGCTCGATGACCGCCGTGCGTTCCGCCGGGGTCTTGCCGCGCAGCGCCGGCCCCATCGCCTGGGCCACGTCGTCCGCCGAGACCTCGTGCTTCTTGCCGTCGCCCTTGGTGATCATGATGCCGTCGAAGACACCCTCGAGCAGCTGCTCGATCGCCTTCTTGTCGTAGACCTCGACCAACCTGCCGTCGATCGGCTTCATGGAGAGGATCTTCGGCAGCGACTTCGCGGGGCCGAACTGGATCGACTTGCCGCCCGCCTTGATCGTGATCAGGCCGGACATCGCGGGCTCCGCGAACTCCTTCATCGCCCGGTCCAGCTCGGCCTGGGTGATGGTCGGCTGCCGGGTGGCGACCGGGAGTTCGACCAGGTCCGGCTTGCCGGTCTGCACCTGGGCGCGGTAGGCGTCCTTGACCGAGATCATGGAGCGGCCGACGTCCAGCGTCTCCCCGGGCTTCCCGGGCACGGCGACGGCCTTGTTGGGCTCGAAGCGGATCGTGCCGTCGCTGGAGGACCCCGCGGTGCCCGCGAGGTCGGCGAGGGCGACGCTCAGCTTCTCCTCGTCGACGACGATCACCGGCTCCGCGACCCGCTCGCCGCCGAAGAGCGAGCCGATGACGGAGACCGGGTTGTAGTCGCTGCCCGCGGCGGCGCGGACGGTGGCCTGGCTGTCCAGGGACAGGCCGGCCTTGTCCGGGTGGAGTTCTGCCTTCTTGCCGCCCACGGAGAGCTGCAGCGGCGCCTTGGCCCGCTCGCCCAGCGTGGCGTCGAGCTTGTTGACGGCCTCGTCCCTGGTGCCTCCGCCGATGTCGACGCCGAGGACCGTGGTGCTCTTGGGCACGTCGGAGTGGTTCAGCAGCAGCCCCGCGCCGTAGGCGATGCCCAGCAGGCCGACCACGCCGGCCCCGACGAGCACCAGCTTGGAGCGGCCCTTCTTGGCCGGCGCGGGCGCGGGCCGGGGAGCGGGCCGGGCGGCCGGATCGGCCGAGGGGCCGGGCACGACAGGGCCGCCGGAGCCGCCCGGACCGGCCGGGAACTCCGGGACGGAGAAGTCACCGTCACCGGCCTGCGGGCCGGGCCGGGACAGGATCGGGTTGGGACCCGTCCCCGGGCCCGTCTGCAGTCCGCCCGGCGGCGGGAAGGGCGAGCGGTGCCCGCCGCCCGGGACCACCGGGATGCCACTGGTGAGCGTGTCACCGGAGACATGGCCGTGACCGCCGTCGCCTTCGGGCGAGGGCCTCTGCGGGGTGAGCACCGCCGTGTCGTCGGACATCCGGGGCGGGTTGACGCCGGGCACCGGTGCGCCGGGGCGCGCGCCGAGCGGCATGCTGCCCGTGGCCGGGCCGGACGTCGGGCCCGTGGGTCCGCCGTCCCGGTCCGGCGCGCCGGGCGGACGGACGCCCGGCGGAGGCGTGTTGCGGCCGGGGGCGAACCCGTTGCCCTGTCCGGGCGCACCGGGGCCACCGGACGTGCCGGAACGAGGGGCCGGGGGTCCGGAGGGGGCGCCGGGGGAATCCGCCTGCTCCGCGAGGGCGGCGAGGCCCGAACGCGGACCGGACCCCGCACCGCCCGGACCGGGAGCGCCCGCACCGCCGTTGCCGGCGGGGCCGCTGCCCGGCGCCGACGACGGTCCCGGGCCGCCGCCCGCACCCGGCGTACCTTGCGCGGCCGCGCCCGGCGTCGGCGTACCGGCCGCCGGTGTCGCGCCCGCGGCCGGTTTGCGCGGGGCGAACCAGTCGCTGGTGGCGGGCTTCTCCTCGGCCGCCGGTCCCGACGGCCCTGACGTCTCGCGAGCAGCTCCGGGGCGCGGTGTGCTGCCCGTGCGCTCGCTCTCCCGCTCCGCGGTACCCGCGCCGCCCGAACCGCGCGACGCACTCGGCGAACCGGAGGAACCGGTCCCGCCGGACGCACGGGTGCCGGCCGACGTGCCGGTCCCGCCGGAGGCGGGCCGGGCGTCGACGTCGCTCATCGGCGTGCGCATCACGACCGGAGGGATCGGCCGGGAACCCGGGATGTTGATCCGGATGCGCGTCGTCAGCGTCGTCTCGGTCCTGGGCTCTTCCGGCTGCTGCTCGGGGGCCTCCGCGGCCTCTTCCGGAGCGTCCTGCGGGTGCAGTGACGGATACTGGCGCGATCCGTACGGCGGTGTCCCGGAGGGGTACGCGGCTCCACCGCGCCCCTGGGGGCCGGAGGACGAACTGTCAGTTTCACGACTCAAAGCAGGTTCTCCCGGTTGGCTTCGCCGCCCGTTTCTTACTGGATAGCTACTGCTGCGGGCGGCTCGGCGGCGCGCACCACCATACTGGCCGCCGCCGACGAACACCCCGGGACTGTGGGAAGCGGCCTTCCGCCGACCGTACGGGCATGGTCAGTTCGACGGCTTCCCACTCCGTGGGTCGACCCACCCTAGGGGGCGGGTCGCACCGGGTGCTTGCTGGGGTCCTGCGTTGTCCTAACCGCCAAGTCGGCCGGAGCCGCCGCCCGGTTGCGGCGCCCGCGACATGGTGGCACACATCACAGCGACCGCCATGCCGCCGAGCATGAAGACGAGCGGGCCGATCCCGGCCCCGAACATGGCGTCCCCTTCGGGCCGTCCGGTGCTGAGCACGACGATCGCCGCGAGCCAGCCGACGGCGGCGCAGGCCACGCCGAGCTGGGAGCCGGTCGCCCGCCGCGAGCCGATGAACAGGCCGGCGGAGGCAAGCAGAGCCAGCGCCAATCCGCCCGGGAGCCATGCCGCTTGGACGAGTGAGCCGGCCGTGCCGACGACCGCTCCGAGGACCACCAGGGCGAGGTACGCCACGAGGCGGCCGGGCCTCGGGGGCTTCGGGGAACGGGTGAGCCAGGACCCGGGCGCGCTCCCGCCACCGGCGCCACCGACACCGCCGCCGACACCGCCGTGGGCACGGCTCCCGCCGGCCCGACTGCCACCACTCATGACGAAACCCCCGCGAAAAGGTCGTGCTCGCGCTCCCCGGGTTCAGCTCCCGGCTCCCCGGCCACCAACTGGTAGTACTCGGTGGAGAAGAGAGGTTGCCCCAGTTCGTTGGAGAGTGCGAAGAATGGTCCGTCCACCACGATCTGGGTGGCGTGCGCCCGCATCGCGGCCGCCTTGCGGTCCGCGTACGCGGTGCCGTCGATCTCGGTCGTGATCTCCGCGTCGTCCACGACACCGGGGACGTCACCGATGGCGGCGACACCGGAGAAGTCCGCCCCGGCGGCACGCAGCCGGGCGAAGCCGTCCTCGGCGACCGAGCGAGGGACGCGGTTCCAGTAGATCTTGGCGATCGAGTGGGGCGCTCCGAGGTCCGGCCGGAAGCCGGGTTCGGCGGCGAGGGCGGCGCCGCGCATGGCCACACGATGGGCCTGGATGTGGTCGGGGTGCCCGTATCCCCCGTCGGGGTCGTACGTCACCAGCACCTGCGGACGCACCGACCGGACGACCTCGACGAGATGCGCGGCGGCCTCGTCCACGTCCGCGCTCCAGAACGCCCCTTCTCGGTGGTTCTGCTCGAGCCCCATCATCCCGGAGTCCCGGAAGCGCCCCTGTCCGCCGAGGAAGCGGTGGTCGGTGACGCCGAGCTCCTTCATGGCCGCGGCCAGCTCCCCGGCCCGGTAGGGGCCGAGCCGGTCCTCCCGGTCCGGAGCGAGATGGGCGAGATCGGCCGGAATGACCTCGCCCTCCTCTCCGAGGGTGCACGTCACCAGCGTGACCTGGGCGCCGGCCGCCGCGTACAGGGCCATGGTGGCGCCGTTGTTGATCGACTCGTCGTCCGGATGCGCGTGCACGAGGAGCAGACGGCGGTCGGGGAGATCCTTCATACAGGACACCCTAGAACGGGCGGTCAGAACTTGATGCCCCCCAGCATCCCCGCGACGTTGGTCGTCAGCTCGGTAATGGTCGGCGCGACCGACGAGCTGGCGAGGTAGAACCCGAGCAACACACAGACCGCCGCATGTCCCCCCTTCAGCCCGGCTTTCCGGATCAGCAGGAAGACGACGATCGCCAGCAGCACCACCGCCGAAATCGAGAGTGCCACGGCGGTTCACCTCCACAGATATTCGGCCGGGACGGGCCGGTTGCATGTGCCAGGACATGTGCCAGGAGGTTCATACCCACCTTGCGCTACGGATCATAACTATCCGTGCCTGCGCATCGATCGGTGCACGGCAGCACATGGGGGCGCACACCCCCTAAGGTTCGGTCGCATGACGTCGACGCAACCGCTCTCCTTCCCGCGTCAGTCCGCGCGGACGCAGCGCTTCACGCTGGGCGCCCCCCGCGCCTTCACGGTGTCGCCGGACGGTTCACGCGTGGTGTTTCTGCGCTCGGCCTCCGGAACGGACCGTTCAGGACTGCTGTGGGTGCTCGATCTCGAGGGCCACGGCCCACCGCAGGAGCGGCCGGCCGCCGATCCGCGGGAGTTGCTGGGCGGCTCGGCGGAGGAGCTCTCCGCCGAGGAGCGGGCACGGCGCGAACGCAGCAGGGAAGGATCGGCCGGGATCGTCGCCTACGCCGTGGACCGGGCGGTCGAGTTGGCGGCGTTCACCCTGTCGGGGCGGCTGTTCACCGCGGAGCTGCGGGCCGGAACCGCGCGTGAACTCCCCACGCCGGGGCCGGTGCTCGACCCGCGGCCGTCGCCGGACGGCCGGCTCGTGGCGTACGTGGCCGGCGGCGCGCTGCGCGTGACGGGCGCGGAGGGCGACGGCGACCGTGCCCTCGCGGAGCCGGAGGACGAGCACACCGCCTACGGGCTCGCGGAGTTCATCGCGGCCGAGGAGATGGGCCGTTCACGCGGCTTCTGGTGGTCACCGGATTCGGACAGGCTGCTGGTCGCCCGCGCCGACGAGCGGGACGTGCGGCGCTGGTGGATCCCGGATCCGGCGAATCCGGACCGGGAGCCCTCGAAGGTCGCCTATCCGGCCGCGGGGACGCCCAACGCCGACGTCCGGCTGTTCTTCGTCGCGCTGGACGGCAACCGCACGGAGGTGACCTGGGACCGTGGGCGCTACCCCTATCTGGCGCGGGTGCACTGGTCCTCCGCCGGACCTCCGCTGCTGCTCGTGCAGTCACGGGACCAGCGCACCCAGCTGTATCTGGCCGTGGACCCGGAGTCCGGCACGACCCGCACGGTGCACGTGGACGAGGACGACGCCTGGCTGGAACTCTTCTCCGGCGTCCCCGCCTGGGCCCCCGAGTCGTCCTACGAGCAGGGCTTCGGCGGCGGACGGCTGGTGCGCATCGCGGACGAGGGCGGAGCACGGGTGCTCGCCGTCGGCGACCGGGTGCTGACCGGCGCGCAACTGCACCTGCGCGCGGTGGTCGACATCAGCGAGAGCGATGTGCTGGTCTCGGCGTCGGCGGGTGCGGACTCCGCGGAGCCGGAGACCGGCGAGGTCCATGTGTACCGGGTGAACGAGCTGGGCGTGGAGCGCGTCTCCGACGGCCCCGGGGTGCACGCGGCGGTACGCGGCGGCGGGGTGACGGTCCTGGCCTCGTCGCGTACGGACGTCAGCGGCGCCCTCGTCCAGGTCCTCAGGGACGGCAAACAGATCGCGGTGGTGGCCTCGCACGCCGAGCAGCCGGTGCTGCGTGCCCGGCCGACGCTGACCGAGGCGGGCGCCCGCCGGATCCCGTGCGCGGTGCTGCTGCCGGCGGGCCACCGGGAGTCGGACGGTCCCCTGCCGGTCCTGATGGACCCGTACGGGGGCCCTCATGGCCAGCGTGTGCTCGCGGCGCACAATCCGTATCTGACCTCGCAGTGGTTCGCCGATCAGGGTTTCGCCGTGGTCGTGGCCGACGGCCGGGGCACCCCGGGGCGCTCCCCCGGCTGGGAGAAGGCGGTCGTGGGCGACTTCACGCCGACGCTGGACGACCAGGTCGAAGCGTTGCGGTCATTGGCCGGATCCTTCCCGCTCGACCTCGGCCGGGTGGCGATCCGCGGCTGGTCGTACGGCGGTTATCTGGCCGCGATGGCGGTGCTGCGCCGTCCCGACGTCTTCCACGCGGCGGTGGCCGGCGCCCCGGTGACCGACTGGCGGCTCTACGACACCCATTACACGGAGCGGTATCTGGGCGACCCGGACGCGCAGTCCGCGGCGTACGCGGCGAACTCGCTGGTCACCGACGCCGGGTTGACGTCCGCGGAGGGCCCGGCGCGGCCGCTGATGATCGTCCACGGGCTGGCGGACGACAATGTGGTGATGGCCCACACGCTGCGGCTGTCGTCGGCGCTGCTGGCCGCCGGCCGGGCGCACGAGGTGCTGCCGCTGACCGGTGTGACACACATGACACCGCAGGAGCAGATCGCGGAGAACCTGCTGCTGCTCCAGGTCGACTTCCTCAAGCGCTCGCTGGGCCTCGGGTGAGCCAGGGCCTACCAGTTCGGCGGCGGTGACGACGGCGGCGGCGGACCGAGCCCGCCGCCGGACGGTGAACCGGGTGGTGCGGCCGGCCCGGGGTAGCCGTACCCCGGCGGCGCGGAGGGCGGATACCCGTAACCGGGCCGGGCCGGCGGGTAGCCGTAACCGGAAGCGGGCTGCGGATACCCGTAACCCGACGGCGGCCCGTACGCGCCGTCCGGCCCGCCCGCCGGGCCGCCCTCGCCGCGACGCGTCAGCAGGACGATCAGCAGGAGTCCCGCCGCCAGCTCGAACAGCGAGGTCGCGACGAGCAGTTGGTACTCCAGCGGCGCCTGCCCGAAGTGCTCCAGGATCCGCAGCCGGACGGCGGCGTCCACGCCGACCGCTCCGGAGGCGGTCACGGCCACGGCGAGGACGGCTCCCAGCGGGCGGGAGAACACGGCCCTGGCGAGCAGGCCCACGCCCGCCGTGAGGCCGAGGACGACGGTCGTGGCGGCCAGCCAGCCCGAGGGCGGCGCCAGCAGCCGCTGCCCGACCCGTTCGCCACCCACCAGGCTGTCGAGGTACACCTCTGCACCGACCTGGTAGCCGAAGCGGAACTGCCAGGCCGTGACCAGGGCGGCCTCCAGGAGCAGGAACGCGGCGGAGAGCCAGGCCACCACGACGGACGGCCTGGTGGGCGCCCGGCGCTGCCGTGCGGCGCGCGGGCCGTCGTCGTGGCCCGCCTCGGCCGGACGCCGTCCCGCCACGGCCGTGATGACGAGCCCGACGGCCAGCCCCAGCACGGCGAAGGTGCTGAACAGCGCCCGGGTGCGTATCGAGTCGGTGGGCTGGAGGTACGCCCAGGAGGCGGTCAGGACCCACAGGCTGGGCAGCCGGACGGCGAGGGTGAACACCGCGGCGGCGACCAGCGCGGACGCCGCCACCGACGAGCGCAGCACGGCGACACCGACACCCGCGTACACGGCGAAGAGCGTGCCGTCGAGGGGCGAGGTGGCCTGCGGGGCGATCCTCCACTCCCGCCGGGGGTCGGAGGCCCAGTAGCGCCACAGGCCCTCGAGCCCGCCGGACACCGAGACGTCCCTGACGATCCACGCTCCCGTGATCAGGGCGAGCACGCCGCACAGCGCCGCTCCCGTGATCCTGGCCCCCCGCGTAAGAGTCACATCGACGATCCTGCATCGGGGCCAGGGGCCGGACAAGGCGGGGACCGGACAGTTCCGGACAACCGGCGCCACGGCACGGGAGGACCGGCCGGGTCCGCATGGCGCGGTCCCGGCCGGTCTACGGCACCCGCACGGCCGTACGTTCCTCAGTGTGAGGCGTCCGTATATCGGACCTGCGACGCCCGAGTTGCGCCGGTGTTAAATGAACTGGCGGACCCTCACAGGGACTTCGCACTCCCGGTGCCGCCGTCGCCGGGTGCCGGGCCGCTCGGCACCACATGCTTCTCCTCCGCGAAATGGCATGCCGACGGGTGCCGCGCCGGCCCTTCGACCTGCTCCAGGTGCGGTGGCACGGCCAGCAGCGGGACCTCTCGCGCGCACCGTTCCTGAGCCTTCCAGCAGCGGGTGCGGAAGCGGCAGCCCGAGGGGATGTTGGTGGGCGACGGCACGTCCCCCGTGAGGATGATCCTCTCCCGGTGCTCGCGCGCCTCCGGGTCGGGCACGGGCACGGCGGAGAGCAGGGCCTGGGTGTAGGGGTGCGTGGGGTGGTCGTAGATCTCGGCGTCCCGGCCGATCTCCACGATCCGTCCCAGATACATGACGCCGACCCGGTCGGAGATGTGCCGGACGATCGACAGGTCATGGGCGATGAACACATAGCTGAGCGAGAACTCGCTCTGCAGTTTGTCGAGCAGATTGATGACCTGTGCCTGGACGGACACGTCGAGAGCGGAGACCGGCTCGTCGGCCACGATGACCTCGGGCCGCAGGGCGAGCCCGCGGGCGATGCCGATGCGCTGGCGCTGGCCGCCGGAGAACTGGTGCGGATAGCGGTTGATGTACTCGGGATTGAGCCCGACGACGTCCAGCAGATCCTGGACCTTCTGCCTGCGGGAGCCCTTGGGAGCCACCTCGGGGTGGATCTCGTACGGCTCGCCGATGATGTCGCCGACCGTCATCCGCGGGTTGAGCGAGGTGTACGGGTCCTGGAACACCATCTGGATGTTGCGGCGCACGGCCTTGAGCGCACGGCCCGACAGCTTGGTGATGTCCTCGCCCTTGTACCGGATGGCGCCCGCCGTGGGCCGCTCCAGGTGGACCAGCATCTTGGCGAGCGTGGACTTGCCGCAGCCCGACTCCCCCACGATGCCGAGGGTCTCCCCCGCGAACAGGTCGACGTCGACGCCGTCGACCGCTTTCACCGCGCCGACGTGCTTCTTGAAGAGGATGCCGCGGGTGAGCGGGTAGTGCTTGACCAGGTCGCGCACCTCGAGGATCGCCTCAGCCATGGATCGCCGCCTCCCAGAAGTGGCACGCGCTGCCACGCTGCTCGTTCACCTCGTACAGCGGCGGTACGTCGGTCCGGCACACGTCCTGGGCCATCGGGCAACGCGGATTGAAGGCGCAGCCGGGCGGGATGTGCATCAGGTTGGGCGGCAGGCCCTTGATGGCGTAGAGCTCCTGCCCCTTCTGGTCCAGGCGCGGGATCGATTCGAGCAGGCCCTTGGTGTAGGGGTGGGCGGGCGCCCGGTAGATGTCGTGGACGGGCGCGGTCTCCACGATCCGCCCGGCGTACATCACCGCGATCTTGTCGGCGACGTCGGCGACGACGCCGAGGTCGTGGGTGATCAGGATCAGTCCCATGTCCAGTTCGCGCTGGAGCTCGGCCAGCAGGTCCATGACCTGTGCCTGGACGGTCACGTCGAGCGCGGTGGTCGGCTCGTCGGCGATGATCAGGTCCGGCTCCAGCGAGAGGGCCATCGCGATCATGATGCGCTGGCGCATCCCGCCGGAGAACTGGTGCGGGTACTGGCCGACGCGCTCCTTGGCCGCGGGGATGCGGACCCGGTCCATCAGCTCGACGGCCCTGGCCTTCGCGTCCTTTCGGGACATGCCCTGGTGGACGATGAACATCTCCCCGAGCTGGTCCCCCACGCTCAGCACGGGGTTGAGGGAGGACAGGGCGTCCTGGAAGATCATGGCCATTCCCGCGCCCCTGATCTTCCTCCGTTCGTCCTCCCGCATCTTCAGCAGGTCCTGGCCCTTGAAGAGGATCTCGCCACCGGTGATCCTGCCGGGCGGCATGTCGAGGATGCCCATGACGGCCTGGGCGGTGACGGACTTGCCCGACCCCGACTCGCCCAGCACCGCGAGCGTCTCGCCCGCGTCGACGGTGTAGTTCACGCCGTTGACGGCTCTGGCCACGCCGTCGCGCGTGCGGAACTCCACGTGCAGGTCGCGTACGTCGAGCAGACGGCCTGGCGTGTCCGGTTCCGCGGACATCACAGCCTCGTAGGACGTGGCGGGCATGGCGGCTCCTTGGGCGGTCAGCGCAGCTTGGGGTCGAGGGCGTCGCGTACCGCGTCGCCGAGCATGATGAAGGCCAGCACCGTGATCGCCAGCGCTCCGGCGGGCCACAGCAGCATGTGCGGGGCGTTGCGGATGTACGGGGAGGCCGACGAGATGTCGATCCCCCAGGAGACGGTCGGCGGCTTGAGCCCGACGCCCAGGAAGGACAGCGTCGCCTCCAGGGAGATGTAGGTGCCCAGGGCGATGGTGGCCACGACGATGACCGGTGCGACCGCATTGGGGGCGATGTGCCGCAGCAGCATCCGTGAGCTGGAGGCGCCGAGGGCGCGGGCGGCCTGCACGTAGTCGTTCTGTTTGGCGGTGATGACGGAGCCCCGTGCGATGCGGGAGATCTGCGGCCAGCCGAGCAGCACCATGAAGCCGACCACGGGCCAGACCGTGCTGCTGGTGATGACGGACAGCAGCACCAGGCCGCCGAGCACCACGGGGATGCCGAAGAAGACGTCGGTGAGCCGGGACAGGACGGCGTCCCAGGCCCCGCCGAAGAAGCCGGCGAGTCCGCCGAGCACGGAGCCGAACAGCGCCACACCCAGGGTGGCGCACACGCCGACGGTGACCGAGGCCCGGGCGCCGTAGACCGTACGGGTGTAGACGTCGCAGCCCTGCCCGTTGAAGCCGAAGGGATGGCCGGGCCGGGAGCCCTCTTGTGCCTTGGCGAGATCGCAGCTCTGGGGGTTGCCGGAGGCGATCAGCGAGGGCCACAGGGAGATGACGACCAGAAAGAGGATGACGAGCGCGGAGACGATGAAGACGGGGTTGCGTCGCAGGTCCCGCCAGGCGTCGGACCAGAGGCTGCGCGGTCTGGCGGCGGGGCCGGGGCCGTCGGGCCCCGGGGCCTTCTCCAGGGTCTCTCCCTCCGCCATCGCGAGATTGGCCGCCCCGCCCGCTCCGGTGGCCGCGACGGCGGAGTGCCCCGGGTCGTCGAAGTGCGGATTCTGCTGCGGCTCAGGCATACCGGATCCTCGGGTCCAGGACGGCGTACAGGAGGTCCACCAGCAGGTTCGCCACCAGGAAGACGATGACGAGAACGCTGACGAAGCCGACGACGGTCTGCGTGTTCTGGCGCAGGATGCCCTGGTAGAGCTGGTAGCCGACGCCGTGGATGTTGAAGATCCGTTCGGTGACGATCGCACCGCCCATGAGGGCGCCGACGTCGGTGCCGATGAAGGTGACCACCGGGATGAGGGAGTTGCGCAGGAGGTGCTTGCGGATGACCCGGCTCCTGGGCAGGCCCTTGGCCTTGGCGGTGCGGACGTAGTCGGCGCGGCTGTTCTCCGCGATGGAGGTGCGGGTCAGCCGGGTGACGTAGGCCAGCGAGACGGAGGCGAGCACAAGGCCGGGGACGATCAGTTCGTCGAGCCGTGCGTCGGTGGAGACCGACGGGTCGATGACGCCCCACTTGTAGCCGAGCAGCAGTTGGAGCAGCAGGCCGGTGACGAACGTCGGCACCGAGATGACCACGAGGGTGAGCAGCAGCGCGCCGCTGTCCACCGGCCGGCCGCGGCGCAGGCCGGTGACGACGCCGAGGGCGATGCCGATGACGATCTCGAAGAAGACGGCCACCAGGGTGAGCCTGATCGTGACGGGGAAGGCCTCGCCCATCAGCTCGGTGACCTCCTGCCCGTTGAAGGCGGTGCCGAAGTCCCCGGTGAAGACGTTGCCCATGTAGGTCGCGTATTGCTGCCACACGGGCTTGTCGAGACCGAACTCCTTGCGCAGCTGTGCGGCCGTCGACGGGTCGCACCGCCGCTCGCCGCACAGGCCGGCGATGGGGTCGCCCATCACGTTGACCATGAGGAAGATCAGCAGTGTGGCGCCGAAGAAGACGGGGACCATCTGCAGCAGACGCCGGATCACATAACGTCCCATGAAGGGCTCCGGGGGTCGGGGGAAGGGGTGCGGCCCGGCGCCGCGGGCGCGCCGGGCCGGGTGCCTTCGGCCGTCAGTTGACCTTGATCTCTTCGTAGACGGGGACGCTGAACGGGTTGAGCGCGACGTTCGAGATGCGCTCCGAGTAGCCGGCGCTGCCGTTCTGGTACCAGAGCGGGATGGCGGCCATCTCGTCCCGTACGACCTTCTGCGCGTCCTTGAACGTCGTGACGGCCGCGGCCGGGTCGCTCTCCGCGTTGGCCTTGTCGACGAGGTCGTCGAACTTCTTGTTGCTCCACTTGCCGTCGTTCGAGGAGGCGTTGGTGTAGTAGAGCGGCTGGAGGAAGTTCTGGATCAGCGGGTAGTCCATCTGCCAGCCGGCCCGGAAGGGGCCCGACATCTTGGACTGGGTGATCTGGTTGCGGAAGTCGGCGAAGGTGCCGACCGGGTTGCCGACGCAGGCCCTGTCGTTGCCCAGAGCGTTGTTGATGGAGTTGCAGACGGCGTCGATCCAGTCCTTGTGCGACCCGGTGTCCGCGTTGTAAGTGAGGGTGATCCGGCCGCCCGGGAGGCCGCCGCCCTCGGCGATCAGCCGCTTCGCCTCCGCGGGGTCGTACTCGCAGGCCTTGCCGCACAGCGTCGGGTCGAAGCCGCCCTCCTCGCCGAGCACCGGCGAGGTCCAGTCCTTCGCGGGGGTGCGGGTCTGCTGGAAGATGGTGTCGGTGATCTGCTTGCGGTTGATCGCCATCGACAGACCGGTGCGGACCTTCGCCCCGTCCGGCGTGTTCCACGCCTTGTCGTAGTAGGGGAAGGCGAGGGTCTGGATGATGCCGGCGGGGGTGTTGATGTACCGGTCGCCGAGGTCCGCCTTCACGTTCTTCAGCTGGGAGGCGGGCACGTCGTCGACCAGGTCGAGGTTGCCGGCGATCAGGTCGGTGTAGGCGGTGTTGTTGTCGGTGTAGACCTTGAGGTCGATGCCGCCGTTCTGTGCCTTGTCGGGCCCCTTGTACTCGTCCCAGCGGCGCAGGGACATCTGGGAGCCCCTGGCGTAGGAGTCGACGAGGTAGGGGCCGTTGCCGACGGGCTTGGCGAGCCAGGCGTCGTGGTCGTCGAAGAACGCCCTGGGCAGCGGGGCGAAGGCCGCGTAGCCGAGGGTGTCGGGCCAGGTGGAGAACTTCTGCGACAGCTTGACGGTGAAGGTGCGGTCGCCGGTGACCTTGAGCCCGGACATCGTCGGCGCGCTCGGCCGGCCCTTCTCGGGGTGGACCTGCTCGTACCCGTCGATGTAGCCGAAGAAGTAGGCGTTGCGCTGGTTGTTCCTCAGGTGGGCACCGTAGTTCCAGGCGTCCACGAAGGACCTGGCTGTGACGTCCTCGCCATTGCTGAACTTCCAGCCCGGTTTGACCGTGATGGTGAAGTTGGTGGAGTCCTTGGTCTCGATGCGCTCGGCGAGCATGTCCTGGGCCTCGCCCGTCTTGGGGTCGTACCGCTTGAGCCCGCGGAAGATCATGTCGAGGACCTTGCCGCCCTGCACCTCGTTGGTGTTGGCGGGCTCCAGCGGGTTCTGCGGGTCGCCCCAGGAGGAACTCACGATCCCGTCGGCACCACTGCCGCCGCTGTCGCTTCCGCCGCCGCAGGCCGCCGTCGTGAGGGCGACGGCGATCGCGCATGCGGCCCACTTCGCGTGCGTGGCTCCGCGCATGGAGTGCCTCCTAGATCCCAAGTCAGACTTGGGCCCAATATCACCCCATAAAGGATCTAACGCATTTTCAGCACACCCGCGCGGAGGCCGGAGACACCGTCAGGACCAGCTCCCAGGTGTCGATCGCATAGAACAAGGACATCCCGTGCGCCTCGTAGAGGGAAAGGGCGCGGCTCTCGTTCTGTGTGTCCACGGCCAGGCCGATGGTGTCCCGGCCGCGGGCGGCGTACGTGCCGAAGGCATGGCGCAGCAGATGGCTGCCGAGGCCACGGCCGCGCGCCTGCTTCCGTACGCCGAGGTTCCCGATCCACCCCATGGCGTCCTTGTCGTTCCTCGTCAGCAGGACGGCCACGTCGCCTTCGCCCTCGATGCTCGCGATCCACATGAGGGACCGGTCCCGTGGCCCGGTGTCGGCCAGCCACTGCTCGTAGGTCCGCGGGTGGTGGTCGAAGTGCTCCGCGAACGTCTCCTCCACCAGGGCGTGGGCGATCCGGTGGTCGGCGTCGGCGGCGCAGTCGCGCAGCCTCACACCGGCGGGCGGCTCCGGCATCCGGTCCGCCTCGCTCAGCGGCCGGGTCATGACCTGGTGGCGGCGTACGGTGCGCCAGCCGCGGGCGTCGAGGAGCCCGGTGTCCAGCGTGGTCCGGACGGTGAGGTTCAGATGGAGCACGGCCCGCGCCGCGCCGGCCGCGGCCGCCTTGGCGGCCGCGCGCTCCTCGATGCGCTCCAGCACGAGCACGGCCGCGTCCGGCCGGCCGGGGAGCACATAGTGGTCGACGCCGATGTCACCGTCGCCTGAATCGCTCCAGAGGATCCCGTACGCCACGAGGTCACCGTCCTCGTGCACCAGCCAGGAATCCTGGGCGAGGTCCACCTCGGGGTGGGCGAGGTCGGTCTCGACCGTGTGCAGTTCGGTGTCCGCCCGGCCGATCTCCTCGACGTCGAGGGCGTTCAGCAGGGCGCATATGAAGGGCGCGTCCGCTAGGGTCGCGGGCCGGACGGTGAGTGGCATGCCGCCACTGTTCGCGCCCCGGCCCCGCCCTCGCAAGGGATTTTCGCCGCCTCGGCCGCCCAGTCGCCTCGGCGGCCCGGTCGGCGGGGCGGCTCAGCCGGCGGGGCTCTGTCGGACCGCGAGGCCGACGACGGTCTCGTCGTCCTCGAACTCCCCGGTCGCGATGAAGCCGAGGGCACTGTAGAGCTTCGCCGCGCCGGTGTTGCGGGGGTGGTAGGACAGCCGTATCTCCCGGCAGTCAGGGCGCTCGGACAGCATCCTGATCAGCGCGGTCATCGCCTGCCGGCCCACGCCCCTGCCCTGCTCGTCCGCGTCGACGATCAGGCCCCCGACCCAGTGGGTCCCGTCCTCGTCGTCGTACGCCCACATGACATGGCCGACCACCGTGTCGTCGGCGAGGACACCGAGCGAGGTCCAGACGCCGCCGCGCATCGACAGCAGGAGGTACCGGGCGGCGAGGGCCGCCACGAAGGTCCGCTGCTCGTCACGCGGCGCGACGTCCGCGACGGCCCGCCAGTTGGCGTCGTCGACCGGGCACAGTGTGATGCGGCGGCCGGTCCGGTCGGTCAAGTGGTCCATCCCGACACCTTCCGGTGCCGGTCCCCGCGGGCGCAAAGTCTTTTCCGCCGCCTTTCCCCCGGGCACGGCGAAGGCGCCCGCTCCCCGGAGGGAACGGGCGCCTCGCGCCGAACAGAGGGGACTACGCCGCGTGGACGACGTCCTTCTCCTCGGCGAAATGGCACGCCGACTCGTGCGCGGCCGGGGTGTCCTGGCCCTTGAAGCGCTCCGGGACCGCGAGCAGCGGCACCTCGGTGGCGCACTTGTCCTCCGCCTTCCAGCAGCGGGTGCGGAAGCGGCAGCCCGAAGGCGGGTTCGCCGGCGACGGGACGTCACCGGTGAGGATGATCCGCTCCCGGCCCTCGCGCGCCTCGGGGTCCGGGACCGGGACCGCCGACAGCAGCGCCTGGGTGTAGGGGTGCGTCGGGTGGTCGTAGATCTGCACGTCGGTGCCGATCTCGGCCATCTTGCCGAGGTACATCACGCCGACCCGGTCCGAGATGTGCCGGACGATCGACAAGTCGTGGGCGATGAAGAGGTAGGAGAGGTTGAACTCGTCCTGGAGCTTCTCCATCAGGTTGACGACCTGCGCCTGGACGGACACGTCCAGCGCGGAGACCGGCTCGTCGCAGATGATGATCTCCGGGTTGAGCGCGAGGCCGCGGGCGATGCCGATGCGCTGGCGCTGACCGCCGGAGAACTGGTGCGGGTAGCGGTGGATGTACTCCGGGTTGAGACCGACGACGTCCAGCAGCTCCTGCACCTTGCGGCGCCGGTCACCCTTCGGGGCCACCTCGGGGTGGATGTCGAAGGGCTCGCCGATGATGTCGCCGACCGTCATACGCGGGTTGAGCGAGGTGTACGGGTCCTGGAACACCATCTGGATGTTGCGGCGCACGGCCTTGAGCGCACGCCCCGACAGCTTGGTGATGTCCTGGCCCTTGTAGAAGACCTCGCCGGCGGTCGCCTTCTCGAGCGTCATCAGCAGCTTGGCGACGGTGGACTTGCCACAGCCGGACTCGCCGACGATACCGAGCGTCTCGCCCTGGTAGAGGTCGAAGGAGATCCCGTCCACGGCCTTGACCGCGCCGACGTGACGCTTGAACAGGATGCCCTGGGTCAGCGGGAAGTGCTTGACCAGGTTGCGCACCTGAAGGATCGGCTCACCGCGCTCGACGGTCGCGTCGAGCGCCGCGACGGCAGCCTCCTCGGAGGTGACCTCGACGGTCTCCACCTCGGTCACGTTCGGGGTCGCGTCCACGGCCTCGTTCGTCTTCTTGAGCTCAGCCATGGATCGTCTCCTTCCAGAAGTGGCACGCGCTGCCGCGGCCGGGCAGATCGGTGCCGTCCTGTTCGGTCACCGGAGCCAGCGCCGGGATCTCCGTACGGCAGATGTCGTCCGCCTTGGGGCAGCGCGGGTTGAAGGCGCAACCGCTGGGGATCTTCAGCAGGTTGGGCGGCAGACCCTTGATCGCGTACAGCTCCTGGCCCTTCTGGTCCAGGCGCGGGATCGAGTCGAGCAGACCCCGGGTGTACGGGTGCGCCGGCCGCTTGTACAGCTCGTGCACGGGGGCGGTCTCGACGATCCGGCCCGCGTACATCACGGCGATCTTGTCCGCGACGTCGGCGACGACGCCGAGGTCGTGGGTGATCAGGATCAGGCCCATGTTGTACTCGCGCTGGAGCTCCGCGAGCAGGTCCATGACCTGCGCCTGGACGGTCACGTCGAGCGCGGTGGTCGGCTCGTCGGCGATGATCAGGTCCGGCTCGAGAGCCAGGGCCATGGCGATCATGATGCGCTGGCGCATACCGCCGGAGAACTGGTGCGGGTAGTCGCCGACCCGGGCCTTGGCGGCCGGGATCTTCACCTTGTCCATCAGCTCGATGGACTTGGCCTTGGCGTCCTTCTTGGACAGGCCCTGGTGGACCCGGAACATCTCGCCGAGCTGGTAGCCCACGGAGAGGACCGGGTTGAGGGAGGACAGCGCGTCCTGGAAGATCATCGCGATCTTCCGGCCGCGGATCTTCCGCCGCTCCTCGTTGCTCATGGTGAGCATGTCCTGGCCGCGGAAGAGGATCTGGCCGTGCGGGATCTTGCCGGGCGGCATGTCGAGGATGCCCATGATGGCCTGGGCGGTGACCGACTTGCCGGAGCCCGACTCGCCGAGGACGGCCAGCGTCTCACCGGAGTCGACGCTGTAGTTGACCCCGTTGACTGCCTTGGCGACACCGTCACGGGTGTGGAACTCGACATGCAGGTCGCGCACTTCGAGCAGCGGACCGGAGGCCTCGCCGCCCGCGCGGGGCGCCGGGACGCCTGCTGTTTCTTCGATGATGGTCACGTCGTACGCCCTCCTCAGCGCAGCTTGGGGTCGAGGGCGTTGCGAACCGCATCGCCGAACATCAGGAACGAGAGCACCGTGATCGAGACCATCACCGACGGGATGATCAGCACGTGGGGTGCGTTGCGCAGCTGCTCACGTCCACTGGACACGTCGACGCCCCACGAGACCGTCGGCTCGGCGAGACCGACACCGAGGAACGACAGCGTCGCCTCCGCGGCGATGTAGCCGCCGAGGGCGATGGTCGCGACGACGATGATCGGCGCGAGCGCGTTGGGCAGGACGTGCCGGGTCAGGATGCGGGTGGTCGAGGCGCCGAGCGCCTTGGCCGCCACCACGTAGTCCGCCTGCTTGATGGTGATGACCGCACCGCGGGCGACACGGGCGATCTGGGTCCAGCCCAGGAACACCAGGGCGAGGATGACGACCCAGATGGCGCGCTTCTCGAAGCTGGTGAGGACGACGAGGGCGCCCAGCAGGAACGGGATGCCCATGAAGATGTCGGTGAGGCGGGACAGCAGGGTGTCGATCCAGCCGCCGAAGTAACCGGCGATCATGCCGACCAGGGTGCCGAGGATCGTCACCAGGGCGGTGACGCCGACGCCGACGATGATCGAGGCGCGGGCGCCGTAGATGACACGGGCGTAGATCGAGCGGCCCTGGCCGTCGTAACCGAACCAGTCCGGCTGGAAGAAGTGGGTCCAGCTCGGCTGGCCGAGGTAGTGGTTCGCCAGGTCGGCGTCGCGCGGCGAGGCGCTGGTGAACAGGCCCGGGAACGCGGAGATGACGACGAGGAGGACGATCAGACCCGCCGAGATCAGGAACAGCGGGTTGCGGCGCAGGTCGTGCCAGGCGTCGGACCACAGGCTGCGTGCCTTGTCCGGCTTGGGCGCCTTGGTGACCAGTGCGGTGTCGGGAGCGGCAGCGGTGCTGGTGACCTTCTCGGCCCCGGTGGACGCCGCGGTGGCTGCGGTCTTCTCAGGCATACCGGATCCTCGGGTCCAGGACCGCGTAAAGCAGGTCGACGAGCAGGCTGGCGAGCAGGTAGACGAGGACGATCAGGGAGGCGATGCCGACGACGGTCGCGCCCTCGCGGCGGAAGAGTGCCTCGTAGATCGCGTCACCGACGCCCTGGACGTTGAAGATGCCCTCGGTGACGATGGCGCCGGTCATCAGGTTGCCGATGTCGGTGCCGAGGAAGGTGACCACCGGGACGAGCGAGTTGCGCATCAGGTGGACACCGATGATCCGGCGGCGCGGCAGGCCCTTGGCGACCGCCGTGCGCATGTAGTCGGCGCGCAGGTTCTCCGCCATGGAGGTACGGGTCAGTCGTGCCACGTAGGCGAGCGACAGCGAACCGAGGACGATCGCCGGCAGGAGGAGGTCTCCGAAGCTCTCGGAGTCCTGCACGGTCGGGGTGGTCACCCCCCACTTGAAGGCGAACAGGTACTGCATCAGGTAGCCCAGCACGAAGGAGGGCATCGAGATCAGCACGAGGGTGAGGGCGAGGAGCCCCCGGTCCCGCACGGACTCGGGACGCAGACCCGCGATGATGCCGAGGCCGATGCCGACGATCACCGTGAAGGTGAACGCGAAGAGCGTGAGCCGGATGGTGACCGGGAACGCCTGCGCGATGATGTCGGCGATGGGACGCTGGCTCGCGATCTCCGTGCCGAAGTTCCCCTGAACCAGCTCGAAGAGGTACTTCAGGTACTGCTGCCACAGCGGCAGGTCGAGACCGCGGTCATGGCGAATGGCCTCGACCACGGCGGGGTCGAAAGCCTGGTCCCCCATGAGCGCTCTGACGGGGTCGCCGGGCAGCGCGAACATCATGGCGAAGATCAAAAAGGTTGACCCGATGAACACCGGGATCATCTGGAGCAGTCGTCGTGCGACGTAGCGCCCCATGGGTGCCTCCGTGAGGGGTTAACTGGGTCCGGGGGCCGTCCGCACGGGACGGCCCCCGGACCACCGCCGCCGCCGGATGTCCGACGGCGGCGGGTGACGGCCGAGTGGGGATGAGGCCCGCAGGCGCTTACTTGACGGTGACTCCGGTGAGCTCGAGGTCACCGTGGAAGTCGACCGCGACGTTGTCGACGCCCTTACCGTGGCCACCGTTGATGCGGTAGTACCACAGCGGGATGGCCGGCATCTTCTCGAGAAGCTTCTTCTCGACCGCCTGGTAGCCCTTCACGGCGTCTTCCAGGGAGCTGGCCTTGTCCGCGTCCTCCATCATCTTGTCGATCTCCTTGTCGGAGAAACGACCGTTGTTGGACTCGGCGTTGGTGTGGTACAGCTCCTTGATGAAGTTCACGTTGACGGGGTAGTCGGCCACCCAGCCACCGCGGTACATCGACTTCACCTGGTCGTTGTCACGGGCCTCGAGGTCCGTGGGGAAGTCCGGCTTGGCGTCGCCGACACAGTCGACACCGGTCGCCTTGCGGATGGACTCGCAGACCGCGGTCACCCACTCCTTGTGGCCACCGTCGCTGTTGTACTGGATGAACAGCTTGTTCTCCGGGACGCCGCCGCCCTCGGTGATGAGCTGCTTGGCCTTCGCCGGGTTGAACGTGAAGACGTCCGTGCCCAGGTCCTGGTTGCCCTTGACCTGCGGCGGCGTGAAGCTCGTCGCGGGGGTACGGGTGTTGTTCAGGACGGTCTTGGTGATCGTCTCACGGTCGATCGCCATGGACAGACCCTGGAGGACCTTGGGGTCGATGTCCTTGAACGTCTTGCTGTAGAACGCCGGGACCAGCGACTGGATGGCCGCGTACGGCTGCTCGATGGCGCCGTCACCCAGGTCCTGCTTGTACTTCGGCAGGTCCGTCGGGCCGACCTGGCGGATGATGTCCAGGTTGCCGGAGACGACGTCCTGGTACGCGGCCTCGAGGGTCGCGTAGTTCTTGAACTGGATGCCCTTGTTCTGCGCCTTGTTGGGGCCCTGGTAGTCAGGGTTGGCCGCAACCTGGATCAGCTTCTTGTGGGTCCACTTCTCGAACTTGTACGGACCGTTGCCGACCGGCTTCTGGCCGAACGCCTTCGGGTCGTCGAAGAAGACCTTCGGCAGCGGCGCGAACGTCGCGTAGCCGAGCTTGTAGTTGAAGTACGGGACCTTGTCCTTCAGCTCGATCGTGAAGGTGGTGTCGTCCACGACCTTCAGACCGGACATCTTGTCGGCCTTCGGGTCACCCTTCTCGGGGTGCACGTCGTCGTAGCCGGCGATGTCCGCGAACCAGAAGCTGTTCTGCTGGTTGTTCTTGATGTTCGCGTACCAGTTCCACGCGTCGACGTACGACTGCGCGGTGACGGCCTCGCCGTTGTGGAACTTCCAGCCGGACTTCAGCTTGACGGTCCAGGTCTTGGAGTCCGTCGTCTCCACCGACTCGGCGTTGGTGTAGACGATCTCGCCCTTGGCGTCGAAGTCCAGCAGCTGCGTGAAGAGCGACTGGATCACGTACGAGCCGTTGGTCTCGTTCGTGTCGGCCGGGATCAGCGGCTTCTGCGGCTCGCCGACGTCGATCGAGACGTAACCGGCAGGCTTGCCGGCCGGGTTCTTCTTGCCCTCTTCACCGCTGCCGCCACCACAGGCAGTGGCCGCCAGGGCGACAACGATCGCTCCCGCGACCCACTTGGCGCTCTTGGCACCACGCATGGGTTCCTCCTCATGAGTCCACTTGTCACTACAAGAGGGGCACCGTTCTACGCGCGCTGACACCCCTGACAGCGCTCGTCAAGTACCCCGAGTGTGCTCGTGAGTCGGCGCTCCCCACAGCGCATGACCCATTGACCCGAGCTCAATGGAGCCAACTATTAAGTAGGACAGGCTTGTAAACCACACCTAAAGGGTCTCGTTTTGACAACATCAGAGAGGGACTCCAGCCCGAAATCCGGACAAAGCGATCCCAGACAGACACCCGCGAAACGGACCGTTAACACATGTTCCGGAGTGCGACGGCCGATATCCGGACACTCGGAGCATGAAAAGGAGTTGACGAACGGCCCGGCCCTCCACAGTCTCTGCGGAGGGCCGGGCCGTGCGTTCAGCGGTTTTCCAGAGCTTTACCGTCAGCCGTGCTTGGCACGCGAAGCCGCGCGGCCGCGCTCCTTCTGGTCCAGGACAACCTTGCGGATGCGCACCGCCTCCGGGGTCACCTCGACGCACTCGTCGTCACGGCAGAACTCCAGCGACTGCTCCAGCGAGAGCTTGCGCGGCGGGACGATCGCCTCGAACGAATCGGCCGAGGAGGAGCGCATGTTGGTGAGCTTCTTCTCCTTGGTGATGTTCACGTCCATGTCGTCGGAGCGGGAGTTCTCGCCGACGATCATGCCCTCGTACACCTCGGTGCCGGGCTCGGTGAACAGCACGCCGCGCTCCTGAAGGTTCGTCATCGCGAACGCGGTGACGGCGCCGGAGCGGTCCGCGACGAGCGAGCCGTTGTTCCGGGTCTGCAGGGGACCGAACCAGGGCTCGTGGCCCTCGTGGATGGAGTGCGCGATACCGGTGCCGCGGGTGTTCGTCAGGAACTCCGTACGGAAGCCGATCAGGCCGCGGGACGGGACCACGAACTCCATGCGGACCCAGCCGGAGCCGTGGTTCGACATGTTGTCCATGCGGCCCTTGCGGACGCCCATGAGCTGGGTGACGGCGCCCATGTGCTCCTCGGGCACGTCGATCGTCATGCGCTCGACCGGCTCGTGGACCTTGCCGTCGACCAGCTTGGTGACGACCTGCGGCTTGCCGATCGTCAGCTCGAAGCCCTCACGGCGCATCTGCTCGACCAGGATCGCCAGCGCCAGCTCACCGCGGCCCTGCACCTCCCAGGCGTCGGGACGCTCGGTGTCCAGCACGCGCAGCGAGACGTTACCGATCAGCTCGCGGTCCAGCCGGTCCTTGACCTGACGGGCGGTCACCTTACGGTCCTTGACCGCGGACTTCGCATCGGCGCCCTTACCGGTGCCGCCCCGGCCGACCAGCGGCGAGGTGTTGGTACCCACCGTCATCGAGATCGCCGGCTCGTCGACCGTGATCAGCGGCAGCGCGATCGGGTTCTCCGGGTCCGCCAGCGTCTCGCCGATCATGATGTCCGGGATACCGGCGACGGCGCAGATGTCACCGGGGCCGGCCACCTCGGCCGGCTTGCGGGTGAGCGCCTCGGTCATCATCAGCTCGCTGATGCGGACGTTGGAGATCGTGCCGTCGCGCTTGATCCAGGCCACGGTCTGGCCCTTGCGCAGCTCGCCCTGCTCGACGCGGAGCAGCGCGATACGGCCGAGGAAGTTGTCGGCGTCCAGGTTCGTGACGTGAGCCTGCAGCGGCGCGGACTCGTCGTACTCCGGGGCCGGGACGGTCTCGAGCAGCGTGCTGAAGAACGGCTCCAGGCTGGTGCTGTCGGCCGGGACGGTGCCGTCCTCCGGCTTGGTCAGCGAGGCGACGCCGTCACGGGCGCAGGCGTAGACGATCGGGAACTCGATCTGCTCCTCGGTCGCGTCCAGGTCCAGGAACAGGTCGTACGTCTCGTCGACGACCTCGGCGATCCGGGAGTCCGGACGGTCCGTCTTGTTGATGCAGAGAATGACCGGCATCTTCGCGGCGAGCGCCTTGCGCAGCACGAAGCGGGTCTGCGGCAGCGGACCCTCGGAGGCGTCGACGAGGAGGACGACCGCGTCCACCATCGACAGACCGCGCTCCACCTCGCCGCCGAAGTCGGCGTGGCCGGGGGTGTCGATGATGTTGATGGTGACCGGGGCCCCGCCGTCCTTGGGGTGGTACTTCACGGCGGTGTTCTTGGCCAGGATCGTGATGCCCTTCTCACGCTCCAGGTCGTTCGAGTCCATCATGCGGTCGTCGAGCTGCTCCGCGGCGTGCGCGGCGAAGGCACCGGCCTGCTTCAGCATGGCGTCGACCAAGGTGGTCTTGCCGTGGTCGACGTGGGCGACGATGGCAACGTTACGGATGTCGTGGCGCGTGGGCATGCTGGCTGGCGCTTCTCTCGATCGTGGGATCGGGCGTTGGATGTGATCCTCGTCCGCCCGCCGGGCGGACACGCCACGGCTTGTCCCATGGTACGGGGCCGCCGGGACCCGGGCCTCCCGGAACGATCGGGTCCGGGACGAACGAGGCGGGGATCACGCCGCGGCAGGGGCTCCGGGTGGTGCCGGGAGGCCCGGCGGAGGCGGCGCACACGGGCAGGTGGGGAGGCTGCCGGTACGAAGGTGCTGCAGGGGATGCGTGGGGCGAGCCCGGGTCGAAGAATCGGCACGAGCTTGCCCGCCGGCGCTGCCGGCGGGCAAGGTAATTGAGCCAGTTCTGAGGTTGTGACCTGCGGTTTCTCCTGACCGACGGTCCCTGTGGCTACTGCTTGGGGGTGGCTGCGGCCGTCTTGAAACCAATGTCCTGGTATCGGGGCTCGGCGAATCCGAAGGCGCCCGCGTTGACCACCTGCTTGCGTGCCGCGACCAGCTGCGGGCGCTGGTAGAGCGGAACGGAGCCGGCCGCCGCCCAGATCCTGGCGTCGGCCCTGCGCATCAGGTCACGCGCGGCGTCCGCGTCGAGCTCGCCGGCGGCCTGGTCGAAGAGCTGGTCGATGTAGTCCGTACCCACCCTCGTGTAGTTCTGCTCGACGAGGAGCGAGCCGTCGGAGGCCGGCCGGGGCTTGGCGTAGATCGGCCGGGCGTCGGTCGCCGGGAAGGGGCTGGAGGGCCAGGAGTAGAGGGCCAGGTCGTAGTCGCCCGACGCGATGTGGTCCTTGAAGAAGCTCGCGTCGTCCACCTTGATGATCTCCGTGCGCACCCCGACCCGGTCCAGCATCTGCGCGATCTTGTCGCCGACCGTGCGCAGCACCTCCGAGCCCGCGCCCGAGGGGAGGACGAAGCGGAGGCTGAGCGGCTTCCCGTCCTTGCCGAGGGCGCCGCCGACGGGGGCGGCGCCGGGTGCCGCCGTACCGCGCGGTGCGTAGGCGCCGGGCATGCCGCCCTTGTCCTCGGCCTTCCTGGCCGCCTTGTCCGTGGCGCCGTCGTCGGCGAGCGACGCTGCCTGCCGGCGGACGGCGGCGCTCTGGAGCGCGGCGCCGGGGGCCGGGGCGAGGATGTGCGTGACGCGGGAACCGGACCTCGGGTCGTGGGCCGCGGGCTTGTCGTCGCCGACGATGTAGAGCCCGTCGTCGGAGGCGGCGTCGTTCTTCTTCTCCGACGCCTCGGCCGACGGGCTCGCGGACGGCTCGGCGGAGGCCTTGCCCGGCGTCCTCTTCCCGTCCTCTTCCTTGCCGTCCTGGCCGCCCTTGCCCTTCTCGTCCGCTTTCCCGGCCTCACCGCCCGCCTTGGCCGGCTCTTCGCGGAGCCCTCCGGGCGTCCAGCCGGCGTCGGCGAGCAGCGCCTGCGCCTCCTGGGTGTCCTGCTCCCCGAGTGCGGCGCTGTTGTCGGTGTACGCGGCCTGCCCGGCCAGCGCGAGGTGGTTGCCGGGCGGCTCCGCGGGCAGGCCGAGCGGCGTGAGCACGGCGTCGGCGATCTCCTTGCGATTCAGCGCCCGGGCGATCGCGCGGCGCACCCGGTCGTCGGCCAGCGGCCCGGACTCGCCGTTCAGCGCGAGCTGGGTGTACGCGGGCTCCAGCGACTTGCGGACCTCGTACTTACTGAGGGCGGACTGCTCCTGCGCGTACTTCTTCTCCGCCTCCGCCGCCCGCTTGCGGGCCTGCTGTGCGACCTCGGCCAGCTCCTCGTCGGAGCCGTGGGCCATCGCCCACGACTTCAGGGCGGCGGACGGAGTCCTGTCGGCGCCGGGGCCGTAGGCCAGCGGGCGTCCGCCGCGTCCGGCGTCCTTCACGGCGTAGGCGATACGTTCCGCCGCCGAGGGGTCGACATCGGCCAGGTCGAGGCTTCCGGCGGCGAGCGCGGCGATCCGCTTCTCGCGCGGTACGGCCGACAGCACCAGCTTGTCGAGCTTGGGGCGGTCCCCCCACCAGCGCGGGTTCGGCACGAGCGTGGTGGTGTCGGCCGCCTGGTCGATCTTGGAGATCCGGAACGGTCCCGCCGTCACCTTGAGCTTCGTGCGGGCCCCGTCGTTGAAGGCCGCCGGAGTCCCGGTCACGTCCTTGGGGTAGAGCGGCGTGAAGAGCGACTGCCAGTCCGCGTAGGGCTTGGTGAAGGTGACCTTGACCTCCAGGTCGTTCTCGCCGCGCTCGACCTTCTGGATCCGCTCGTACCCGGCGTTGCGCGCCGTCCAGTACGAGGAATCCTTTCCGCTCAGCGCCCGCCACTGGGCGAGGAAGTCCGGGGCGCCGATCTCGCGGCCGTCGCTCCACACGGCCTGCTGGTTGAGCTTGTAGAGCACGACCTGCTTGGGCTCCCGTTCGACGATCTCCGCCGATTCGAGATAGTCGGGATTCCGCTGCGGCCGCCCGTCGGCGTCCAGGGTGAACAGGGCCGGCAGCACGGCGCCGGCGATCCGGCCGGTCGTGGCGTCCGCGTCGGCCTGGAAGGAGTTGAGCGTGGCGGGCATCGCGTCGACGGCCCAGCGCAGCGTTCCCCCGTCGGCGACGAGCTCACGGTCGGCGGGCGAGATGTCCTGAGCCGGGGGCTTCCCCCTGCTCTGCTCGTCGCCCGAGCTGCATCCGGCGAGAACGGGGAGTACCAGCACTCCGCTCGCGAGCAGTGCGACGGGGCGGAGCCTTCGGGAGCATGTCCGCCCGCGGGGGGCTTCGACCTGGGACATGGCTTGTACCTCTTCGTCCTGTTTCGTCGAATTTAGAGATGATCACACCGATTCCACTCACTGAAGTGGATGGATTGCCGCGCCGGACGGAGACACGACGGCGCTTCCGCGAAGGCCACCCGTGCGGAGGAACCGCGAACGCCCCCAAAGGGAATAAAAAGGGCGAATATGGGGGGAGTGAGGCTCCGACCATGAGGGGCGCGCTGGCAGCGCATGCGCCGGGAATCCCCGTACGTCCCCTTCACAAGCGGGGATGTGACGCGCGACACTCGCAGGCGCATGAACGACGCCACCGCACCCCGCGGAAGTGAGGGCAAGTCATGTCACAGGAAGATCTCGCGGCCGTACAGCGCCGCCTCGATGAGCTGGTCCGGCGTGTCGGCGAGCTGGAACAGACCGTCGACCGGCTGAGCGGCTCCCGCCCGCTCGCGGGCTCCGCCGCACCGGCCGCCAAGGTCCGGACCGAGCTGGTCACCATCCCCGACGCCCCGTACGACAACGCGCTGTGGACCGATTCGGACGACGAGGGACTGGGCGTCCGCGACCGGCACGCGCCCTGACCGGCCCGGACAGCAGGAGCCGGCCCGCAGGTAGGGCCGGCGGACCGGAGCCCCATCCCTGATCCCACTCCACCCGGAGCCTTCGTTGGCCACTGGTACCGAACCACCACAAGTCCATAAGGGCGTGCACGAGGCCACGCGTGCCGCCATCGGCCCCCGCCACCTGCGGACGGACCGCTGGTGGCTGGCCCCGGCCATGACGGCCGCCGGCCTGCTCGCCTTCATCGTGTACTCGACCTGGCGCGCGTTCGCAGGCGCCGACTACTACGCGGCGCCGTACGTCTCGCCCTTCTACTCGCCCTGCCTGGCCGAGAACTGCGAACCGATGCGGTCGGGCCCCAACTGGGAGATCTTCGGCAGCTGGTGGGGCCTGTCGCCCGCGCTGCTCATCCTGATCTTCCCGCTCGGCTTCCGGCTGACCTGCTACTACTACCGCAAGGCCTACTACCGGGGCTTCTGGGCCTCTCCCCCGGCCTGCGCCGTCGCCGAGCCGCACAAGAAGTACTCCGGCGAGACCCGCTTCCCGCTGATCATGCAGAACATCCACCGGTACTTCTTCTACGCCGCCGTGCCGGTCGCCGGGATCCTCACGTACGACACGGTGCTCGCCTTCCGCGACGAGCACTACGAGTGGGGCCACATGGGCCTCGGCACGCTCGTTTTCCTGGTCAACATCGTGCTGATCTGGGCGTACACCATCTCGTGCCACTCGTGCCGGCACATCATCGGCGGCCGGCTGCGGCACTTCTCCAAGCATCCCGTGCGCTACCGCCTCTGGGGCTGGGTCGGCAAGCTGAACGCCCGTCATATGCAGCTCGCGTGGGCGTCGCTGTTCAGCGTCGCGCTCGCCGACTTCTACGTCTACCTCGTCGCGTCCGGCGCCTTCGACGATCCGAGGCTGTTCTGATGGAAGGTGCTTGATGACCGAGCTCGAACGGCAGCAGTGGGACGTCGTGGTGGTGGGTGCGGGCGGCGCGGGCCTGCGCGCCGCCATCGAGGCGCGTGAGCGGGGCGCGCGTACGGCGGTGATCTGCAAGTCCCTGTTCGGCAAGGCCCACACGGTCATGGCGGAGGGCGGCATCGCCGCCTCCATGGGCAACGCGAACCCGGGCGACAACTGGCAGGTGCACTTCCGCGACACCATGCGCGGCGGGAAGTTCCTGAACCAGTGGCGGATGGCCGAGCTGCACGCCCGCGAGGCGCCCGACCGGGTCTGGGAGCTGGAGACCTGGGGCGCGCTCTTCGACCGCACCGCCGACGGCAGGATCTCGCAGCGCAACTTCGGCGGCCACGAGTACCCGCGCCTCGCCCACGTCGGCGACCGCACCGGGCTGGAACTGATCCGCACCCTCCAGCAGAAGATCGTCTCCCTCCAGCAGGAGGACAAACGGGAGCTCGGTGACTACGAGGCCGGGCTGAAGGTCTTCCAGGAGTGCACGGTGACCCGCGTCCTGAAGAAGGACGGCAGGGTCTGCGGAGTCTTCTGCTACGAGCGGGAGTCCGGCCGCTTCTTCGTCCTCGAGGCCCCCTCCGTCATCCTGGCCACGGGCGGCATCGGCAAGTCCTTCAAGGTGACCTCCAACTCCTGGGAGTACACCGGGGACGGGCACGCCCTCGCGCTGCTGGCCGGTGCCCCGCTGGTGAACATGGAGTTCGTCCAGTTCCATCCCACGGGGATGGTCTGGCCGCCCTCGGTGAAGGGCATCCTCGTCACCGAGTCGGTGCGCGGCGACGGCGGGGTGCTGCGGAACTCCGAGGGCAAGCGGTTCATGTTCGACTACGTGCCCGACGTCTTCAAGGAGAAGTACGCGCAGTCCGAGGAAGAGGGCGACCGCTGGTACGAGGACCCTGACAACAACCGGCGTCCCCCCGAGCTGCTGCCGCGCGACGAGGTCGCGCGGGCGATCAACTCCGAGGTCAAGGCCGGCCGCGGCTCCCCGCACGGCGGCGTGTTCCTCGACGTGTCCACCCGGATGCCGGCGGACGTGATCCGGCGCAGGCTGCCTTCGATGTACCACCAGTTCAAGGAACTCGCGGACGTGGACATCACGGCGGAGGCCATGGAGGTCGGGCCCACCTGCCACTACGTGATGGGCGGCATCGCCGTCGAGTCCGACACCGCGGGCGCGCTCGGCGTCCCCGGGCTGTTCGCCGCCGGAGAGGTGGCGGGCGGTATGCACGGCTCCAACCGCCTCGGCGGCAACTCCCTCTCCGACCTCCTCGTCTTCGGACGCCGGGCCGGGCTCCACGCGGCCGAGTACGCCCAGCGGCTCCCCGCACGGCCGGCGGTCGAAGAGGCACAGATCGACGCCGCGGCGGCGGAGGCGCTGCGCCCCTTCAGCGCCGAGGGTCCGGAGGCTGGGACGACGCCCGAGAACCCGTACACGCTCCACCAGGAGCTTCAGCAGACGATGAACGACCTGGTCGGCATCATCCGCCGGGCCGGCGAGATGGAACAGGCCCTGACGAAGCTCGCCGAACTGCGCGAACGGGCGAGCCGCGCCGGGGTCGAGGGGCACCGGCAGTTCAACCCCGGCTGGCACCTGTCCCTGGACCTGCGGAACATGCTGCTGGTCAGCGAGTGCATCGCGCGGGCCGCCCTGGAGCGGACCGAGAGCCGCGGCGGCCACACCCGGGAGGACTGCCCCGGCATGGACCGCGAATGGCGCCGGGTGAACCTGGTGTGCCGGCTCCGGCAGGAGGCCGACGCCACCCCGGCCGCCGGAGCCACCGGCAGGATCCGGCTCGAGCGGAGGACGACCGAGCCCATCCGTGCCGACCTGCTCGCCCTGTTCGAGAAGGAAGAGCTGATCAAGTACCTCGCCGAGGAGGAGCTGACCGAGTGAGCGCCTACCAAGCCCGCTTCAAGGTCTGGCGGGGCGACCGGAGCGGCGGCGGCCTCGAGGACTTCACCGTCGAGGTCAACGACGGAGAGGTCGTCCTCGACATCATCCACCGCCTCCAGGCCACCCAGGCGTCCGACCTCGCGGTCCGCTGGAACTGCAAGGCCGGCAAGTGCGGTTCCTGCAGCGCCGAGATCAACGGCCGGCCCCGGCTGATGTGCATGACCCGGATGTCCGTCTTCACGAGGGACGAGACGATCACGGTCACACCGCTGCGGGCGTTCCCCGTGGTGCGGGACCTGGTCACCGACGTCTCGTTCAACTACGAGAAGGCCAGGGAGATCCCGTCGTTCGTGCCGCCCCCGGGTGTCGCGGCCGGCGAGTACCGGATGCAGCAGATGGACGTGGAGCGGTCGCAGGAGTTCCGCAAGTGCATCGAGTGCTTCCTGTGCCAGGACACCTGCCATGTGGTGCGCGACCACGAGGAGAACAAGGAGGCGTTCGCCGGCCCGCGGTTCCTGATGCGCATCGCCGAACTGGACATGCATCCGCTGGACTCGGCCGCCGGGACGGGACTGGACCGCAGGACGACGGCACAGGACGAACACGGACTGGGCTACTGCAACATCACCAAGTGCTGCACGGAGGTCTGCCCCGAAGGCATCAAGATCACGGACAACGCGCTGATCCCGATGAAGGAACGGGCCGCGGACCGCAAGTACGACCCGCTGGTGTGGCTGGGGAACAAGATCAGGCGCCGGGAGGGCTGACGTCCGCGCGGCGCGGGAGCCGGCGCGGGTCCCGCGCCGGCTCCCTGGCTGTCAGCACCACCCTTCGCGGTAGGCCTTCCAGTCGCCCTCCTCCGCCGCGAAGTCCACATACAGCGCGACACCGAAAGCCTTCCTGTCGCGGTCCGTGCGCCCGAGCCCCAGCCGGGTGCCGCGCACCGCGGCCGCGACCGTCTCGGCGTTCTCGTGGTGGCCGAGATCGTCCTCGTGGAAGAACGGCAGCCCCATCAGCAGGTCGGTGCCCGGGGGCGTCACCTCGAGCGCGAGGGCGGTCTGCTGCGCGACGTAACCGCCGTACATGCCCTCCAGCGGCATCCACGTGTCGTACGACATGACGGCTATCTGGTCGACCCGCCACGCGACCTCACCGAAGAACTTCTGCGACCACCACTTCTCCCGGCCGGTGACCGCCGCGTTCACACGGTGCGCGGCGGGCAGGGGGTCGATCTGGTGGGCCGCTACCGACAACTGCGCCTTGCGGTCGCGCGTCAGCTCGCGCAGCGCGTCGAGCAGGGACAGGTAGTCGCGGTCGCCCGAGAGCAGCGGCTCCAGGTCGAAGTGGACCCCCTCGAACCCGGCGTCGAGGATCTGCCGGGCGGAGCCCACCACCGCGTCGCGGGACCGTTCGTCCAGGCGCAGTCCGTCGGGTCCGTCGTTGGCGAGCACGTCGCCCAGCCACGCCTGGACCCGGATGCCCGGCATCTCGCGGTGCACGGCGTCCATGAGCCACCGGGCACGGGGGTAGCGGTCGGCGGGCAGGGTGCCGTCGTGCTCGAGGGGGCCGGCGTGCACGTACAGGTCCTTGATGCCGGTGCCGCGGATCCGCTCGGCGAAGGCCCTGACGTCGGCGTCCTTACGGCCGTCCACCCAGGCGTGGCCGAGCCAGATCGCGTCCTTGCCGCGGGTGCGGGTGCCGTCCTGGAGGTCCCCCGCGTAGTTGATGCGCAGAGCCACCGCACCGGCGAGCGGCGGGACGAGCAGGACCAGCGCCAGGGCGAGGGCGATCCTCCTCGGCCACTTCAGCCGCGGACTCCGCCATGCCCGTACGAACGCGCCCGCCCTGTGCTTCGACCGTGCGGCCGTTCCCGTTCCCTCGTTGAAGCCCATGGGATGCAGGACTGATCACCGGGTACCCGCGGTTCCTGACGGCGTCCGGTCGCGGCGGAACAGGGGCGGACTTAGCCTCCGAAATGTGATGCGAACAGCCGCCCGGATCCTCGTCGCCGTGCTCACGGCGGCATGGTGGCTGGTCACGCCCGCCGCCGGAGGAGCCACGGCGGACGACCCCGTCGACCTCTCCCGGCAGGGACAGATCACCGACCGCACAGAGGCCCTGGGCGACCGCGAGGGACAGGTGTCCCGGGCGCTCGACCGCCTGTACGACGAACAGCGGCTCCAGTTGTTCGTCGTCTACGTCAGCGACTTCTCCGGCCGCTCCGCGCAGGACTGGACGGCGCAGACCGCCGCGAAGAACGGGCTGGGCACGAGCGACGTCCTGCTGGCCGTCGCCACCCGCGACCGGCAGTACGCCTACTGGGTCGACGCCGCCTCCCGCCTCACCGACGCACAGCTCGCCGAGGTCGCCCGGACGGCGGTGGAGCCCGCGCTGCGGGAGAACGACTGGGCGGGCGCCGCGATCGGCGCGGCCGACGGCTACGGTGCGGTGCTGTCCGGCGAACCCGTCCCCACGGTGAACATCACGCCCGGCGAGGCCGAGCCCGGCGGCGGGGGCGCGGGTACCGGCGCGGGCGACCTCGTGCTCCCGATCGCGGTCGTCGGCGGCGCCGCCGCCCTCGCCGCGTACACCTACACGAAACGCAAGCGGCGCACGGCCACCCGCACCACTCCGCGGGGCGGCCAGGAGGGCTGGGGCACGCCGGAGCAGCCACCGCTCCCTGAGCTGGACGCCAGGGCCAAGGCGGCGCTGGTGGAGACCGACGACGCGGTGCGCACCAGCCAGGAGGAACTCGGGTTCGCCACGGCCCAGTTCGGCGAGGAGGCGGCGAAGCCGTTCCAGGAGGCCGTGGCGCACGCACGGCAGGAGCTGACCGCCGCGTTCAGGCTGCGCCAGCAGCTGGACGACGCCTACCCGGAGGACGACCCCACCCGCCGCAGGATGCTCGAAGAGATCCTCGCCCGCTGCTCGGAGGCCGATCGCCGGCTCGACGCCGAGGCCGAGGACTTCGACCGGCTGCGCGCCCTGGAACGCAACGCGCCGCAGGCGCTGGACACGGCGGAGGCCGCCTACCAGGACGTGAACGGCCGTGTCGTCAGCGCGGAGGCCACGCTGGGCGTGATGCGCGAGCGGTACGCGCCGACGGCGGCGGCCCCCGTCACGAACGACGTGGAACAGGCGAAGGACCGGCTCGAGTTCGCGGCGACCGCCCTGGACCGGGCCCGGCAGGCCGTCGGGGCAGACGACAACGGGTCCGCCGCGGTCCAGGTGCGGGCCGCGGAAGGAGCCGTTGCCCAGGCCGCCCGCCTGATCGAGGCCGTCGACCGCCGGGCGCGGGATCTGGCGGAAGCGGCCGGAAAGCTGCCGAGCGCGCTGACCGAGACGGAAACCGATCTGGCGGAGGCACGCGGACTGCTCAAGGGGACGGAGGAGGGCACGTCGACCGCCGGGCTCCAGGGGCGGATCGCCCGCGCGGAGACGGTCGCCGCGGAGGTGCGCACGGCGACGGAGTCCGGGCGGTACGACCCCATCGACGCACTGCGCCGGGTCGAGGAGGCCGACGCCGCCCTGGACGAGGCGCTGGCCGGGATCCGGGAACAGGAGCAGGGGACGCGGCGCGCGCGGGCGCTGCTGGAGCGGGCCCTGCTCGGCGCGCGCTCCGGTATCGGGGCCGCCGCCGACTACATCACCACGCACCGCGGCGCCGTCGGCAGCGAGGCCAGGACCCGGCTGGCGGAGGCCCAGCGCCGGCTGGAGCGGGCGGAGACCCTGGCCGACGCGGACGGTACGGGCGGGAACGGCATCGGCGGTGATCCCCAGGCGGCCCTGGCCGAGGCACAGCGGGCGGACTGGCTGGCGCAGCAGGCGCAGAGCCTCGCGGAGAACGACGTGCGCGACTTCCGGAACCCGTTCGGGCCGGGCGGTATGCCAGGGACCCGGGGCCCCGGAGGCGGGCTCGGGGGCGCGGTGCTCGGCGGGATCCTTCTCGGCGGGATGCTCGGCGGGGGAAGGGGCGGCGGCCCGGGGGGAGGGTTCGGCGGGGGCTTCGGCGGGGGGCCCGGCAGCTTCGGCGGTGGTGGCACGCGGGGCCGGATGGGCGGTGGCCGTTTCTGAGGTCGGCCGGCCGGAGGCGTGTACGCCGGCCCGTATTCCGTTTGGCGTTCAAGGAGCCGTTCAAGGAGCAGTGGCATGACCAAGCAGACCGTTCTCGGGCGGGTCACCCAGCTGGCCAGGGCGAACATCAACGCACTGCTGGACCAGGCGGAGGACCCGCAGAAGATGCTCGACCAGCTGATCCGCGACTACACGAACAACATCGTGGAGGCGGAGCAGGCGGTGGCGAGCACCATCGGCAACCTGCGCCTCATGGAACAGGACCACCAGGAGGACGTCGAGGCCGCCCGGGAATGGGGCACCAAGGCGCTGGCGGCCAGCAGGAAGGCGGACGAGCTCCGCGGGGCGGGACGGACGGCGGACGCCGACAAGTTCGACAACCTCGCGAAGGTCGCCCTCGGCAGACAACTCCGGTCCGAGCAGGAGGCGAAGACCGCGGAGCCGACGATCGCCTCCCAGACGGCGGTCGTCGACAAACTCAAGTCGGGCCTGGAACAGATGAAGGCGAAGCTGGAGCAGCTCCGGGCGAAGCGGGACGAGCTGGTGGCCAGGGCGAAGTCCGCGGAAGCGCAGAACCGGATGATGGACGCCGTGAAGAGCATCGACGTGCTCGACCCGACGAGCGAACTCCACCGCTTCGAGGACAAGGTCCGACGGGAGGAGGCGAGGGCGCTCGGGAAGCAGGAACTGGCGGCGTCGTCGCTGGACGCGCAGTTCGAGCAGCTGGAGAGCGTGGGGGAGGAAGCGGAGATCGAGGCGAGGTTGGCGGCGCTGAAGTCCGCGTAGGGGGTGGGCGGGGGGTGGCCGCCGCGCGGGGCCGTTTCCCCACCCCGCCCCTTCCCGGAACCGGGGGGCTCTGCCCCCGGACCCCCGCGCCTCAATCGCCGGCGGGGCTGACTTCGCGGAGCGAAATCCAGCCCGCCTGGGGGCACCTCCCACGGCCGCCAGGCCGTAGGGGGAGCTTGAGGGCACCGCGCGCACGCCTCCTCAGAACATGCTCAGCAACTGCTCCACCGTCGGCTCCGCCGACCCCTCGCCGTCCGGGAGGGCCAGTTCGAACCACACCGTCTTGCCGCGCGGCGTCCGCCGGGAGCCCCACGCCGCGCTCAGGAGTCCGACGAGTTGGAGGCCGCGGCCGCCCTCGTCGGTGTCGCGGGCACGGCGGCGGCGGGGCTGGACGAGGCCGGCGTCCCAGACCTCGCAGACCAGGGTCCGGTCCCTGAGCAGCCGCAGCCGGATCTCGCCCTCGCCGTAGCGCAGGGCGTTGGTGACCAGTTCGCTGACGAGGAGTTCGACCGTGTCGACGAGGGCCTCGAGGTCCCACGCGGTCAGCTGGGCGCGGGCCAGCTCCCGGGCCCGGCCCACGGAACGGGGTTCGCGGGGCAGTCGCCAGTCGCCCACGGCCTCCGTCGGCAGACCCTGTATACGGGCCATCAGCAGGGCGATGTCGTCCTCGCCGTGCCGGGTGTCGAGGGCGCCGAGCACGTGGTCGCAGACGTCCTCGAGGGGGCGTACGGGATCGGCGAGGGCGGCTCGGAAGGCGCGCAGGCCTTCTTCGAGCGGGTGGTCGCGGGACTCGACCAGACCGTCGGTGTAGAGGGCGAGGAGGGATCCCTCCGGTACTTCGATCTCGACCTCCTCGAAGGGTTCGCCCCCCACGCCGAGCGGCATGCCCGGCGGCACGTCGAGCAGCAGGGCCTCTTCGCCCGGTTCGACCAGAACGGGCGGCAGATGGCCCGCGTTGGCGAAGGTGCAGCGTCGCGTGACCGGGTCGTACACGGCGTACACACAGGTCGCGAGGTACACCTCGGAAAGGTCCGCGTCGCGGGAGGTGTGGGCCACGCGGGAGGGGACCTGGGCTCCGCCCGAGGTGCGGCCGCCCTTGGCGGGGCTGCCGAGCCCGCGGGCGATCTCGTCGAGCGCGGAGAGCACTTCGGCGGGCTCCAGATCGAGCAGTGCCAAGGTCCTTACGGCGGTGCGCAGTTCACCCATGGCGACGGCGGCCCGCAGTCCGCGGCCCATCACGTCCCCGACGACCAGGGCGGTGCGGTGGCCGGGGAGTTCTATGACGTCGAACCAGTCGCCGCCGACTTCGGTGGCGGTGGTGCCGGGCAGATAACGGCACGCGATGTCGAGACCGGCCGCCTCCGGGTCGCCGGGGGGCAGCAGACTGCGCTGGAGGATGAGGGCGCGTTCGTGCTCCCTGCGGTACAGGCGGGCGTTGTCGATGCAGACGGCGGCTCGGGCCGCGAGTTCGACCGCGAGGGCCCGGTCCCGCTCCCCGAAGGGCTCGCTGCCCTTGGTGCGGGAGAACTGCACCAGTCCGACGACGGTGTCGTGCGCCACCATCGGTACGGCCAGCGTCGACTGGACGAGGCTGCCCTCCTCGCCGGGGATCGACCGGACGGCGGCCGTGCGCAGGGCGCCGGCGCACGGCGAGTTGAACGGGTAGCGGTGGACCTCGCCGACCGCCGCGGAGGCGCTGCCTTCGGGCGCGCAGCCCGGGGTGGTCATCAGCGGGGCGTCGGACACCGCGCTGGCGAAGGCGACCCTGCGCAGTTCGGCGCTGCCTCCTCCGAAACCTTCGGACCGGGCGGAGCCCCACTGGCCGGGCGGGGCCTCGTCGCCGGTGAGCAGTCCTTGGTACAGGTCGACGGAGGCGAGGTCGCAGAAACCGGGGACGGCGACGTCGAGGAGTTCGCGGGCGGTGGTCTCCAGGTCGAGGGAGTTGCCGATCCGGGCGCTCGCCTCGTTGAGGAGGGCGAGGTTCCGGCGGGCGTTCGCCGCTTCGCGGGCCGCGATGTGACGTCGTGTGACATCCGTGCCGACCCCGGCGACCCCGACGGGCCGGCCCGATCCGCCGTGCACCCGGTAGAGGTTGATCGACCAGTGCCGGCGGTCGGTGCTGCCGGGAGCCGTGCCGACGATCTGGAGGTCGGTGACCGGTTCGCCCGTCTCCAGGACCCTGCGCAGGGAGGCGTTCATCCGCTCCGCCTCGGGGCGGGAGAGGTAGTCGTGGACGGTGCGGCCGCGGTGGTCCTCCGCGGCGCCGCCGAAGACGGTGGCGAAACGCTGGTTGGCGCGCTGCACGGTGAGGTCGGTACCGAAGAGCAGGAACCCGAAAGGAGATTGGCCGAAAATGGCCTGCGACGCGGCGAGGTCCGTCTCTATCCGGCGCAGCGCGCGGACGTCGAGGACGATACAGAGCGCGCCCTGTTCGCCCTGGGCCGTCTCACTGGGCATCACATAGACCTCGGCGAGACCGTGCGCCCGGCTGCCCCCCGGCATCCGGAAGGGGACGAGTCCGGTCCACTCCTTGCCGTCGAGGATCTCGGCCAGTCTGCGGCGTCCTCGGGGCCGGAGCTCCGCGGGCATGAAGACCTCGACCGGGTCCTTGCCCCTGGCCTCGTCGGCAGTGATGCCGAACAGGTCCACGGCCCGGTCGCTCCACTGCTCGACCAGACCGTCGTGGCCGATCGAGAAGGAGGCCACCTTGATGTAGTCATAGATCGAGCCAGGCGGGCTGCTCTGCCATACGACATCGCTCGCCGTCTCAGGTATTTCGCTCACGCGACCGTCCCCTCCAGCTCACCGCACCGGACCGGCCATGACCGCAGTATTCAGCACTACGGCTCCCACCGACACGGCGTTCACGATCACAGAGCGGTCTCGTTCGTTTTGAGCCGACTCCGGCGTGATCGTCGTCCCTGAAGACTTCTAACCAGTGAGAGCCAGCTCGAACCACACGGTCTTACCGGTCCTGCCCCGGCGGGTGCCCCAGCGAACGGCGGAACAGGCCACTAGTTGCAGCCCCCGTCCGCTCTCGTCCTCACTGCGCGCCGGCCTTTTCACGGGCGGATCCGGAAGGGGATCGGAGACCTCCACCAGCAGGACCGGGGCCGCGCCGGACGGGTCCCGGCGGCTCATGCGAAGGTTGATCGGGCCAGGGGTGTAGCGCTGGGAATTGGTCACCAGCTCACTGACCAGGAGCACCGTCAGATCGCCGACGGCGGCGTCGATTCCCCACAGCCGGAGGGTGTCGCGGACCGCGTGCCGGGCCGCGCGCACCACGTTCGGTTCGGCCGGAAAAGTCCACTCGGCGCATTCGCCTCGGGTGCCGATCACGCCGATCACTTCCCCGGATCACCAGCGGAACCACGTCCTGTTTCAGGGGGTTAATCAGCCCATACCCTATTTGTCGCTCTCATTACCGCCCAGGGACCGCAATGGCCGCACCCGTTGCACCGGGGCGGCGGGCCCTTCAGCGGTGCGCGCCTCCCCCGGTCCCCCGGTCCGGGCGCGCCGGTGGCGGGCGCAGGCGGCGACCGCGGGCACGTCCTGGTCGAGCCAGTCGACGGCGTCGAGCTCGTCGGGCGCGAGCCAGCGCAGGGCGTCGTGGTCCTGGAGCGGCCTGGGGTCACCGGACAGCAGCCGGACCGTCCACACCTGGAGCACATAACCCGCTCGCAGCGGCCACTCGCCGGGGACCCGGTCCACCGGCTCCGTCTCGATGCCCAGCTCCTCGCGCAGTTCTCGCACGAGTGCCTGCTCGGGACTCTCCCCCGGCTCCAGCTTGCCGCCGGGCAGCTCCCAGCGGCCGGCCAGTTCGGCGGGAGCGCTGCGCCGCGCGGCGAGGAGCCGCCCCTCGTCGTACACGGCTCCGGCCACGACCACCACGCGATCAGTCATGCGGCGGAGCGTACTGGGCCCGAGCACCAAGGTGTGCGCTCCGGCGGCGCCGTCAGCGAGCTGTCCGGCCGACCCGTTCGACCCAGTAGAGCCGCTGGTGGCCGCGTCCGTCGAGCGCGTCCGCGATCTTCTGCGCCTCCGCCTCGGTCGCGTACCGGCCGACGCGGTAGCAGTTGCCGTTGCCGTCCTGCCGTATGACGAGCCAGGGCAGGACAGCACCGCTGTCGGTCATCGCGCCCCTCCCTCGGTCGGCCCGCTTGTCCGTAACGATCGCCAGGAAACCGCAGTACGCATATGCCCAACCCTACGCCTGACGTTCACTGAGCGGATACGGGTTTTCACAAAGAGACAGGAAGAGGGGCGCATCCGACTGGATACGCCCCTCCGCCTCCGCACCGGAGTCGATGCGGCGCCCGGGCGGGCGCCGCAGAAAGGTCACCTCACAGGCAGGTGATACGCGATGCGGTAGCGGTCCGCGGGCACGACGACGTCGGCGGTCTCCACCGCACGGCCCGAGGCGTAATACGTGCGTTCGACGACCATCACCACATGACCGGGGACGCCGCCGAGGGCCAGCAACTCCTCAGCGAGGCCGGGCCGGGCGCCGACCTCTTCCACCACGTTGTCCACCACGATGTCGATGGCGGCCATCCGCTCGACCACTCCGCAGCCGCCGAGCGGGCCCTCCTCGGGCAGCATGACCGGCGTGCGGCCGGTGACCTCGAGCGGCTCCCAGGAGGTGGAGAGCATCATCGCCTCCCCCGCGTCCCGGAAGACATAGCGCGTGCGCATGACGCGGGCGCCGAGCTCGATGCCCAGCCGCGCGGCCACCTCCGGAGTCGCCGCCTCCTGCTCGCTGCTGGACTCCCAGGTCCCCCGGGCGCCCTCCTCCGCCTGCTCCTGACGGAACGGGCTGGCTCCCGACGGCGGCCGGAATCCGGAGCGGGCGACCCGGCGCGGCACGGGCCGCTCCCGCACATAGGTCCCCGAGCCCGAGCGGCCCTCCACGAGCCCCTCCGCCATCAGCACCTTGCGCGCCTCGAGGGCGACCGTGTCCGAGACGCCGTACTCCTCGCGGATGCGGGCCTGCGAGGGGAGACGGGTGTGCGGCGGCAGCGAGCCGTTCACGATCTTCTCGCGGAGATCGCTCGCAACGCGCAGGTAGGCGGGCTGCTCACCGAATGTCACTGGCCACTCCCCAACAGGTTGACAGACCGCAACAGAGTCGCAACCGTCGGTTGCCGACCGCAAGCATGGGCCAACGTTTCACCCGAAGTGATGATTTGCGGCTGAGCAGAGGTTTACCGCGAGTACGAGCCGTTCGGCGGCGGTACCCCTTGACCGCAATGGTCCATACCAATACGTTCCTGCGCACACGACACCGTTCTCGGAACCCGTTTCCGGCACGCGCACAGGAATGAGCCCGATGCGTCGAAGAACCTTTGTCCGGACGGCCGTTGCCGTCTGCTCGCTCTCGCTCGTCGCCACCCTCGCCCCCGCCGCCGTCGCCGGCCCGCCCGGGAGCGAGGACAGGGGCAGCGGCCACAGCCACCACAAGCAGTCGTACAAACGTGTCGGCTACTTCACCCAATGGGGCGTCTACGGCCGGGACTTCCAGGTCAAGGACATGGACACCAGCGGCCAGGCCGCCAGACTCACCCACATCAACTACGCCTTCGGCAACGTGAACGCCGAAGGCAGATGCTTCACCGGGAACGTCCCCGGCGAGGCCGACGCCTGGGCGGACTACGTCAGGCCGCTGGAGGCCCAGGACTCGGTCGACGGCGTCGCCGACACCGCGGAGCAGCCGCTCGCCGGCAACTTCAACCAGCTGCGCGAGCTCAAGGCCGAACACCCCGGCCTCAAAGTGATGATCTCGCTGGGCGGCTGGAGCTGGTCCACCCACTTCTCCGACGCTGCCCGGACGCCCGAGTCGCGCAAGGCGCTCGTCTCCTCCTGCATCGACCTCTACATCAAGGGCAATCTGCCGGCCGACGGAGCACGCGGCGGCGAAGGCGCGGCGGCCGGCCTGTTCGACGGCATCGACCTCGACTGGGAGTGGCCCGGCTCCGAGGGCGACGCCGACACCGTGTACCGGCCGGAGGACAAGCAGAACTTCACGGCGCTGGTGCACGAGTTCCGCACCCAGCTGGACGCGTACGCCAAGTCCCGGCACCAGGCCGAGGGCGGCAGGCGCAAGCACTACGAGCTGTCGGCCTTCGTGCCGACCGCGCCGGCCAAGATCGACGCCGGCTTCGAGGTCCGCAAGATCATGCGGGACTTCGACTTCGTCAATCTCCAGGGCTACGACTTCCACGTCTCGGGCGAGAAGACCACCGCCCAGCAGTCGGCGCTGTACGCCCGCGGGGACTTCAGCGTCGACCAGACGGTCCGCGACTGGCTGCGGCGCGGCGCGCCGGCACGCAAGCTGGTGGTCGGCATGCCCTTCTACGGGCAGGGGTGGACCGGAGTGACCGGCGGAGGCGACGGCATGGGCCGTCCGGCGGCCGCACCGGCCCCGGCGACCTGGGCGGCCGGCTACGAGGACTACAAGGCCCTCAAGAAGCTCGCGGACTCCGGTGCCTACAAGGTCCACCGCGACCGGCGCAACGGGCACGCGTGGCTCTTCGACGGCACGACCCTGTGGACGTACGACGATCCCGCCGTGCTGCGCGCCAAGACCTCGTACATCCGCGACCGCGGCCTCGGCGGCGCGATGTTCTGGTCGCTCGACGGTGACACCGCCGACGGCGAACTGACGGCCGCGGTCGACGGCGGGCTGAGCCGCCGCTGATCCGGGCGGCCCCGTACGGATCCGGGTCCGTACGGGGCCGCACCCGGCCCGGGACAGGCGCCGCGGGGCGGGTCGGGGCGCTCACGCGCCGGTCGCGTACTCCTCCTCCGGCGGCGGGGTGGTGCTCAGGCCGAGGGCGTCCCGGGCGGCGATCCGCGCCTCGGTGGTCAGCGCCCCCTCCGCGGCCGTCACATGCGCCCAGAAGGCGTCCTCGTCCGCGGCCTTCGCGGCCGCGGCCCATTCTTTGCCGGACGCCTCGAACTGCCTGGCTCTCGCCGACAGCGAAGGTGACGCCCCCTCGGGCCAGGAGCGGCCGCGCAGCGCCGTCGCCTGCTCGGCCAGGACGGTGGACATCTCCTGGGCCCAACTCCGGTACGGCGTCGGGTCGTCGGCGAACTCCGCGTCCGGCTCCTCGTGGGCCGCGCTCTCCACGGCGTGCTCGGCGTTGATGTAGGAAAGCTGGTCGGGGTCGTGGGTCTCGGGGCCCACGCGGAGCGACCTGGTCAGCCCGTCGCCCGTGAGCGCGCAGGTGACCTCGCGGTCGCCGCGCGCCCAGCTCTCCCTGGTGGGGATGTAGTAGTACATCTCCACGTCGTCCGGGAACGCCCAGGAGTCCGGGACGTACGCGTCGTTGAGATCGAGGCAGCGATCCTCCGCGAACGCCTCCCCCGCCGGGCTGCCGGGTGCCGGGTCGGACCGCTGGAACCGGTAGGTCCCGGTCACCTCGGCGTCGTGCCGCTCGCCGCAGGGCACGACGTCGATGTTCACGACCTCCCGCTCCAGGTCGCCTCCCGGCACGTTGAAGCACTCGCCCTTGCGCAGGTTCTGGGTGCTCTTGGAGCGGGAGGCGCCCTCGACGCCGTCGCGGAACCCGTTCCAGGCATCGCCTGCCGCACCCGTCACCACCATGAGCAGGACGAGCAGCGTGCTGATCGACGACAGGACGATGCCGGCGATCGCCATCCCCTTGCCGCGGCCGCCCTTGCGGCTGATCTGCCCCAGCGCGACGGCGCCGAGGACCAGTCCGAGCGGCGGCAGACAGCAGACGACGCCGACGACCAGCGAGGTGATGGCGAGGCCGTTCACGGGCTCTGGCCGCGGGGGCGGCGGGTACGGCAACGGCTGCTGGTACGACGGGTGTTGCGGGTAGGGCGGCCCGCCCTGGGCGGATGGCTCCACGGTGCGGGTGCTCCTCGTCGGTCGGGTGTTCGCGCACACCGATGTGAACAGGCGCGCGAATGATACGACGCGGCACCGACACCGCCGTGAATGGCCGTGACACGGCGAAGGGGCGGCCGCTCACGCGACCGCCCCTCGACTGCTCAGCCTGTTACCGGCTCATGGCCTCGCGGCGCATGAGCTGTTCGGGCTCGATTCACTCAGAACTGGAGCGCCCAGGAGTCGATCTTCCCGGTGTCGTACGACGCGTTGTCGCTGACCCGCAGCTTCCAGGTGCCGTTGGCCACCTCGGACGACGCGTTCACCGTGTAGGTGGTGATCACGTTGTCCAGGCTGCCGCCGGACCCGTACGCCTTGAGGTTGTACACGGAACCGTCGGGAGCGACCAGGTCGATCCGCAGGTCACCGATGTAGGTGTGCTTGATGTCGACCGGCACGCGAAGGCTGGTCGGCGCGTTGCCGGCGACACCGCTGACGGTGATCGGCGACTCGACGGTGGAGCGGTCGCTGATCGTGTAGTCCGTGAGGTTCTCGAACCGGTCGCCGGTGGGCGGCTCGGTGCTGCCGCCGTCGCCGACGAAGAGAAGACGGTTCGGCGAGCCGGTGCCCGGGCTGGTCACGACACCGCTGGTGGCGGCGGTGGTCAGGGCCGTGGACACCTGGGCCGGGGTCGCGGTCTTGTTCTGCGCCAGGTACAGCGCCGCGGCGCCGGCGACGTGCGGGGTGGCCATCGACGTGCCGGAGATGGTGTTCGTCGCCGTGTCACCGGTGTTCCACGCCGACTTGATCGACGAGCCGGGGGCGAAGATGTCCAGCACGCTGCCGTAGTTGGAGAAGCTGGAGCGGGCGTCGGAGCTGGTGGTGGAGCCGACGGTGATGGCCTCCGCGACGCGCGCGGGCGAGTAGTTGGAGGCGTTGGAACCGTCGTTGCCCGCCGCCACCGCGTAAGTGACCCCGGAGGCGATGGAGTTGCGCACGGCGGTGTCGAGGGCCGTGTCGATGCCGCCGCCGAGGCTCATGTTGGCCACAGCCGGCTTGACGGCGTTCCGCGTCACCCAGTCGATACCGGCGACGACCTGAGCGGTGGTGCCGGAGCCGGCGTTGTTGAGCACGCGGACGCCGACGATCTTGGCCTTCTTGGCCACACCGTAGGAGGAGCCCGCGACGGTACCGGCGACGTGGGTGCCGTGGCCGTTGCCGTCCTGCGCCGTGTTGTCGTTGTCGATGGCGTCGTAGCCGTTGAAGGCGCGGCCACCGAAATCGCTGTGGGTGATGCGCACACCGGTGTCGATGATGTACGCGGTGACCCCCTCACCGGCGGTGTCGGGGTAGGTGTAGCTCTGGTTGAGCGGCAGCGCCTTCTGGTCGATCCGGTCGAGGCCCCACGAGGGCGGGCTCGGCTGGGTGCCGGAGATCGTGAAGACACGGTTCTGCACGACGGACTCGACGGCCGGGTCCGCGGCGAACTTCTTCGCCTGCGCCTCGGAGACCTTGACGGCGTAACCGTTCAGTGCGGCGTTGTACGTCTTCTCGATCTTCGCGCCGTACTTCGCCGCAAGGCGCTTGCCCGCCCTGGAACCGGCGTCACCCGCGGACTCCTCGAGGGTGACGATGTAGCTGCCCTCGATGGCACCCGGCGCCCCCGCGTTCTCGATGACGCCCGTGGGCGCCGGCAGGGCGGCGGAGGCCGGAAGGGCGGAGACCGTGCCGAGTGCGAGCGCGGCGACGGATATGGCGCTGGCCGCGGCGAGTCTTCGCCGCGAGTCACGCATCACAGACATGTGAGGGGTCCTCCTCATTGGTGGTGCGTTGCTTGTGGGGGATTGCGACAGGAGCATGCCAACGACGTGGCCCCAAATCCGCGTCATGTGCGTACGCCTGCCGAGCGAAAGATTGACCGATCCATAGGAATCCCACAAGAGGCCCGACCGCCAGGTAACAAGCGCGCCACACAACTGACATGCTGGCGAACCATGACGATGTACCGCTGCCCCCACTGCGGAATCAGTTCGCCGGTCGATTCTGCCACCTGGTGCTGCCCGGACTGCCGCGGGCCCTGGGACCTGGACTTCCTTGCCGCGCCGGTCCCCCTCACCGAGCTCTCCGGCCGGGTGAACTCACTGTGGCGTTACGCGGAGGCGCTGCCGCTGACCGCCCCCGTCATCTCCCTCGGGGAGGGCCGCACCCCGCTCGTCCCACTCACCGCCACCGTCTCGGTGAAGCTCGACTTCCTCACGCCGACCCTGTCCTTCAAGGACCGCGGCGCGGTGATCCTGGCCGAGCTCGCCCGGCGCCTGCCCGGAGAGCCGCGCCGCGTGATCGCCGACAGCAGCGGCAACGCGGGGACGGCCGTCGCCGCGTACTGCGCGCGGGCCGGACTGGACTGCACGGTCTTCGTCCCCGAGGACACCTCCGCCAAGAAGGTCGAGCAGATCCGGGCACACGGCGCACGGCTGGAACTCGTCCCCGGCGACCGGGAGGCCACGGCCGAGGCGGCCCGCGCGGCGGCGGGCGGCGAAGGGGTCTTCTACGCGAGCCATGTGTACAACCCCTACTTCCTGCACGGCACCAAGACGTACGTGTACGAGCTGTGGGAGGACCTCGGCGGCCGGCTGCCGGAGGCGATCGTCGTCCCCGTCGGCAACGGCACGCTGCTGCTGGGCGCGGCCCAGGCGCTGACCGAGCTCCACTCGCACGGCCTGATCGACTCCCGCCCGGCGCTGATCGCCGTTCAGGCGGAGGCCGTCTCGCCGCTGGCCGCGGCGTTCCACGCGGGCGCCGACGACCTGTTGGAGCGCTCCCCCGCCCGCCCGACGCTCGCCGAGGGCATCGCCATCCCGAACCCGCCGCGGGCACGGCAGATCCTGCGGGCGGTACGGGAGTGGGGCGGGACGTTCCTGACCGTCACGGAGGACGAGATCCGGCAGGCCCAACGCGACCTCGCGGGGCGGGGTCTGTTCGTCGAGTCGACGGGTGTGGCCTGCTGGGCGGCGGCCGGCGGCTGGACCGATCGCACGGCGGTCGTGCCGCTGTGCGGAGCGGGGCTGAAGACGGGGACGGCCCCGGCCTGAAGCGGTCCGTGACCGGTTGACATCGAGCGCGCTCCAAGTGATGCAATCCGGGCGCTGGAGCGATACACGACCGGACCGGGGGACCCCATGAACGAGAAGACCACGCACGGCGGCGCCACTCACGTCACGCTCATCACCGGCGGCGGCAGCGGGATCGGCGCCGCGGCGGCCCGCCTGCTCCTCGGCCGCGGCCACCGCGTGGCGGTCACCGGCCGGAACCCGGAGCGGCTGCGGCAGTTCGCCGACGAACTGGACTCGCCCGGGGGACTGCTCCTGCTGCCGGGCGACGCGTCCGACCACAAGTCGGTCCAGGCCGCCGTGGACGCGACCGTCGAGAGGTTCGGCCGGCTCGACGCCGTCGTGGCGAACGCGGGCTTCGCCACGCACGACACGCTCGCGGACGGCGATCCGGAGGGGTGGCGGGAAATGGTGCTCACCAACGTCCTCGGACCGGCGCTGCTGATCCGGGCCTCGCTGCCCGCGCTGAAGGAGACACGCGGCCGGATCGTCCTGATCGGCAGCGTGGCGGGCTTCCAGAACACCCCGGGCAACATCTACGGCGCGACGAAGTGGGCCGTCACCGGCCTCGCGGAGAACACTCGCCGGATGGTGACGGCCGACGGTGTGGGCGTCACCCTCGTCGCGCCCGGTCGTGTCGAGACCCCGTTCTGGGACGGTCTCGGCGCCCTGCCTGAAGGGCACCTGCTGACGGCCGGCCAGATCGCGGACTCCATCGTGTGGGCGATCGGGCAGCCGGAGGGCGTCGACATCAACACCGTGATCATTCGCCCTGTCGGGCAACCGGTCTGACCTACGGGCCTCCGGGCCGGCCGCTGGTCATCGAGCTCCCGGCCCGCCGTACGGCGCTACGATCGGCCGGTCGGCGAAGGGGGCGGGAATGCGCGGCATTTCACGGCGGGCCGTGCTGGTTCTGGGGATGGGGGCTGTCGCCTCCGCCTGCTCAGGACCGGACCCGCAGGACGGTGTGGACGAGGGGCCGCTGCGTACGGAGACGGAGCCGCTGGAGAAGAGGTTCGCGCTCCTCGGGCCGTTGAGCGACGCGCACTGGCTCGGCTACGACCGGGTGAAGAACAACGACGGCAGGTCGGTGCCCGGTCCGTCCGACATCCGGCTCGTCGGCTTCGCCCGGCTCGCGGACGGCAAGGCGGCCGAGCTGACGTCGGTCGCGGAGCGCGGGTTCGGGCCGGAGCCGCTGGGTGAACTGCCGGAGCGGCTGGCCGCGTTCGTGCCGAAGGACGCCCGGTGGCAGCACAGCGATGCCTTCGACGACGAGATGACCGGCGGCACGTACTCCGGCCGTTTCCTGCTGTCGCCGGCCACGGGCACGGTCTGTTTCGACGTGCTGAACGTGCCGTAGGCGGCGGCCCCGCGCCACGGAGGAGTGGCGTGGCCGGGCCGTGGGCCGGGCGCCGGTCAGTCCGAAGGCTTCCCGAGCGGCACGCCTGCCGGCTCGGCGTCACCAGCCGGCTCGGCCCTACTCCCCGGCTCGGCCTCACCCGGCGGCAGGCCCGCGAGACGTCGCTGCTCGTCCTCCACGATCCGGCGCGCCAGCGATCCGACCGAAATGTCGACCGCGTCCGGCGTGGCCTCCGCGACGTCGCTGCGACGGGCGTAGGCGTCGAACAGGCGGGACTTGCTCTCCAGGATGTCCAGCATCCGCTGGTCGACGCTGTCCGCGGCGAGCAGCCGGTGGACCTGTACGGCGCGGACCTGGCCCATCCGGTGGGCGCGGGCGACCGCCTGATGCTCCATCGTGGGTTTGACCTGCGGTTCGCAGATGATGACGACCGATGCCGCCTGGAGGTTGAGCCCCACACCACCGGCCTCGATCTGCGCGAGCAGCACCGCGTGGCCGGGCGCGGCCGTGAATTCGTCCACGAGTTGCTGACGGCGGGCGGCGGGCACGCTTCCCGAGACGGGGCCGAACACGCCGCCGTCCAGAGCCGCCTCCACCGTGGCGAGCACATCGCGGAAGTACGAGAAGACCACCACTTTGAGTCCGTTGACCGCGGCGTCGTCCACCAGCTCGCGCAGCCGCTCCAGCTTCGCCGACCTCTCGGGACGCGCGTACGCGGCCCTTCGCATCGCCATGAAGTTGCCGCTCGCCACGGCCTCCCGGTACGCCTCCGCGTCGTCCGCGCTGAACTCCTCCCACTCCTCCACCTGGAGCAGCGAGGGCAGTTCGGTGAGCACGTCCTGCTGGTTGCGGCGCAGATAGGCCGGGGCCACCGCCCGGCGGAAGGCCTGGGAGCCGGCGACCGCGTCGCTGCCCTGGATCTCGGGCAGCAGCGCCGGCTGGAGGTGGCGGACGAGGTTGCGGAACTCCTCGACCCGGTTCTCCATCGGCGTGCCGGTGAGGAACAGGACCCGCTCGCACCGCTCCGCCCAGCGGGCGACGGCCTTCGACCTGCGGGCGTCCGGGTTCTTCACGTAGTGGGCCTCGTCGACGACGAGCATGCCCGGCGCGGAGCCGTCGGGTACGGCCATGCCGTGCAGGGCGTCGAAGGTCGTGACGGCGATACCACCCCGCTCCTGCCAGTCGGCGTACGCGTCGGCGCGGTCCGGCCCGTGCACCGTCACGGGGCGCAGTGTGCTGCGCGACCTGATCTCGCGTGCCCAGTTGATGAGGACGCTCGCCGGGCACACCACCACGAAGTGCGTCTGCCCCTGGGCGGCGAGGTGGGCGAGTGCGGCGATGGCCTGGACGGTCTTGCCGAGTCCCATCTCGTCGCCGAGGATCACGCGGCGCTGGGCGAGCGCGAAGCGGGCGCCGAAAGCCTGGTAGCCGCGGAGCGACACGCGGCGGTGGGTGTCGTCGAGTCGCTGCCCGCGTACCCGCTCCGCGAGTTCGGCGGGCAGGAAGCCCTCCGCGGTCTCCGGGTCGGTTCCCCGGCCGGAGACCTCTGCGAGCAGGCTGTAGTACTCCGCCGACCTGAGCTCGAAGTCGACCCAGGCGGCGGCCTCCGACGCGGGGTCCCTGAGCAGATCGACCGACGCCTGCCCGAGCAGCAGTGGCACGCCGGCGCCCACCGCCTCCGCGGTCAGCTCCTGCACGCGGGCCAGCGCGGCGAGCGCCCGCTCCCGCCGGTCCCGGCCGGTGAGCATCATGCGCAGCCGCCCGCCGGCCGGCCGAGCCGCTGACAGCGGCTCGGCCAGCTGCTTCTCCAGCCGCTCCGCGGCGTCCAGGGCACGTCGCAGTCCCGGTCCGGCCTCCACCAGGCGGTGCAGGGCGACGACGAGTGCGGTGGTGCGCGGTTCCGGCCGGTCCACGTCGATCCGTACGGCGACGGTCTCCGCCACGGCGTCCGCGATCTGCCCCGCGGCGGCGATGGCCTGGTCGGCGGTCTGCGCGCCGACGCCGGAGACCTGGCGCAGCTCGTACCGTCCCGCCGCGTGCACCTGACGCACCGTGCCGTATCCGGCCGCTTCGAGGGCGCCGAGCCGCAGCCGTCCTTCGGTGACGTCCTTGAGCCGGCTCACGGGAATGGAGCCGAGCTCCTTGTCCACCAGCTCGGTGCGGATCGGGTCGAGTGCCCCGGTCACGTCCGCCAGCGCGCGGCGGTGGTCCGAGCGGACCGCCCGTGCCGCGTCGAGCAGCCGGCCGGCCTCCGCGAGCAGTTCCCTGGCGTCCCGTCCGGCGCGCGCCACCGGCGTCCCCCGACCTTCACCGCGTGCTGCCATGACGCCCCTCATGTGCCTGCCGCCCCGACGTGCGAACTCTCCCGCGCGTCGCCTGCCCTCCGCCACTCACAGTGGCCAAGCGGCCAGCAAATCACCCGGGCCGTAGGCGGCGTCGAGCCCCGGACAGTCGACTCCGCTGCGCGAGACCGCCGCGACCGGAACAGGCTCGCCGGTGAGGGCGGCCCGGTGTCGATGGAGAGCTGCCAGGTCGTGCCGGTCGAAGGGCGACTGCTCCAGCCACTTGATGGAGCCGACGAAGAGCAGATCCTTGGCGATGGGAGCGCGGTCCGCCCCGACGATGTCGATCTCGACGTCATTGGTGCGGGTCCAGTAGCCGCCCACTGCGGGGGCAGCGGGCAGCCGGTCGTCGGGCAGTATCCGCGCCAGGGCCTCGCGGACAAGGGGCTCGACGGCTCGGCCGCGCCAGCTGGTCCAGTTCTCCCGGATGCGCGCCAGGGTCAGATCGCCCCGCCCCCTCTCGATCTCCTCCATGGACGGACCGAGCAGGTGCAGCCAGAACCGCAGGTAGGGATCTGTCACCCGGTAGCGACGGTCCTTCGACGGACGCAGCGATACGGGCAGCTCCGCGGCGACGATCCGCTTGTCCGTGAGCAGTTCCAACGCCCGCTGCAGCGGCGTGGCCCCGATCCCGCCGGCCGCGCGGGCGATGTTGGTGAAGGTCCGCTCGCCACTGCCGATCGCCGCGAGCACCGTACGCGCCTGAGCCTGCGGCGGGAACTCCGCGGCGAGCGAGCGTTCGGCCGATACCAGCAGGGCGGAGACCGGATCGTTCAGCGCCTCGCCCAGGAAGTCCCACAGCCCTGCGCCGTGCGGCCACTCCGCGCAGATCAGCGGCAGCCCGCCGGTGACCAGCGCGGCGTCGAAGGCTTCGGCCGGATCCAGTCCCAGCATCCGCCCGACCTCGGCGGGATTCAGCGGCCCGAGCACCATCTCCCGGCCGCGCTGGTGGAAGGGGCGTCCATAGCTGTTCAGCGCCTCCATCATCGACAGATCCGAGCCGATGAGGACCAGCAGCACGGGCTTGGTCTCCAGCACACGGTCCCAGGCCCGCTGCAGCATGCCCTCGAATGCCCCGCCGGTATCCATCAGATACGGGACCTCGTCGATGACCAGCACACTCGCCCGGTCGGCGGGCAGCGCCGCGGCCAGCACATCGAACGCCGCGTCCCAGCTCTCCGGCCGCGCGGCGGCCACCAGGTGCGCCAGCGGCAGCGTCGACGCCTGGGCGTCCCGGGCCAGCCGGGCCAGATCATCCGCCGGGGACGCACCGGTCGCCGCGTAGAACAAGAACGGGGCTCCGGAGCGCTCCGCGAACCGCTCGACGAGTCGCGACTTGCCCACCCGGCGCCGCCCGCGCAGCATCACGCACCGACCGGGCCGCTCCCCTCCGACCTGCGTCGCCACTTTCTGCAGCTCGCGCTCCAACGTCGCGAGCTCCTGCCGACGGCCTACGAAATCCGCCACGGCTGTCGACCTCCACGCATGACACTAACATCGATGTTACTAACATTAAGATTAGCAGGGGCCCGTCACGCTGCGGGCTCGGTTGGGTCGGGGGCCGCCGCGTGGACGGGCCGGTCCGGGCCCTACGGAAGACGGCACGGGCATCCCGTGTGAGGCGGCGGCCCGCCGGACCCAGCACGGGAAACGGCGAGTGGCCGGCTCCCGGAGGAGCCGGCCACTCGCAAATCACGTTGCCTCAGACGTTGAAGCGGAACTCCACCACGTCGCCGTCCTGCATCACGTAGTCCTTGCCCTCCATGCGCGCCTTGCCCTTCGCGCGGGCCTCGGCGACCGAGCCGGTCTCGACCAGGTCGGCGAACGAGATGACCTCGGCCTTGATGAAGCCCTTCTGGAAGTCGGTGTGGATCACGCCGGCCGCCTCGGGGGCCGTGGCGCCCTTCTTGATGGTCCAGGCGCGGGTCTCCTTGGGGCCTGCCGTGAGGTAGGTCTGCAGGCCCAGGGTGTCGAAGCCGACGCGGCCGAGGGTCGCGAGGCCCGGCTCCTCCTGGCCCATGGACTGGAGGAGCTCGAGCGCCTCGTCGTCTTCCAGTTCGATCAGCTCGGACTCGATCTTCGCGTTGAGGAAGATCGCCTCCGCCGGGGCGACCAGGGCGCGCTGCTCGTTCTTGAAGTCCTCGTCCACGAGCTCGTCCTCGTCGACGTTGAAGACGTAGAGGAAGGGCTTCGTGGTCAGCAGGTGCAGCTCGTGGAGCAGGTCGCCCTGCTCGGTGCCCTTGGTGATGCCCGCGGAGAACAGCGTCTGGCCGGACTCGAGGATCTTCTGCGCGGACTCGACCGCGGCGAGGACGGCGACCTTGTCCTTCTGGAGGCGGGACTCCTTCGTCAGGCGCGGGACCGCCTTCTCCACCGACTGGAGGTCCGCGAGGATCAGCTCGGTGTTGATCGTCTCGATGTCGTCCTTCGGCGAGACCTTGCCGTCGACGTGCACGACGTTCTCGTCCTTGAAGGCACGGATGACCTGGCAGATCGCGTCCGACTCGCGGATGTTCGCCAGGAACTTGTTGCCCAGGCCCTCGCCCTCGCTCGCGCCGCGCACGATGCCCGCGATGTCGACGAAGTCGACCGTCGCGGGGAGGACGCGCTGCGAACCGAAGATCTCCGCGAGCACGGCGAGGCGGGAGTCGGGGACGCCGACGACGCCCACGTTCGGCTCGATGGTGGCGAACGGGTAGTTGGCCGCCAGCACGTCGTTCTTGGTCAGGGCGTTGAACAGGGTCGACTTGCCGACATTCGGCAGACCGACGATTCCGATCGTGAGCGACACGTTGGCGACTTCCTGACGTGGAGGGTGATGACTGGCGGGGCCTTGCGGCCCGCGGTGAGTGGGGCCGATCCACCAGTTTACGGGCGCGGCGGACGGACCAGCGACGGCCTTCCGCGGTCCTCGGGGGCCCACCCGGAGTCGAACGCAGCCCCAAGGTCGTCCAAAGGGCGTGTCTAGTGACGGTTTCGTACCTCTTGGCGACCTAGTTTGTGCGGGTGGAGCAGCACAGGACAGGTCGCCCCCAGCCGCGGCAGCAGCCGCCGGCTCCCCTCCCGGCACCGGGCACGCTCGCCGACGCCACCGTGTATCCGGTGCCGGCCCGCCCGCCGCGCCCGGTTCCTCCCCTGGTGCTCGCGCTGCGCCGGCTGCCGAACCCCCGGCTGACCGGTCTCGGCGCGGGCCTGTTCGCCGCCGCCACATTGCTGGCGCTGGGCGCTCTCGACGAGTTGCTGTTCGACGGTTCCGCGATCTTCTACGGGCTGCTGTTCCTGCCCGTGAGCGCGCTCACCGCGCTGTGGGTACGGGAGGCCGACCTGGTCAGCGCGCCGATCATCGTGCCGATCGCGTTCACCGTCGGGATCGTGCCGCTCTCCGGCGGCAGCGGCGGGTTCGGCGGGCAGACGATGGCGGTGGTGACGGCGCTCGCCGTGCACGCGGGATGGCTGTACGGCGGAACGCTGGTCGCCGGGGTGATCACCTGCGTACGGAAGGTGCGGACCATGACGCGGCGGCACCGCCGCGGGCGCGGGCCCAAGGGCCCGACGGGCCCCGCCCGCCGCGGCTGAGGCCCGCTCGCACGTTCCTCACCACGGCCGGGGCCCGGCCCCGGGTACGGCTCACTTGCCGGCGGCCGCCATCGCCGCGCCCACGATTCCCGCGTTGTTCTGCAGTTCCGCCGGAACCATCTCGGCGCGCACGCCCTCGATCAGCGGCAGGAACTTGTCGGCCTTGCGGCTCACCCCGCCGCCGATGATGAACAGCTCCGGGGAGAACAGCATCTCCACGTGTGCCAGATACTTCTGCACCCGCCGCGCCCAGTGCTGCCAGGTGAGGTCGGCGTCCTCCTTGGCCTTCGTCGAGGCGCGCTTCTCCGCGTCGTGGCCGCCCAGCTCGAGGTGGCCCAGCTCGGTGTTCGGGACCAGCCGGCCGTCGACGAAGAGCGCGCTGCCAATGCCGGTGCCGAACGTGAGCATGATGACGGTGCCCTTACGGCCGCGCCCGGCCCCGAAGGTCATCTCCGCCACACCGGCCGCGTCCGCGTCGTTCAGGATCGTGACGGGCAGACCGCCGAGGCGGCCGCTGAGGAGCGAGGCCGCGTCCTTGTCGACCCAGCCCTTGTCCACGTTGGCCGCGGTGCGTGTGACGCCGCTGGTGACCACGCCGGGGAAGGTGATGCCGACCGGGCCGGTCCAGCCGAAGTGGCCGACCACCTCCGCGACGCCGTCGGCGACGGCGTCCGGCGTCGACGGGTGCGGTGTCAGGACCTTGTGGCGCTCCTGCGCCAGATCGCCGCGGTCCAGATCCACGGGAGCGCCCTTGATCCCGGACCCGCCGATGTCAACTCCGAAGACGTTCATGGACACAACGTTAAGGGGCGGAGCTGACGGTCACTGCCCTGACGGGTCGGCCGACATCGCGGCGGCCTCGGCGCGCAGGTCCCTGCGGAGCTCCTTCGGCAGCGAGAAGGTGATCGACTCCTCGGCCGCCTTCACGATCTCGACGTCCTCGAAGCCGCGCTGCGACAGCCACTCCAGCACGCCCTCGACCAGCACCTCCGGCACGGACGCGCCCGAGGTGACACCGACGGTGGAGACACCGTCCAGCCAGGCCTCGTCGATCTCGTCGGCGAAGTCGACGAGATGAGCGTCGCGGGCGCCGGCGCCGAGGGCGACCTCGACGAGGCGGACCGAGTTCGACGAGTTCTTCGAGCCGACGACGATGACCAGGTCGGCCTCCGCGCCCATCTGCTTGACGGCGATCTGGCGGTTCTGCGTGGCGTAGCAGATGTCGTCGCTGGGCGGCGAGATCAGACCGGGGAACTTGGTCTTCAGGGCGTCGACCGTCTCCATCGTCTCGTCGACGGAGAGGGTGGTCTGGGACAGCCAGACGACCTTGTCGGGGTTGCGGACCTCGACGTTCGCCACGTCTTCCGGGCCGTCGACCAGGGTGATGTGGTCGGGCGCCTCACCGGACGTGCCGATGACCTCTTCATGGCCCTCGTGGCCGATCAGGAGGATGTCGTAGTCCTCCTGGGCGAACCGCACGGCCTCCTTGTGGACCTTGGTGACCAGCGGGCACGTCGCGTCGATCGTCGCGAGCTTGCGCTCCGCCGCCTCCTCGTGGACGGTCGGGGCCACTCCGTGCGCCGAGAACATCACGATGGATCCCTCGGGAACCTCCGCCGTCTCGTCGACGAAGATCGCACCCTTCTTCTCGAGCGTCTGTACGACGTACTTGTTGTGGACGATCTCGTGGCGGACGTAGATGGGCGACCCGTACTGCTCCAGGGCCTTCTCCACGGCGATCACGGCACGGTCCACACCTGCGCAGTAGCCGCGGGGAGCGGCGAGGAGGACGCGTCGGGCAGGAGGCGTAGCAGTCATGTGCCCCATCGTAAGGGCCACGCGGTGAAGGCTCGGATCGGACACCGGCAGCAGACCGCCGGTACCCGCGTGGGTGTTTTCCACTCCTGCGGTGAACGCGCACGGGAGTTCAGTCGGTGACATCGGGAACGTCCAGGCGGTCCGGGAGTGTCAGGGGCGGCGCGGGAGCGGGGGCGGGTGCGGTGGTGGTCACGTCAGGCCTTCCTGTTCGGATGAGCGGAAGCGGGCAAGGAGCGCCGGGGTTCAACCCCGATCGGAAGTGGGTTCAACCCCGATCGGAAGTGAGGGAGTGGTCCGTGTGCGGTGATGGAGTCGCTGCCGCGCCGACGCGACCGCGCAGCAGGTGGATGCCGGTTCCGGCGGCGGCGAGCAGAGCGATGAGGGCCGCAGCGACGAGGGCGCGGCGGTAACCGTGGGCCAGGGCGGCGGGTCCAGGGGTGGCCCGGTCGACGGCGGGGTTCGCGAGGGTGGTGAGGACCGCGAGCCCGAGGCCGCCTCCGACCTGCCGCGAGGTGTTGATCAGTCCGCCCGCGATGCCGGCGTGCCGGGGCTCCACCTCGGCGATGCCCAGCGCCGTCAGGGGCACGAAGGCAAGGCCCAGGCCCGCGCCGATCAGTACGGACGGGCCGAGCAGGTCGGTGAGGAGAGCGCCGTCGACCGGCAGCCGCGCGAGCCAGAGCAGCCCGGTCGCGAGCGTGATCAGGCCGGGCAGGAGCGTGCCCCGCAGCCGCCCCGCACCCCAGGACGCCGCCATGAGGGCCGCGGCGAGCGGGACTTGGGTGAGACCTGCTTCGAGGGGCGAGTAGCCGAGGACCTTCTGCTGGTAGAGCGGGAGGAAGAAGAACGTGGCGACCCACACCGCTCCGAGCAGCAGCATCAGGAGGTTGCCCGTCACCGCCGAACGGTTGCGCAGCAGCGCCGGGGGCAGCAGCGGGTCCCTCGCGCGTCGCTCGATCGGCATCAGCGCGAGAAGCAGCAGCACTCCTGCTGCCGGAACGACGAAGTCCGGCAACGGCGTCTCGCCCCTGGCGCCCAGGCCGTGGACGAGGAGAGTCAGGCCGGCCGTCACGACGAGCGCGCCGGGCACATCGAGGCGTGCGGTGCGCCGCCGTTCGCTCCGGGCCAGGAGAAGAGGGGTGGCCACGAGGCCGGGAAGGGCGACGAGGGCACTGACGGCGAAGACCGCCCACCAGCCCAGGGCACTGGTGAGCACTCCCCCGAGCAGGACACCTGCGGCTCCGCCCGCTGCGGAGGCTGCTCCCCAGATACCCAGGGCCCTTCCACGGCCGGGCCCCGCAGGCCGGTGGGCCAGCAGGATCGCCAGGCCGGCCGGTGACAGCAGGGCTGCTCCGATGCCCTGGACCGCACGGGCCGCGACGAGCGGTCCGGCACCAGAGGGAACGCTCGCGGCGACGGAGCCGGCCGCGAAGACGAGAAGACCCGCCAGGAAGGCGGTGCGGTGGCCGAGCACATCGGTCAGGCGGCCGCCGACGGGCAGGAGGGCCCCGAAGGCGATGAGGTAGGCGTTGACGATCCAGGCCATACCTGTCGGCGTCAGGCGGAGGTCCTGCCCGAGAGCGGGCAGTGCGACGTTCACGATGGAGGTGTTGAGCACGACGAGGAACTGCGCACCGGCCAGCAGGAAGAGGACGGCGCCCGGGCGGTGCGGGGGCGGTGCGGGCGTCTGGATGGACATGATGCCTTTCGGGGCTGGTTCGGGCGGGTCACGGCCCCGACGGGGGCATGGCGCTACGGGCCGTCCGGGGTGACGGCCGGGCCGCCGGCGGGCGGCGGGCGGCGGGCGGCGGGCGAGGCGGCCCTTGAGGCCGGTGGCGAGGGCCTGCGGCACGGGCCGAGGGCGGACACCGATGGCGGGGGGCGCTGTTCACCAGGTGCTCACTGCCGCTGCCGGGCCGCTCGCATCGGGCAGGGCACGGCCCGCCGGGGGCGGGCCGAGGGCCGGGCCGGCAGCCAGGAGCCCGGTCGCGCCCGCGGTCAGGGGCGCGTGCCGCCCTTGGCGGGCTCGGGGTGGCGCCGCTCCTCGGCCCGCTGCTTGAGGTTGTGCAGCCAGTGGTCCAGAGAGGCGTCCAGCGCTCCCTGGAGGTAGGCGGTATCGGCCGTGACGGGGTCGCCGGTCCAGGATTCCTCGGTGTGGACGTGGACTCCGTCCTCGGTCCGGGTGAAGGTCCACACATGGACGGCCGTGATGCCGTGGGCGGGCCCGCCCCAGACGATCCGGCGCCCGGGCTGCACCTGCTTGACCGTCGAGGTGATGTTGTCGAGGCCCTCGGTGGACCACACCCACGAGGAACCCGGACGCAACGGTCCCGGGGTCTGCTTGACCGAGGAGCTGACACCCGGCTGCCAGTCGGGCCACCCCTCGACGTCCGTCTGGATGCGCCACACGCGGTCCAGCGGCGCGTGGATGACGATGTCGTCACGGGTGATCACCGGGGCCGTCTCGTCGATCCCGACCGGCGCGGGTCCGCCGCTCCCGAGGGCCAGAGGCAGCGCGGCAAGGAGCGCGGTGGCGAAGGCAAGCATGATGGTTCCTCCAACAGGTCAAGGGATGAGGCCGGGCATGAGCCCGGACACGGTGTGGTCGATCACTCACTTGTCACGCCTGCGAGCGCGTCGACTGAAGAGCGCCGAAGCAGAACGCGGGAAACGCCTGGAGAATAACGAGGGGCACCGATAGCCAGCCGCCCCTTCGGATGTGAGTAGTCAACCACTCCCTTTCTCGTGACGTCAACCACTCCCCCACCAAGGCGCCGGCGCACGCCACCACGGCCGACGATTGACACGGAAAAGCATGAGTGATTGAGTACTCACATGAAGACGGAGCGGCGCCAACTGTCCACAGCCGAAGAACGCCGGGAGACGGTGCTGCGCACCGCCATCGGGGCCTTCGCGGCCCGGGGGTACTTCGGGACCACCACCACGGAGGTGGGCAAGGCCGCCGGCATCTCGCAGGCCTACGTCTACCGCCTCTTCCCGAACAAGGAAGCCCTGTTCACCGCGGTCGTCGAGCACTGCTTCGTCAAGGTCCGCGCAGCGCTTGAAGGCGGCGCAGCGAACGCGGGGAGCAGCTCACCCGAAGCCGTACTCACCTCGATGGGTGACGCCTACGCCCGGCTGATCAGCGACAACGACCTCATGCTCGTTCAGCTGCACGCCCAGGCCGCCGCGGTCTCCGAGCCGGCGATCAGGGAGGCGGTCCGGGCCGGTTACGCCCGCACGGTCGAGTACGTCCGCAGCGCGTCGGGAGGCAGCGAGCAGCAGGTGCAGCAGTTCTTCGCCACCGGCATGCTCTGCCACCTCCTGGTCTCCATCGACGCCGAGGCGATCTCCGCACCCTGGACCCGCACCCTGACCGCCGGGATCACGCACTACTGACACGCCCCCTCGACAGGCGGCCGCATGCCGGCAGACCCAGCGGCCGCCCATTTTTTTCGCCCCACCTAGTGAGTGTTCAACCACACACATCAGCCTGCCTCTACAGGCCCTCCTCCGAGATCGAGGTTCAATCATGGCTGCCAAGCCCTATCTGACCGGTCACTACGCCCCCGTCGCCGACGAGATCACCGCCACCGAACTGACCGTGGAAGGCACACTGCCGCCCGAACTGACCGGTCGCCTGATCCGCAACAGCCACAACCCCAAGCCGGGTATCACCCCCACCCACTGGTTCAAGGGCAGCGGCATGGTGCACGGCGTCCGGCTGAACCGGGGCCGCGCCGAGTGGTACCGCAACCGGTGGGTCCACACCCCCGCCCTGGACGGTGCCCCCTACATGACGGACCGGGGACCCGACCTGACGGCCAGTACGGCCGGAACGCACGTCATCGAACACGGCGGACGGCTCCTCGCCCTCTCGGAGGCGGCGCTGCCCTTCGAGTTGACGGCGGACCTGGAGACGGTGGGCGCCTACGACTTCGGCGGCAGGCTCACCTCCGCCATGACCGCCCATCCCAAGGAGGACCCGGCCACCGGCGAGCTGCACTTCTTCGCCTCCTCCCCGTTCCCTCCGTTCCTGATCCACCATGTCGCCTCCGCCGACGGCCAGGTGCTGGACAGTCAGGAGGTGCCCGGCGCGAGCGCCGCGCTGAAGCACGACTTCGCGATCACCGAGCACCACGTGGTCTTCCTGGAGGGTTCGGTCACCTTCGACCCCGCCGAACACTCCGGAATTCCGTACAGCTGGAGCGACGCGCACGCCTCGCGGATCGGGGTCATGCCGCGCGGGGCGGGCGGCGCACGGCAGATCCGCTGGTTCGAGATCGACCAGGGGTACGGCATGCACTTCGCCAACGCCTACGAGGACGCCCGCGGGCACATCGTCGTCGAAGGCCCCACGGTGGGTCGCGAGGGCTGGCAGCGCTCCTGGAACTGGTGGGTCGGCGCCGCCGACCGCGGCGCCGAGCCGAACTCCGGCTCCCGCAGCCGCCGGTGGACCATCGATCTGGCCGCCGGCACCGTCGAGGAGCAGCAGACCGACGACCTGACGGTGGAGTTCCCCACCATCAACGACAACTTCACCGGAAGCGAGCACCGCTTCCAGTACGCGCTGTCGTTCCCCGACGACCTCGGGATCGGCAACCACACCCTGGTGAAGTACGACCGCACCACCGGCGCCCGTCAGCTGCTGCCGTTCGGCACCGGTCAACTGCCCAGCGAGGCGGTGTTCGTGCAGGCGGAAGGCACCGAGGGTGAGGACGAGGGGTACCTGCTGACCGTCGTGAGCGACCTGAACGCCGACGCGTCCAAGATGATCGTCCTCGACGCCTCCGACCTCACTGTGCCCCCGGTCGCCACGATCCATCTCCCACGGCGGGTGCCGGCGATGATCCACGGCTCGTGGATCCCCGACACCGCCCTCTGACGGGCGCCCGGACGTCCGGCACCACCACCGCCACTCCCCTGCCTTCCCGTCTCGCCGCACCACAACAAGCCATCAGCCACCGTTCATTCGTGATGAGGAGCATTTCCATGACCGACTCCCAAGGCCGCACCACCGCCGCGCTTTCCCGGCCCCGGGCAACAGCGGTCTCCCCGCTCGCGCCGTCGACCGTCAACGAAGCGGTGCTGCCCGGGGTCGTCGACCCGGACGGCATCCAGGTGCGTACCCGGCCCGCCCGGCCGGCCGGCCCCGGGCAGGTGGTGCTGGCGATGGAGGCCGCCGGGGTCTCCTTCGCCGAGCAGCAGATGCGCCGCGGCAAGTACTACGACCAGCCGCCCTTCCCCTTCGTCCCCGGCTACGACCTCGTCGGGCGGGCCGTCGACGCGGGAGAGGGCGTACCGGGCGACCTGCTGGGGCGGCGCTTCGCGGTCCTGACCAAGACCGGTGCCTGGGCCAGCCACGTCACCGTCGACGCCGGTGACGTGATCGAGGTACCCGAGTCGGTCGCCTCCGCCGATGCGGAGACCTTCGTGGTCAACGGCATCACCGCCTGGCAGATGCTCCACCGCCTCGCGGGGATCCGGACCGGACAGACCGTCCTCGTGCACGGCGCGAACGGCGGCGTCGGCTCCACCCTCGTGCAACTCGCCCGCATCGCCGGCGTCCGGGTCGTCGGCACGGCCTCGGCCAAGCACCACGACGCCGTGCGGGCGCTGGGCGCCACTCCGGTCGACTACCGGGCGCCCGACCTGGACGAACAGCTGCGCGCACACGCTCCGCGGGGGTACGACGCGGTGTTCGACCACGTGGGCGGCGAGGGCATCGTCGCTTCCTACCGCCTGCTCGCCGCCAAGGGCACCCTCGTCTCCTACGGCACCGCCTCGACCCGCGACGTCCAAGGCTCCTCGAAGGCCCCGGTCCTCAAGCTGTTCGCCCGCCTGATGCTCTGGAACGCGCTGCCCAACGGCAAGAGCGCCCACTTCTACAACATCTGGGCCGGCCGGCGCAGGCTCGACACCTTCCGCGCCGCGCTGCGCGGCGACCTGACCCAGGTCTTCCAGCTGCTCGCCGACGGCGCTCTCACCCCGCAGGTCGCCGCCCGCGTCCCGCTCGCCGAGGTCGGCGAAGCGGTGCGGCTGGCCGAATCCGGCACCGTGGTCGGCAAGGTCGTCCTGGTGCCGTAGGCGGCCGGCGGCGAAGAACGGGGCGGCACCGGCATCCAGCGTGCTTCGGACCGGTCCCCGCTCGCGGAGTGTGACGTACGTCTCGGGAACCCCGCTCGATGGATCGACAGCTGACTGAGGTGACAACAACCATGCGCGCGCGCATTCGAGCGGGGGATCCACAGGCCTTCGCGGAGCTCTTCGACCAATACGCGAAAACCGTCTACAACCACGCCTACCGGCTGACCGCCGACTGGTCGGCCGCCGAGGACATCGTCTCGGCGACGTTCATGGAAGCCTGGCGCGGCCGCGGGCGCCTCGAGGCGGAAGGCGGGAGCGTACGCCCGTGGCTGCTGGGCATCGCCACCAACCTCGTGCGCGCACAGTCGCGCAGCAACCGGCGTTACAAGGCGGCCGCCACCGCGGCCGCCCGCGCCACGGGCGCCGGGCAAGAGGCGGCGGTGGCCGATCACGCCGAGGAAGTCGCCGGCCGCCTGGACGACCGTCACCGCCTGGCCGCCACCGCGAGCGCACTCGCCGAACTGCGGCGCACCGAACGGGAAGTGCTGAGCCTGTGCCTGTGGCAGGGCCTGGACTACGCCACCGCGGCACAGGTCCTCGGCGTCCCGGTGGGCACGGTGCGCTCCCGGCTCTCCCGGGCCCGCAAGAAGCTGCGGAAACTCGCCGACGCACAACTCCCCGGCGCCTTTCGGGAACCCCGGCCGGTGAATCGACAGACAAGAGGGGACCGCACGATCGCGGCCCGGCCCGCACAGGAAGGAACCCGGTGAACATGCGTCAGTCCCGTCCGAGTCACTCCCGCCTCACGCCTGATGAATGGCTCGAGAGCGAGCAGCTGCTCTCCCCCGAGGAAGCCGACCTCCCCGCAGGCCGCCATGCCTTTCACAAGGAAGCTCTCATGGCCTTCATCCAGCAGGACGCCCGATCCACGACCGCCGCCTCCGCCGCTCCCCCGTCCGCGGCGCCGGTGCGCCGCAGGCTTCTGCGCCCTCTGATCGTCCTGCCCGTCGCCGCGTGCTCGCTGGCCCTCGTGGCCGCGGGCGTCCTCACCTTCACCGCAGGCGGCGAGGCCGGCGACGGATCGGCCGCCGGGCCGGCGCTCACCGCCACGGTCGGTGCGGGCACGAGCGCGGGCGTCCCGCAGCTCCTGGACCGGATCTCCCTCGCCTCCGCCGAGAGCCCGCAGGTCGAGGTCCGGGCGGGCCAGTACGTGTACGTCGAGAGCAAGGTCGCCACCACCTACGAGAAGACGGTCGGCGACAAGACGACTCTCGCCAGCGACGGGATCCACCGCCGCCAGGTGTGGAACTCCACCGACGGCACCAAGGGCTGGCTGATCGACCCGGCCGTCTCCCCGCCCGGCGGCGAGAAGCTCGACCGGACCAACGAGAAGGGCGAGAGCGAACCGGCCCGCCTCAACGCGCCCACCTACGACTACCTCGCCACCCTGCCCACCGACCCCGACACTCTCCTGGCGAAGATCTACAAGGAGACCAAGGGCATGGGCAACAGCCCCGACCAGCAAGCCTTCACCACCATCGGCGATCTGCTGCACGAGTCCCTGCCGCCCGCCGAGCTGAACACCGCCCTGTACAAGGCAGCCGCCAAGATCCCCGGCGTCGTCCACGTCGAGGACGCCGCCGACGCGATCGGCCGCCGCGGGGTTGCCGTCGCGCGCCTGGACGAGACGTCCGGCGCCCGCACCGAATGGATCTTCGACGCCAAGACCTTCACCTACCTCGGCGAGCGCACGATCCAGGTCCGCCCCGACGGCGGCGACTCCGGCCTCATCAAGCCCGGCACCGTGATCTACACCGAGGCCGTCACACTCCGCCAGGTCGTCGACGAGCTCAAGGAGACCCCCTCCTCCGGCGCGTGAAAGGTGTTCTTGATCCCCGGCCGTGACGCGGGTGCGGCCGGGGATCCGGTCGTGCTCGAAGGCTGCGGGTGACCGGCTTCTCGTACGGCGCACGGTAAGCGGGTCAGGAACACGACCGACGCGAACGCCCCTGCCGTCGGGGGCTTCTCCACCGGCACCGCGCTGCCGATGACAGCGGGGAGGAACAAGAACGCCGGCCGAGCGGGAGAGAACCCCATGAGACGAGCCACCACCCAGGAACCCCGCCCCGGAAAGGTGCCCGGCGGCAGCGAGCTGCGGCGCACACTCGGGTTCCGCGACCTGGTCGTCTACGGGCTCCTGTTCATAGCGCCCATGGCGCCCGTCGGCGTGTTCGGCACCCTCGACGCCAAGTCGGGCGGCGCGGTCGCCCTCGTCTACGCCGTCGCCACCCTCGCCATGGCCTTCACCGCCGTGAGCTACGCGCAGCTGCACGCGAGCGTGGTGGGCTGGTTCGTGGTCCGGCGGCAGGACGGCCCCCGGACCGGCTGCGGCATCTGCTGGTGCCGGTGCTGGGCGCGGGCGTGCTGATCGCGGTGATCGTGGAGGCGGCGGCGTCGGCGCAGGTCGTGGGCGTCGTGTGGCTGGCGATCGGGCTGGTCGTGCTGGCGTTGCAGCGGCGGCGGCGCGAAACGCTGTCCGGCGGGCAGCGCTAGGGCTCCGGGCGCGGCGCCCCCGGCGCAGGAGCAGGAGCCCGACGGTCCGGTCCGGGGGCGCCGGAGTTGTCCGACGCGGCCGTTACGCTCGGCGCATGGCTATCGACACGTCCGCGGAATCCCCTCTGCCGGTCGGCGAGGTGTCACGGCTCATCGGCGGCTGGATCGACCGGCTCGGGGCGGTCTGGGTGGAGGGACAGATCACCCAGCTGTCGCGGCGTCCGGGCGCCGGTGTCGTCTTCCTGACTCTGCGCGACCCGTCGTACGACATCTCGGTGGGCGTCACCTGCTTCCGGCAGGTCTTCGACGCCGTCGCCGACGTGGTGGCCGAGGGCGCCCGGGTCGTCGTGCACGCCAAGCCGGAGTGGTACGCGCCGAGGGGGCAGCTGTCGCTGCGGGCGGTCGAGATAAGGCCGGTCGGCATCGGTGAACTGCTGGCCAGGCTGGAGCAGTTGAAGCGGTCGCTCGGCGCGGAGGGGCTGTTCGCGCCGGACCGCAAGAAGGCCCTGCCGTTCCTGCCGCACCGGGTGGGACTGGTCTGCGGCCGGGCGTCCGCCGCCGAGCGGGACGTGCTGGAGAACGCGCGCAGGCGCTGGCCGCACGTCCAATTCGAGGTGCGCAACGTGGCCGTGCAGGGGGTGCACGCCGTGGCGCAGGTGGTCCAGGCAGTGAAGGAGCTGGACGCGCTGGACGACGTGGACGTGATCATCGTGGCGCGCGGCGGGGGCAGCGTGGAGGACCTGCTGCCCTTCTCCGACGAGCAGTTGGTGCGCGCGGTGGCGGCGTGCTCGACGCCGGTCGTGTCGGCGATCGGTCACGAGCCCGACTCACCGCTGCTCGACCTGGTCGCCGACCTGCGCGCCTCCACGCCGACCGACGCGGCGAAGAAGGTCGTCCCGGACGTGGGCGAGGAGCTGGTCCGGGTGCGGCAGCTGCGGGACCGGGCGCTGCGCACCGTGCAGGGGCTGCTGGACAGGGAGGAGCGCGGTCTCGCGCACGCGCTGGCCAGGCCGTGCATGGAGCATCCGCAGCGGATGGTGGACGAGCGCGCGGCCGAGGTCGACGCCCTGGTCGCCCGGAGCCGGCGCGTCCTCGGCCATCTGCTGGACCGCGCGGACTCGGAGCTGTCCCACACCCGGGCGCGGGTCGTCTCGCTGTCGCCCGCCGCGACGCTGGAGCGGGGTTACGCGGTGCTCCAGCGCGCCGACGGGGCGGTGGTGCGCTCGCCGGACGAGGTGACCGCGGGGGACCCGCTGCGGGCGCGCGTCGCGGAGGGCGAGTTCCCGGTGCGGGTCGGCGAGTGACGCCCGCGGTGTGCGCCGGTTCTGTTGTCGTAACTCCTACATAGGGTGGATCGCATGGCTGCCAAGACGGAAGAGGCCGCGCTCGGTTACGAGCAGGCCCGTGACGAGCTGATCGAGGTCGTGCGCCGGCTGGAGGCCGGCGGCACCACGCTCGAGGAGTCGCTGGCGCTGTGGGAGCGCGGCGAGGAGCTGGCGAAGGTGTGCCGTCACTGGCTCGAAGGCGCTCGGGCGCGCCTGGACGCGGCGCTGGCGAAGCCGGAGGAGGACGGGGCGGCCGACGGCGGGTGAGCGCGCCGCCGGCGGTGCGTGGGCGTGCCGGGGAGACGGACGCGGGCCGCCGACGTTGCGTGACCGTGCCGGGGAGACCGACACGGGGCCGCCCTGGGCGCGTGGGCGCCACCGGGAGACGGACGCGGGGCCGCCGTCGGCGCGTGGGCGGACGCGCATGCGCCCTCGGCGCGTTTCGGCTTCGCCGGGGAGACGGAACGCAGGGCCGCCGGGACCGCGGGCGGGTGAGCGGTCGCCGAGGCGGCATGGGACGGCGGAGACCGACGCAGGGCTGCCGTCAGCGTGCCGGCGCCACAGGGAGACGGACGGACGGCCGCTCTCGGCGCGTCGGCTTCGCCGGGAGGCCGAGGCAGGGCCGCCGGGACCGCGGGCGGATGAGGGGCCGCTGGGGCGCGCCGTCGCAGACGGGCGCGGGTCGGGGGAAGCGCGCGGCGGCGGGTGTGAGGGCCGCCGAGGCAGCGCAGGACGGCAGAGGCGGACGCCGGGCCCCCCTCGGCGGGTGGCGGACGCAGTGCCGCCCGGGTCGAGGCGAGGTGCCGCCGTGCCAGTGTGAGGACGGTCACATTCCGCATGTAGTTGAAATTTAATTCAACCCGGCGCGGTTGGCAGCCCCCGTAAGGCTTTTTCACGCACGCGGAAGGTACGCCCCATGTCCCTCGTTCTTGACCCCGTCGCCCAGGACCTCCTCTTCCGTGAGGCCCGTACGGCCAACACGTTCACCGACGAGCCGGTGACCGAGGAGCAGGTCCAGGCGATCTACGACCTGGTCAAGTTCGGCCCGACCGCCTTCAACCAGAGCCCGCTGCGCGTGGTGCTGGTCCGCTCCGCCGAGGCCCGTGAACGCCTCGTCGGCCACATGGCGGAGGGCAACCAGGCGAAGACCGCTTCCGCCCCGCTGGTCGCGATCCTGGCGGCCGACAACGAGTTCCACGAGGAGCTTCCGTCGCTGCTGCCGCACTTCCCGCAGGCCAAGGACATGTTCTTCAGCGAGCGCCCGGTCCGTGAGCAGGCCGCCGGCCTGAACGCCGCCCTCCAGGCCGCGTACTTCATCGTCGGCGTCCGCGCCGCCGGCCTGGCCGCCGGCCCGATGACGGGCTACGACGCCGCCGGCATCCAGAAGGAGTTCCTGGACGACGACCACACCCCGCTGATGGTCGTGAACATCGGCAAGCCGGGTGACGACGCCTGGTTCCCGCGCTCCCCGCGCCTGTCGTACGAGGACGTCGTCACCACCGTCTGAGCGACGCGTCCCACGGGCCCGCAGCGGCACACGCGGCCCCGCACGCACACGAAGGCCGCCGCACCCACACGGGTGCGGCGGCCTTCGCCGTACGGGACGGGCCCGCGGCGCGGGTTCCCAGGTGTCAGGAGCCGGCGGAGGGCTTGGCCGACGGGGTGGGCGACGCCGTGCCGGCGGGCTCCCCGGCCTTGAGGGCCGCGGCCATCTCGGCGAGCCGCTCGGGCCCCGCCGTGCCGGTGACAACGGTCGTCGCGCGGTCGTCGGTCAGCACCAGGGCGTCGTACTTCGGACCGTCCCAGAACTGCCAGGTCCGTCCGGCCACCTGCTGGGTCCGCTCCGTCTTGACGGCCTCGTGCGTGACCTCACGGACGTACTTGTCGGCAGGCCGGGCCGTGGACTGCTCCACCGCCACATACTGGTCCCGGGGGTCGAGGAAGCCGAGGTGCCAGGCGTGGGCCTTGTCCCGCTCGAACGTCACCGAGGTGGCCCGCCACCCCTTGTCCAGCCCGTCGGGCGCCGCCACCGGGTACGGGGCCGCGCGCTGCGCCGTCACCAGTTCGACGCGGTAGTCGACCGTCCTGATCGGGTCGGCGTTCTCGTCGTGGGGAACGAGCATGTAGATGCCCGCCACGACGACACCGATCACCGCCATGGACTGGAACATGCCCCGGATCGTCTGCTTGCCTCGCATACCTGCCACGTCCACCATGTTCGCATCCGGCAGGTCTGCTCATCCGTGGGCCCCTCTGCTCAATATGTCGACGTACCGATAGAGTCGCCCCACCCTCTTTATTTACGGCCGTCGTCGTACAGAAAGGTGCGCTCCGATGACCGAGAATCATCTGCCGTCCCAGCTCGAGGTCTCCCCCGAGGCCCCCGACCGCAACCTCGCCCTGGAGCTCGTCCGGGTCACCGAGGCCGCCGCCATGGCCGCCGGCCGCTGGGTCGGGCGTGGTGAGAAGAACGGCGCCGACGGCGCCGCGGTCAAGGCCATGCGGACCCTCGTCTCCACCGTCTCGATGAACGGCGTCGTCGTCATCGGAGAAGGCGAGAAGGACGAGGCCCCGATGCTGTTCAACGGCGAGCGGATCGGCGACGGGACCGGCGCCGAGTGCGACATCGCCGTCGACCCGATCGACGGCACCACGCTGACGGCCAAGGGCATGCCCAACGCCATCGCCGTCCTCGCCGCCGCCGATCGCGGCACCATGTTCGACCCGTCCGCCGTCTTCTACATGGACAAGCTGGTCACCGGCCCCGAGGCCGCCGACTACGTCGACATCAACGCCCCCGTGTCCGTCAACATCCGGCGGGTCGCCAAGGCGAAGCACTCCTCGCCCGAGGACGTCACGGTCGTCATCCTCGACCGTCCCCGGCACGAGGGGATCGTCAGGGAGATCCGCGAGACCGGCGCGCGGATCAAGTTCATCTCGGACGGCGACGTCGCCGGTTCGATCATGGCCGTCAAGGAGGGCACCGGCGTCGACCTGCTGCTGGGCATCGGCGGTACGCCCGAGGGCATCATCTCGGCGTGTGCCATCAAGTGCCTGGGCGGCGTGATCCAGGGCAAGCTGTGGCCGAAGGACGACGACGAGCGCCGGCGCGCGATCGACGCGGGCCACGACCTGGACCGCGTCCTGAGCACCGACGACCTGGTCTCCGGCGAGAACGTGTTCTTCGTCGCCACCGGCATCACGGACGGCGAGCTGCTGCGCGGCGTCCGCTACCGCGCGGAGACCGCGATCACCCAGTCCCTGGTGATGCGTTCCAAGTCGGGCACCATCCGGCAGATCGACTCCACCCACCGGCTGTCGAAGCTCCGGGCGTACAGCCAGATCGACTTCGACCGCGCGCAGTAGCCCCCAGGGCCGGCAGCGCCGGCCCGGGTGCGGAGCAGCAAACGGAAGGGGCGCCCTATGTGCGGGGGCGCCCCGTTTCCGTGCCGTCTTCCAGGTCAGGCCGCTGAGGCCGACTTCTTCACCTCGACGTCGCGGCGCCTGCGACGGGCCAGCACCACGCGGCGCTCCGCCGCGGTGAGGCCGCCCCACACGCCGTACGGCTCGGGCTGGAGCAGTGCGTGCTCCCGGCACTCCACCATCACCGGGCAGCGGGCGCAGACCCTCTTCGCCGCCTCCTCACGCGACAGCCGCTCGGCCGTCGGCTCCTTGGAGGGCGCGAAGAACAGTCCCGCCTCGTCCCGGCGGCACACCGCCTCCGCGTGCCAGGGACCTGCCTGGTCCTCCCGGGCAGGAATGCGCTGGTGCGGCACGGCGGCCACCTGCAGGGACTGATGCGGCAGTTGCAGCACGGTCTACTCCTGACGACGGGATTCGCGAGCGAGAGACGATGCAGCAGTCCCTACCCGCTGTGCGCACGCCTATGCACTGAGTGGCACTGAGTTCCGACGCACGGAATTGCGGATCGGCGCGTGAGGCGCGAAAGCGCCCCCGGCGCCGGGCCGCGCCCGGCCGTGTCCGCCCGTCGTGCGCGGCCCCGTCAGTGCAGGTGCTTGCGGAGCCGGTCGTGGAGGTCGGAGATCCGCCGGCCGCGCTTCGGCTTCGCCTCGACGTTGCCGAAAATCGTGTAGCCGTTGACGACGACCACCGGCGCCTCGGGATCGGCGGCCTCCAGCGTCACGACCTCGAAGTTCCCGAAGATGCCGGTCCCGCTGCCGCGCAGGGAGATGTTCTCGGGGACGCGCACCTCGACGTTGCCGAAGATCGAGGTCGCGTTGATCACCGACAGGCGCTGTCCGTAGAGCGCCTCGGTGAGGTCGATCTCGATGTTCCCGAAGAGCGAGAAGGCGTTCGTCCTGCGGCCCACGCGCCAACGGCCCTTGCGGGTCGAGCTGGAGAAGACGGCGACGAGGTTCTCGGCCGGGCCGCCCGGGTCCTCCGAGTCGTCGTGGACGTGAGCGGCGGCCGCGTCGGGCCGCCGGCCGGCGGCGGGCAGGTCCCGGACGATCGGTTCCAGCTCGCCCACGGTCTTGGCCCGGTAGACCGCGTCGATGCGCTCCGAATGCTCCTCGGCGTCCAGCCGGCCCTCGGCCAGGGCGTCGCGGAGGATGTCCGCGATCCGGTCGCGGTCGGCGTCGGAGGCACGGATGGCGCCGCCCGGGTCCGGCGGGACGGCCGGCTTCTGGGGCTGCCCGCGGCCGGAGGCCGCTGAATCATGCTTGTCGAGGTCCACGGCACCAGCCTAGCGAAACGCGATAGATCGCGACTAGTGGCCCACGCCGTTCCGGCCTAGGCGGCCACCCGCCCGGACGCGAGCCGTCACGGGAGCCGACGCCGGAGGTCTGGCGGAAACCGGCCTGGCGGGAACCCGCCGCGCGTTCCGGAGTTTCCGCCGGATCCGCCTCTGGCAGTGTCCCGGACGGAGCCCGCCGTACACAGGACCGCCGGATGCCGGCGTGCGAGGGGGCGAGCCGTCGGGCCCCTCGGTGTGAGCACCGGGCAGGGCGGGTCACGAGGAGGCGGGGCGATGCTCGAAAGTCTGGGACTCGACGCCGTGCAGGAGCAGGTCTACGTCTGCCTGCTCAGAGCTCCGGCAGCCGACGCCACGGCCGTGGCGGCCCGCACCGGGATCGCCGCCGACAAGGTGGTCCCGGCACTCGCCCGGCTGGAGGCGGAGGGGCTGGTGACCCGGCGCCCGGGCCGGCCCGACGGCTACCACGCGGCGCCGCCCGACGTCACGTTGAACCTGATGGTGCTTCAACGTATGGACGAGGTGCGCCGGGTGCAGCTCGCCGTCGAACGCCTCGCCGCCGAGCACCGCGCACACGGACAGGGCGGCTCGGGCGCCGAGCCGGTGGAGGCCCTGGAAGGGGCCGCCGCCATAGCGGACCGCTACCGCCAGATCCAGCGCGGCGCCAAGGAGGTGTCCAGCCTGGTCGCCGGCCCGGCCGTGGTGGTGACCGCCTCGGACAACACCGGGCAACGGGACGCGCTGCGGGCCGGGGTGCGTTACCGGGCGGCGTACGAGCGGGCCACGCTCGAACTCGACAGCGCGGACAACCCGTTGCTGCTGGAGGAGTGGGCCGCCCTGGGCGAGGAGATGCGCGTCACGCCGGCGGTCCCGCTGAAGCTGGTCATCGCCGACCGGCGGATCGCCCTGGCGCTCCCTCGCCGGCAGGCGCCGGGGGCGCCGGTCGGGCTCGTGGTGCGCACCGGCATCATCCTGGAGGCCCTCAACTGGCTCTTCGACCGGATCTGGGAGACGGCCCTGCCGGTGCCCGCGGCCATGGCAGCCGTGCCGGAAGGGCCGCTGTCGGCGTCCGACCGGCGACTGCTGTCACTGCTGCTGACGGGCTGCACCGACCAGGCCATCGCCTCCCAGTGGGGCGTGAGCATGCGCACGGTGCAGCGGCGCGTACAGCGCCTCATCGCTCTGGCAGGGGTGCAGACACGCCTCCAACTGGGCTGGCAGGCCGCCCGTCTTGGCTGGATCGAGCCGTAGGCCCGGGACGCCGGAGAGGGGGCGCGCGACGGCGTGCGACCCGGCCCCACGAGGCGGTGGGGACGACGCCGGACGGGCTGTCGCATTTGCGACAGGACGCCAACGCGACAGCCGCGAGGGCTGATGAAAGGCAGTCATCACCTGCCAGTGTGACGGCCGTTCACAGCCCTCGAGTGCTGAAGGATGCCCATGTCCCGTCCCCGCTCCACCGCCACGAACCACAGAGCCGGGCGCAGCGCCGTCGCGATCGCGACGGCGCTGCTCGCCGCCGGGAGCTTCGCCCTGACCGCTCTGCCCGCGCAGGCGACCCCTGCCGCCGCCGAGCCCGACGTGTCCGCCGCCGCGACGCGGTCCGCCGACAAGCTCGGCAGCCACGACCGCGCGCTCCTCGCGACCTACCGCAAGCAGCACCTCGCCCGCACCACCATGAAGAACGCCGACCGGGCGGTCCCGGACTTCGCGACACTGCTGATCGCCGTCCGGGACGGCCGGACCGCCGAGGCGGAGGGAGCGCTCGCGGCCCTCGGGATCGAGAGCGCCCGTACCGAGTCGGCCGTCGGCTACATCAAGGCCAACGTGCCGTTCGGCATGGTGGACCGGGTCGCCGCGATCGAGGACGTCGTCGCCGTCGACGTGGACGAGCTGCTGAGGATCGACGAGGTCCGCCCGGACGGGTCGGACGCCGTGGCCACCGCGGCCGGGCAGGGTCCGGAGGCGCCCTCCGCGAAGACCCCCGACAGCAACGCCTACATGCCCACCCGGGAGACCGGCTCCGCTCAGTTCAAGGAGGGCAACCCCTCCTACGACGGCCGCGGCGTCACCATCGGCATCATGGACACCGGAGTCGATCCGACCCATCCGGCGCTCGCGACCACCACCACCGGGGAGCGCAAACTCGTCGACACGGTCGCCGGGACCGACCCGCGGAACTTGATCGACCTGCTCTTCGACGCGACCTGGCAGAACCTGTCGGCGACGGCCAAGGTGTCGGGGCCGGTCTTCACCGACCAGGTCCGCGGCGAGACGTGGAAGGCGCCGGACTCGGCCGACCTGCGCATCGGCCTGCGTCCGATCCAGCTGCCCCAGGGAGCCACCGTCGTACCGACGCTGGTCCGCGAGTCGGACTCCGCGGTGTGGGTCGACACCGACCTCGACCACGACTTCACCGACGAGGAACTGCTGCGTCCGTACAAGGACAAGCAGCAGATCGCCCACTTCGGGACCGATGACCCGTCGACGCCGGTCAACGAGCGGATACCGTTCACCGTCCAGGTCAGGAACGACTTCTTCCCCGGCACGGTCAGCGTCAACGTGAACGTCATCACCGAGGCGCACGGCACCCATGTCGCGGGCATCACGGCGGCCAACGGCATGTTCGGCGGCCGGGCGGACGGCCAGGCGCCCGGTGCCAAGCTGGTCTCGATGCGTGCGTGCCACTCCTTCGGGTGCTCCAGCGCCGCGCTTACCGACGGCATGATCGATCTCGCCACGAAGCACGGTGTCGACGTGATCAACATGTCCATCGGCTCCTCGCCCGAGTTCAACGACGGGCAGAGCGCCCGTGCCCTCGTCTACAACCGGCTGATCGACGAGTCCGGGGTCCAGCTCTTCATCTCCGCCGGCAACTCGGGTGCCGGTGCGAACACGGTCGGCGATCCGACGGCCGCCGACAAGGTCGTCAGCGTCGGCGCGTCCGTCTCCCGGGCGACGTGGTGGGCGAACTACGGATCGCAGGTGCGTGACGAGCTGGGCGTCTTCCCGTTCTCGTCGCGCGGACCGCGTGAGGACGGCGGCTTCAAGCCCGACCTGACCGCTCCCGGCGCGGCCGTGTCCACCGTCCCCGACTGGCTGCCCAACTCGTCCGTCCCCGAGACCGGCTACACCCTGCCCGTCGGCTACTCGATGATGAACGGGACCTCGATGGCGTCCCCGCAGGCCGCCGGCGCGGCGGCCCTGCTGCTGTCGGCCGCGAAGCAGCGTGACGTCAGCGCCACCCCGGCCGAGCTCCGCAGCGCTCTCTACTCGTCGGCCCGTTACAACGACGAGGTTCCAGCCGTCGCCCAGGGCCGCGGCGGCCTCGACGTCCCGGGCGCGTGGAGGTTCCTCTCCGGCGAGGACACCGCGGTCGAGGCGGTGAGCGTCGTCGCACCCGTGTGCACTCCGCTCTCCGGCAGGCTGCTCACCCCGCACACCGGCAGCGGCGTGTTCAACAGCTGCGCCCCGGGCAGCGGCGGCCAGGGCATCGGCGAGTCCCGCACCTACGACGTGACCGTCCACCGGACCTCCGGACCTGACCGGAAGATTCCGTACCTGCTCTCCCTGACCGGGAACGACGGCACCTTCTCCACTCCGCGCACGGTCCTCCTCGGCCTCGACGAGCCGACCGTGGTCCGGGTCACCGCCGAGCCGGCCACGCAGGGCGTCCACAGCGCGGTCCTGACCATCGACAACCCGGCGACCGAGGCGGTCGAACAGGCCGCGATGCTGGCCGTCGAGGCGGCGACGCCGCTGGCGGCGGGCAGCACGTACGAGGTGACCGGCGTCGCCGAGCGCAACGGCACGGTCCACTACACGGTCGCCGTACCGGCGGGCACCACGGCGCTGACGGTGAAGCTGGACGGCCTCGCCGACGGCAGCCAGACCCGCTGGTGGGCGTTCCGGCCGACCGGCGTCAGCGGCGAGTCCGCCGCGCCCGGCTCCCTGTCCTGCTACTCGGGGTACCTCGACGGAAACGGCTGTGACCCGTCCACCCGCACGTACAAGGCCCCGGCAGCGGGCGTCTGGGAACTGGTCGTGGAGTCCCGGCGCACGTCCCCGCTCCTCGACAACCCGTACCGGCTGACGGCGACCGTGACCCAGTAGCGCCATCGCTTGCCTCGCCCGCGCGGCCCCGGTCCCGGCCATGATCCCGGCCAGTGAGCCTTACCTCACAGGATCGGGTCCGCGCGGGCGTCTTACATTGGATGGCGCTGCCAACGAAGGCACGCTGCTGTCTGCGAAATGAGGAATGGGCGAAATGCCGGAGTTCGCGTATACGGATCTGCTGCCGCTCGGCGAGGACACCACGCCGTACCGCCTGGTGACGGCCGAGGGAGTCTCCACCTTCGAGGCCGACGGCCGCACGTTCCTCAAGGTCGAGCCGGAGGCGCTGCGCAAGCTGGCCTCCGAGGCGATCCACGACATCCAGCACTTCCTGCGCCCGGCCCACCTCGCGCAGCTGCGGCGGATCATCGACGACCCGGAGGCGTCGTCGAACGACAAGTTCGTCGCGCTCGACCTGCTGAAGAACGCGAACATCGCCGCCGCCGGCGTGCTCCCGATGTGCCAGGACACCGGCACCGCGATCGTCATGGGCAAGCGCGGCCAGAACGTGCTCACCGAGGGCGGCGACGAGGAGGCCCTGTCGCGCGGCATCTACGACGCGTACACCGAGCTGAACCTCCGTTACTCGCAGATGGCCCCGATCACCATGTGGGAGGAGAAGAACACCGGCTCCAACCTCCCGGCGCAGATCGAGCTGTACGCGACCGACGGCGGCGCCTACAAGTTCCTCTTCATGGCCAAGGGCGGCGGCAGCGCCAACAAGTCCTTCCTCTACCAGGAGACCAAGGCGGTCCTCAACGAGGCCTCCATGATGAAGTTCCTGGAGGAGAAGATCCGCTCGCTCGGCACGGCCGCCTGCCCGCCGTACCACCTGGCGATCGTCGTCGGCGGCACCAGTGCCGAGTTCGCGCTGAAGACCGCGAAGTACGCGTCCGCGCACTACCTGGACGAGCTGCCGTCCGAGGGGTCGGAGCTCGGCCACGGCTTCCGTGACGAGGAGCTGGAGAAGAAGGTCTTCGAGCTCACCCAGAAGATCGGCATCGGCGCGCAGTTCGGCGGCAAGTACTTCTGCCACGACGTGCGCGTGGTGCGCCTGCCGCGGCACGGCGCCTCGCTGCCCGTCGCCATCGCCGTCTCCTGCTCCGCCGACCGCCAGGCCGTCGCCAAGATCACGGCGGAGGGCGTCTTCCTGGAGCAGCTGGAGACCGACCCGGCGCGCTTCCTGCCGGACACGACGGACGAGCACCTGGACGAGGCCGGTGACGTCGTGAAGATCGACCTCAACCGTCCGATGGACGAGATGCTGGCCGAGCTCTCCAAGTACCCGGTCAAGACCCGCCTTTCGCTGACCGGTCCGCTCGTCGTCGCCCGCGACATCGCGCACGCGAAGATCAAGGAGCGCCTCGACGCGGGTGAGGAGATGCCGCAGTACCTGAAGGACCACCCGGTCTACTACGCGGGTCCCGCGAAGACCCCCGAGGGTTACGCCTCCGGCTCCTTCGGACCGACGACGGCCGGCCGGATGGACTCCTACGTCGAGCAGTTCCAGGCGGCCGGCGGCTCCAAGATCATGCTGGCCAAGGGCAACCGCTCCAAGCAGGTCACCGACGCGTGCGGCACGCACGGCGGCTTCTACCTCGGCTCCATCGGCGGCCCGGCGGCGCGGCTCGCGCAGGACTGCATCAAGAAGGTCGAGGTCGTCGAGTACGAGGAGCTCGGCATGGAGGCCGTCTGGAAGATCGAGGTCGAGGACTTCCCGGCGTTCATCGTCGTGGACGACAAGGGCAACGACTTCTTCCAGGACCCGGCGCCCGCTCCGACGTTCACGTCCATCCCGGTGCGCGGCCCGGGCTTGGCGTAGCTCCGCATACGACGGCTCGGCCCCTCCCGCAGGCTGCGGGAGGGGCCGAGCCGTCCGGGCAGCCGCGTTCTCCGCCCGGGTGACGGCCGGGGAGGCGCCGAACGAGAACGCGGCAAGGCCCGGCAGCCACGTCGCTCTCTGCTTGTCAGGCGGCCGGGCGCTCCTCGTGGTCCCGGTCCGCGACGGTCAGCCTGCACCCGCCGTCCTCGCAGGTGCGCCGGAGACGGCCCCGCGAGACGGTCTGCATCAGGCCGAGGGTCCAGCACATCGGGCAACCGCGCAGTGCCAGTACCCCGACCGGCAGGAGCAGCAGGCTGACCGGGCCGGCGGTCGGGAGGAACGCCACCGAGCCGATCAGGCTACCGAAGCCGATCAGGCCCCGGACGAGGTGGCGGGGCAGGGACGAACTGGAGAAGTCAGGGCCGTCGGCCTCGGTCGTCGTCATGGGTGTCTCCAGGCGGAGGTTCGGGTCTGGCACGGAGGGACTGCTGCACCGCACCGCGGGCGCGGTGCAGACGCGATTTCATCGCTGCGGTACTGAGGCCGAGCGCCTCGGCGGCCATTCGCCCGCTGTAGCCCTGGATGTCCCGCATGATCAGCACGCGTCGCTGCTCGGCCGGCAGGGCGGCGACGGCGGCCGCCACCCTGCCCGCCTCGATGCGCTGGAGAGCCATTTCCTCGGCCGAGCGCACGGTGGCCTCGGGCAGGGGCGCATGGGCCCGCATCGTCCGTGCGCGCCGCAGACATTCGTTGCGGACGATGCGAAACATCCATGACGCCAACGCGCCGGACGCCCTGAGCATCCCGATCTTGCGATACAGGATGATCAGGGCCTCCTGTGCCGCGTCCTCGGCATCCTCGGGTGTGGCGCAGAGCGAGCGGGCGAATCGCTGCACGTTCGGGTGCGAACCCGACACCAGGGCGGTGATCGCGTCGACGTCGCCGCGCTGGGCGGCGACGATCAACTGTTCAGCGGGCCAGGACGAGTCAGCCACGGGCTTGCTTTCGCTTGCGCAGGGCGAAGTAGCCGCACGTGCAGAGCAGCACGGCTCCGGCGGCGACGGCGATTCCTATGATCATGAAGACCTCCCGATCCTGTACCGACGTTCGTCGGCACATATAGGAGGCACGGGCCCGCCGAAAGGATTCGGCCTGCGCCCGGAAAAGTTGATCGCGCCGGTAGGGCCTCAGCTTCAGTACAGGGCGCCAGCGGGTCAAGGGCGCTTCTCGGGCGGGGCCTTGGCCGGGATGTGGCAGTCGCAGGCGCACACCAGGTGCCGCACCCCGGGTACGCCGCTGCCGCAGGGCACGTGATCGCGGCAGCGGTCGTGACGGCCGACGATGCAGCGCGGCGACCGGAACGCGGGCTCGGGCGCCGCCTCGCCGGTCACCGTTCCTCCTCCGGCCGCCCCAGCGCGTTCGCCAGAGCGCGGGCGAGCAGGGAGACACTGACGGCGTCGGCGACCTCCGGGGTCACCCACCAGGCGTCCCCCGCCCGGTCGTGATGCGGACCGTCGTGTCCCGCGGCCAGGACGCAGACCGATCCGCCGCACACCGGCCGCACCACGGCCGCGACGGCGAACACCGACCGCCGCGCCCCGCAGCGGCCCGCCACACCCCGGCTCACCAGGCACCGCCGGCGGCATGGATGTTCCGCTGGTCGATGTCCACCCCGACGGTGGCCGGCCACAATGCCCGCCGCCGCCTGCGCTGCGCGGCCGGGCAGGAGTACGCCTCGACATAGGGGCGGGCGAGCGGCGACCGGGCGCCGTCGAGGAACGTGGACTGCTCGCGGGCGTACGGTGACCGCCGCCGGGCGGGGACGCGAGTCGGGCGGGATGCCGGGCCGTTCAGTCGGCGGCGCTGCGCCGCCGGCGCCTCCCGGTGCCTGCCGGTGGGCGGCAGCGTCAGCATCAGCAGCCGGAGAAGGGCGGGGATCAGGACCCGGCCCAGTGCGTGCGCGATAGGGTTCCGCACGTCATCAACTCCCTTGAAGTTGGTGGCCATGCCCCGGGACCGGTCGCACGGTCGCCGGGGTCTTCACTTGGCTGAAGCTACTCCGCCATGCAGTCCTCTGTATACAAGTACAGAGGGATCCACCCATACGTGGAGATGAACAGCGCTCTACGTTGGACATATGAGCGATACTTCCGAGTCGGGCACGTCCTTGGATCCGAGAAGCGCCACGCCTCTCTACGTTCAGCTGGCCAATGCGATCGCCCAGCAGATCGCCTCGGGCGCCCTCGCACCCGACCGTCCCATCCCGTCCGAGAATCGCCTGGCGGAGGAGTACGGCGTCGCTCGTCTCACCGCTCGCCGCGCGACGCAGGAACTCCGGGAGCGTGGGCTCGTCGTCACAGTGCGAGGCAAGGGCTCCTTCGTCACCCCCGACGCAGGAAAGAACGGCACCGCGTCCGACGCGTAGCGCCGTCCGCGGTGCCGTGCTCCCCGGTCAGGCGAAGCGCTGGTTCACCGAGCCGTCGCAAGCCCGGAGCCGGACCGGCTCGTTCGCCGCGCCGTGGGTCAGGCAGACCCCGGTCGCGGACGCCGGCCGGATCGTGGCTCCGTCGCGGACGAACTTCTGGTTGGGGCCGCCGTGGCAGTCCCAGACGGCCAGGGCCGTGCCCGGTCGGTAGTCACCGGCGGGCACATCCAGGCAGCGGTCCTGGGACAGCTCCGTGTGGACGGTGCCACGGGCGGAGTCGTGCCACCAGCCCTGGTTACGGCCGCCGTGACAGTCCCAGCCGAGCACACCGGTGCCGTTCGCGCTCGTGGCGCCGTCGACGTCCAGGCAGTCGCCGGTCGCCTCGTTCCGCAGCGGCTTGAAGGCGTCGTCCCAGGCGTACGGGACCAGGGCCGGCTTCCCCGTCGAGTCGACGTCCGCGCAGCTCGCCTCCCGCAGACCGGAGTCGTAGAGCTGGGTCAGGCAGGACGCGAAGGCGGCGTGCCCGCGGATGTTGGGGTGGAAGGACTGCCGCACGGAGTTGGCGTCCGGGGGGAAGTGCCCGAGGTCGATGTACAGGCCGCGGGCCCAGGGGTCCTGGTAGCAGACCTCATGGCCGTGGAAGAGGCGGGAGTTGTCGAGGTACACGGCCCCGGTCGCGCGTGCGGCCTCACGCATGCCGCGCTGGAAGGCGGGGACGGCGGCGTTGCGGCCCCACACGGTGTCGGAGTCGTAACCCATCCCGCCGCAGGCCAGTTTGCCCGGGAAGTCGGGGTTGTCACGGAAGTCGGGTCCGATCGGGCTCGGGTAGCCCATGACGACCAGCTTGTAGTCGCCGTCCCGGTATCCGGCGTCGCGCATCACGGTGCGCAGGTCGCGCACGGTCTGCTCGACCTTGGGGACGAGACCGTCGACGCGGGCCTGCCAGCCCGGTGCGTACTTGGGCTCGCAGGGCCCTTGCAGCAGGATGTAGCGGGTGACGCAGTCGGTCATGACGGGACCGAACTGGAGGTCGTCGTTGGCGCCGGCGACCAGTAACACCATCTTGACGCGGGTGTTGCGGGCCTTGACGGCGAGGTTGTCACTCTGGACCAGCTCGTCGGCGTACTGCTTGCTGCCGCCGATGCGGATGTTGGGAGTGGACGCACCGGAGCAGGACACGTTGTACGTCACGTCGGCGGGGATTCCGGTGCGGTGGATGGCGGCGTCCGGCGAGCGGTGGCACCAGTTGTCGGGCCCGTTCGTACCGGGCTCGTAGGTGCCGGTGCCCTCGCCGGAGATCTCGCTGTCGCCGAGCGAGACGAGGGAGGACCTGCGTTCGGCCGGCGGACGCTCCGCGGGGCTGCCGTAGAGGGCGGTCGCCTCGGCGGCCCGGACGGCCTCGAGTTCGGGCGGCAGGGGTACGGTCGCGGAGCCGGCGGGCTCCGCTGCCGCGGGAGCGGCCACCGCCAGGCCGCTCAGAACGGTGACGAGCGCGGCGGCGGCCGCCATGGTGCGACGGAGTCGAAGTCTGGGAACGGTGCCTTTCATTGCGCCTCCCCGGGTTGTGGTTACCCGGGGTATTTACTGGCGGGTAGCGCAGTTGGGAATAGGCAGAACAAGACAAGTGCTCAACTTTTTCAGGAGGTACGACACGATGAGCGACGCCGACGAGTACCGGACCGAGCACGATTCGATGGGTGAGGTGCGGGTTCCCGTGCACGCCAAGTGGCGGGCGCAGACCCAGCGGGCCGTGGAGAACTTCCCCGTCTCCGGTCAGCGTCTGGAGCGTTCGCACATCGAGGCGCTGGCCCGTATCAAGGCCGCCGCCGCCCAGGTCAACGCCCAACTCGGCGTGCTGGACAAGGATGTCGCGGAGGCGATCGCCGCCGCCGCGGCCGAGGTCGCGGAGGGGCGCTGGGACGAGCACTTCCCGGTCGATGTCTTCCAGACCGGCTCCGGCACCTCCTCCAACATGAACACCAACGAGGTCGTGGCCACCCTCGCCACCGAACGCCTCGGCCGCGATGTGCACCCCAACGACCATGTGAACGCGTCCCAGTCGTCCAACGACGTCTTCCCCTCCTCCATCCACATCGCGGCGACCGCGGCCGTCACCCGCGACCTGATCCCCGCCCTGGACCACCTCGCCTCCTCCCTGGAGCGGAAGGCCACCGAGTTCGCGACGGTCGTCAAGGCGGGCCGTACGCATCTGATGGACGCGACGCCCGTCACCCTCGGCCAGGAGTTCGGCGGCTACGCGGCCCAGGTCCGGTACGGGATCGAACGGCTGAAGGCCTCGCTGCCCCGCCTCGCGGAACTGCCCCTGGGCGGCACGGCGGTGGGCACCGGGATCAACACCCCGCCCGGCTTCTCCGCCGCCGTCATCGCCGAGGTGGCCCGCGCGACCGGGCTGCCCCTGACGGAGGCGCGCGACCACTTCGAGGCGCAGGGGGCCCGCGACGGCCTGGTGGAGACCTCGGGGCAGCTCCGTACGGTCGCGGTCTCGCTCACCAAGATCTGCAACGACCTGCGCTGGATGGCTTCGGGGCCGCGCACCGGTCTCGCCGAGATCGCCCTCCCCGACCTCCAGCCCGGCTCATCGATCATGCCGGGCAAGGTGAACCCGGTGATCCCCGAGGCGGTTCTGATGGTGGCCGCTCAGGTCACCGGCAACGACGCGACCGTCGCGACGGCCGGCGCGGCCGGCAACTTCGAGCTCAACGTCATGCTGCCGGTGATCGCCAAGAACCTGCTGGAATCGGTCAGACTTCTGGCCAACGCCTCGCGCCTGCTGGCGGACCGCACCGTCGACGGCATCACGGCCGACGCGGAACGGGCCCGCGAGTACGCCGAGTCCTCCCCGTCGGTCGTCACCCCGCTCAACAAGTACATCGGCTACGAGGAGGCGGCGAAGGTCGCCAAGAAGTCGCTCGCGGAACGCCGGACTATCCGTGAAGTGGTGCTCGAGTCCGGCTATGTGGAGCGGGGAGACCTGACCGTGGAGCAGCTGGACGAGGCACTTGACGTGCTGCGCATGACCCACCCGTGACGCCATGGCCGTGACACGGCCCGTGACACGCCTCGCAGCGTTGCCCGTTCCGTACTCCTAAGATCTGCTCATGACAGGCACGGGAGGCCCGGCACACGGAACGGGCAGGACGGAACCGCACAGGACCGACGCGGAGAGCCCCGCGCGCTGGGAGCCGGGGGACCACATCCTGTGGCGCTACCGCGGGCATTCCCCGGGCCGCGCCGGCCGCTCGTTCCACATCTGCCGGCCCGTGACCGTCGTCCAGGACACCGACGAGCTGCTCGCCGTCTGGATGGCCCCCGGCACCGAGTGCGTGAAGCCGGTGATCGCGGACGGCACCCCGGTGCACGAGGAGCCGCTCGCCACCCGCTACACCGCGCCCCGCGCCACCGCCCGCACCCGCTGGAGCGGCAACGGCGTGCTGAAGCTGGCGCAGCCCGGTCTGCCCTGGTCGGTATGGCTGTTCTGGGAGCACGACTGGCAGTTCCGCAGCTGGTACGTCAACCTCGAGGAGCCCCGTACCCGCTGGTCGGGCGGCGTCGACTCGGAGGACCACTACCTCGACATCTCCGTCTACCCCGACCGCAGTTGGCTGTGGCGGGACGAGGACGAGTTCGAACAGGCGCAGCGCGTCGGCCTGATGGACGCGCGGACGGCGAGGGGCGTACGGGAGGCGGGCCGGGCGGCGGTCGAGGTGATCCGCGCCTGGGGTGCGCCGTTCTCCGACGGCTGGGAGGGCTGGCGGCCCGACCCCACCTGGCACGTACCGGCCCTTCCGGCCGACTGGGACCGGCTGCCGGCGCGACAGGCGGCCTGATCCGGGCGCTCCGGCCGGTTCCCGACGGGAACGCGCTCCGGCGTATACGACCTCGTGAGACTCTTGATGCGCCCCCTGGGGGCAAACGTAGGATCGTCGTCCGCAAGGCTGCGCCGTACGAGGGAGCAGGAGCGCAGGGCCCGACCGTTCAGTCATTCAGCAGTCACAGAGCGTCCAGTCACCGAGCGTCTCGCAAGAGGCAGCACGAGTCACTCACCACAGGGGGTTGAGCTGTGCCGGAAGCCCGCCACCCTGTCGACGTCACCCCCAGAGCGGGTATACCGCCCCATGAGGCGATTGCAGCGCACCACCGGCCCGGATGGACGGAATCCCACGCGTGACGGAGCATCCCACCTCCCACGAAGGCCGGCAGCCCCTGGCTGCCCGGTCCCAGGAACGCACCCGGCCGCGGGCGCAGGCGGCCGGGGCATCACCCGCGCCCGCCGGGCCGCCGCCCAAGCCTCAGCCCCAGCCCCAGCCGCAGGTGCACACGGCGCCGCTGCAGGCCCAGGACATCGCGGGGACCGCGAGACGGGAGGGCGACCGGCTGCGGTTCGTAGGAGCCGCCACCCGGCGGATCGCGCGCGGCATCGACCTGGACGAGATCGTCCTCGGTCTGTGCCGGGCCACCGTGCCGACGTTCTCCGACGCGATCCTGGTCTACCTCCGCGACCCGCTGCCGGTCGGCGACGAACGGCCGGTGTCCCCGTTCGTGCTGCGGCTCCGGCGCACCGACAGGCTGCGCTCCAGCGCCGACGACACGGACCAGGCCGGCGTCGGCGCCATGCCGCTGCTCGACGCCGGGAGCGAGCCCACACCCGCCGCCGAGCTCTGTGAGGTCCGGTCCGGGGGAGCCCTCTCCGAAGTGCTGCGGGGCGTGCGGCCCGTCTTCGGCGACTCGGCCGCGGCCCGCGCCGCACTGCCCGAGCTGCTCGGCGACGGACGTTCCGTACCGACCGGCCATCGCGCGATACTCGCGCCGCTGCGCGGTCGCCGCCGGGTGATCGGCGCCGCCGTCTTCCTGCGCCGCCCCGACCGGCCCGCCTTCGAGCCGAACGACCTGCTGGTCGCCGCGCAGCTGGCGACCCACACGGCGCTCGGCATCGACAAGGCGGTGCTGTACGGCCGCGAGGCGTACATCGCCGACGAGCTCCAGCGCACGATGCTGCCCGACTCGCTGCCCCAGCCGACCGGCGTACGGCTCGCCTCCCGCTATCTCCCGGCGGCCGAGACCGCACGCGTGGGCGGCGACTGGTACGACGCCATCCCGCTTCCCGGCAGCCGCGTGGCGCTGGTCGTCGGTGACGTCATGGGCCACTCGATGACCTCCGCCGCGATCATGGGCCAGCTGCGGACGACCGCGCAGACCCTGGCCGGCCTCGACCTGCCGCCCCAGGAGGTCCTGCACCACCTGGACGAACAGGCCCAGCGCCTCGGCACCGACCGCATGGCCACCTGCCTCTACGCGGTGTACGACCCCGTCTCGCACCGGATCACCATCGCCAACGCCGGTCACCCGCCGCCCATCCTGCTGCACCTGGGCGGGCGCGCCGAGGTGCTGCGCGTGCCGCCCGGCGCCCCCATCGGCGTCGGCGGTGTCGACTTCGAGGCCGTGGAGCTTGACGCCCCGGCCGGCGCGACGCTGCTGCTCTACACCGACGGGCTGGTCGAATCGCGGCTGCGTGACGTGTGGACGGGCATCGAGCAGCTGCGGGAGCGGCTCGCGGACACCGCGCAGCTCACCGGCCCCGACCACTCGCCGCCGCTGGAGGCCCTCTGCGACGACGTGCTCGACATGCTGGGCCCCGGTGACCGCGACGACGACATCGCCCTGCTCGCGGCCCGCTTCGACGGGATCGCGCCGAGCGACGTGGCGTACTGGTTCCTCGAGCCGGAGGACGCGGCCCCGGGCAGGGCCCGCCGTCTCGCCCGGCGCGCACTGGCCCGCTGGGGCCTCGAGGAGCTGTCCGACTCGGTGGAGCTGCTGGTCAGCGAGGTCGTCACCAATGCCGTGCGGTACGCGGAGCGGCCGGTGACCTTGCGGCTGCTGCGCACCGATGTGCTGCGCTGCGAGGTCGGCGACGACTCGCCGCAGCTGCCCCGCCAGCGGCGGGCACGGGACACGGACGAGGGCGGACGCGGTCTGTTCCTGGTGAACCGGCTCGCGAGGCGCTGGGGCGCGACCCGGCTGTCGACCGGCAAGGTCGTCTGGTTCGAGCTGCCCACGCGGGCCTGACAGACATACGCAGGCGCCCGCACCCCGAGGCCGGGGTGCGGGCGCCTGCGTCGTGTCCGGGCCCGTCAGGGCTGGGGCGGGCGGCGGTCGGTGTCCTTGTCCGGGTCGCCGTCACCCGGCTCGACGGGAGGCGTGAACGTCCCTGTCGGCGGTGTGATCGTCGTCGTCGGCGTCGGGAACTCGTCCGTCGGCGTCGGGTCCGCCGTACCGGTGTCCGTGGGCGTGGGAGTGGGGTCCTCGGTCTCCGTCTCCGTCTCCGTGGGGGTCGGGGTCGGGTCCTCGGTCTCCGTCTCCGTCTCCGTCGGGGTCGGGTCCGGGCTCGCGATCTCCGCGACGTCGAGGTCGAACTCGGCGTCGGAGCCGCCGTTCAGCGCGCCGAGCGTGTAGTCGGCCCAGATCCTGGCGGGGAAGCCACCGCCGTTGGCGCGGCCGGCCTGTGCGGTGCCCGTGAGGGACACCTGGCCGCCGCCCTCCTTGGGCGACTCGCCGAACAGGGCCACCACGGTGGTGAGTTCGGGGGTGTAGCCCGCGAACCAGGCTGACCGGTTCTTCTCCGAGGTGCCCGTCTTGCCCGCCGCTTCGTAGAAGCTCGACCTCGCGGCGATGCCGGAGCCGTTCTTCACCACGCCCGTGAGGCCCGCGGTGACCGTGTCGGCCGTCTCACGGCTGATCACCTGGCTGCCGATCGGGTCCTGGACCTCGAACTCGCGGTCCTTGTGCTCGGCCTTGCCGACGATCGTCGGGGTGACCTTCTTGCCGTGGTTGTCGAGGGTGGCGTAGACGCCGGCCATGTCCCAGGTGGAGGCCCCCATCACGCCCAGCGAGATCGAGGGACGCTCGGGGAAGTTGACGTCCGGCATGCCCAGGTCGAGCGCCGTCTCCTTCACCTTGTCCAGGCCGACGTCGACGGCCATCTGCGCGAAGGCGGAGTTGATGGACCTGTTCAGCGACGTCTGGACGCTGACGGGGCCGTAGCTCTTGTCGAGGTCGTTCTGCGGGTTGAACGGGGTGTCGCTGCCCTCGACCGGGCGCTTGCTGGTGCCGTCGTAGACCGTGTTGAGGCCGATCGGGTCGCCGTCCTGGGTCTCGGAGCCGTTCTCCAGGGCGGAGGCGAACACGACAGGCTTGAAGGTGGAGGCGGGCTGGTAGTCGCGGCGGGTGGCGTTCGACAGCCAGTGCTCGGTGGCGTCCACGCCGCCGTAGAGGGCGACGACCTTGCCGGTCTTCGGATCGACGGAGGTGGCGCCGGCCTGCACGGTGGCGTCCACGGTGTTGCCCTTGCGGTCGAGTTCGTCCTCGAGCTGCTTCTTGACCGCGCTCTCCAGCTCCTTCTGGCGCTTGGAGTCGATGTTCAGGGTGATCGTCCAGCCGCCGGCGTCGAGGTCGGCCTTGTCGATGCCCTGGCGGGACAGCTCCTGCTTGGCGGCGTCGACGATGTACCCGGCCTGGCCGCTCAGGCCCGCCGCCGCCTTCGGGGCCTGCGGGACGGGGAACTTCAGGCTGTCGCGGGCGCTCTTGTCGAGCCAGCTCTCCTCGACCATGTTGTTGAGCACGTAGCTCCAGCGGTTGGTGACCGTCTCCTTGGTCTCGTCGGAGGCGACGGCCCAGTCGTAACTGCTGGGGGCCTGGACGAGAGCCGCCAGGTAGGCACCCTGGGCGACGTTCAGCTTCTCGGCGTCGACGCCGTAGTACGCCTGGGAGGCGGCCTGGATGCCGTACGCGCCACGGCCGAAGTAGCTGGTGTTGAGGTAACCGGCGAGGATCTCGCTCTTCTCCTTCTTCCGGTCCACCTTGAGCGAGATCACCAGCTCCTTGAGCTTGCGGCTGACCGTCCGGTCCTGGTTCAGGTAGTAGTTCTTGACGTACTGCTGGGTGATGGTCGAGCCACCCTGCTTGCCCTGCCCGGTGAGGGTGTTCTTCAGACCGCGGAGCGTGCCCTTGATGTCGACGCCCGAGTCCTGGAAGAAGGTCTTGTTCTCGGCGGCGACGAAGGCGTACTGGACGTCCTGGGGAATCTTGTCCAGGCCGACGATCTCCCGGTTGACCTCGCCGGTACGGGCCAGGACCTTGCCGTCGCTGTACTTGTAGACGTTGCTCTGCAGCTTGGCCTCTGCGTTGGCCTCGGGGACCGGGACGAGCAGGTAGGCCACGAAGAACACGCCCATCGCCAGCAGGCAGAGGCCCAGGAACGTGCCGAGCATCTTCTTGAACGTGAAGAAGCGGCGTATGCCCGAGGGCCTGGTTTTTCTCGCCCGGCGCGCACCGCGCTGCCGGGCCTGTCGCGCTTCCGCTCGGCCCATCGCTCCGTCGCTCCCGCTCTGTCGGCCAGCCGGCTCACTCGTCCGGCGTTCTGGTCACCGGTGTCTGCCCGGAATCAGCTCAGAAAGCTAACACCGGTCACCCAGACAAAGAGGAGCTGATCCCCCCTTTTCCGGACGTGAGAATGAGCACCCCGTCTCAAGGAACCGACTCACGAAAGGGCCGCAAGGTTGCCACATGCGTTAAAGTGATATCAGTTTGCTAGATCGACGACGAACCGGCGTACGGCACTGCCGTGCGCGGAAACGGGGACGACCATGCCCGCCACCTCCAGCCACGACGCAGCCTCCGGCGTCAGGAACGCCGCGGCCGACACACCGGAAGTACCGGAGATGCCCCAGCCGCGGGTGCGTGAGTTCGCGGCCCACAGCATCGGGGGCGGCCTGGCGCTGCTGCTCGGCCTCCTCGGGCTGGCGGTGGGGGCGGCGCTCGTCGTCGCCGCCACGGCGTCCGACTCGGCCGGCACCAAGGCCGTACTGATCACCGGCGGCATCGTGATCGGCATCGCCGCGTTCCTCGCCATGTGCGGCCTGAACATGGTCGCCCCGGGCGAGGCACGCGTCGTCCAGCTCTTCGGCCGCTACCGGGGCACGATCCGCACGGACGGACTGCGGTGGGTCAACCCGCTCACGTCCCGGACCAAGATCTCCACCCGGGTGCGCAACCACGAGACGGCCGTACTGAAGGTCAACGACGCGTACGGCAACCCGATCGAGCTCGCCGCGGTGGTCGTGTGGAAGGTCGAGGACACCGCCCAGGCGATGTTCGAGGTCGACGACTTCCTCGAGTTCGTCTCCACCCAGACCGAGGCCGCGGTCCGCCACATCGCCATCGAGTACCCCTACGACGCCCACGACGAGGAGGGCCTCTCGCTGCGCGGCAACGCGGAGGAGATCACGGAGAAGCTCGCCGTGGAACTGCACGCACGCGTCGAGGCGGCCGGTGTCCACATCATCGAGTCCCGCTTCACCCACCTCGCCTACGCACCCGAGATCGCCTCCGCGATGCTCCAGCGCCAGCAGGCCGGCGCGGTCGTGGCCGCACGGCGTCAGATCGTCGACGGCGCGGTCGGTATGGTCGAGGCGGCCCTCGCCCGCATCGCCGAGCAGGGCATCGTCGAGCTGGACTCCGAGCGCAAGGCGGCCATGGTCTCCAACCTGATGGTGGTGCTGTGCGGCGACCGCGCGGCCCAGCCGGTCCTCAACACGGGCACGCTCTACCAGTGACGCCGCCCTCCGAACGCAAGCAGGTGCTCCTGCGGCTCGACCCGGCGGTGTACGAGGCACTCGCCAGGTGGGCCGGGGACGAGCTGCGCAGCGCGAACGCGCAGATCGAGTTCCTGCTGAGACGCGCGCTGGCGGACGCCGGCCGGCTGCCCTCTTCCACGGGCCCCATCGCCCGGCGCGGCCGGCCGCCCAAGGCGCAGCCGGGGGCGTCGGGGGACGCCGGGAGCGGGGCGCCGTAGCAGCCCGGACGGGAGCGGGAGCATCCGCTCCCGTCCGGGCCTTCCCTGGCGTCGGCAGGCCGGGGAAACCCGAGGAACCCCCGCTATACACACTGCGTATACACCCTGAGTACAGTGACCCTCATGTCCATCGGTCACACTCTCCTCGGCCTCCTCGAGGCCGGCCCCCGCCACGGCTACGACCTGAAGCGGGCCTTCGACGAGCGGTTCGGGCAGGACCGCCCGCTGCACTACGGACAGGTCTACTCGACCATGTCCCGGCTCCTGAAGAACGGTCTCGTCGAGGTCGACGGCGTCGAGTCCGGCGGCGGGCCGGAGCGGAAGCGGTACGCCATCACCGACGCCGGGATCACCGATGTCGAGCAGTGGCTCGCCCAGCCCGAGAAGCCCGAGCCGTACCTTCAGTCGACGCTCTACACCAAGGTCGTCATCGCCCTGCTCACCGGCCGCAGCGCCGCCGAACTGCTCGACGGCCAGCGCGCGGAGCATCTGCGGCTGATGCGGGTCCTCACCGACCGCAAGCGCCGCGGCGACCTCGCCGACCAACTGATCTGCGACCACGCCCTGTTCCACCTGGAAGCCGACCTCCGGTGGCTGGAACTGACCGCCGCGCGCCTCGACCGGCTCGCCTCGGAGGTCCGTGCGTGATCCCCGCCGGTTCCCTGCTCGTCGCCGACGGCCTGCGCAAGGCCTTCGGGTCCACCACCGCCCTCGACGACGCCTCGTTCTCCATCCATCCCGGCGAGGTCGTCGCCGTCATGGGACCGTCCGGCTCCGGCAAGTCGACCCTGCTGCACTGCCTCGCCGGCATCGTCCGGCCCGACGCCGGCTCCGTCACCTACGCGGGCCGCGAGATCACCGGCCTGCCGGACGCGGAACGCAGCGCGCTGCGCCGCTCGGACTTCGGGTTCGTGTTCCAGTTCGGCCAGTTGGTCCCGGAGTTGAGCTGCGTCGAGAACGTGGCACTGCCGCTGCGGCTCGGCGGCGTGAAGCGCAAGGAGGCCGAGCGCACGGCGCGGGAATGGCTGGAACGGCTCGAGGTCGGGGACACCGCGCGCAAGCGGCCCGGCGACATCTCCGGCGGCCAGGGGCAGCGGGTCGCGGTGGCCCGCGCGCTCGTCGCCTCGCCCAAGGTGGTCTTCGCCGACGAACCCACGGGCGCCCTGGACTCGCTCAACGGCGAGCGGGTGATGTCGCTGCTCACCGAAACGGCCCGCCGGCAGAACACGGCCGTCGTGCTCGTCACGCACGAGACCCGCGTCGCCGCCTACTCGGACCGGGAGGTCGTCGTGCGCGACGGCAGGGCACACGATCCCGAGCGGGTCGCATGAGCACGACACGGCACGAGCCGCGCCCCGTGCGCGCGGCACCGGTGCCGCGCCCCGCGCAGCGTGCGCACCGCGGGCCGGCCGCGCGGCTGCGGGACCTCGCCATGGGCATCCGGTTCGCCGTCTCCGGCGGCCGTGAGGGCCTGACCCGTACCGCGCTGACCGCTCTCGGAGTGGGGCTCGGCGTCGGGCTGCTGCTCGTCGCCGCGTCCGTGCCCCAAATGATGGACGCCCGGGACAGCCGTACCGCCGCCAGGACCGCCGTCGGACCGGGACTGGGCAAGCACGTGCCGGTCTCCGCGACGAGCCTGGTCACCGCGCCGGCCGACACCGACTACCGCACGCAGACCGTCGGCGGCGAGATCCTGCGGCCGGACGGCGCGGATCCGGCGCTGCCGCCTGGCCTCGACCGTGCCCCGGCGGCCGGCGAGATGTACGTCTCCCCCGCCCTCGCCGAACTCCTGGCCTCCCCCGAGGGACGGCTGCTGAAGGAACGCCTGCACCACCGCACGGTGGGCCTGATCGGCGACGCCGGGCTTCTCGATCCGGGCGAACTGCGCTTCTACGCGGGCAGTTCCACCCTGACCACGGAAACCGGCGGTGTGCGGGTCGAGCGCTACGGCACCCGGGGCGGCGGGGACCCGATGGCCCCCGTGCTCATCGTCGTCGTCGTGCTGGCGTGCGTGGTGCTGCTCGTACCGGTGACCGTCTTCGTCGCGACCGCCGTCCGCTTCGGCGGCGAACAGCGCGACCGGCGGCTCGCCGCCCTGCGCCTGGTGGGCGCGGACGCCCGGACGACCCGCTGGATCGCTGCCGGGGAGGCGCTGTTCGGCGCAGTGCTCGGACTGGCCGTCGGAGCCGGCGCGTTCGCCGCAGGCCGGCTGATCGCCGGCTCCGTACGGGTGTGGGACCTGAGCGCCTTCCCCTCCGACGTCGTACCGGTGCCCTGGCTCGGCGCGCTGATCCTTCTGGCCGTGCCGGTCGTGTCGGTGGTGGTGACGCTGCTGGCGATGCGCGCCGTGACGGTCGAACCGCTCGGTGTCGTACGGCGGTCGGCGCCGCGCCGCGGCCGCCTGTGGTGGCGGCTGCTGATGCTGCCCGCGGGACTGGCCGTGCTCCTGGCGACCGGCACCGTCCGCCAGGACCCGGAGGTCGTCGAACCGTGGCCCGTCGCGGCGGGGACGCTGCTGGTGCTGTTCTCGCTGACCGCGCTGCTCCCCTGGCTCGTCGACGCCGTCGTCCGGCGGCTCGGCCGCGGTCCGGTGGCCTGGCAGCTCGCCGTGCGCCGGCTCCAGCTGGGCAGCGCCTCCGCGACCAGGGCGGTGGGCGGCATCACGGTCGCGGTGGCGGGAGCGATCGCGCTGCAGATGGTGTTCGCCGCGGTGCACGACGACTTCAACCGGGTGACCGGACAGGACTCCGAGCGGGCTCAGCTGACGGTCTCCGCCGAGTTCCCGAGCGGTGAACTGGCCCGCGAGATGATCAGGGAGTTCCGCGCCACGGAAGGCGTGCGGGGCGTGATCGGCACGGTGGAGGCGTACGTGGTGTCCCCGGAGCCCGTCGCCGAGGGGGACATCCGGCCGACGACCACGCTGACGGTCGGAGACTGCCCCACCCTGCGGGAACTGGCCCGGATCCGCTCCTGCGGGGACGGCGACACGTTCGTCGTGCACAGCACCCGTGACGAGCCGCCGTCCGACTGGATCGACAGGACCGCCCGGAAGGGCAGGCCGGTGAACCTGAACAGCGACACTCAGTTCGACGGCTCCGCGCCGATGCTGTGGACCCTGCCGGGGCGGTCACCCACGGTGATGGCGCGCCCCGACCCGGTGGGCGAGGAGCACACCGGCATCTTCGCGACACCGGGCGCCGTGGACGTCTCCGCGCTCCCCGGCGCCCGGACCACGGCGCAGGTGCAGATCGACGAGAGCGTGCCGGACGCGAGGGAGTTCGTGCGCAACGCCGCGGCGCGGATCGACGCCCCGGTACAGGTCCGCACCATCCACAAGATCGAACGGGACCGGCAGTACGAGAGTGTCCGGACCGGGCTGCTGGCCGCCGCCACCGCGACGATGGGGCTGATCGCCGCGTCGATGGCGGTGGCCCAGATCGAGCAGCTCAGGGACCGCAGGCGGCTGCTGGCGGTCCTGGTCGCCTTCGGCACCGGCCGCTCCACACTGGCCTGGTCGGTCCTCCTGCAGACGGCCGTCCTGGTGGTGCTCGGCACGGCGATGGCGGTCGGGGCCGGTATAGGGCTGGGTGCGGCGATGCTGCGGATGATCGGGAAGCCGGTCACGCACTGGGGGTCGTTCCTCCCGGTGGCCGGCATGGGCGCGGGCCTGATCCTCGTGGTGACGCTGCTGAGCCTGCCGGTGCTGGTCCGCCTGATGCGCCCGGGTGGCCTCCGGACGGAGTGACGCCCGCCCGGTGCGGGTCGTCCCTCAGGGCGCGACCCGCACCTGGATCCGTTCCTCACGGCGCGGCCCGCACCCGGTCCGTCCTCAGGGCGCTACCCGCACCGGCAGGACGCCCATCGCCTCCCGCAGCGCCTCTGCGAACTCCTCGAACTCGCCGCCCCGGGCTGCGCCCGACCGCATCGCCAGCGCGATCCGGCGTGACGGCGCGGGATCGGCGAACCAGCCGGTCTGGAGGCGGCCCGCGCGGCCGGTCTCCACATCGACGGCCGTCCGCGGCAGCAGGGTCACCCCGAGGCCGCCCGCGACCAGCTGGACGAGCGTGGCGAGGCCCGCGGCGGTCGTGGTCACGGGGCCGCCCTCGGTGCGGCCCGCCTCGCGGCAGATGTCGAGGGCCTGGTCCCGCAGACAGTGCCCCTCGTCGAGGAGGAGCAGATGCAGCTCGCGCAGCGCCTCGCGCGGAATGTCCTGGCGGCCGCCGAGCCAGTGGTCCTCGGGGGTGACCAGGACGAAGTCCTCGTCGAACAGCGGAAGTTCGGTGACTCCGGGCACTCCGAGCGGCACGGCGAGCAGCAACAGGTCCAGCCGCCCCGCACCGAGCCCCTCCAGCAGTGACGAGGTCTGCTCCTCGTGCACCTGGAGATCCAGCTCCGGGTACCGCTCATGGACCAGCTTCAGCACGGTCGGCAGCAGATACGGTGCGACCGTCGGGATCACGCCCAGCCGGAGCACGCCCGTGAACGGCGCCCTCACCGCCTCCGCCTCGTCCATGAGGGCGCCGACGGCCTCCAGCACGGCCCTGGCCCGGACCGCGAGCCTCTCCCCGGCCGGGGAGAGGAGCACCTTGCGCGTCGTACGCTCGAGGAGCTGGACACCGAGTGCCTCCTCGAGCGCCGAGACGGCGCCGGACAGTGCGGGCTGACTCGTCCCGATTGCCGCCGCCGCGTCCCGGAAGTGCAGATGCTCGGCCACGGCCGCGAAGGCGCGCAGCTGTGCGAGGCTCGGCTGTTTGCCCCTGTTTGTTATGGCCACTGATAAGTTCCTCCGATCGCGATGACCGAGTCTAGCTATTTCCGCGATCAATGCACTCTGTGCCACTATCAAGATCCGTCCAACCCCACCGGATGCCCCCAAAAAGGGAAATCCTGTTTGCAAGGAGAGCGCGTGCTCACTGTCGGTGACCAGTTCCCCACGTTCGAGCTGACCGCCTGCGTCTCGCTGGAGAGCGGCAAGGAGTTCGAGCAGATCAACCACAAGTCCTACGAGGGCAAGTGGAAGGTCGTGTTCGCGTGGCCCAAGGACTTCACCTTCGTCTGCCCGACCGAGATCGCCGCGTTCGGCAAGCTGAACGACGAGTTCGCCGACCGTGATGCCCAGATCCTCGGCTTCTCCGGCGACTCCGAGTTCGTCCACCACGCCTGGCGCAAGGACCACGCCGACCTGCGTGACCTGCCCTTCCCGATGATGGCCGACTCGAAGCACGAGCTGATGCGCGACCTCGGCATCGAGGGCGAGGACGGCTTCGCGCAGCGCGCCGTCTTCATCGTCGACCCGAACAACGAGATCCAGTTCACCATGGTGACCGCCGGTTCCGTCGGCCGTAACCCCAAGGAGGTCCTGCGGGTGCTGGACGCCCTGCAGACCGACGAGCTGTGCCCGTGCAACTGGACCAAGGGCGAGAACACCCTCGACCCCGTCGCGCTGCTGTCGGGCGAGTGATCCGCCATGGCTCTCGATGAACTGAAGGCCGCCGTACCGGACTACGCCAAGGACCTGAAGCTGAACCTCGGCTCGGTCATCGGCAACAGCGAGCTCCCCCAGCAGCAGCTGTGGGGCACCGTGCTGGCCTGCGCGATCGCCTCGCGTTCGCCGCGGGTGCTGCGTGAGCTGGAGCCGGAGGCGAAGGCCAACCTCAAGCCCGAGGCGTACGCCGCCGCCAAGTCGGCCGCCGCGGTCATGGCGATGAACAACGTCTTCTACCGGACCCGGCACCTGCTGTCGGACCCGGAGTACGGGACGCTCCGTGCCGGTCTGCGGATGAACGTCATCGGCAACCCCGGTGTGGAGAAGGTCGACTTCGAGCTGTGGTCGCTCGCCGTCTCCGCCATCAACGGCTGCGGCCAGTGCCTCGACTCGCACGAGCAGGTGCTGCGCAAGGCCGGAGTGGACCGCGAGACGATCCAGGAGGCCTTCAAGATCGCCGCGGTGATCCAGGCCGTGGGTACGACGCTGGACGCAGAGGCCGTCATGGCCGAGTAGTCCTCGCGCACACGCGGAAGGGCCCTGCCGACCGGAAACGGTCGGCAGGGCCCTTCCGCGTGCCGTCAGCTCTTCAGCCGGGCCATCAGCGCCCTCATGTCCTCGATCATCAGCGGCTCGAAGTCGCTCACGTCGGTGAGCGGCTCGCCGGTTTCCGCGTCCCAGTCGCTGCTGGTCGACATGGAGAGCACCGCCTGGCCGTCCAGCACCTCCAGAGTGATGCCGCCGCTGTCCCGGACGACGAAGGCCAGTTCACCGAGACCGTCGACGCGACGCAGTGCCGTCGTGTCGTCCACCGCCGCGTCGTCCACGGCCGAGTCGTCGACGGCCGTGTCCTCGACGGCTGAGTGCCGGGCCGCCATCATGCCCTCGAACTCGGGGCCGGGGTCGGTCTTCTTGTGCAGGGTGTACCCCACGGAGACGCTCGGCAGCGAGCCCAGCTCGTTCCCGTCCTCGTCGGTCGGGAGTTCGTACCCCTGCGGCGTCATCTCGATGTAGCACGACACGTCGTCGAGGCTCTCGTGCGCACTGCGCCATGCCGAGCCCCGGTCCACCCGCTCGCCGATCGCGGCCGTCAGCGCGCTCAATTCCGCGTCCAGGCACAGGTTCCGGCTCGCGCGGTATCCCCCGAGGTCCGGTTCCGCGCTGGAGTACGCGTACAGGCCGCCCGCCCACACCGCCGACGCGACGACCGCACCGCCGATTGCCCACAGCCAGCCGGGACGGGCGCGGCGCGGACCGCCGGGGCCCTGGTCCTCCGTCACCACGTCATCGGCGGCGACGCGTTGTCCGGGGAGCTCGGCCGCGCCGAAGTACCCCTCCGGCACGAGCTCCGGTTCCGAGATCACTCCTGCTCCTCGGGTGTGCGGCCCTGCGCCGGCGGGGACTCCTCCGCGGCGGCCGTCGCCGCCGCCGCGTCGAGGGACGTCGAGCCGTGCGGCGGCGGGGAGTGGCGCAGCGCCTGTTCCCTGCCGTACACCCGCAGATAGCCGACGACCGTGTTGGTCACGGCGACGAGCGGGACCGCCACGACCGCGCCGCCGATGCCGGCGGTCAGACCGCCGCAGGCCACGGCGAGCACCACGGCGAGCGGGTGCACCCGCACCGCGCGGCCCAGGATGAACGGCTGCAGCACATGGCCCTCGAGCTGCTGGACGGCGAGGACGACGACCAGCACCATGAGCGCCGTGAACACGCCCTGGGTGACCAGCGCGACGACCACCGCGAGAGCGCCGGAGACCACCGCGCCGACCAGGGGGATGAAGGCGAAGAGGAAGATGAACACGGCGAGCGGCACGGCCAGCGGCACGTCGAGGAAGTAGATCCCGAGGCCGATGAAGATCGCGTCGATCAGTGCCACTATCACCGTGCCGCGGACATACGCGGTCAGGGTGCGCCAGGCACGCGGTCCGGCACCGGCGACCCCCGGCCGCGCCTGCGCGGGGACGAGTTTGAGCACCCACTCCCAGATGCGCCTGCCGTCGTACAGCAGGAACAGCGTGGAGAACATCGCCAGCAGTATCCCGGTGAGCACCTCGACCATCACGCTCACACCCTGGAGACCGGCCGAGGTGATCTCCTCGGTGTTGGTGCCGATGGTGTCGCTGAGGTTCTCCGCGATGTCGTTGATCTGACTCTCCGTCACATGGAACGGGCTGTCGAGGAGCCAGCGCTTCAGCTCGTCGATGCCGTCCCGGACACGGTCGGAGAGGTTGTCCAGGTTGTCCATCACCTGCCACACCACGAACCAGCCGACCAGGCCCATGATGACGAAGCCGAGGATCGCCGTCACGGCGGTGGCGAAGCCCCGCGGGAGGCCCAGTCTGCACAGCCGGGCGACGGTCGGCTGAAGCATCGCGGTGACGAGCAGGGACGCCACGAACGCCAGCACCACCAGCTGCACGGCGCTGATCGCCCGCATCAACACCCAGAGGGTGCCCGCCAGTACGAGCAGCCGCCAGCCCGCCTCCGCCGCGACGCGCATCCCCCAGGGGATGGCGGCGACCGGGTCGGGCCTCGCGGGCACGGCCGGCGCGTAGGCCGGCGGCGGGGGAACGCTCTCGGGGAGCCGCGGCGCCCCGGGCAGCTCGTCGTCGGCGTCCGGGGCGCCCTCGTTGCGGCGCTCCTCCAGGCGCTCTCCCATCCGGGTCAGCCCGGCACCCACCCGGCCGAGCCATCCTGGAACCTTCGACATGATGCTTCCTCTTTCCCCCGCCCACTCTCCCCCTGAGCCCTCAAGGCACGGGCGTCCCCGACCGGGGAGTACCGGATTGAGACCGTACACGCACGGAGCCCCTCACCGTAGGACGGTGAGGGGCTCCGAAAAGTTGAGCGACCGGCGGGCCGGAGGCCGACTAGTACCAGTGGTTGGCCTGCCAGAACGACCAGGCGCCGCACGGGCTGCCGTAGCGGCTGTCCATGTAGTTCAGGCCCCACTTGATCTGGGTGGCCGGGTTGGTCTGCCAGTCCGCGCCCGCGGTCGACATCTTGGAGCCCGGCAGTGCCTGGACGAGGCCGTACGCACCGGAAGACGGGTTCTGCGCGCGGTAGTTCCAGCTGGACTCGTGGTCCACGATGTTGCTGAAGCACTGGAACTGGTCGGCGGGCACCATCTGGCGCGCCATCGCCTGGACCTCGGCGATGGTGTAGGACGCCTGGGCGGAGAAGCTCGACGCGTCGCGGACGGCGTCGCGGTTGGCGCGGGCCTCCGCGGCCGCGGCCTCCTCGCGCTCCTTCTTCGCCTTCTCCTCGGCGGCTTCCTTCTTCGCCTTGGCGGTTTCGGCCGCCTGGATGCGTGCCGATTCCTCGGCGGACTTCTTCGCAGCCGCGTCCGCGGCAGCGGCCTGTGCATCGGCCTGCTGCGTCAGGGACGACACCTGGATCTGGGCCTGCTCGCCCATGGGAATGTCCGCGAGGAGCGTCGTGTCGGCGGCAGCCGCCTCGAGGTTGTCGCCCGAGGTCTGGGTGTTGCCCGACGCGACGCCGACGACGGCGCCGACGGTGGTGACCGCAGTAGCCGAAGCCACTGCGAATCCCCGGACCGAGATCCGGCTCACACGGTTTCCTTCCAGCATCGCCCGCACAGGTGACCCCGCGAGCGAAATCTTGCCCCTGACGCTGGCCTCCCCACTGATCGGGTCACGGGAGGCGCGGGCCCGGTGGGCAACTCCCCAGGGGAGCTGCCGCATTGTGCTCGCGGGCGGCATGCGACTGACATGTCTTGAATTGTGTGTTGCTGTGCACCAACTGTGGTGCGGATGTGTCGCATGCGGGGCCTGACGGAAGCAAGACTCTGCCGCAGGGCGAGGCCGCAAGGCAATTCTTCGTTGCGTGTGAAAGCTCACACCCCGTTTGAGCCAGGGCTTTTGAAGGAATCGGCGGACAGCACGACGCCGCCCGGCTACGCTCTTGCGCTTCGCCGGGCGGCGTCAAGTGACTTGCCCTATATGCCGGACAGGCCCCTGGGACCTATCGGATCAGATGTGCCCGTCCTCCAGCATTTCGGTCACCAGGGCGGCGATCTGTGAACGCTCCGAGCGGGTGAGGGTGACATGCGCGAACAGCGGATGCCCCTTCAGTTTCTCCACCACGGCGACCACTCCGTCGTAGCGGCCGACCCGGAGGTTGTCCCGCTGGGCCACGTCATGCGTGAGGACGACCCGGGAATTCGCCCCGATACGGGACAGAACCGTCAGCAGGACGTTCCGTTCCAGCGACTGGGCCTCGTCGACGATGACGAACGCGTCATGAAGGGAACGGCCCCGGATGTGCGTCAGCGGCAGGACCTCCAGCATGCCGCGGTTCAGGACCTCCTCGATGACCTCACGGCCAGCGACGGCGGACAGCGTGTCGAAGACCGCCTGCGCCCACGGGCTCATCTTCTCGGCCTCGGTGCCCGGCAGATAGCCGAGCTCCTGCCCGCCCACCGCGTAGAGCGGTCTGAAGACCATCACCTTCTGGTGCTGCCTGCGCTCGAGGACCGCTTCGAGGCCCGCGCACAGCGCCAGTGCCGACTTGCCGGTGCCGGCCCGGCCGCCGAGCGAGACGATGCCGACCTCCTGGTCGAGGAGCAGATCCAGGGCGATGCGCTGCTCGGCGCTGCGACCGTGGATTCCGAACACCTCGCGGTCGCCCCGCACCAGGCGGACGTTGCCCTCGGCGGTGACCCGCCCCAGCGCCTTGCCGCGCTCGGACTGCAGCACCAGACCGGTGTGCACGGGCAGATCCGCCGCCTCCGGTACGTACAGCGTCTCCTCCCCGTACAGGAGGTCGACCTGCTCCGCCGTCAGGGGCAGGTCGGTCATGCCCGTCCAGCCCGTGTCGGTGATGGCGAGCTCCGCTCGGTACTCCTCCGCGAGCAGGCCGACCGACGACGCCTTGATGCGCAGCGGCAGATCCTTGGAGACGACCGTGACGTCGTACCCCTCCGCCTGGAGGTTGCGCGCGACGGCCAGAATCCGTGAGTCGTTGTCCCCCAGCCTGAAACCGGCCGGCAGTACGCCGGGATCCGAGTGGTTGAGCTCGACACGCAGCGTGCCACCGAGGTCCCCGATGGGCAGCGGAGAGTCGAGGCGGCCGTACCGGACCCGGAAGTCGTCCAGCAGGCGCAGCGCCTGGCGGGCGAAGTAACCGAGCTCCGGATGGTGCCTCTTGGCCTCCAGCTCCGTCACCACGACGACGGGGAGCACGACCTCGTGCTCGTCGAAGCGGCTCATGGCTTTCGGGTCCGCCAGCAGGACGCTGGTGTCGAGAACGTAGGTGCGCCGGTCGTTCATACGGCGCTTTGTGCTGTTCACCACGGAAGGACGTACCCCCTCGGACGAGGTCGGGGTGCGACGGCGTCGCGGGCCATGGGTCCTCCCGCCGGAGCGGGGGACGGGCCGGGCTCAGGCCACGATGCGCGGGCCGAGCGCCGGCCCTCCGCGTGGTCCGCACCGCTGGTGCAGTCCTTCGTGTGCAAAGGGCCTCCCGGGTGGGCGGCGTGAGCCGCTCACTGAGATCCGACGTTCGTGGATCGGACGTCGACCTGCAAGAGGTATGCCCTCGAACAACTCCGGCCATGCCAGGAGGCCGGGCGTCCGCCGGATGAACGTGCGGTGACGAGGCGCGTCGAGGGGGCGCGTGGCTGCCGCGCCGCGCCGGGCCGACGACGTGACGGCTCCGGGCGGAAGGTGAAAGGGGCCGGGGCGGGGCCCGGTTCAGGCAGAGGCTGCAGGTCAGGCAGAGGCGCCCGGTTCAGGGAGACGCTGCCGGGTCGGGCAGAGGCGGCGGTCAGGCGCCGTAGCGGCGGTGACGAGCCGCGTAGTCGCGCAGTGCGCGCAGGAAGTCGACCTTACGGAACGCCGGCCAGAAGACTTCGCAGAAGTAGTACTCGGAGTGCGCGCTCTGCCAGAGCATGAACCCGGAGAGCCGCTGCTCCCCGCTGGTGCGGATCACCAGGTCGGGATCCGGCTGGCCACGGGTGTACAGGTGCTCGGAGATGTGCTCGACGTCGACGATCTCGGCGAGCTCCTCGAAGCTCGTGCCCTTCTCCGCATGCTCCAGCAGCAGCGAACGGACCGCGTCCGCGATCTCCTGGCGGCCGCCGTAGCCGACGGCGACGTTGACCAGTATTCCCTTCACGTCCGCCGTGGCCTGCTCGGCCTCCTTCAGCACCCGCTGCGTGTGGTCGGGCAGCAGGTCCAGGGTGCCCACGTGGTGCACCCGCCAGCGCCCGTCGGCGGCGAGGTTGCGCACCGTGTTCTCGATGATGCCGAGAAGCGGCTTGAGCTCCTCTTCGGGGCGGTCGAAGTTGTCCGTGGACAGGAGCCACAGGGTGACGACCTCGACATCGGTCTCCGCGCACCAGCCGAGCAGCTCGGAGATCTTGTCGGCGCCGGCCTGGTGCCCCTGTGCGGCCGTGCCGCCGGAGGCCTTCGCCCAGCGGCGGTTGCCGTCGAGGATGACACCGATGTGCTTGGGCACCTGGGCATGGTCGAGGCGGCCTTCCACCCGGCGCGCGTAGAGCCTGTACACCAGGTCGCGCAGGTTCACAGTTCTTACACCCCTCCATGCGGCAGTCCCCGAAGGCGCAACCCTACTGCGGGCCGGGCACGGCGGCCCAACCCGGTGTGTCACAAGTCCGTGATAAGGAGGGAAGCGTGACTGATTCCCCTTATTACCTCGCCGACGCCGACCGCTACGCGTCCATGGAGTACCGCCGCAGCGGCCGCTCCGGCCTCAAGCTGCCCGCGCTGTCCCTGGGCCTCTGGCACAACTTCGGCGACGACCGCACGCTGAGCTCGCAGCGCACGATCCTGCGCCGCGCGTTCGACCTGGGCGTCACCCACTTCGACCTCGCGAACAACTACGGACCGCCGCCCGGGTCCGCCGAGCTGAACTTCGGCAAGATCTTCGCGCAGGACTTCGCCCGCTACCGGGACGAGATCGTCGTCTCCACCAAGGCCGGCTATCTCATGCACCCCGGGCCGTACGGCGAGTGGGGTTCGCGCAAGTATCTGCTGTCGTCGCTGGACGCCTCCCTGAAGCGGATGGGCCTCGACCACGTCGACATCTTCTACTCCCACCGCTTCGACCCGGAGACTCCGCTCGAGGAGACGATGGGAGCGCTCGCATCCGCCGTGCAGCAGGGCAAGGCGCTGTACGTGGGCGTGTCCTCCTACAACGCGGAGCAGACCGCGGAGGCGGCCGGGCTGCTGAAGGAAATGGGTGTCCCCGCGCTCATCCACCAGCCCTCGTACTCGATGATCAACCGCTGGATCGAGGACGACGAGCTGCTGGACACCCTGGAGGACGCCGGTATGGGCTGCATCTCCTTCGTGCCGCTCGCGCAGGGGCTGCTCACCGGCAAGTACCTGAAGGGCATCCCGGAGGGCTCGCGCGCCACCCAGGGCAAGTCGCTCGACCCGAACCTGCTGTCCGACGAGGTGGTGCGACGGCTGCGCGGCCTCAACGACATCGCCGCGCGCCGTGGCCAGTCGCTGGCCCAGCTGGCGATCTCGTGGGTGCTGCGCGACCCGCGGATGACGTCCGCGCTCATCGGCGCGTCCAGCGTGCAGCAGCTCGAAGAGAACGTCGCCGCGCTGGCCGGGGCGCCTCTGACGCAGGCGGAGCTGGAGGAGATCGACACCTTCGCGGTGGACACGAAGGGCACGAACATCTGGGCCGACCGGGGCTGACCCGCCGGGAGGAAACATAAAACGGGCCGGTCCGTGGGGGGGATACGGACCGGCCCGAGGGGGGGTTTCCACCATAACCCTTCGTAAGTGGTGCGCGGTGCCACGCCATGCCGAAGTGGCGCCGGAATTCGCCGGGGAAGGTGCGGGGCCGTGCGGCAGCGCTCCGGGAGCGGCCGGGGCCGTACCTCCCACGGGGGACCCCGGCCGTGAGGCGCCGCATTGACGAACGGACCCGCGTGCGGTCGAGCGATCGAACGGGACGGGCCCCATCGGGCAAATGAGGACAGCATCTGACCTGTATGGGTCCTAGCGTCGCCGGTATGACGAAGAAGACCGCCGATGTGACATGGCCGCAGGCGAACGCCCGGCGGCTGGCCCGTCAGGGGCTGGCCGCTCCCGGGTCCCCGGGCCTCACCTCCCCCGCGGCCGTCGCCGGCGCGATGCTCGGGGCCCACGCGCAGGTGCTGTCCGCCGGGGAGCTGTCCCTCGCCCTGCGGCTGGCACCCGGCGCCACCCGGGCGGACGTGCGCCACGCACTGTGGACGGACCGGACACTGGTGAAGACGTACGGCCCGCGCGGCACCGTCCATCTGCTGCCCACGGCGGACCTGCCGATGTGGACGGGCGCCCTGTCGGCGGTGCCCGCCGGGAGGAACCCGTGGCCGGACGGCGTACGGATGACACCGGAGCAGACCGACGAGGTCGTCGCGGCAGTCCGTGACGCGCTGGCCGGCGAGCCGCTCACCGTCGACGAACTGACGGAGGCGATCGTCGACCGCACCGGGCCGTGGGCGGGCGAGCGGGTGATGGACGCCTTCCAGGACAAGTGGCCGCGCTGGCGGCAGATCACGCACACGGCCGCGCATCGCGGCGCGCTCGCCTTCGGCCCGAACCGTGGCCGCAACGTCACCTACACCAGCCCCGGAGTCACGCCGATGGACGGGCGGGACGCTCTGCCCGAACTCATGCACCGCTATCTGCGCGCGTACGGGCCCGCCACCCCCGCGGACTTCGCCCGGTGGTTCGGAGCGCCGCCCGCCTGGGCGGGCGGGCTCTTCACGGACCTGGCGGCCGGGCGGCGGATCGCGGAGGTCACCTTCGAGGGCGCCCCCGGGTGGGTCGCCCGGGGCGACGCCGCGTTCCCGGACCAGGAGCCGGCGCGGGGCGTGCGCCTCCTGCCCTACTTCGACGCGTACGCCATCGCCTGCCGGCCACGGGACCGGCTGTTCCCGGGGGCGGCTCGCACCCGGGCGCTGGCCGGGGGCCAGGCCGGCAACTACCCGGTGGTGCTGGTGGACGGGGTCGTGGCCGGAGTCTGGCACCAGCGCCGCTCGGGCCGACGCCTCGCGGTGACGGTGGAACCGGTCGGCGAGGCGCTGGAGCGGGCGGGGGCACGCGATGAACTGGCCCGGGAGGTCGAGCGGGTGGGCGCGGCCCTGGAGGGCCGCGCCCAGCTGACCGTCGGCACCGTGGCGGTCGGGCCGCACGCGTGACGCGCCGCCCTCCTCGTCAGGTCAGCTCATGGCCGGTCGTGCTGTCGACGTTGCCGGGAAGCTCGCCCTCGTGCCGGTCACCGGTCGAGCTGGTACCGGACGGCTCGAACATCAGGACGGAGCCGCCGGTCGAGGTGGGCCGGTGCTCGGTGCCCTTGGGTACGACGAAGGTGTCGCCCTTGCGCAACTCCACGGTGGACTCGGTGCCGTCGGCCGCGCGCAGCGCGATGTCGAACCGCCCGTCGAGGACGAGGAAGAACTCGTCCGTGTCCTCGTGCACGTGCCACACATGGTCGCCCAGGGTGTGCGCGATGCGGACGTCGTAGTCGTTCATACGGGCGACGATGCGCGGACTGTAGACGTCGTCGAAGGAGGCGAGGGCTTCGGTGATGTTGACGGGCTTCTTCGCGATGGCATCCATGGGCCGATTCTGCGCGCCGACGGGCCGCCGTGTCGCGCGTATTCGCAGCGGCTCAGACGGCCGCGAGCGCCCCCAGGACGACACCGGCCAGCGCCCCCGCGATCATGAACGGCCCGAAGGCGATCGTGCTCCGGCGGCTCGCGCGGCGCAGGGCGACCAGCCCGAGCCCGTACAGCGAGCCGAACAGGAAGCCGGCGAACGCGCCCGCGAAGAGCACGCCCCAGCCGTACCAGCCGAGCACGACCCCGAGCGCGAGCGCGAGTTTCACGTCCCCGAACCCCATGCCGCCGGGGTGAATCAGGAACAGCACGAAGTACGCGCCGCCCAGCACGAGTCCGCCCAGCAGGGCCGTGGCCCACGCCCCGCCGGCCCGCGGCAACAGCCCGGCCACCCCCAGCAGGGCGGCGGCCGCGCCGGCCAGCGGCAGCGTCAGCCGGTCCGGCAGCCGGCGCACCCTCAGGTCGACCAGGGCCAGCAGCACGGCGAACGGCGCCAGCACCAGCCAGGCCGCCAGCTCCGGCCGTGCGCCCGTCGCCGCGGCGAGAACGGCGCAGGCCGCCGCGGTGACGAGCGGTGCCGCGAGCCGCGCCGGGACGGGAGCCGCGCAGCAGGCGCCACCGAGCCACCCGCGCCCCGGCCCCGCAAACACGTGCCCCGCCGGGCAGGCGTCCCGCCATGGCTCGCCCGCCCCCACGGACAGCCGGTACGCCGCCCGCGGGCACAGCAGGCCGGTGCCCGCACCCCACAGGGCGGCGACGACGATCAGCGCTGCGTCCACGCCCCGAGCGTAAGCCGGACGCGACTACGGTGGAGGCCATGCGACGAGGACGCCGATGGCGTGACGGAACAGGGACGTTGACGGTCGACGGCCGTCCCGTCGCCGAGGTCGAGATAGCCGCCACGTACCGGGCCCGGCGCCGCGGCCTCCTCGGCCGCGACGGCATCGAGGGCGCGATGCTCCTGACCCCCTGCGGCAGCGTCCACTCGGTGGGGATGCGCTTCACCATCGACGTGGCCTACCTCGACCGTGACCTGCGCGTCCTCATTGTCCGCACCATGCCCCCCGGCCGCGTGGGCCTGCCGCGACCGCGGGCCCGCCATGTGCTCGAGGCGGCGGCGGGGGCGGCGGCGAAGTGGGGGGTACGGCGGGGCGTCACGCTCACGATCACCGTTCCGTCCTGACGCGCCCGGCACCGTAGGGGCGTTCACCTGCCCGGTGCTCGGACGGTACGCGCGGCGCGGAGACGCAGCACTGAGCGTGACCGTCTCACTCCCTGGGGAACGACACCTCGACGCGGCGGTTCTTCCGGCGGCCCTCCTCCGACGTGTTGCTCGCGATCGGATAGTCCTCGCCGTAGCCCCGGATCTCGTACGTGATCCCCTCGGCGCTCAACTGCTGTGACAGCACGCTGTGCACGGCGTCGGCGCGCTCCTTCGACAGCTTGTCGCCGTGCGCCTCGGTGCCGAGGTCGTCCGTGAAGCCGAACACACGGATCTTCTTGGCGTTCTGCTTCTTGATCTCGGCGGCGATCGCCGAGATGCGGGACGTGGCCTCGCCGGAGAGCTTGGCGCTGTCCTTCCCGAAGAGGACCTCGGCCTGGAGGGCCAACGTGATGTCCGAGTTCGTCTCCTCGCGGCGCTCCTCACCGCTGATGTCCTCGACGACGGACTTGATGTCGATGACCTTCGGGTCGGCCAGCGTCGCGCCCTCGGGGAGCTTCAGGTCCGAGTCGTTGGCGTCGACCTTCACGGGCGCCTCGGCAGGCGGCGCCGCGTAGGGGCCGTCGTCGGCGAAGGCGCTGCCGCCGGCGAGAAGGCCGGCGGAAAGCGCACCGGCGAGGACGACGGCGGTCACGGTTGTCCTGGTCGCGGGGCGCATCAGGACAACTCGATCGTGGTGCTGGGGAAACCGGGGAACTGGAGGGCGAGTTGTGTGGTGCCCGCCGGTGGCGCGGGGAACTGGGCAAAGAAGGTGAGGGAGTCGCCGGGCTCCATACGCGTGCGGTATGCGTAGGTGGTGAGGGGTCGGTTGTCCGTGTCGCGCAGCACGTAGTACCGCTTCTTACCGGCCGAGTCAACAAGGGTCATGCCGGCAAACGAGCGACCGGTAGCTGCGACGGACTGCTCCAAGCCGCTCCACTGGACGGGGGTGGTGAACTGTTCCGCCCCGGTGTTCTTAATGACGCCGTCCAGGGTCAAAAAGCCGCCCTCGTCCCTTCGTGCCGAGAACACGGACATCTCCACCCCCTTGTCGCCCTTGACCGTTGCGATGGGCTCGCTCGATGTACTGGGTGCCGACTCCGGTGCCGAACTGGCCTTGTCCTCACCCTTGGATCCGGTGGGTGCTGATGACGACGAACCCTTCGGGTTCGCCTCGTCGCCGCCACCGCCACAGGCCGACAGAGTGAGGATCAAGGCGGACGACAGCACAGCTGCCGCAGCCCGGCGCCTGTTCCTCATATGCCGCTTGCTCATCAATCCTGTTCCTTTGCGTTCATCGGCTCAGTCCTCGGCCAGTCGGACGGTGAAAAGGTCTGCCATGTCGGGCAGCAAATCGGGCTCTTCGGGGTCGATGACCCACTCGTCGGAGTCACAGAGCAGCTTGCCCGGTAAGGGCTTCTGCTCGTCGGCATCGTCTCCTTCGCCGGGTTGCGTGGGCACGCTCTCCCCAGGCGTAAAGGTGCAGCGTGGTTCCACGACGGCGGTGGCACGTGCCGTGGCGTGCTTGCTGCCGGTTCCCTCGATGATGCTGTCGCCCATCGACTCCCCGGACTCGACGTTGACGGTGAAGCCCCATCGGCCGTCGCTCAGCGGCGTGCAGCTGCCGGCCACGGCTTCGTTCCGGGCAGCGAAGTCGGCCGCACGCGCGCAGCCGTCCGGGGTGTCTGTCGGCAACCGGCCGTCGAGGATGAGCTCCAGGTCTTCGATGAGGGCCGTCAATTCAAGCTGGTCCCTGGAATCCTGGGCCGCTGCCAGTGCGGCGGCGTCGGCCGCGGTCTGCGTGCCGTTGCGGGTCACATCGGCTTGGCCGAATGCCAGGTACACAAGGACGAGAAAGAGAAGGCCGACCACGGCTGCCATGTAGAGCGGGGTCGCCTGGCCGTCATCGTCCGGCCCAGGAAAGCTCAGCCGCCGCCACCGCCGAGAACCGAATTGATTTTCTCGGTGAACGTGTTCGCGATCTCGGCGCCCATGTTCGTGTTCAGCAGCAGCACCACGATCGCCACCACCAGAATCGTGATCCCGACGTACTCGATCGACCCCTGCCCCCGATCGTCGCGGAGTCCGTCCCGGCGGAGTCCGATCGCAGCCGCGACCTTGTGCAGGCCGAAGTCCCTCATGGCGTACCCCTCGTTCCCCTTCGACGGACCGCTGGTTCATGTCGGTCCGGCCTCCCTCGCCGCTGATCACTCCATGGAGTCTCCCGGCTACGCCGGGCCTCCGAGGAGAATCTCCCACATTCGCTTGCGTGAGCGAAGACCGTTGGTCGAATCGCTCGTGAACCGTTCACCGTGGCAACCTCACCCGTCAGCCTCCGAAGATCGCGCCGAAGTCCACGTCGGCCGCGTAGTAGAAGCCCGCCACGATCAGGATCATCGTGCCGGGCAGCATGAAGCTCGTGACGATCAGCGTCGCCTTCGGGACCGCCTTCGCCGCCTTCCGTCTCGCGTTCTGGGCGTCCGTCCTGCGCATGTCGTTGGCGATCTGGATCAGGGTGTCGACGATGGGGGCGCCCAGTTCCTCGCCCTGCTGGAGCGCCGAGACGAACATGGAGACCTGCTCCGACTCGTTGCGGCGGCGCAGCTGTTCAAAGGCCTCGCGCCGGCCCATGCCCATGTCCATCTGCCGGAGCGTGATGCGCAGTTCGTCCGACCAGGGGCCCTCGTACTTCTCCGCGACGCGCTCCAGGGCCTGGCGGAAGCCGAGGCCGGCGGAGACGACGACGGCCAGTACGTCGAGGAAGTCCGGCAGGGTGCGTTCGATGTCGTCCCGGCGGCGGGCGATGGCCGCCCGGAGCAGGACGTCCGTCCAGAACAGGCCGTAGAGCAGGAACAGGACGGCGAGGACGACCTGCCCGTTCATGAGCATCCCGAAGGCGACGAGCCCGCCGAGGACCCCGTAGACGGCGCGGCGGGCCGCGTACCGGTCGACCGTCAGGCCGCCGGGGTTGCCGGCCATGTCGAGCCTGCGGCGGACGCGGTCGACGTGGCGCGGGCCCATCAGGCGCTGGACCGAGGGGGCCCAGCGCATGCCGAGGCGGTCGATGGCCATGCCCGGATAGCTGGTGCGGGTGGCGCCGACCTCCAGAGCGATGGCGAGGTCGCCGGGGAGCTTGGCCTCCGCCCGGTACATGCGTATGCCGAGGAAGACGCCGACGACGGCGACGCCGGTCACGGCGGCCAGGGCCAGTCCGAGCATGTGGGTCTCCTCCCTTCTGGTCAGGTCTCAGATGCGGACGCGGGTGAGCCGGTTGATGAGGATGAAGCCGAGTGCGTACAGCCCGGCCGCGACCAGTACGGCGACGCGGCCCCCGAGTGCGCCGGTCATGTCCTCCAGTGCCCCGTCCCGCATGCCGTTGATGACGAGCAGGAAGCCGAGGCCGAGCACCGGGACGGCCACCGCCGTGACCTTGACCTGCGAGAGGAGGGTGGTGACTTCCCGCCGGGTCTCCTTGCGTTCCTCCAGGGTCTCGGTGAGGTTGCGCAGTGAGGTGACGATGGTGCCGCCCGCACGGTTGGACAGGATCAGGGTGGACACGAGCACGGTGAGTTCGCGTGACGGGAGGCGTTCGACGAGGTCGCCGAGCGCGTCGTCGAGGGAGCGGCCGAGCGCCAGTTGGTCGGCGACGCGGCGCAGCTCCTCTCGCGCCGGGTCGTCGAGCTCCTCCACGGCCATGCCGATCGCGGTGCGCAGGGCGAGCCCGGCCTGGGTGGCGTTGGCGAGCACCCGGGTGAGTTCGGGGAGCTGGCTGATGAACGCCTCGGTGCGTTTGGCCCGCTGCCAGTTCAAAAAGCCGTTCGCGCCCCAGACGCCGATCAGGACGGCGAGCAGGCCGAAGAAGGGCGCGAAGACCGAGCCGACGACGAAGTAGAGCGCCAGCAGGGCGGCGACGACGTAGACGGCGTACTCCCCGGCGGTCAGTTCCAGGCCGGTCGCGGAGATGTTCCGCTCGATGCGCCGGCCGAGCCGGGTGCCGCGCAGCCTGCGGTCCACTCCCGCGAAGCGGCGCCGGCGGCCGCTCTCGAGGGCGAGCGGTCCGGACTGCGACATGCGGTCGACGAGGGCCTGGCGTTGTGCCTGGCCCACCGACCAGGAGCGCACGCCGAGGACGGCGAGTACGCAGCCGAGCAGCGTGACGCCGAGGGTCACCAGGGGCAGGTTCATCGCGGGCGGTGCCCTTCCGGTGAGTGGCCGGTGCGTGGGTCGGGCACCGGGCTCAGGCCCGGTGGCACCCGGGTGGCGAGTTCCAGTTGCGACTCGCCGACGCCGAAGGCGGGCGGGATCGCCTCGCCCGCCATGTAGAGGCGTTCCGCGACCCGCCGGGGCAGCGGGAAGTACCGGAACCTGCCGTGCACGCGCCCGTCCCCGGCCGGCGGTTCCGCCTCGAACCGGCAGACGGTGACGAAGCGGTAGTCCTCGCGGCCGTACGAGTCGACGACGGCGATCTCGGTGATCCGGCGTGCCCCGTCCGCGTGCCGGGTGAGCTGGACGATGACGTCGACGGCGCTGTTGATCTGGTCGTGGATGGCCACGAACGGGAGCTCGACCTCGGACATGGAGCTCAGCGTCTGGAGCCGCATCAGCGCGTCCTCCGCGCTGTTGGCGTGGACGGTGGCGAGCGAGCCGTCGTGGCCGGTCGACATGGCCTGGAGCATGTCGAGGGTCTCCCCGCCGCGGGGAGTTGCGTACGAGGTCGCGGATGGTGATGCGGCCCTTGCCCTCGACGTTGGCGGGGCGGGACTCCAGGGTGATCACATGGGTCTGCTGGAGCCGGAGTTCGGCGGAGTCCTCGATGGTGACGATGCGTTCGCCGTCCGGGATGAGGCCGGACAGCGCGTTGAGGAGGGTGGTCTTGCCGGTGCCGGTCGCGCCGGAGACGATCACGTTGAACTTGGCGCGCACCAGGCCCGCGAGCAGCATCAGGATGTGCTCGTCGAGGGACCCGAGGCCGATCATCTCCTGGAGGGTGAAGGCGCGCGGGAAGCGGCGGATGGTCAGCACCGGGCCGGTCAGGGAGAGCGGCGGGATGATGACGTTGACGCGCTCACCGCTGGGGAGCCGGGCGTCGACCATGGGGTTCGCCTCGTCGACGCGGCGGTTGACGGTGGAGACGATGCGCTCGATGGTCTGCATCAGCTGCTCGGTGGAGGAGAACCGCAACGGCAGCTGCTCGAGCCGGCCGTCGCGTTCGACGAAAACCTGCTCGGGGCCGTTCACCATGATCTCGCTGATGGACGCGTCCTCGAGGAGCGGTTCGAGGATGCCGAGGCCGAGCGCCTCGTCGACGACCCGCCTGATGAGGTGGGAGCGCTCGCCGGTCGACAGGACGGGGCCCTCGCGGCTGATGATGTGGCCGAGTACGCGCTCCAGGCGGACGCGGCGTTCGGCGGCGGCGAGGGTGGACATCTCCGCGAGGTCGATCTCCTCGAGGAGCTTGGCCCGGTAGACACCGACGAGCCGGCTCTCCTCGCTCTGGCCGTTCGCCGGCTCGGGGCCGTCGATGCGCTGGATGCGTGCGCGCAGGCTCATCGTGTCGACTCCCTGTCGAGGGGCATGGTGGCGGACTTGGTGACGGTGCCGAAGCTGATGCCGGGGACCACGCCGGGAATGGTGACCGTCACGTCGGCGGTGACCGCGTCGCCGTCCTGGCCGGTGGCGACGGAGGCGTCGAGCCAGGAGCTGAGCGCCTGCTGCCCCGCGGCCTGGGGACTGGTCGTCGCCTCGTCCTGCGCGGCCACCCGCGCCGCCGCGCGGGCCGCGGTGCCGGCCTGCTGGGCCGCGTACACGGCGAGGCCCACCTGCACCGCGATCGTCATCACGAAGAGCAGCAGGAACAGCCAGCCGCCGTATTCGACGGCGCTCTGGCCGCGGTCGTCCCGGAGGTCCCGGCGTCTCATGGCTCGGCCCTCCACTCGGCCGCCGCGCCAGCCCGGCCCTTGACCGTGATCGGGAGGTTGACGCCGGGGAAAAGCAGCGGCACCTCCAAGGAGACCTCGGCCTTGTACAGGTCGCCGTCCGGCCCGCACGTGACGGCCGCCGACCAGCCGCCGGTCAGGTCCTCCTCCGCGGCCGCCGCGCAGGCCGCCGCGCCGCCGCCCTCCGCCCGCGTCCCCGCGGCCACCGCCTTGTCCGCCGCGTTGCCCGCGAGCACGAACGTGTAGCCGACGAGTGCCGACTGCCACAGGACGGCCAGTGTCACCAGGATGATCGGCACCATGCCGGTGAACTCGATCACCGACTGGCCGCGGTCGTCCCGTATGCGCGGGGCGGGCGTCTTCATTTCGTGCGCCCGTGCCGGCGTCCGGCCCCGAAGCGGCTCTGCTTCGTGTCCCCCTGCACGTCCTTGACCAGCCCGAGCTCGCCCGCGAGGGCCCACATGGCCTGCTTGACGGAGGATTTGGCCTCGAGGTCCTGCATACGGCCCGCGTCGACGGCGCCCTGGAGCTCCTTGAAATTGGCGGGGATCGCCGTGCGCGCCACCCTCGTGGAGGTGATCTTCGAGACGAGCTGCGGCTGGATCTCCGTGGTCCGCGTGTGGCGGTTCACGACGGTGATCGTCTCCTCCGCCTTGCGGATCTGGAGCCGGTCCCAGAGCCGCACCATCCGCTTGGTGGCCCGTACGGTCACCACGTCCGGCAGCGTCAGCAGCAGAGTGGTGTCGGCCGACTCGATGGCGGCGGCGTTGGCGGTGTTGACCTGGGTGCCGCAGTCGACGACCACCGTCTCGTAACGCTGCCGCAGGGCGCCGAGGGTCTGCCGGACGAGGCGGTCACTGATGTCCTCCGCGCGTTCGCCCTCCGCGGGGGCGAGGAGGAGGGCCACGCCCGTCTCGTGGTTGAAGACGGCGTCCTGGAGGACCCGCGCGCCGATGTCCCGGATGGCGGCGAGGTCCACGATGGAGCGACGGAACTGGACGTCCAGGTACGAGGCGACATCACCGCCCTGGAGGTCGAGGTCGACGAGGGCGACGGAGTGACCGGAGGCCGCCGACGCCAGGGCGAGCTGGATCGCCGTGACGGTCGTGCCGACGCCGCCCTTGGCACCGCTCACGGTGACGACGGTGCCGCCCGGGCCACCGAACGCCGCCTCGGGACCGTGGCCGAGGTGCCGGCGTACGCCCGCAGCCCAGCCGGCCGCGGCCTGGACGCGCTGCGCCAGTTCCTCGTACACGAGAGGAAGGGCGACGAGGCCGCGGGCGCCGGAGTCCATGGCCGCCGAGTACAGGCCGGGGCTTGTGTCGGCGGTGACGAGCACGACGCCGACGGCCGGGAAGCGCAGGGCGACGTCCCGGATCAGCTCGAGGGCGGGCAGCGGCCCGATGCGTTCGTGGACCAGGACGACTTCCGGGAGTTCGTCGAGCGACTCGGCGGCGAGCCGGGCCAGCATGTCGACGAGCGAGGTGGAGTCGCCGACCGGCGGTGCCGGTTCCGCGTCGGGGAGCCGGCCCAGCAGGCTCACGACGGACCGGGCGGCGTCGGGGTCGCCGACGGCGGGGAGGATACGCGTCGTCATCCGGCCCTCACTTGTTCTTGTCTTCTGAGAGGTCGTAGCTGCCGTCGCCGGGCCGCAGGGTGGTGGGGCTCCCGTCGGGCAGCAGGGCCAGGCGCACATGTTCGGCGAAGGACTCGGCGTAGGCGACGCGCTGGGCATCGGCCGTGTTCAGCGCGAAGGTGATGGGCACCGCCTCGCGGGGGGTGTTGGTACGGTCGCCGCTCCTGCGTTCGAGGGCGGTGAGCTCCCCGACGTCGATGACCTTGGCGTTCGCGACGATGAGCCGGGACTGGTCGGTGCCGGAGTCGTCCTGCGCGGCGAAGGTGGCGAAGATGTTGACCAGGTTCCCCGGCCGGATCTTTCCGGCCACGCCGGTCGCCGCGTCGATCATGATGGCGATCTCCTGCTGGCCGCTCTCCAGCGCCGGCTTCTGCACGATCATGTCGCTCTGGAGCAGTGATCCGCTGCGCAGTTCCGTCACGGCGATCTTGCCACGCAGTACGCCGAGGTCGGTCACCGCGCTCCGGGACAGCCAGCGTTCGGGTATCGAGACCTTCTCGAACTGCCCTGCGTCGAGCGGCGTGTAGGGGGCTATGTCGCTCTTGACGCGGTAGGCGGTGGTCTCGGGTCCGACCTTCGAGTTCACGTCGGCGATCACGGTGAGCACGCCGGCGAACGCGGCGATGCCGCAGACGACCGAGAGCAGAATCAGGAGAACGCCGCGGCGCTGCCGTGAATTCATGGGTGGGACGACCTCGTTCGATGACGTGGGACGAATGGGGCGGACGGTGCGGGTGCAACAGGCACGGCGAGGGCGGTCGGTGCGGTGGGCGACGCGGCCGGGGCGGCCGCCGGGGTGGTGGTCACGGCAGGCAGCCGGTCGTGGCCGTTCATGACCCCGCGGTCAGCGCCCTGGTCGCCCCGGTGCGGCTCGAGGCGGCCGTGAGCGGGGCGGAGCAGAAGCCGCAGCGGTCACCGATGAGTTGGATGCCGCACCATGTGCACACCTCTCGCCGTACGGATGAGACCAGTTGGTAGAGGACCGAGATGTCGGGGAGGAACGCGGCGAACTCGATCAGCCGTCCCGTCCCCCACCAGCGCGCCGACTCCTCGGGCAGCGGAACCTCGTGGAGCTGCTGCACGCGCCAGGCCGGGGCGAGGGTGCCGGTCACCCACTCCGACTGGAGCTGCCCTCTGGCGAGGATCAGCTGGGTGGCGAAGTCGGGCCCTGCCAGGTGGCCGCCCCCGCCGACCTTGACCATCTGGGGCCGGGGGCCGGCCAGCACACCGAACTGGGTGCCCGGCATCCACGACCTGGCGTGGGAGGTGAGGCTCACCGGGATGCGGTCGAGCCTGGCGACGGAGCCGAGCAGGGCGCCGGCGTAGATGTAGTGGGAGAGCAGCCGGGCGGCGGAGGCGATGACCCCGGCGCCGAAGTCGCAGATCGACAGCTGCCTCAGCTGCCGGGCGAGTACGGCGACGCCGAGCGGCGGCAGGTCAAGCTTGAGAAGGGCGATGCGGTCGCTCTCCAGCACGGCGCGGACCGTGTGCAGCCGGCGCTGGTGGGCGGCGGGGAGCGAGGCGGGGTAGAGGCCGACGACGTAACCGTGCTGCTCGAGCAGGACGCTCATGTCGCTGAGTGCGGCGTCGAGGGGCACCTCGTCCGGCGGGTGGAGCAGGGCGGCGGTGGGCGTCTGTTGATCGGTGGGCGGTAGCACCAGGTCGGCGCTGGTGACTGCTATTGCGGTCGGCACGCTCGTTCCCCGTTCAGCTCCGGACACCGGGGTGTCCGGCGGCCGCAGATCCCTACTGCTCCGTGCTCCTGCTGCTGGTGCTCGCTACTCCGTGTTCCTGCATGAGCACTCTAGCCACCACCACCCGGGCAGTGAACACCGTTCCGGGGACCAATCACTGCCAGAGGTCTTGACAACCTGATTGGTCTGGACCAGTTTTTACGCCCAACGGTGGCCACCGTCCGCAAGCCCCATCCCCACCCCCCAACTCCCCCACCGGAGGCCGCAAGTGGACCGCACCACACGCTCACGGAGATGGCCGGGTCCGTCCTGGAACCGCCCGGCGCGATCCGGCAGGAGGGCCCTGGGCGCCGGCCTGGCGCTCGCGGTCGGCACCGGGCTGACGCTCATGGGCACCGCCGGGACCGCGCAGGCCGCCGACGTCAACGTCGCGAAGAACGCCGGCTTCGAGTCGGGCCTCACCAACTGGTCCTGCTCCGGCGGCAGCGGCGCCGCCGTCTCCTCCCCGGTGCACAGCGGTGCCTCCGCGCTGAAGGCGACGCCCGCCGGCCAGGACAACGCCAAGTGCTCGCAGAGCGTCGCGGTCCGGCCGAACTCGACGTACTCGCTGAGCGCGTGGGTGCAGGGCAGCTACGTGTACCTGGGGGCGAGCGGCACCGGGACGACGGACGTGTCCACCTGGACCCCGGGCGGCAGCAACTGGACGAAGCTCACCACGTCCTTCACCACGGGCGCCAACACCACGTCGGTGACCGTCTACACCCACGGCTGGTACGGCCAGGCCGCCTACTACGCCGACGACGTGAGCGTCTTCGGCCCCGACGGCGGTGGCGGCACCGACCCGGACCCGGTGGTCCCGTCGGCGCCCGCGGCGCCCACGGTCGGCGCGGTGACGTCTTCCTCCGTGGCCCTCAGCTGGGGCGCGGTCTCCGGCGCGACCGGCTACAACGTCTACCGCGACGGCGCCAGGGTCCAGTCCGTCTCCGGTACGTCGGCGACGGTGACCGGCCTCTCCGCGGACACCTCGTACCAGTTCCAGGTCACGGCCACGAACTCGGCGGGCGAATCGGCCAAGTCGGCCGCGGTCACCGGCAGGACCGGCCCGACGGGCGGCAACCCGGGCAACCCCGCGGTGCCGAAGCACGCGCTGACGGGCTACTGGCAGAACTTCAACAACGGCGCCACCGTGCAGAAGCTGCGCGACGTGCAGGCGCAGTACGACATCATCGCGGTGTCGTTCGCCGACTCCACCACCACACCGGGCCAGATCGTCTTCAACCTCGACCCGGCCGTGGGATACGCCTCCGTCGCCGACTTCAAGGCGGACATCGCCGCGAAGAAGGCCGCGGGCAAGTCCGTGATCATCTCGGTCGGCGGCGAGAAGGGCAACGTCACCATCAACAGTGACGCGTCCGCCACGGCCTTCGCGAACAGCGCCTACGCGCTGATGCAGGAGTACGGCTTCAGCGGGGTCGACATCGACCTGGAGCACGGCATCAACTCGACGTACCTGACCAAGGCGCTGCGCCAGCTGTCGCAGAAGGCGGGTTCGTCGCTGGTGCTGACGATGGCGCCGCAGACCATCGACATGCAGAACACCGGCACGGAGTACTTCAAGACCGCGCTGGCCGTGAAGGACATCCTCACCGTCGTCAACATGCAGTACTACAACAGCGGCTCGATGCTCGGCTGCGACGGCAAGGTGTACTCGCAGGGATCGGTCGACTTCCTGACCGCACTGGCCTGCATCCAGCTCGAGGGCGGCCTCGACGCCTCCCAGGTCGGCCTCGGCGTCCCGGCCTCCACCCGCGGCGCGGGAAGCGGCTACGTCGACCCGTCGATCGTGAAGAACGCGCTCGACTGCCTCACCCGCGGCACGAACTGCGGTTCGTTCAAGCCCGCGAAGACCTACCCCGCTCTGCGGGGCGCGATGACCTGGTCCACCAACTGGGACGCGACGGCGGGCAACGCCTGGTCCAACGCGGTCGGACCGCACGTCCACAACCTGCCGTAACCCTTGGTCCCCGTACCGGGCCGTACCGCCGCTCCCCCGGCGGTACGGCCCGGTCGGTGCTCACCGCCTCCGTGCGGACGCGTACGTCACCAGGGCAGTTCCCGCACCTGCTGGACGCACAGCACGACGAACAGCAGGCCCGCCGCGGCCAGCATCACGTTGCTGAGAATGCCGTTGCGCCACTCGGCGGGAGTGCGTGAGGAGTTGAGCAGCCAGATCAGGGTGAGCGCCAGGAACGGCATGAAGAACGCGCCCAGCACGCCGTAGGCGACGACGAGGCCGAACGGCTGGTCCAGGAAGAGCAGCGTGATCGGCGGGAACGTCAACCAGAGCAGATACGCCCTGAACGGCAGCGAGCGCTCCTTACGGCCGGCCGCCACCTCCTCGACCGTGCCCTTGTCGACGGGAACGCCCTTGCGGTCCAGCTGGAGCCGCTCGACGAAGTCGGCGAACATCAGGCTGACGCCGTGCCACACGCCGATCAGGGACGAGAACGAGGTGGCGAAGAAGCCGACCAGGAACAGCTTGGCCGTCACCGCGCCGTACTTGTCCTCCAGGATCGCCCCGAGGTCGATCAGCCCCCTGTCGCCCTTGGTGAGGGCGAGGTGCGAGGCGTGCAGCAGTTCGGCGCCGACGATGAGCATCGCGACGACGAAGACGCCGGTGGTGATGTAGGCGACCCGGTTGTCCAGGCGCATGACCTTCATCCAGCCGGTGTTGGTCCAGCCCTTGGCGTTGACCCAGTAGCCGTACGCGGCCATGGTGATCGTGCCGCCGACACCGCCGATCAGACCGAGGGTGTAGAGCAGCGACCCGTCGGGCAGCACCGGGGCCAGGCCCGCGAACGCGGCGCCGATGTCCGGCGTGACGCGGATCGCGACGTACACCACGACCACGAACATGATGCCGATGAGCACCGTCATGACCTTCTCGAAGACGGCGTACCGGTTGAACCAGACGAAGACCAGGCCGATCAGGCCCGTGAGGACCGCCCACGCCTTGAGGCCCGGGCCGTCCGGGAACAGGGCGACGATGGGCAGCGCGCTGGAGGACATCGCGGTGGCCCCGTAGACGAACCCCCAGACGACCACGTAGATGGCGAAGTAGACGGTGGTCCACTTCCCGAGGGACCGCCAGCCCTCGAAGAGGGTGCGCCCGGTCGCCAGGTGCCAGCGTCCGCACGCCTCGGCCAGCGAGATCTTGACGACGCAGCCGATGACGGCGGCCCACATCAGTGTGTATCCGAACTTGCTGCCCGCGATGAGCGTCGCGACCAGGTCTCCGGCCCCGACGCCGGTCGCCGCGACGACGATCCCGGGCCCGATGTACTTCCAGCTCGACTTGCGCGGTACGGACAGGGTCCCGTCCGCGTCCTGCTCGGTGGTGCCTGCCATGGCACAGCCGCCTTCCACTCGTCCCAGGTGATCGCTGTCACCAAAGCGCCGCGCGGGTGATCGCGCAAGGGGCAGTGCCGATCCGGCGGTTGCGAGGAACGGCCGAAGGTCTCCTTGACCCGAGCATGTCACGCCGACACGATGTGCTCGAACACCGGCACAGACCCGCACGTCGCACCTGAGCACCCCCCACAACTCCCCACCCAGGAGACAGCATGCGACTTCGCATACGTGCGAACCGGAGGAAGGCCGCCACCCTCGCGGCCGCCCTCGCGCTCGCGGTGGCCGCGCCCATCAGCGCCGGCGCCGCACCGTCACCGGACCGGCCGGCACCCGCCGCCGCCGAGGACGAGCAGATCAGGCAGTACCGGATCCACGGTCCCGACACCGTCGCCGACCGCACCGCCATCGCCCGCACCGGTGTGTCGATCGACGAGGCCGACGACCACACGGTCGTGGTCAGCGCCACCGCCGCGGAGGCACGGCGGCTGCGCGCCCTCGGACACACCCTCGATGCACTGCCCGCGCCGCCGCGGCACCGCACGGCGGCGGACGTGAAGCCGTTCGACTTCCCGTCGGCCGACTCCCGCTACCACAACTACGCGGAGATGACGGCCGCGATCAACCAGCGCGTGGCACAGCACCCGGACATCATGAGCAAGCGAGTCATCGGCAAGAGCTACCAGGGCCGGGACATCGTCGCCATCAAGATCAGCGACAACGTGGCCACGGACGAGAACGAGCCGGAGGTCCTCTTCACCCACCACCAGCACGCCCGCGAGCACCTCACCGTCGAAATGGCGCTCTACCTGCTGCGCGAGTTCGGCGAGGACTACGGCAGCGACTCCCGGATCACGGGCGCCGTGAACGGCCGCGAGATCTGGATCGTCCCGGACCTCAACCCGGACGGCGGCGAGTACGACATCGCCACCGGTTCCTACCGCAGCTGGCGCAAGAACCGGCAGCCCAACTCCGGCTCCTCGTACGTCGGCACGGACATGAACCGCAACTGGAACTACAAGTGGGGCTGCTGCGGCGGATCCTCGGGCTCGACCAGCTCGGAGACCTACCGCGGCAGGGCCGCCGAGTCCGCCCCCGAGGTGAAGGTCGTCGCCGACTTCGTCCGCAGCCGCGTGGTCGGCGGCAAGCAGCAGATCGCGACGGGCATCGACTTCCACACGTACAGCGAGCTGGTGCTCTGGCCGTTCGGCTGGACCAACGCCGACACCGCCCCCGGCATGACCCAGGACGACCGGGACGCCTTCGCCGCGGTCGGACGGAAGATGGCCGCGAGCAACGGCTACACCGCGGAGCAGTCGAGCGACCTCTACATCACCGACGGTTCGATCGACGACTGGCTGTGGGGCAGTCAGAAGATCTTCGGGTACACCTTCGAGATGTACCCGGCCGGCTTCGGCGGCGGCGGCTTCTACCCGCCCGACGAGGTGATCGAGCGCGAGACGAGCCGCAACCGCGACGCGGTGCTCCAACTGCTGGAGAACTCGGACTGCATGTACCGCTCCATCGGCAAGGAGCAGCAGTACTGCGCCTGACCGTTCGAGGACCGGTGCCGCGCGGGACGCCTCCCGCGCGGCACCGGCACGTCCGGGCACGAGTCCGTCCGGGGAGCGCAATCCCCCCGGACCCGCGAAAGGCAATCTTTCCAAAAGCGTCACAGGTGCTGCGCACCGCCTCCTGGAGCCGCCGTTAGCGTTGCTCGCCGACCGGCCCAAGCACGCTCACGTGAACAGGTCGCCGATGTCCTTGGCGGCGTAGTCAGCACAGGAAGAAGCACATGGACTACTGCTCCTCATGCCGTCGGCACCTCAACGGCGCCCTGGTGTGCCCCGGCTGCGGCGCGTACGCCCCCGACATAGCCCCGCCCGCGCACCCCGCGGGGGCCACGGCGGCAACGGCCGCCACGACCTGGGAGCCGTACGGGGCGGAGGAGTTCCCCGCCCGGCCGGAGGCCGCCCCGGTCACCGGCGGAGACAGCGCGACGGCCGCCGGCACGTCCACCGGACAGGGCCGTGCCGCCCGGCGGCGGCAACTGGCCCGCTGGAAGAAGAACAAGCGGCGGGCCGCCGCGGGCACGGCGCTCGCGATCGTCGGCGGCGCGCTGACGATCGCCGCGCTGCCCACCGACTCCGGGAAGGGCGGCGCGAGCGCGGCCGCCGCACCGGACCCGGTGGTCCCCGACGAGGCCCGGAAGAGCCGGCCCGTCGCGGCCCCCGCAGAACCGGGAGAACGCGCCACGAGGTCTCCCGAGCCACGGCCGTCCGAGACCGCCGCCTCCGCCCCGCGGACCGCGCCGGCTTCGTCGGCCCCCACCGCGGCGCCCGACCGGGCCGTGCCGGCGCACACCGTGTCCGCCGCCCCCGAGGCCCCGCAGGCCCGTCCGACCAAGGCCCCCGCCTCGCCGGTCACCGAGCCGGCGACCACGGCGCCCACCGTACGGCCGACCCCCACCGCGCCCGCCACATCGGGCTCCGGGGCCGACGAGCCGCAGACCCGGCCGGCCGACACGGCGACGACCTCCCCGACCCAGGTGTGCCTGCTCGTCCTCTGCCTCGGCTGACCCGGAGCCCTCCGCCGGGCGTCACATGCCGGGGCTGCCGCCTCGGTAGTGACCGAGCGTCAGGGCGAGCTGCTGCGACCACTCCCGGAGCTTCTTCTGACGGCCGGCGCCGACCCGGCACTCATGGAACACACCGTTCCGGTGCGTCACTCCGACCAGCAGGCACAGACCGCGGACGGTGTGGTGGACGGCGTGGACGTCCTGCCAGGCGAAGTCGGTGACGACGTCCCGCTGGTCGAAAGAGACACCCACCGCGTCGACGAGAACCGCGTTGTCCGCGTCGGCGGCGACGAACTCGGGCCCCTGGGGCGCCGCCGGGTAGGCGGGCGGGGCCGGCGGACTCCCGGGGTAGGCGGGCGGAGCAGCCGGGTACGCGGCCGGGGCCGGCGGGCCCGCGGGATACGCGGGCGCCACCGGCGGGAACCCCGGCCGGGCCTGCGTCAGCGGGACCGTCGCGTGCGGCCGGTCCGGGTCCCATCCGGGGAGCAGGGCCGCCATCGCCCGGCGCAGCTCGTCCTCGGAACGGACGTCGTACAGCGGCATCAGCTCGGGGCCGGACCCGAACTGCCAGACGGCGCCGGTCCGCTTCACGACGAGGTCGGGCCCGTTGCCGTACGTCATCGCGGACGTGTCCCCGTCCAGGTACGCGTCCGGCTGGGTGCTGACCGAATAGGCGTACCCGATGTCAGTGATCCGCCGCTCGGCATGCCGTGGGCCGTACCTGCCGCGGACCCAGTCACGCACCTGTTCGTATGTCAGCACGCGCCGACTCTAGTCCCGGCGGCGCGGCGACGGCGAAGCCCGTCCTCGAGGCACCTGTCCGAGAGCCTCCGCACAGGAGGACAAGGAGGGCCGGCCGGCCGAACAGGCCCTCGTCCAGGGCAGGTTGGTTGAACTGTCGGATGCGGTGACGCACACTTCTGCTGTCGCGACGGGGGGAGCGGTGCCATGACGGGGATCGACGACGGGGTGCGGCTTCTGCCGCTGAGCGGTGACGATCCGCAGCGGCTGGGCCGCTACCGGCTGCTGCACCGGCTCGCGTCCGGCGGTATGGGCCGTGTCTATCTGGCACGGGGCCCCGCTCAGAAGCTCGTCGCCGTCAAGACGCTCCTCGCCGAGGGCACCGTCAGCGATGTCGACCGGCGCCGGTTCGAGCGGGAGGTGCGGCTCGCCCAGCGCATCGACAGCGACCACACGGCCAAGGTCATCGACGCCGACCCGGCGGCCGAGCGGCCCTGGATGGCGATCGAGTACATCGCCGCGCCCTCGCTCGCCGAACTGGTGTCACGAGCCGGTACGCTGCCCGCCTCCGCCGTCCGATGGGTCGCGGCCGGCACCGCGCACGCGCTCGTCGCCCTGCACCGGGAGGAGATCGTCCATCGGGACGTCAAACCGCAGAACATCCTGCTGCCGTTGGACGGCCCGCGCCTGATCGACTTCGGCATCTCCCACGCCAACGACATCACCCGCACCACCCTGACGCTCGGCACCATCGCCTTCACCTCGCCCGAGCAGGCGCGCGGCGAACCGTCGACCACAGCCTCCGACGTGTACTCGCTGGGCGCCACCCTCTTCCATCTCACGGTCGGCCGCCCGCCCTACCCGGAGGGCGAGGACACCCTGCGGCTGCTGGTGAGGGTGCAGCGGGGCGAACTCGACGCGACCGGGCTCGGCAAGGAGCTGAAGCCGCTGATCCTGCCCTGCCTCGCGGCGGACCCGGCCGAGCGGCCGAGCCCGCAGGACGTGCTGGAGCTGTTCCTGGCGGAGCTGGAGCGCCGGCCGACGTCGACGAGCGGAGCCCGCTGGCTGCCGCCGCGGTGGACCTCGATCATCAGGGCCTACGAGCAGCAGGGCGATGAACTGCGCCGCGGCGGTGAGGACACGGCAGCCCTCTCGCCCGCACCGCCCGACGCCCCGACCGTCGACCAGCGCACCCGTGCCGTGCCCCCTCCGGACGCGACCCGCGTCTACACGCAGACCCGCGAGGCACGGCTGCAGCGTGCGGAAAGGGCGCGGGCGGACCGGGAGGCACGGGCCGCCCGGACACGGGAGGCGGGCGCCCGGGCAGCGGCGGAGGCCCGCGGGCGGCAGACCCGCGGTGCGGCGGCTCCCGCCCGGGCCACGAGCGGGCGCACGGTCCCGGCGCCTGCCGGGAACCCGCCCGCTGGGAACGCCCCCGGTGCCTCCAAGGGCACCGGCCTCGTTTCCTTCTTCGGCCGGGTGGTCCTCGGCATCATCGGGGTCGTCTTCTTCTTCAACTACATCGCGCCCGCCATGTTCGACAACTCAGGGAGCGGCTCGGGGACGTCGGGCTCCCCCTCGTACCGCTACACACCACCGCCCACGCCCACCCGTACCGCGAGCGCGGAGGACCGCGTCTTCGCCGCGGTGCGCGGCGGCGACTGCCTCAGCGCGTACAACAACGGCGGTGGATGGAGCACCCCGCTGCCGGTCCGGGTCGATTGCGACGCCGGGGACGCGTACGTGCGCGTCGACTCGGTCACCGACTCGGTGAGCGACTGCCCCAGAGGGCCGGGCCGGCACCTGTGGGCGCGCTTCCTGCAGGCCGACCTGAAGAGCCGGGTGCTCTGCGTGAGCCGTCAATTCCGCAAAGGCCAGTGCTTCGTGGCCGAGCGGTCCGGCGACAACATCACGGACGCCGAGGTGATGGGCATCTGGAACTGCAGCGCCGACAAGGTGCCCAAGGGGTACAACGAGGTGCTCCAGATCACCGGCTACTACAAGAAGACGTCCAACTGCCGCGAGGGCGCCTACGACCGGAACATCTACTGGTCGTGGGACGTCGACGACGGCAGGAGCACGATCTGCGTGACAAGCGCCTGACCCCGGCACACAGGCGGGGCCGGACGGCCGGACGCGCGTCTGTCCGCACGTCCGCCGGCTCCGGCCCCGCCTTTCCGTTGCCGGCTAGACGACCAGACTCAGCGCCGCGGCGACAGCGAAGCCCGCCACCGACAGCACCGACTCGAGGACCGTCCACGACTTGAGCGTGTCCCGTTCCGAGATGCCGAAGTACTTGGCGACGATCCAGAATCCGCCGTCGTTGACGTGCGAGGCGAAGATCGAGCCCGCCGAGATCGCCATGATGACGAGCGCGAGGAACGCCTGCGAGTGGCCGCCGTTCTCGACGAGGGGCAGCACTATGCCGGCCGTGGTGACGATCGCGACCGTCGCCGAGCCCTGCGCCACACGCAGCACCAGGGAGATCAGGTAGGCGAGCACGATGATCGGCAGGCCGACGTCGTTGAAGGTGTCGGAAAGGGCCTGCGCGACACCGCTCGCCTTCAGGACCGCGCCGAACACACCGCCCGCGCCGACGACGAGCAGGATGTTGCCGACCGGCTTGAGGGACTGTGTGGACACCGACTCGAGCGACTTGCGCGACCAGCCGCGCCGGATGCCGAGCAGCCAGTACGCCATGACCAGCGCGATCGTCAGGGCGACGAACGGGTTGCCGAAGAACTCGACGACCGAGCGGAGCGTGGACTCCTCGAGCGCGATGGAGGAGAACGTCGCGGCGAGGATCAGCACCAGCGGCGTACCGATGATGGCGAGGACGGTCCCGAGCGCGACCGGCGCCTCCTGCGGCTGCCGGCCCGTCGCCGCCTGCTCGGCGGCGACGGCGGCCTTGGCGTCCTCCGCGGCCTCCAGCATGTCCTGCGGGACCTCGACGAACAGCCGCTTGCCGATCCATGCGGCGTAGCCCCAGGCGGCGATGACGGCGGGGATGCCGACCACGATGCCCATGAGGATGACCCAGCCGAGGGAGACGTCGAACAGGCCGGCGGCGGCGACCGGACCGGGGTGCGGCGGGAGGAAGGCGTGGGTCATCGACAGACCGGCCAGCAGCGGCATGGCGTAGAGGATGATCGACTTGCCGGAGCGCTTGGCGGCCGCGTAGACGATCGGCGCGAGGACGAAGATGCCGACGTCGAAGAAGACCGGGATACCGAAGATCAGGCCGGTGAGACCCATGGCGAGCGGTGCCCGCTTCTCGCCGAAGAGATTCAGCAGGCGGGACGACAACACCTCGGCCCCGCCGCTGACTTCGAGGATCGCGCCGAGCATCGTGCCCAGACCGATGATGATGGCGACGTGGCCGAGGATGCCGCCCATGCCGGACTCGATGACCGAGACGGCCGCGGACTTCTGCACCGTGCCGAAGAGTTCGGTGACCGAAAGGCCCGCCGCGAGGCCGACGGATATGGAGACGGCGAGCAGCGCGACGAACGGCTGCAGCCGGACCTTGATGATCAGGACGAGCAGCAGCGCGATACCGAGCGCGGCGACGGTCAGCAGACCGGCGGTGCCGTCGATGAGGGTGAGCAGTCCGCCTGTGTGCGGTGTGGGTGGCGGGGGTGCGTCAGCGGCGAGGAACATGGGAGCGTCCGTTCAGGGGATTTCAGGCGGATCCAGGCGCTTTCTGCCTGTTTTCGGCAAGGGGGGAGCGCGGCACGGCGCTCCGGGGAGCAGCGCCGTGCCGTGGTGCGGCGGGGGGTTCAGGAAGATCAGCCCAGGACGGCCAGGGCGTCGATCTCGATGAGCAGGCCGGCGGGGAGGCCGACGTAGACGGTCGTGCGGGCGGCGGGGGCGACCGTCAGATCCTTGAAGTACTCGTTGTAGATCTCGTTCATCTCGGCGAAGTGCGCCGTGTCCGTGAGGTAGACGCGGATCATCATCACGTCGTCCCAGCTCGCGCCGCCCTCCTCGAGGATCGCCTTGACGTTGGCGAAGGTCTGGAGGGTCTGCTCACGCAGGGTGGGGCCGGCGGGGGTGGGGGCCTTGCCCTCCTCGGCCGGCAGGAAGCCGACCTGACCGGCGACCTGGAGGATGTTGCCCTTGCGCACGCCGTGGGAGAACTTGGCGGGCGGCGCGGTGTGGGTGCTCGGGGTGAGGGCGGTCTTCTCGGTCATGGGCGTTCTTCCTGTCGGGGTGCTTGTCCTGAGTACTCCCGGCTGATGGCGTCGGCGGTGCGGCGCACCAGCGGGAGGAGGGTGAGGAGTTCGTCGGCCGTGACGACGACGTTCGGTGCGGACACCGACATGGCTGCGACGACCCGGCCGTCCGCACCGCGGATGGGGGCCCCGATGCAGTTGATGGACTCCTCGTGGCCACCCAGGTCGGTGGCCCAGCCCTGTTCGCGCACGGTCGCCAGCTCCTTGAGGAAGGCGCCGGCGTTCGGGATCGAACGGGACGTGTACATGGGGAAGTCGAGCTTCTCGGCGAGTGCGCGCCGCTCGGCCTCCGGCAGATCGGCCAGCAGCAGCTTCGCCACGGCCGCGACGGTGATCGCGACGGGCTTGCCGATACGGGAGTACATCCGCACCGGGTAGCGGCTCTCGACCTTGTCGATGTAGAGGACCTCGCTCTCCTCGTACACGGCGAGATGGACGGTGTGCCCGATCTGCTCGTTGAGGGCGACGAGATGCGGATGGGCGATCTCGCGTACGTCGAGGTTCTCCACGGCCTCCTGCGCCAGCGCGAACAGGCGGGCGCCGAGGCGGTAGCGCTGGTCCTGCTGACGGTGGACGAGGCCGTGCTCGTGGAGGGTGCGCAGCAGCCGCAGCGCGGTGGACTTGTGCACGCCGAGGCGGTCGGCGACCTGCCCGAGGTCGGCCGGCCCCTCCGCGAGCAGCGGAAGGATGCTCAGCGCACGGTCGACGGTCTGGCTCATGGTGTACGTACCTCCTGGTCCTCCCCCGTCCACCCGGGGCCGAGGTGCAGTCTCCCCCAGGCCTCGTCGTCCAGGGCGACGAGCCTGTCGGCGTGACCGGCGGCGGGCGGCGGCGCCAGGTCCCCGGGGACGGTGAGTGCGGCCGCGGCCCACAGGTGCCCGTGCCGCAGGCGCTGCCGCGCCGTGAGCCCGCGGAGCGTGGCGGACAGGAACCCGGCGGCGAAGGCGTCACCGGCGCCCACGGGGGCGGTGACGGTGACGCGGGGGGCCGGGACGGTGGTGACGACGTCGGTGCCGGGGTCTGTGCCGACGCCGGGCTCCATGCCGGCGGCAGGCTCCGTGCCGGTGCCGAGGGCGGGGAGCCGCTCCGGGCGACGGGTGAAGGACACCGCTCCCGCCGCGCCGCGCTTCACGACCACCACCGACGGCTGCGGCAGCGCCGCGCGGATCGCGTCCGCGCCCCGCACACCCCACGCCTCCTCCGCCTCGTCCTCACCGACGAACACGATGTCCGCCCCGCGGGCCAGCTCCAGCAGGACGTCCGCGGCGGACGGATCGCGCCACAGTCCGGGCCGGTGGTTCACGTCGAAGGAGACGAGCGGGCCGCCGTCGCGCCGGGCCGCGAGGTCGCGCATCAGGGCGAGGCAGTCGGGCGAGAGGGCCGCCGTGATGCCGGAGAGGTGCAGCACGCGGCCGGACCGCACCGCGCCGGACGGCACGGTGTGCGGGGACATCGCCGACGCGGCCGAGCCCGCCCGGTAGTAGACGACCTCGTGCGCGTCCGTCGCCCGGTCGGTCGCCGTACGGAAGTAGACGCCCGTCGGGCGTTCCCGATCGCGGGCCACCGCCGAGGTGTCCACCCCGTAGGCGGCGATCGCCGACACGAGGTGGTCGCCGAAGCCGTCGGCGCCGACCCGGCCGACCCAGCGCGTGCGGTGTCCCGCCGCGGCGAGCGCGCATGCCACATTGGACTCGGCGCCCCCGATGCCGCGGACGAAGGACGGCACATCGGCGAGACGCCCTGCCTGAGTGGGCAGGAACGTGACCATGGACTCGCCGAGGCAGACGACGTCCACGGGTCCGTGCACGCTCGCGGTCATGATCGCGTGGGCTCCTCGCTGGGTCGGTCGCCGGGCCCATTGACCCCGCGTCGGCTCGGATGTTAGACAGCCTCAAGCGAAATACGCAATGGGCGTTGCACATACTGCAACGCGATGGAGGAGGGCTCCCATGGCTGCCGACAACGCCGTCGCACGGCTCGCCTACGAACCGGCCGATCACCGGTTCAAGGCGCTCCCGCCCGACGCCGAAGGGCTCACCGTCGGGGAGTTGGCGGCCTCCCGCCGCAATCTCTTCACCGGCGGCTTCACCACCCCCGTCCTCGCGCTCTCCGCCGAGTCCGTCGAGCACAACCTCGCCCTGCTCGAGACGTACTCGGAGCGCCACGGCCTCGCCTTCGCCCCGCACGGCAAGACCTCGATGTCCCCGCAGCTCTTCGCACGCCAGCTGGAGCGCGGCGCCTGGGGCATCACCGCGGCCGTCCCCCACCAGGCCCGGGTCTACCGCGCCTACGGGATCCGGCGGATCTTCCTCGCCAACGAGGTCGTCGACGCGGCGGCCCTGCGCTGGATCGCCGGCGAGCTCGACACCGACCCGGCCTTCCGCCTCATCTGCTACGTCGACTCCGTCCGCGGCGTCGAGCTCATGGACGAGGCCCTGCGGGGCGTCTCGCGCCCCCTCGACGTCGTGGTCGAACTCGGCGCCGGCGACGGCGCCCGCACCGGAGCCCGTACGGAGGCGGACTGCGCCGCGGTCGCCGACGCGGTGGCGGCCACCGGGACGCTGCGCCTGGTCGGCGTGGCCGGTTACGAGGGCGAGGTCCCCAAGGCCGACGGCGACCGGGTACGCGCCTGGCTGCGGCGGCTGGTGGCGATCGCCGCGGACTTCGACGGCTCGGGCCGTTTCGCCGGCACCGACGAGATCGTGATCAGCGCGGGCGGCAGCGCGTGGTTCGACGCGGTCGCCGATGTCTTCGCCGAGATCCCCGAACTGTCCCGCCCCGTGCTGAAGCTGCTGCGCTCCGGCGCGTACGTCTCGCACGACGACGGCCACTACCGGCACCTCACGCCCTTCAACCGGGTCCCCGAGGAAGGCGCGCTCCGGCCCGCGTTCCGCCTGTGGGCCCAGGTCGTCTCCCGGCCCGCCCCCGACCAGGCCTTCGTCAACGCGGGCAAGCGGGACGCGGCGTACGACCTGGACCTCCCGAACGCCCAGGTCGTCCGCGACGCCCGCACCGGCGACATCCGCCCCGCCGACGGCATCACCGTCACCGGCCTCTCCGACCAGCACGGCTGGCTCGCCACCACCCCGGAGGCGGACCTGGAGGTCGGCGACTGGGTGGGGATGGGGCTGTCGCATCCGTGCACGTCGTTCGACAAGTGGCAGCTGATTCCGGTGGTGGAGGGGGACGGCACGGTGACGGACTTCATCCGCACGTTCTTCTGACCTGCGGGGCCGTTCCCCCACCCCGCCCCTTCCCCAAACCGGGGCAAGCCCCGGCCCCCGTACCGCCCTGCGTGCGGCGTACCGCGCTTCGCGCGGTGCCCTCGAACTCCCCCTACGGCCTGGCGGCCGTGGGAGGTGCCCCCAGGCGGGCTGAAGTTGCCTGCCAACTTCAGCCTCGCCGGCGTTTGAGGCGCGGGGGTCCGGGGGCAGAGCCCCCGAAACACCGCGCGGAGCGCGGTGGCGGGTCCGGGCGGAGCCCGGTTTCGGGAAGGGGCGGGTAGGGGAAGACGCCCGCCGCAGGCGCCACCCGCACCCCCCGCCGCGCCCCCCGAAAGGCACCCCCATGCACCTCGTCATCCGCGACGCCCGCGTCATCGACGGCACCGGCGGTGCCTCCTTCCGCGCCGACGTCGGCATCCGCGACGGCCGTATCGCCGAGATACGCAAAGAGGGCACCGGCCCCCGCCCCACCGCCCCCCGCGTCCTCGACGCGGACGGCCTCGCCCTCGCCCCCGGCTTCATCGACATGCACGCGCACTCCGATCTGGCGCTGCTGCGCGACCCCGACCATTCCGCGAAGGCAGCCCAGGGCGTGACCCTCGAGGTGCTCGGGCAGGACGGACTGTCGTACGCGCCCGTCGACGACGACACCCTCGCCGCGGTGCGCAAGGCCATCACCGGCTGGAACGGCGACGGCTCCGACATCGACTTCGACTGGCGGTCGGTCGGCGAGTACCTGGACCGTCTCGACCGGAACTTCGGCGGCCAGGGCATCGCGGTGAACGCCGCGTACCTGATCCCGCAGGGCACCGTGCGCATGTACGCGATGGGCTGGGATGACCGCCCCGCCACCGACGCGGAGCTCACCCGCATGAAGCAGTTGGTGGCCGAGGGCATGGCGCAGGGCGCGGTCGGCATGTCGTCCGGTCTGACGTACACGCCGGGGATGTACGCGAACGACTCGGAGCTGGCGGAGCTGTGCCGGGTCGTGGCCCAGTACGACGGCTACTACTGCCCTCATCACCGCTCCTACGGCGCCGGTGCGCTCCAGGCGTACGAGGAGATGGTGAACCTGACCCGCGAGGCGGGATGTGCCCTGCATCTCGCGCACGCCACCATGAACTTCGGTGTGAACAAGGGCAAGGCGCCCGATCTGCTCGCGCTGCTGGACGACGCGCTGGACGGCGGCGCGGACATCTCCCTGGACACCTATCCGTACACCCCCGGCTGCACCACGCTCGTGGCGATGCTGCCGAGCTGGGCGGGCGAGGGCGGCCCCGACGCCGTGCTGGCGCGGCTGCGGGACGACGCCACGGCCGAAAGGATCCGGCACCACCTGGAGGTCGTCGGGTCCGACGGCTGTCACGGCGTACCGATCGAGTGGGACACCATCGAGATCTCCGGAGTGAGCGACCCGGCTGTCGCGGGCCACGTCGGCCGGACGATCCAGCAGTCTGCCGACGAGCGCGGCGAGGCACCTTGGACGACCGCCCGGCGGCTGCTGATCGAGGACCGGCTCGGTTCGACGATCCTCCAGCACGTCGGCCACGAGGAGAACGTGCGTCAGATCATGCGCCACCGGGTCCACACCGGCGGGAGCGACGGCATCCTCCAGGGTGACAAGCCGCATCCGCGGGCCTACGGCACGTTCCCGCAGTACCTCGGCCGGTACGCGCGCGAGCTGGGCATCCTGTCGTTGGAGGAGACCGTCGCCCATCTGACGTCCCGCCCGGCCGCCCGGCTGAGGCTGCCCGACCGGGGTCTGGTCCGTGAGGGGTACCGCGCCGACCTGGTGCTGTTCGACCCGGGCACGGTGGCGGCGGGTTCGACCTTCGAGGAGCCGCGCACGCTGCCCGTCGGCATCCCGCACGTACTGATCGACGGCCGGTTCGTCGTCGAGGACGGTGTCCGCACCGACGTGCTCGCCGGCCGCGCCGTACGCCGTACGCCCCGACTCGCGGGCTAGCGCACGCCCCGCGGCCGGTACTGGATGCTGATGCGCGGCCCGACGGGGCGCGCCGTCTTGAGGACGGCGTGCTCCCAGGTCCGCTGGCACGAGCCGCCCATCACGATCAGATCGCCGTGGCCGAGCGCCTTGCGCACCTGTGCGCCGCCGCCCCGCCGGGGCCGGAGCGCCAGCTCGCGCGGTGCGCCGACGGAGAGGATGGCTACCATCGTGTCCTCGTGCGAGCCGCGTCCGATGGTGTCCCCGTGCCAGGCGACGCTGTCCCGGCCGTCCCGGTAGTAGCAGAGGCCGGCGGTGCGGAACGGCTCGCCGAGCTCCTCGGCGTAGTGCCGCGAGAGGGCGTCCCGCCCCTCCTCAAGGACGGGATGCGGGAACGGGTCGTCCTCCCCGTAGTGGGCGAGGAGCCTCGGCACGTCGACCACCCGCTCGTACATCTGCCGTCGTTCCGCCCGCCAGGGCACGGTGCCGACGAGCTCGTCGAACAGGGCGTCCGCCCCGGAGAGCCAACCGGGCAGGACGTCGATCCAGGCGCCGTCACCGAGCACGGTGCGCCGGGTGTCGCCGAGCGGACCGAGACGGATCTCGTCGGTCTGGTCGAAGAGGGATCCCTGGAGATGTGCTGCCATGTCTCTCACGGTACCTCCGAAACCGAACAAACGATCGAGGATCGGCCTCGGGCGCTGTTCCCGCCCGGGCGGCCGGTCGGATCGAGCGACAAGTTTGATTTTGATCCGTTACCGCCCCGTCGGTTCCGGCGTTGAACGGAATGTGCTGGTCGCAAACCTGCGGCCCACTCTCGTCCTGCAAGGAGAAGTTGATGTCGCGTATCGCGAAGGCAGCCGCCGTAGTCGCCGGCACCGGTGCCATCCTGGCCGGCGGCGCCGGCATGGCTGCCGCCGACGCCGGAGCGCACGGTGGCGCTGCCGGTTCCCCCGGTGTCGTGTCCGGCAACGCGGTCCAGGTGCCCCTGCACGTGCCGGTCAACGTCTGCGGCAACACCGTGAACGTCATCGCCCTGCTCAACCCGACCTTCGGCAACCCGTGCGCGATCGTCGACGGTGGCGACCACGGCGCCTACGGCGGCTGACCACACCGACCGCTGCGGCCTCCCCTTCACCACTCCGGGGGAGGCCGCAGTCATGCCCGCCCCGGAAGGGCGGCGTACCTGCCGGGGCCCGCCGCCAGTGCGGGACGTCCCGTCAGGCGTACCGGTAGAAGCGTGTGTGGTCCATGAGCGCCGATGGCCTGACGTCCCACGGCGGCATCGGCTCGTCGGCCGAGAAGACCCGCCCGTACTGCGGATCGGACCGCTCGAGCCTCTTGTCCGGCAGATAGCGGGATCCCGGGTGCGCCTTCTGCCAGCGCGTCCACAGCAGGTCCATGTACGCGTGGTGGAGCCAGAAGACCGGGTCGTCGGGAGAGGTGGCGCTCATCATCAGGCCGCCGACCCATCGGTGGACCCGGTTGTGCAGGCGCCAGCGTTCGGAGCCGCCGGCGCTCCAGCCCTCCATCCGGTTGCGGAAACCGCGGGGCACCGTGGAGTCCCACGGTGCGGCGTCGTAGAGCTGATCGTCCAACGCCTGCGCCACCTCGGCCTTCGTCGGCAGTGACACCGGGTTGCCCGGTCGGCCCAGGTCGCGGGTGAGGAAATGGCCTTCGGAGATCCGGGCGTCGATCCGCCAGTCACCGTTGATGTGGGCGAAGGGGCCGGTCATGACCTGCCGGTCGCCGCGGCGTCCTGTGCCGCCCATGAGATCGTCGGCCCACAGCGACGAAGCGGGCGAGTTGTCCGTCGTCCAGTCCCAGTACGGGACGGACACACCGGGGTCGACCTGCTGCAGCGCCCGCTCGAACTCCAGCAGGAACCTGCGGTGCCAGGGGAAGAACGACGGCGTCATGTGGGCGGGACGGGGACGGTCCTCCGCGTCGGTGACGTAGTACTCGCCGTGCATCCTGACGAACTCGTCGTACCGGCCGGAGCGCTTGAGCTCAAGCAGCGCCCCCACCAGCCGCCGCTTCTCCGAACGGGTCAGGTTCCGCTGGTTCTTGCGGGTGTACACGGGCTGCCGGCCCTCCCTGTTCAGGCACTGTGCATGGCGGTCATGGGGGTCAAGGAGAGCTGGGCGTCGCCCAGTTCGTCGACGGCCGCGCGGGCCACGTCCCGCAGCGTCGGGAACGACTCGTAGTGGTTGACCAGGCTCAGGTACGTACCGTCGGCGCGCCGCATGACATGCAGCGGCCGGCCGTCGATACGGACCTCCACGCTCGGTGCCGGCCGGGCGCGCCCGGTGGGCCGGCCGGAGCGGACCCGGTCGGCGGCCTCCCCGTCCACGTACGGGTCCTCGTCGTCGGCGGGGACCATCACGGTGGCGCTGCCCTGGATGTGCCGGCCCTGGTACGTCTCGGCGAACCGCTCCAGCGACCGGGACGTCGCCGCCCTGTTCCCACCGGACTTTCCGGTGTCCCCGGTGTCCCCGCCGCGCCTGGCGAGGAGCGGCAGCAGCGCCCCGGCCGTGCCGGCGACGGCCCCGACGGTGAAGAGGGCCCGCAGTACCAGCCGGCGGGCGGGAGATCCACCGCCCGTCACCACTCCGCCGTGGGTGGCGCCCTTCGTGCCCGTGCTCATGGCATCGCCCCTCCCGTCGGTGTCCTCACGCGATGACCGCTGCCGCCCGCGACGTACCGCGACGCCGTGTCGACAGCGGTTCTCGTGGGACAACGACGCCGCCGTCAAAGGGTTGCTCCCCCACCCGAGGGAGCAGACCGTGTCCGTCAGCGGAACAGCAGGGTGCCGGCCGGCGCGGCCTGGAGCACCGGCGCGACCAGCGCGGCATCCGGCAGAGTGGGCTCGGGCAGACCGAACGCGCCGGTGGGGGCGGTCACGGGCGCGCCGAGCGACGCACCGGGGCTCGCCACCTTCACGTCCGACTCCTGGGCGAGCACCTCCGCGACGCCGAGGTTGCCCTCGCCGAGCGGGTTCTCCACCGGGACCTCCAGCAGGGTCCGGGGCAGTTCGCTGCTGAGGGGCACCGAAGGCAACGTGTCCTGCGGCACCAGGGTCCCGGTCACGTGCCGCGGCCCCTCCGGCGCGCCGGGCACGGGGACCGGCACACCGGTGCGCAGGTCCGGCGTCTCGACCGGTACCGCCGTCTCCAGGCTCTCGAGCGGCAGGACGACCGGCACGGACGTCCCGGCGACCGCGGGCGCGGCCGCCACGGCCGAGCCCATACATGCCAGTACCGCCGCCAGAGTTCCCCGGGTGGTCAACTTCATCGCTGTGTACGTCCCCTCATGTGCCGAACGGAGTCTCCGTCGTCCTGTCACAACGATCCGGACGGGCGGACCCGTGCAAATTCCGCCCGTCCGCAGCAATGTCGGGACGCATGCTGACGCCGCGATGGGCCAGCATGTGGCCCCGAGCACCTGGAGGTTGCCGTGGTGAGGACGATTCCCGGCCGGGCCGCTGACCGGCCCGCCGCACACGCTCCCGAGACCGATCTGTCCGACCCGTCGTTCTGGCGGCTGCCGCGACCCGCACGGCTCGCCGCCTTCGCCGAGCTCCGCGCACGCGACACCCCCGTGCGGTTCGGGGACCGGCCCGGCTTCTACGCGCTGGTCCGGCACGCCGATGTGGCGGAGGCGAGCAGGCGCCCGCGTGACTTCGCCAGCGCGCCGGGCGTCACCACCCCGGAACCGGCCTCCTGGGCCAAGGCGGTCTTCGGGAACTCCATGGTCAACATGGACGGTGCGGAACATGCCACGCTGCGCCGGATCGTGGCCCGTTCGTTCACGCCGAGACTGCTGGCCGCCACCGAGGACAACGTCCGCGAGGTCGCCCGGCGCATCGTCGGCGAGATGCTGGCGGGCCGTCCGCGGGACTTCGTCCCTTCGGTCGCCTCACGCATGCCCTTCGAGGTGATCTGCGACCTGATGGGCGTCCCCGGCGAGGCCCGCGCCGAGATCGCGGCCCGTATCGACCAGGCCTCCGAGAACGTGGGCGTGCAGCGCGGCCTGCGGTCCCGGCTGCGGATGCCCGGACGCGGACTGCGCGCCCTGGCCCATATGCAGCTGGTGATGGCGGGCCTGGCCCGTGAGCGGCGCCGCAGGCCCACGGGGGATCTCGTCTCCGCCCTGGTGTGCGCGGACGTGGACGGCCAGGCGCTGAACTCCCGGCAACTGGGCGCGTTCTTCTCGCTGCTGCTGGTCGCGGGCGTGGAGACGACGCGCAACGCGATCGCGCACGGGCTGTCGCTGCTCAGCGAACACCCCGAGCAGCGAGCCCTGTTGGAGTCGGACTTCGACGGGTACGCGGACGGCGCCGTGGAGGAGATCGTCCGTCACTCGACGCCGATCATCCAGTTCCGCCGCACGGTGGCCGCCGAGTGCGAGCTCGGCGGCCGCGACTTCCGTCCCGGCGAGAAGGTGGTGCTGTTCTACGCGTCGGCCAACCGTGACGAGGCCGTCTTCGACGATCCGGACGTCTTCGACATCACCCGCAGCCCCAACCCGCACCTGGGGTACGGGGGCGGCGGTCCGCACTACTGCCTCGGCGCGCACCTGGCCAGGCAGGAGATGAAGGCCCTGTTCCACGAACTGCTCACCAGGACCGGCGGCCTCCGGACGGTCGGCGCGCCGTGCCTGGTCGACTCCAGCTTCGACAATCGCGTCCGGTCGCTCCGCTTCGCGTTCGACGCTCCCTGACCCGAGGGGCCCGGGCGGGAGTCTCCGGACGCGGACCTTCTGCCCAGAGGCCCGGTGTCAGCGGCGCAGCCGCGACACCGGCAGCAGTACGTGTGCCGAGCTGGTGAGGGTGGTCTCGTCGCCGAGGAAGGACTGGAAGGCCTCGTCGCTGACGGGCACGCCCGGCGTCCCCTCGGGCCACGGGCGGCTCGCGATCATGAAGTGGACGTGGCCGCGCCGGTCCGCGGCGGCCAGCCACTCCGACGGCGCCGGGCACTGGGCCTTCAGGTAGGGCATGTTGACGACGGCCTGGCCGCCTTCGACCAGCAGCTGGATCGGGTGCGAGCCGTCGTGCGTGTGGTCGTGCATCTCGTCGCCGACGGTCAGCCCGAGCTCCGCGATCATCGCCAGGGCCTCCTCCTCCCCCGCGGCCGGCCCGTCGCTGCCGTCGCCGAGGGAGTAGGTGAGCAGATAGGGCGTGTCATGCCCCTGAGCGGGATCCCCGGTCCAGGCGAGCAGGGAGAGCGTGCCCAGCCGGCTGCGGTTCACGGCGGATCGGGGGGTGTTCGCTGTGGTCATGGATCGGCACCCTAGTGGCGGGCACGCCGACTCCCGGCCCTCGTTCACCTGGACGGGGGAACCGGACGGCAAAGTGCCGTTCCCCGCCCTCGACGCGAGGCCGCCGCCGTTTTTCCTCACAGCCGCCAGGTGTGCCGCTCGCCGCCGACCGTGCAGTCGAGCGCCACGGCGCGGCTGCCGAAGGGCACTTCGAACACCAGCCATCCGTCGGCGTGTTCGCCGACGGTCAGCGTCCGTACCTTCAGCGGGGAGCCGGTGGTGAGCTCCCCCGAGCGGACGGCCGGGTGGCGCTTGCCGCGGTGGTCGACGACCCATGTCCTGCCGAGGGGCGACTCGTGGGCCGTGCCGCCGACATTGGCCAGGCTCAGCTCCACACCGACCCAGCGGTGTCCGGCGGCGGGCCGGGGCGCGGTCCCCTTCGCCACGGCTGGGTCGACGAACGCGCGCAGTGAGACCTGGAGATGCTCGCCGAACCGTGCGCCGCCGATGTCGGCGGTGTCGCCGATGCCGGCGGCGGCCGTCCGCGCCCCGGCGGACGCCCTGGGGGCCGGCTCCGCACCGGCGCCGCCGGTGCTCTGGCATGCGGTGAGGCCCAGGAGGAGTGCCGGCACCAGCACGGTCGCCATGTGTCGCATCGATCCCCTTTTCCGCAGCGCGCGTTGATGCGTATCTTCGGCTCCGCCAGGGGTGATCGGCCGCGGCGCGCCCCGAGTCGTACGGGTGAATCTCACTGCCGCGGGCGACCGGCTCGAAAGGCCGTTCCACCCGTCCCCCACCACCGGGCCCGGGCAGTGACTTCGGCCCCGGCCGCGCGTTTGCGGTCATATGGCAAGGATTACCGCGCCGGCTCGATGGCAGCGCGTCCAGACGAGTACGGATCCGACGGCCGCGCCGACGGGCAGCAGTCCCATCTATGACCAGCTGGCGCGTGAGTGGACGGCCGCCGGCCGCACCATGCCGGGCCGGCCGGACGGGGAGTGGACCAGGCTCAGCCTCTTCCCGCCCCCGCCCGTCCCGGAAGAGCCGGCCGCCAGGTCCGCTTCCCCGCAGTCCCGCAGGGGCTGGCTCTACGACCGGCACCCGGCCTGAGCGCACCGCCCCGGTCCTGCCGTCAGGCGTGTCATCGGCGCAGCCGGTGCCGCACACCGGCGACGAGCCGGTCGGCCGTGAACGCCGTGCCGTACACGAACCGCATGGCGGGGCCGAACGTCGGCGCGGTCAGCAGACCGGCGAAGAACAGCCCGGGGCAGCTCGACTCGAACCGGGGGGTCAGCGCCGGCGCCCGGCCGGTGCCCGCCCTGCGCAGCGCCTGCCGGAGGCCGGGGTCGAGCAGGCCCAGCCGGTCCAGGTCCGGGACGAAGCCGGTCGCCGCGACAACATGGCCGGTGTCGAGCGAACGGGTCCCACCGCCGGGCATGTTCAGCTCCAGCCGCACCCGGCCGTCGTCGCGCACCGTGGCCCGGCGGAGGCTGTGCCCGAGCAGTTCGGGCACCCGCTGTTCGTAGCGTTCGCGGAGCCACCAGGCGCCTGCCGGTCCGAGCGCGCCGGCCGTCAGGCGTTCCCGCAGGCCGGCGGGCAGCCGGCCGACCGCCCCGGGCAGTTGCGACCACGCCCAGGTGGTCCAGCCGCTGCCGAGACCGCTGAGCGGGGTGCGCAGGGTGCTCAGCCGTCCGCGCTGCTGCGGCAGGGGCACGGTGTTCCACCGGATCCGGTCCGTGCGGGCCACCAGTTGCGGCCGTGCCCCGTGCTCGGCGAGCAGGACCGCCGTCTCCAGCGCCGCCTGGCCGGCTCCGACGACGGTGACGTCGAGGTCGCCGAACCCTCTCGGGTCCAAGTGGCCGCTGCTGTGCGAACAGAGGGCCGGGGGCAGCGACGCGAGCGGCTCGGGCACGCGTCGGAAGGGCATGATGCCGACGGCGAGCGCCACCGTCCGCGCCTCGACGCCGTCGCCGTCCGCCGTCTCCACCCGGAAGCAGCGGGCCGACGGGACGACCCGGGTGACGGTCCGTTCCTCGACGGGCGGCGCCGCGTGCTCGGCGAACCACATGCCGTACCCGGAGAAGTCGGCGATCGGGAGCGGACGGCCGTGCGCCGCCTCGAAGCCCCGGACGGCGGCGTAGTCGGCGAGGGTGTACTTGGCGCCCGGGTCCGACAGGTCGGAGGCCCAGGGCTCGGACTTGAGGAACATCCCTTCCGGCATGTGGTCCCGCCAGGACGCCATGGTTCTGCCGAACACCCGCAGGCTCATCCCCGCCGCGGCGGCGTGTGCCGCGACGGAGAGCCCGTACGGGCCGGCGCCGATCACTGCCAAGTCGTACATGATGCGGTTCCCGCTCCTTCTGGTGTGGCCTCTGGTCCGGCGATGGAAGGTGATGTCCGCTGCCGCGGCAGTGGTCGCAGGCGGTCCGTGCCCTTGACGAGGCCGCGTCGCAGCCAGGCGGCGGCCATGGCGAGGAACGGCAGCAGGTCGTCACGGGCGAACCAGGCGGTCTCGACCCCGCGGTGCGCGGCGCCGGCCCGTCCGGGGGCCGGGTGCCGGCGACCGGCGACCGCGGAGAGCAGCGCGTAGTTCTCCGCCACGAAGACCCGCCCCGGCCGGCCGGTGGCCCGTGGCACCTCGCTGCCCGTGAGGTCCAGGTAGAGGGACCGCACGACGTCGAGCCCGTCCTCGTCGGTGAAGAGCCGGAACTGCGCGCCGGGCCGCGGGTTGACGTCGAGGAGCCGGTAGGCGCCGCCCGCCGGGTCACGCCGGAAGTCGAGGTCGAGGATCCCCCGGTACCCGGAGTGCGCCACCAGTTTGAGGGCCGCCGCCCGTACCTCGTCGTTGTGCTGCCAGCTGCCTTTCGCGGTCAGCCCGGCCCCGGGCGGCCAGGCGAGCTCCTTGCGGCCGGTGCCGCCGAGCAGCAGGTCGGACCGCCGGGAGAAGTAGCCGTGGAAGAACCAGTCGCAGTACGGCCCTTCGGGCAGCAGACGCTGGAGCACCAGCCTGCTGCCGGCCTGTCCGGTGCGCTCGAACAGGCGCTGCACCGCGCGGGGCGAGGTGACGAGGCTGGTGCTGCGCAGGCCCGTCCGCGGGTCCAGCAGCCACGGCCGGCTCCACTTGGCGACCAGCGGCAGCCCGAGCTGCCGTACCGCGGCGGCGGCCTCGGCGGCGGTCTTCGGCACGACCGTTTCCGGGTGCGCGATCCCGGCCCGCTCGCACAGCCGTACCAGTTCGGCCTTGTCGGCGAGTGCCGCCGTGGCGTCGGCGGACTGGTCGGGGAAGAGGAACCGCGGCGCGAGGAGGGGGGCGTTGGCGGCGATGCTGACGGCGCCGAGGTCGTCCATGGCGATGAGCACGGCGGGTCGGCCGATCCGGTCGGACACGTCGAGCAGCAGGCCGACGAAGTCCTCCGGGCGGAGTTCGCCCGGAGGTCTGACATGGGCCCGGTGCAGATAGCGAGACCGGGCGACCGGGCTGCGGGCCGACTCGACCACGGCATGCACCTCCACACCGGCGCGGCCCAGCGATCTGACGGCTCCTAGGGTGCCGTGGTGAAAGGGATTCCGGTCGAGCCGGAGCACGAGAGCGGGCACTCCCGTGTCGATGATCGGCATTCGAGTCATATCTTTCACCTGGATGGTCCTGACGCGAGCGCGCCTCTTCGCTAATGGCCTACCGACTCCTCTTCGGGCAGCCCGTTCGTACGACTTTCTGCCTACGGTCGTTGCATCCCGGAACGGGCCCCACAGAGGAGGAATTCATGCCACAAAGGCGCCGTCTCATCCGCACGGGCATCGGAACGGTCACCGCCGGTCTCCTTGTCTCCAGCGCTGTTTCCGGAATATCGACCGCGGGTGCGGCCCCCCGAGCGAACGACGGTCCTGATTCTCCGGAGAAGCCACCGGTGGCCGTGGGGGCCTATCTCCACTACGGTCCGCCCGGTGTCGAGCGCATGGCCGAACTGTCCCGGTGGCTCGGCGGGCGGGAGTTGAAGGTCGCTCACACGTACCTCCCGGGCGACCGCTGGGCCAACATCGAGGGCCGGCCCGAGTTCCTGCGTCCGTGGGCCGACTGGCGGCGCGGCGCCGAGGACCGGATGTTCGTGCTCAACGTCCCGATGCTGGAGCGCAGCGAGGCGCGGCTGCCGGACGGCGCGGTCAGGGCGCTGCTGACCGCCGGGGCGCAGGGCAGCTTCGACAAGCACTTCCGCACCCTCGCGTCCCGGTTGGTCGAGGCAGGTGTCCCGGACACGGTGATCGTCCTCGGCTGGGAGATGAACGGCACGACGTACACGCACCGTTGCGCGCCGGACCCCGAGGCATGGAAGGCGTACTGGAACCGCATCGTCACGGCCATGCGTTCCGTCCCCGGGCAGGAGTTCCGATTCGACTTCGCCCCGAATCGCGGTCAGGACGCCATTCCCTGGACCGAGTGCTATCCCGGTGACGACGTGGTCGACATCATCGGGATGGACTCGTACGACCAGCCTCCGGGCGGGACGTTCGACGAACAGGTGAATGCTCCGTACGGATTGCGGAAGCAGGTCGAGTTCGCCGCGGCGCACAAAAAGGCGATCTCGTATCCGGAGTGGGGGCTTTTCCGGAACGGCGACAATCCCGAGTACATGCGCCGCATGCTCGAATGGATCGACCGTCACAAGCCGCTCTACCAGACGATCACAGACTACTGCCCGCACGGGGTGTGGCAGTGCGAAGACAATCCGCAGTCCTCGAAAGTGTTCCGCTCGAAGATGTATGCGAAGCCCGGTCCCGCGGAGCCCTCGCCCGCCGAACCCGGCCCTGTCGAGCCGGCGCCTGTCGAGCCCGGCCCGGTCGAACCGGGTCCCGTCGGGCCCGATCCCTCGGAGCCCGGGCCGCTGGAGCCGCCCGCCGAACCGTCACCGGCGCAGCCCTCACCACCGGACGGCACCGACCCCGGTGTGCCGCTCCCGTCGCCGCTGCCGGACGACGTCGTGACGAACCCCGTCGACTGGTGCGTCCCCATGGATCTCGGGGACTGGATCGCCGAGTGGGTGGGAGGCCGGCAGTTCTGTGTCGAGTTCCCGTGGCCGCTCGGGCAGCCGGGCTTCTGACTCGGAAGCCGGCCGACGGTACGGCCGGGGCGTTCGCGCCCCGGCGCACCGCGGACCGCGGTCCTCGGGACGGACGAACGGCGGCCCGGGGCGTGTCAGCGCCTCGCGCCCGCCGCCCGCCGGCTGTTGAGCCGGTCGCGCCACTCGCGCGCGGCGGGCAGCCGCGTCCGCACCGCCCCGGCGGCCCGGTCGCGCAGCCGGGCGCGTGTCTCGTGCAGCCGCAGCAGGGGCTCCAGAGAAGCCGGGGCGAGCAGCAGCCGCTGGTTGGTGACGGTCTCCGGCCGCCAGTGGTTCTTGTACGGCTCCGCCCCCCGCAGCAGGCTGAGCACGCCCCGCCCCTCGTCGGCCGCCTGCTGCGCGTCGTGGCGCAGCAGCATGGTCGCCACGTCGGCCTTGCGGTCCCGCAGCACGGGGTCCGCCCCGTACAGATAGCCGCCCGCCATGCTGCCCGAGCGCAGGGTGAGCGCGGCCGCGACGACCTCGCCCTCCATCCGGAACTCCGTCAGGACGGCCTCCCCGCGGCGGGCCATCGCCCGGGTCGCGCGCACCAGATGGGCGGCGAACCGGGGCCTGAGATGCTCCGGGTTGACGCCGCGGCCGCGCCACTGGAGTTCGTGCAGCCGCAGCAGGTTCGCGACCGCCTCCGCGACCTCCGCCCCGGGCACCGGGTGTGCCTCGATCTTCAACGCGTCGATCTTGCGCAGTTTGGCGCGCACACGCTGCGCCCTGGGACTCGTCATCCGCTTGGCGAGCTCCTCGACGGGGGCGGCCGGCAGCTCCATGCAGACCGAGTCGGTGAGCCGGGCACGGGCGCCCTTCCAGCTCTCGTAGAGCCGCTCCGCCGCCGCGCCGGGACGCACCTCGCGCAGGTCGATCACCGCGTGGCGTGCCGCCCTGTGCAGGCCCCGCTCCAACGCCCCGACCGCGGTCCGGACGTCGCCGCCGTCGACGAGTACGTCGCAGTGGTCGGAGATCCGGCCGCCCATCGGCACGAGCAGCGGCATGGGTGCGTGCGTCAGCGTCAACGGAGCGGCGCCGATCAGCCGGCCGTCGCGGCGGGCGAGGACGACGCGCAGCCGGCCGCTCGTGCCGTAGGACCGCCACCAGGAGTGGAGCCAGGCGTGGCTCTGGAAGGGGGTGGCGGTGGCACAGTCGTCGTACAGCCGGTTCCACTCCGGCTCCAGTGCGGCGAAGGCCTCCGGATCGCGGCAGAGGGTGACGGAGACGCGCCGCCCGCCGCCGGGGGTCACACCAGCTCCCGTTCGCCCGCCGGTTCGGCGGGGTGCGCGGGCGCGGGCACCCCGGCGGTGGTGACGGCAGCCCTGCGGCGCGGTCCCACGAGCAGCGCCAGTCCGCCGATCAGACCGCCCGCGCAGCCGCCGACCGCGGCGGCGACCGGCAGCGACGGGGAGACCGACTCGTCCGGGGAGACGGCCTGCGAGAAGAGGGTCAGTGAGACGCCGGTGTTCTTGGACACCTGATTGCTGCTCACGAAGACGGCGTCGGCCACGGCGTTGGCGATGTCGGCGGCCTGGTCCGGATCGGTGGACGTGCCGGTGATCGCGATCATCGGCGAGTCGGGCGACGTCTCCGTCTCCACCCGGTCACGCAGTTCGCCCGCCGGCACGCCGGCCGCGACCCGCGCGTACGCGAGGGTCGAGTCGCTGGTGGCGATCCGCCCGTAGGCCTGGGCGAAGCCGAGCGCCGCGGCGGGGTCGGAGCCCTTGGCGGCCACGGCGACGACATAGCTGGTGGAGGCGTACTCGGGTGCTTTGAGCAGGCCGTAGGAGGCACCGCAGGCCGTGCCGAGCAGGGCGCAGACCGGCAGGGGCCACCAGACGGGCAGGTTGATCTTCGCGAGGCGGCGGAACCGGCCGCGGGCGGCGGGCTCCTGCTCGTGCGTCTCGGTCATGGGAGTGCTCTCCGGGTCGGGTCGGGATGGAAGTGCTCCGGCCGGTCGCGGTCCGGCCGGGCGGTGTCCAGGGCGTGCGCGTACACGTCCATCAGGAGGCGGCTGCCCCGCGCGATGTCGTAGCGGCCGACCGCGCGGGGCGGCGGCAGCCGGCGGGGGCCTGTGGTCGTCCGGGCGCGCAGCGCTTCCGCGAGCTCTCGGACTCCGCCGTCGCGCAGCCGGGTGGCGCCCGGTGCGTCGTCCGCCGGAAGGTCGTCGACGGCGGGGCAGGTGCTGTGCAGGACCGGCAGCCCGGCGGCGAGGGCCTCGACCACGGCGAGCCCGAACGCCTCTTCACGGGAGACCGACACGAACAGGTCCACGGCGGACAGCAGCGCGGCGACACCGTCGGCGTCGCACTCGCCGACCAGTCGGATCCGGTCGCCCGCACCGAGCCGTACGGCGAGGGAGTGCAGCGCGTCCCGCTCCGGACCGTCGCCGGCGAGCAGCAGCCGGACGCCGGGCAGCGCGGCGACCGCCTCGATCAGGACGTCGAAGCATTTGCCGGGAACGAGCCGGCCCACGCCGCCGACCACGCAGGCATCGGCGGGGACGCCGAGCCGCCCCCGGGCGGCGCGCCGACGGGAGGCGTCGAAACGGAACCGGGCCGCGTCGATGCCGTTCGGCACGACGTGGATGCGGGGGCCGGGGACGCCCCAGTCGCGGAGCCGGCCGGCCACGGTCGGGGAGACGGCGACGGTGGCGGCGCCGAGGCGTTCGGTGGTCAGGTACAGCGCGCGGGTGCCCGGGGTGAGCGGCCGGCCCTCGATCTCCCGCCCGCCCAGGGAGTGTTCGGTGGCGACGGCGGCCCGCACCCCGGCCAGCCGGGCGGCGATCCGCCCGTAGACGCAGGCCCGGTACAGGTGCGTGTGCACGAGGTCGTAACGGCCGCGCCGGACGAACCGGGCGAGCCGCGGCAGGGCCGTGAGATCCGTGTTGCCGCCCATGCCGAGGTGGGTGACCGGCACCCCGTCCGCGCGCAGCCCGGCGGCGACCGGGCCGGGATTGGTCAGGGTCACGACGTCGCACTCGGCGGGGAGATGGCGCAGCAGCAGCCGCAGTTGCTGTTCCGCGCCGCCGACGCCGAGGCCGGTGATGATGTGCAGGACCCTCACCCTGCACCGCCGAAGCGCACCGGGCCGAGCACCGGACTGCGGCGTGCCCGGTGCCGCAGCCGCTTCACCCACAGCCGGGTGCCGCGGTCGGCCTGGCTGATGTGCGTGCGGGGCAGGGCGTACGGGCCGGCCGCCGCGCCGGGGGTGATGGCGCAGGCGTACGTGTAGCCCGCCCGGCGCACGGCGTCGGCGGCGCGCTCGTCGAAGGTGCCGTACGGGTAGCAGAACCCGGCCGGGGCCGTGCCGGTGAGTCGGTGGAGCAGTTCGCGGCTGCGGGCGGTCTCCTCGGCGAGTACGTCGTCCGGGCAGCCCGCCAGGCGGCGGTGGAACAGACCGTGCGAGGCGATCTCGGTGCCCGCGTCCGCGGCGGCCCTGATCTGCGGGCCGGTGAGCAGCGCCCTGCGCGGACCCTCGGGGTCCCACTCGTTGGTACCGCCGAGCCTGCCGGGCAGTACGAACACGGTGGCCGCGCAGTCGTACCTGGCCAGGAGCGGCAGCGCCGTCCCGACGAAGTCGGCGTAACCGTCGTCGAAGGTGAGGCCGACGAGACCGGCGGCGTCGCCCGCGCTGTGGGCGCGCAGCAGGTCGGCCACGCCGACCCCGCGCAGGCCGCGGGCGCGCAGCCAGCGGAGGTGGAGTTCGAGGCGGTCGGGCGCGACGGCGATGCCGTACGGGTCGGTGGTGGGGTCGCCCACGGCGTGGTACATCAGGATCCACGGCCGGGCGAGGGCCGGGGCGGCGGGTGGCGCCGCGGTGTCAGTGGTCATGAAGCAGCCTCCGTCGTGCGAGTCCCAGCAGGTGTACGGCTTCGGGGGCGCGCAGGGCGCGGGCGGTGAGCAGGAAGACGGCGGGCAGCAGCAGGCAGCCGGCGGCGAGGCTCCGCAGCGGCCCGCCGGTCAGCGGCGCGGCGAGGAGTCCGGCCGCCGTGGCGGCGGCCGCGGCCACCGTGAGCCGTCCGATGCGGCCGCCGACGGAGCGCACCTGGATGGCGACCCCCCGGGACCCGAGGCCGCACAGCAGCAGCAGCGCGGTGGTGCTGATGCCGGCGGCGTTGGCGGCCGCGATGCCGTGCACACCGAACGTGCCGACGGTGACGGCACCGGCGGCGACGGTGACGGCGAGCCCCGCCGCCATCGCGGCGGCCGGGAACCAGGTGGGCCGGCCGGAGGAGAAGAACGGCCGGCCGAGCGCGCCGACGAGGCAGTGGCCGAGGAGACCGGCGGCGTACACCCGCATGACGGTGGCGGTGGCCTCGGTGTCCCGTGCGTCGAACGCGCCGCGCTGGAAGAGCACTTCGATGATCTGGGGCGCGTATCCGACGACCATCGCCGTGCCGAGCAGCACCGTCGCGCCGGCCATGGCGAGGTCCTGTTCGACGCGGCGGCGGGCCCGGTCGCGGTCGCCCTCCGCCATGGCCTTGGCGACGACGGGGAAGGTCACCGTGCACACCATCAGCGACAGCACCATCGGCATCTGGGCGACCTTCTGCGCGTAGTTGAGATGGGAGATCGCCCCGGCGGGGAGCGGCGCGGCGAGGAAGCGTTCGACGAGGACCTGGGACTGGCGGCTGACGGCGAAGAGGACGACGGGGGCGAGGACGGCGGCGCCGAGGAGGGGCGCCCTGGACCGGGCGCGGCGCACCAGCGGCCGCAGCGTCACACGGCGGGCGAAGGCGGGCAGTTGCACGGCCACCATGAGCAGGCCGCCGACGGCGACACCGGCCGCGGCGGCGCGTACGCCCCACACGGAGTGCAGGGCGAGTGTCGTGGCGATGATGCCGGCGTTGTAGGCGACGTAGACGCTCGCCGGGCGGAGGAAGCTGCCGTGGGCGCGCAGGGCGGCGCTGAAGTATCCGGTGACGCCGAAGGTGAGCACGGTCAGCGCGGTCATCCGGGTGCAGTCCACGGCGAGTGCGGGGTCGCCGAAGCCGGGCGCGAGCACCCGTACGACGAGCGGCGCGCCGATCAGCAGCAGGCCGGCGGCACAGGTCAGCAGGGCGAACAGCCGTGGGAAGGTGGCGGAGACCAGTTCCCCCACGGGATCGGCACTCCGGTCCCCGGCGGTCCGCCGGGCGAGGGCATGGCTGAACGCGGGCACCAGCAGCAGGGCCATCGCGTCCTCGATGAGGAGTGTGGAGGCCATCTCGGGGACGGTCCAGGCGATGAGGAACGCGTCGCTCTCCACGCCGGCCCCGAAGAAGTGCGCGATGGTCTGGTCCCGCACCAGCCCGAGCACGGACCCCGCCGCGGTGAGCCCGGCGGTGACCGCGGCCGCCCGGACGAGGAACCGCCCGAGCACGGGCGGTGTGCCGCGCCCCGCGCCGCCCGCTCGCCCGCCCCTGCGGGCGTGCCGCCCCCGCGCCGGGGCGGCGGCCCGGGGGAACGCCCCGGTCGCGGCGCCGTGGCCCCGCCGCGCCGACGCCCCGCGCGGCTTCCCGCCGACGGCCACCGCGGGCCGCTGCTCGGGGCCTTCGTGGGACGGCCGGTCGTCTGCGGCGCCGTCGGCGATCGAGGCCCGGGTCGCCCGTTCCGGGGCAAGGGCCCGCGCGGCCCCGGCGGCGTCGTCCGCCGGCGGTGCCGCGTGGCGGCCAGGTGCCAGGGACGCCCCTCCGGGCGGGCGACGGCCGGGGGCCGGGCCTGGTTCGTCGGTCACGCGCGCCTCGTTCCCCCGAGTGCCCACCAGGCCGCCAGGCCCAGCAGCACACCCGTGAGGGCCGTCGACGGGCCGCCGATGTCCGCGTAGAGGAAGTCGACGGTCTGCCAGAGCATCAGGCCCACCGCCGCCAGCCCGCAGTCCGCGGCTCGCCCGTGCGGTCCGCCGGCGAGCCGGCGCAGGCCGAGGACGAGGACGGCGGCGAGGCTGCCGGCGAACGCGGTCAGCCCGATCAGGCCCTGTTCGCCGAGGACGAGCAGGTACATGTTGTGCGGCGACAGCAGCGGCTGCTTCTCGAACTCCCTGCCCGCACCGGCGATGTCGCTGCCGGCGGACAGGCCGATCGAGGAATGACCGTCGCGGTGTGCCGGGAAGCCCTTCATCCCGACCCCCGCCGCCGGCTCCTCGCGCCACATCCCGGCCGCTGCCGCCCACATCGCGTACCGGTCGCCGACCGACCGGTCCGGCGCGTCGGTGACGCGGGTGATGCTGCTGACGCGCTCGGAGATCATCTGGGAGCCGATGCCGAGGCCCCCGACGAGTACGACGGCGAGCGCGGCCACCGCCGAGAGGACCCGCACCGCCTGCCGCAGCCCGCACAGCGCGACCACGGCGAAGGCGGCGAGCGCCGTGGCGATCCACGCGCCCCTGCTGAACGACAGGGCGAGCGGCACGACGAGCACGGCCGCGGCCGTGAACGCGGACGGCCTCAGCCAGGCGGGCGCGTCGGCCGGGGGGCGCAGGGCGAGGGCGAGCGCCGCGAGCAGCCCGTACGACACGACCGTCGCCATCCCCATGACGTCCGTCGGCCCGAAGGTGCCAACGGCCCGGATGTCCTCCCCCATGTACGAGGCGCCGGTGCCGGTGGCGAACTGGTAGGTGCCCACGGCGCCCTGGGCGAGCGCCAGGACGACGAGGGCGCCGGCGACGACTCGGAAGTCCCGCGCGTCCCGCACGAGCAGCACGACGGCCAGCGGCACGAGGACGAAGACCTGGAGGTAGCGCACGAACCCGGGCAGCGCGGCCTGCGGTTGGGCGGCGGTGACGGTGGCGACCGCGAAGCCGACGACGGGCAGGCCGAACACGACGGCGGCGACGGGCGTCAGGGACCGGGAGCGGCGGTGCACGACCTGCGCCGCGCACCACACGACCAGGACCCCCGAGGCGATGTCCGCCGGGCCCACCGTGCCCGCCCCGCCGCCGACCGAAGGAAGCGGCGCGGCCGGCAGCAGCACGGTCACGACCAGGGGCAGCAGTCGGAGGAAGCGCGGTGTGCGCCTGTGCCGCACGGCGGTCCAGGTGACGGCTGTCATCTCAGCTGCCTCCCAGCCTCAGCACGGAGGCGGCGGTGCGGGCCAGGATGCAGACGTCCTGCCACAGCGACCAGGTGTCGATGTAGTGGTTGTCGAAGCGGGCGCGTTCCTCGATGGACGTGTCGCCGCGCAGGCCGTGGATCTGCGCGAGCCCGGTGATGCCGGCGGGCATCCGGTGGCGTGCCTGGTAGCCGGGATGGACATGGCTGAACTTGGCGACGAAGTAGGGGCGTTCCGGCCGGGGGCCGACGAGGCTCATGTCGCCCCGCAGCACGTTCCACAGCTGCGGCAGTTCGTCGAGGGAGGTGCGGCGCAACAGGCTGCCGGTGACGCTCATCCGCCGGTCGGAGGCCACGCTCCAGCGCGTGGCCGACTCGTGCTCGTCGACGGGCGGGATGGTGCGGAACTTCAGCAGCACGAACGGCCGTCCGTCCAGCCCGATCCGCTCCTGCCGGAAGATGATTCCGGGCCCGTCGAAGAGACGGACGGCGAGGGCGCAGAGGGCCAGTACGGGCGCCGCCGCGACGAGGGCGACAGCGGCGAGGCACACGTCCATGACCCGCTTGCCCACGAGGGCGAACGGCCGGCGCGTCCCGTCCAGCGGTCTGACGGGAAATCCCCACAGGTGGTCACCGCCGGATGCCCGCCGAGGCGTGCCGGGCTCCGCGGGCGTGCCGTCGACCAGCCACACACGGCAGCCGTGCCGGGCGAACAGGCGGAGCAGCGCGGCGCTCTCCGCACCGGTCCCCGGCGGCCGGGTGAAGACGGCGTGCCCGACGGCGTTCTGGATGACCGCGCGGCTGACGTCCTCCGGTCCGACCAGGACGGGCAGGGCCGGCAGGCCCGGCCCGGCCGGCCCGCCGGTGTCGACCTGCCCGACGGGCCGCATCCCGTATTCGGGGTGCCCGTACAGCGCCGCGGTGACCTGCTGGGCGACCGGCCCGCGGCCGACGACGAGCGCGGACCGCGGCCTGCGCGCGGCCGACCGCCGGCGCGCGTGGTGGACGGCCGCCCTGCCGGCGCAGGCGAGCAGCGTCTGGCCGCAGGCGGCGAGGGCCGGTGCGGCCGGGACGACGCCGTAGTGGGGGCCCTGGGCGACGAAGGTGGCGGCGAGGGCGTACCACTGGAGCATCGCGAGCCCGAGGAGCGTGGGCAGTTCGGCGAGCGCGGACGGCGACAGCCTGTGCCGGTAGAGGCCGCGCCAGGTGTGCAGCACGCCCTGGAGGAGCACGAGCGGCACCGCCGACGCGGCCGGCCAGGGAGCCGTGGGCCACAGCAGGGCCGGTGCGAGGGCCAGGGTGACGACGGCGGCGGTGGCGTCGGCCAGGAGCAGCGCGGTCGGACGTTCACGGCGGGCGGAGAGGCGGTGCGGACGGACGGGTGGACGGCGTTCCGCCGTGCGGCGTGGCGCGTGGACCGAGAGCGCCGGGCGGCGGGCGGCCGTCGCCGGGGCGCTGTGGGGAGCGGGGGCACTCTCCGTCGTCATCGTTCGCTGCGCTCCCTCGTCAAGGGTCGGTGCGGGCTCAGTAGTTCCTGGTACAGGCGCAGGACGGCCGCTGCCGTCCCGCGCACGTCGGACGTGGCCCGTGTGTGCTCCTCGGCCCGGCGGCCCAGGTCGTGACGGAGCGCGGGATCCGTCAGCAGCCGGACCAGCGTCGCGGCGAGCGCGGGCGGGTCCTCCGGCGGGACCAGCGCGTACGGCTCCTGACCGGGCGGCAGGCTCTCCCTCGCGCCGCTGACGTCAGTGACCACGACGGGCAGCCCGCAGGCCATCGCCTCCAGCGGGGCGAGCGCCATGCCCTCCCAGCGCGAGGGCAGTACGGCCACGTCCGCGGCGTGCAGCCACGGCCGGGTGTCGGCGCGGTCACCGGCGAAGAGCACTCCCGGCGGTGCGCCCTGCCGCAGCGCCTCCCGGTCCGGCCCGTCGCCCACCAGTACGAGCCGGGAGCCGGGGACCGCCCCGGCCACCTCGCCCCAGGCCCGCAGCAGCACGTCCTGTCCCTTCTGCCGGCACAGCCGGCCCACGCAGACGACAAGGGGCGTCCGCGCGGGCATACCGTCCAGCTCCGGCAGAAGGGCGCGGGCCTCCTCGCGGCCGCGGCTGCCGCGAGGGGTGAAGTACGTCAGGTCGATGCCGTTGGGGATCACGGACCAGCGGGCACGGATGCCCGCTTCTTCCCCCGCGCGGCGCTCGCCCTCGCTGACACAGAGGGTGCGGGTGCTCCAGCGCGAGCCGTGGCGCTCCCAGGTAAGGGCGAGTTCGGCACTGCGCCCCCGGACGGCGTCGAACGACCAGGCGTGCGGCTGGAAGACCGTCGGTACCCGGCCGCGTACGGCGAGCCGCCCGGCGAGCCCGGCCTTGGCACTGTGCGCGTGCACGATGTGGGGTGCGCCGGCCCGGATAAGCCGGGTGACGGCACGCACTTCGCTCGCGAGCCGCGGACCCGGCTCCCGCCCGGCCGGCCATGGATGCACCTGTGCACCGGCCTGTGCCGCCAGGTGAGGAAGCCGCCCCTGCGGAGGGCAGGCGACGACGGTCCGGATGCCCTCGCGGACCTGTGCCCTGACCAGGTCGGTGACGACCCGCGCGACTCCCCCCTCCACCGGCTGAACCAGGTGGAACACCGTCATTCGGCTTTTCTCAGTCCAGTTTCTTTGCAGCACGTACGGCCTTCTTCGAACGCGGTGGACTGTGGGTGCGTGAATCAGCGGCGCGCGTCGGCCTGCACGAAGAGAGCGCCGAGGAAATGCCCGTTGGCTTCGGCGCCGAAGCGGAACGTCAGCGAATGGGCGCCGTTCGTCAGGGCGGGCCGGATGTCGAACACGTCCGAGTCGTATCCGAGCGTGTTGACGTGGGCGGGCTGCCGTCCCTTCACCGTGGTGCCGAAGTCGGCAATGGTCGAATTCATGCCGTCGTCGGCCGGATTGGCGAGGTCGTCGATCAGAAGCGGTCTCCCGTCGCCGGCCCGCACGCTCACCGAGTCGCCGCGCGCGCCGCGGTCGCCGTCGTAGGCGACGAGCCCGGCACGTCCCACTGATCTTGGCCCGATCCGCAGGCCGGCGAGTGTCACGGAGTGCTGCCCGCGCCCGGGGCGGACGCTTTCGAAGCCGTCCCACAGGACGAGTTCGCGCAGGGGTTCGGTGTCCTTCTCGTAGGCCACGACCATGGTCCAGCCGCCCCAGGCGCCTGCCTCGGAGTGGCCCATCGCCACGTTGATCTGGGCGACGGTCCAGTAGCCGGTGCCGCCGCTGCGCACCAGGGGCGTGATGTCGGCGGACGCGTGGTAGGCGTCGCTGCCGTCCGCGTCGCGGTGTGCGATCTGGGTGTCGGCCAGCACCTCCTTGTACTCACCGCCCGGTTCGGCGATCAGGACACGGCCGTTGTCCTTCGGGGGTTTCTGCTCTCCGACGCGGAGGTTCCCGCCCCAGTACAGGCGGGCGTAACGCACGCGGGAGTCCGCCGGCAGGGCGAGGCGTGCCCGGCTCGAGTTGTACGTGTTGGGGTCGTCGTCGAGGTCGACGTAGAACATGTCGTAGTCGCCGTTGGCGCCCTGCGCGCCTCGCTGAAGGGACGAACAGGGCGCTGCCGAGCGGCTGTCGGCGCTACGGCAGGTGATGGCGGAGTTGGCGGCGCGGACGATCCCGCCGTGGTGCACCGCGTGGTAGCGCTGCGTGAAGGGGATGCCGGATGCTTCCGGCGGCGTGGGGGCCGGGGCCGCCGCGGCCGTGAGCGGAGCGGCCGAGAACGCCGTGCAGAGCAGTGCTCCCAGGACGCCTCGTGCGGCGAAGCCCGGCGACTCCGGCATGGGTGGCTCTCCATTTTCGATCAAGTCGACAAAACAGGAGTGCACTTTGTCAGAAAGCTAGTTGGAAATCACGCTGGACGCGCATGTACGGCCATTTGGCTGCCATCTCATTCGCCTTGCATACGGCCCTGTCACACATGACGGCAGCGTTGGGCCGGTGCGAACGGAGCCATTACATCGAGTGATCCGGCAAAACCCTTTCTCCGTTCGGTCGTTGAGCGAAACTGCCTGCGAGCGGGGACCCGTCGCGCCGGACGCCGGAGAAAGGCCGGGATGCGGGGTTTCCCGTACGTCCACGGCTCGTTACCCCTGTCGACGGCGGAGAACCCGCCGGGGAAAGGGATTCGAAAAGATGAAGTACTCGAAGGCTGCCGCGATCATTGCCGGTTCCGTGGCGGCGCTGGGGGCGGCCTCTCCCGCCTTCGCCGCCGGTTCGGCGGGCATGCCGCCCATGAGCCTCAACGGCGGCGTCGCCGAGGTGGTGTCCTCGCTCCCGGACATGGAGACGGTCGAGGCGGGCCCCACGGTGAACGAGGTCGCGGGCAGGGCGAGCGAGCTCAACAACGTCAAGGGCGACGCCCCGGGGCAGGTGCTGAAGACCGCCGGCTCGCTCACGCCCATGCTGGGCGGCGTCTCCCTGGGCGGCTGACCGGGCAGGACGGTTCCGCAGCCACGGGGGCGGCCCCGCCGACGACGCGCGGCGGGGCCGCCCTCGCCTGTCACCTGCGGAACACCGTCTCGCGGACAGGGCCGTTGGAGTGAATCGCAAGAACCAAACGCAGCCGCTCCCGGTTGTCCAGGGCGCTCCATCGGCGGGCACCCAAGCAACAGAAGGACAGAAAATGCTGAAGAAGGTTACGGCTACGGCAGCGCTGGCGCTCTCCGTGGCGGCCGCCGGCGCATCCATGGCGCCGCAGGCGATGGCCCTCGGCAACGACGGCGGGACCAACTCGCTGAGCGGCAACGGCGCCACCCAGAGCTACGGCAACTCCGCCACGTACGGCAAGATGAGCCCGCAGCTCAGCCTGGTCCAGGGCTCCCTCAACAAGCCCTGCGTCGGCCTGCCGCTCAAGGCGAACGTCGGCTCCCTCGTCGGCGCCATCCCGGTCGCCGTCCAGGACGTGCCGATCCTGTCGGCCCCGCAGAACCAGCAGTGCGTCGAGAACTCCACCCAGGCCAAGGGTGACGAGCCCCTCTCGCACCTCCTCAACGACATCCCGGTCCTGTCGGGCAGCGGCTCGGCCGTCGACTAGTCGCACCGCACGACGAAGGACCCCGGCGGCCGCGGGCCGCCGGGGTCCTTCGTCGTCACGCACCGCCTCAGGAGGTCCAGAAGTCCCACCAGCGGGTCAGGATCAGCATGCCGACCACACCGGTGTGCAGGACCGGCGGCACCCACCCGAACTCGTCGAGGAAGCCGCGCAGCCAGGCGGGCGCGGGCAGCAGCCGGTGGCGGACGTTGTGCGCGGTCACGGCCCAGAACATGAAGATCGTGGCGACCCAGGCGAGGGAGCACCACAGGCACAGCGCGTTGATCTCGTACAGCGACTGGTACTGCAGCCAGGTGCAGAAGCCGACGCCGAAGCCGCAACCGGCGTTCAGGCCCAGCCAGTAGGCCCGGCCGAAGCGTGCGCCTGCCAGCAGCGCCATGCCGATGCCGATCACCACGGAGTACGTCGCCAGGCCCAGCATGGGGTTGGGGAAGCCGAAGACGGTCGCCTGGTCGCTCTCCATGACGCTGCCGCAGGAAACCACCGGGTTGAGACTGCAGCCGGGTGTGAAGCCCGGGTCCTCGGCGAGCTTGATCTTGTCGGTCATGATGACCCACGCCGCCAGCAGCCCCGCCGCGCCCGTGATCACGAGCAGCCTGGCGAGGGCCCGGCTGCCTCCGACGCCCTCCTTGACGGCCCGCCGCCGTCCCTTCTCCTCGGCGGACACGGGCCCGGTCGCCAAAATTGTCATATTGAATTCACCGATCGGATAGCTTGCAGGGTCGCCAATTGTGCACCAGTCCCGATCCACATTGCGGCATTCGGGTGAATGCCCGGAACCAAACGGCGCAGATGCAGTTGATCAGTCTGCTCCTCGTTCGAGCGTTCATAGCGAAAAGGGACAAGTAAGTGATCAAGAAGATTCTGACGACGGCCATGGTCACGGCTTCCATGGCGGGTGCCGGCGCAATGATGGCCCCGCAGGCTCTGGCTCTCGGCAACGACGGGGGCACCAACTCGGCGAGCGGCAACTTCGCCTCTCAGGAGTACGGCAACTCCGCCACCCACGGCGACATGAGCCCGCAGATGAGCCTCATCCAGGGCTCGCTCAACAAGCCCTGCATCGGCCTGCCGGCCAAGGCCAACGTGGGGTCCCTCATCGGCCTCATCCCGGTTGCCGTCCAGGACGTGCCGATCCTGTCGGCCCCGCAGAACCAGCAGTGCGTCGAGAACTCCACCCAGGCCAAGGGTGACGAGCCGCTGTCGCACATCCTCAGCGACATCCCGGTCCTGTCGGGCAACGGCTCGGCCGTCGACTAGTCGCACCTTCCCCGGTACGCCCCCGAGCGCGCAGCGCGCCCGGGGGCGCAGCCTTGCCCGGAACAAATGAGCAGCGGCGTCACGGAATTTCGGGAGCGAAATCCGGAACACGGTTCGAAGAATGAATCATGAGGCATACGAGTGACTTTTCCATTCACCGGCCTCGGGGTGGGTTCCGAGCGGGAAACGAATCGTTACTAGTTCTGCGGTGACGCACGCCTGCACAGAATCCGGCAGCGTGGCGCGAAGGTCGTGGCTACGCATGGTGTCACTGCTGAGAGGATCGAAATGAAGCACATGAAGGCTGCAGCAGTCGTCGCGGGCATCATCATGGCCCTGGGCAGCGCGGCGCCCGCCATGGCCGACTCGGGTTCCGACGGCCTCGCCGCCGGCTCGCCGGGCCTGCTCTCCGGGAACGTCATCCAGGTCCCGGTCCACGTCCCGGTCAACGCCTGCGGCAACGCGATCAGTGTGATCGGCCTGCTGAACCCGGCCGGGGGCACCGGCTGCGCCAACGTCTGACACTTCGGGCCGGCGCCGACGGCGCCGGCCGGCAGGGCCCCGGGTGCGCCATCGCCCCGGGGCCCTGCCATGTCCGCCGCCGGGTCAATCGGCCCGGGCGCCCTCCACGCCGGCGCCGTGACGGGCCCGCGTCCCGATGACGACGGTGGCGTCCAGGTCCTCGCAGACGGCCACCTGCGCCTCGAGTCCGTGGCGGGTGAAAGCGGCCACGGTCTCGGGCGCCTGCCGCTCGCTGGTCTCGATGAGCAGGGACCCGCCGGGCGCCAGCCACCGGCCGGCCCCCGCGGTCACCCGCCGCTGGATGTCGAGCCCGTCGGCGCCGCCGTCGAGAGCCACCAGGGGCTCGAAGTCACGGGCCTCCGGCGGCAGCAGCCCGATCTCGCCGGTGGGTACGTACGGGGCGTTGGCGATGAGCACGTCGACCCGGCCGGCCAGCGCGGGCGGCAACGGATCGTAGAGGTCCCCCTGATGGACCCGGCCGCCGACGGGTTCGACGTTGCGCCGGGCGCACCGCACGGCGGCGGGCTCGATGTCGGCGGCGTGCAGTTCACCGGCGCCGACGGCGCGCAGCACCGCCGCGCCCAGCGCTCCGGAGCCGCAGCACAGGTCGACGACGACGGGGCGGGGCGGGGCCAGGACGACCGCCCGGCCGACGAGGAACTCACTGCGGCGACGGGGCACGAAGACACCGGGGTCGACGGCCACGCGCACGCCGCGGAACTCGGCCCAGCCGAGCACGTGCTCCAGAGGGAGACCGAGGACGCGCCGCTCGACCATGGCGGCGAGTTCGCGGTGGTCGCGGGCGGCGGCGATCAACAGATCCGCCTCGTCCTCGGCGAACACGCAGCCCGCGGAGCGGAGCGCGGAGACGACGGAGGAGACGGAGGAAGGGGACGGGTACAGCTCGAAGACCGACATGAAAGCCTTTCGGGGGCACCGACGGGGGCGCCCTCGCGGTCACCTGTGCCCGGTGGACCGTACGGCTGTGGGAGAGAGCGCCCAGCCTGCTGCTGCGGGAATGGGTCTCACCTCCTCGGTCGTGGCACCGCTGCCGGATCGCCGGAAGCACTGCTCGGGCGAGCCACCTTACCGGAAGGTGACGAGGGCAACACCCATGCGACCGACCGCCGGTTTCACAGGCGTCCGGCCTTCCTCGCCCCGGTTTCGAAGGGGCCGCGACCGTGCCACCCGGTGAGCAACAAAGCAGACATTCACGCCGTGCTCCCGGTGGCCCAAAACACGGAGCGATCAGCGTTATGCGCCCGTAAGCTCACAGACATGCAGGTGATCCAGTCCACGAAGCTCGCGAACGTCTGTTACGAAATCCGGGGCCCGGTCCTCGAGGAGGCGATGCGGCTCGAGGCAGCAGGTCATCGCATCCTCAAGCTGAACACGGGCAACCCGGCCGCCTTCGGGTTCGAGTGCCCGCCGGAGATCCTCGAGGACATCCTCCGCAACCTCAGCACCGCCCATGGTTACGGCGACGCGAAGGGGCTGCTGTCCGCACGGCGGGCGGTGATGCAGCACTACCAGACCAAGGGCATCGAGCTCGGCGTCGAGGACATCTATCTGGGCAACGGCGTCTCCGAGCTGATCCAGATGTCGATGCAGGCGCTGCTCGACGACGGCGACGAGGTACTCGTACCGGCGCCCGACTATCCGCTGTGGACGGCGTCGGTGTCGCTGTCCGGCGGCACGGCCGTGCACTACCGGTGCGACGAGCAGTCCGACTGGATGCCCGACCTCGCCGACATCGAGCGCAAGATCACCGACCGCACCAAGGCGATCGTGATCATCAACCCGAACAACCCGACGGGCGCCGTCTACGACGACGAGATGCTGCGCAGCCTCACCGAGATCGCCCGGCGCCACAACCTGGTCGTGTGCTCCGACGAGATCTACGACCGGATCCTGTACGACGGCGCGACCCACACCCCCACCGCCGCGCTCGCCCCGGACCTGATGGTCCTCACCTTCAACGGGCTGTCCAAGAACTACCGGGTGGCCGGTTACCGTGCCGGCTGGATGGCGGTCTGCGGTCCCAAGGCGCACGCGTCCTCGTACATCGAGGGGCTGACGATCCTCGCCAACATGCGGCTGTGCGCCAACATGCCCTCGCAGCACGCGGTGGCCACGGCGCTCGGCGGGAGGCAGTCGATCGAGGAGCTCGTGCTGCCGGGCGGCCGGATCCTGGAGCAGCGGGACGTCGCGTACGACCTGCTGACGCAGATCCCCGGGGTGACCTGTGTGAAGCCGAAGGGGGCGCTCTATCTGTTCCCGCGGCTCGACCCGAAGGTCTACAAGATCAAGGACGACCGGCAGATGGTGCTGGACCTGCTGCGCGCCGAGAAGATCATGGTCGTCCACGGCACGGGCTTCAACTGGCCGGAGCCGGACCACTTCCGGATCGTGACCCTGCCGACGGCGAAGGACCTGGCGGACGCAGTGACCCGGATCGGCACCTTCCTGGACGGATACGGACAGCCGTAGGGCGCCGCCCACGGGACTCCCGAAGCCACTCAACTTTAGACTCGATCCAATGTAGGATGGTCTCCTGACTGTGAGCAGGAGGCCATCCCCATGTACGAGCCGATCCGCACCAAGTCGGTCCACTCGATGGCCGACGAGGCGCAGTACCCCCACCGCAGCCGCGAGGAGGAGCTGGACATCCAGTTGGCCGGTCACCTCGCCGCGCTCCTGGCCGTGACCGACGAACTGGGCCTCGACCGGGCGGCGGACGCCATCGCCGAGCAGGTCTCGAGGCTCCGTGGCGCGCCGCCGGCCCGCCACGCGGGCCTCAGCGGCGCCGACCCGGCAGACCTGCACCGGCGCGCTCTCGCCCTCGCCGGCCGCGCCCTCGTCGTCGCCGCGTCGCGCGCGGACACCGCCGCCGCGATCCTCTCCGCCGAGCGGATGGACGCGCACACCGCCGCGCTCGAGGACAAGCACCTGGTCGGCGCCCCCTGACGGCCCCGGTCCACCCCCGCGACCTTCGGCGCGGGACGTGCCCCCGTCCGGGGAGGCTGCGGACCGGGTGCCACTTGTCCGCGTCGAGCCGGCCGGGGTGGTGCCTCGGTTTCTTCGGCGCACTCGCCGTACACCTCGCGGTTCGGCGGGCGCATCACGCCCCGCCCTGTCAGACACTCACAAGTTCTTTCGAACCCAGCTTGCCCAACGCGAATTTCAGGTTGCGGGTCACGCGCTCGCGCTGTTCCTCGGGCAACTTGCCGCCTTCGAGGAGCCGTTCACAGCACTGCTTCGACTCCTCGTACTCCCCCACCCAGTAGGCGGAAATGGCGAGTTCGTCGAGTGCGCGCCATGTGTACCAGTCACGGTCGACGAACAGAATGTCGGTCGGGAACGGGATCCGCGCCGCCTGCTTCGCGAAGAGATGGGCGAGCGGCCAGCGTTGACCTTTGACTCGGCAGTAGCGCGCCAGGTTGCCGAGGGCCTCGGCGCGCGACGGGCGGCTCTCGTGCGCGCGCAGATAGCGGTCGATCACCTCGGACGCCGGCCGGTCGACGCTCGCGGCGAGCCGGGCGGCGTTGAGGTGGGCGCAGAAGACCTCCTGGGGCCAGCCGCCCATGGCCGCCCTGCGCTCGTAGACGGCGATCGCCTTCTCCGGTTCACCGGCATCGCGCCAGCTCTGCGCGAGGTAGAAGACGTAGCGGGCGTTGTCGGGCTCGTCGATCAGGCCCTGGGTGAGGATCTCGACGTCACGCAGGTACTTCGCCCGCTGGCCTTCCTTCAGGCGCGCGCCGCCGCTCAGGGTGAGAATGTTGGCGCCCTTGAACGTCCCCCGGCTGTACGGCTTTCCACATTCGATGTACTCGTGCAGCACGCCGACATACCGCCAGGGCAGCCGGGTCGAGACGAGCGCGGGACGCCAGTGGATCATGGTTCCGTGGTGCAGCGCGACGCTGTAGGCGTCGTGAGTCAGCTTCGGCATACGGAATCCGGGCTCCACCTCCATCACGTCGTCCGCGTCGATGAACAGCAGGTAGTCCGCCTTGCCGCGGGCGAGTTCGATCGCCTCGCTCCGGCTCTTGTCGAACCCCTTCCAGGGGCGTTCGTAAAGGGTGCCCGGCACATCGGCGAAGGTGTCGCGAATGACGTCCTGAGTTCCGTCTGTCGAGCCTGTGTCGACGATGACCCAGGTGTCGATCAACGGGCGAACGGATTCGAGGCAGCGTCGGATCACGTGCGCCTCGTCCTTGACGATCATGTTGAGGCAGACCGTTTTTTTCACTGGTCCCATCCAAAGATCGGGTCTACGACTTCTTGCGCTGAAGGAGGGTGACGGTCAGACCGCTGAGGCGGTCCGTACCGAAGGTGGTGTATGCCGCACGCAGCGCCATCTGCTGGCTCAGGGGGACGGTGTCGAGGGGATCGGAAGCGTTGCCCGGGACAACCACCCAGATCCGGCTCTCGCCCTTGAGGCATTTGACCGACCTCTTGCAATAGACCGGAGCCAGTTCGTTGTTCTCGGCCGCCGTTCGGTCGAGGAACACCTCCCGTGGCTTCACGTCGGCCGGGAGGTAGTAGCGGACTCCCTGGTCGAGCATCCATGGAGCACCCCTGACGTAGACCACTCCGTCACCCGAGCGGTAGTACTTCTCGATCGTCCGGGCGGCTCCCGCGTAGTCCGCGTTGTGCGGCACGTCGTGCTGGAACTCCCCTCGCACCCTGCGCTGGTCGGGCAGTACGAGCAGCGCGAGTACGGTCAGAGCCGCGCCGGCCGTCCTCCAGGACCGCGTCACCGCGGCCAGTCCCGCCCCCGCCAGTACCGCCCAGGCCGGGACGGTGAACATGGCGTACTGGTAACGGAAGTAGGAGATGTCCCCGTGGGACGCCGCCCAGAGGATCAACGGCGGCAGCACAGCCACCGTGGCACACAGCACAAGGGCGTCGCGGCGTTCCCTGCCCGCCATCGCGGCCAGAGTGATGACCACTCCGGCGCACAGGGCCGAGGCGAACACCTGAGGCCAGATCTCGACCAGCCCCCACGCGTCCGGCTCGGGGACCCAGAAGATCTGGCGGGAGGCGTGCGACAGGCCCAGCACGACGACAGGAGCGGTACCGACGGCGCCGGCGAGAACCGCGACGCAGAAGCGCCAGAAGACCCCGTGCTCCTGTCGGGCGCGGAGGGCGACCGCGATCAGATGCCCCGGCAGAATGCTCAGCGCGATCAGGTGAAGCAGCCCGACGAACACCAGACACAGGGCATATCCGGTCCAGCGACCCCAGCTACGGGGTCTGTCCAGCGCCCGTAGCAGCAGCAACGTCGCCAACGTCGCGGCCATGACCACCAGGGCGTAGCTGCGCGCCTCCTGACCGAACCGGCTCACGACGGGAATCAGGGCGAAGAGCAGCCCGGCGCACATCCCGGCCCGCCGGCCGAAGAGCCGGCACCCGATCAATGCCACGAGAGCGGCAGTCGCGCTCATGGCCAACGCGGAGGGCATGCGCAGGGCGGTGTGCGAGTCCCCGAAGGCCCCCATCCACCCGTGCATCAGGAGGTAGTAGGTGGCGTGCACGGCGTCGACGTTGTGCAGCAGGCCCAGCACCTGGTCGACGCTACGGGTGCCCACGTCCCAGGTGACCAGTTCGTCGGTCCCCAGTTGCGGGGTGTTGATCGAGTGGGCCGCGAGCGTCAGTGTGGTCAGCGCCGGCCACAGCCACAGGCCCGCCTGCGCGAGTGAAGAGCGGCGCCGCGCGGCCTTCGGCTCGACCTCTGCGTCGGTCTCGGTCGGACGGATAAGAGTCGTCACGGGACAGTGATAGCGCTGACATGGCGTCCTGCTGTGTCAGCCACGGAGAGGAACGCCATTGTTCGCCTGATCGGCTCCGCGAGGCGACACATATAAACCGGATCATTCAACCGGTCACCCGATCACCCGCTGCTTTCACGCATCTCGCCCGCAGACCGAACAGGCACATAAACGACGGGCAAATCAGCCTGGTTGAAACGGCAAGGGTTGCTAGTCCATTGTGTTGACTCATTCTGCGTGCCTCTCAAGCGAATTGCTTTCTTCACCGAATGATGCCCTGGGGAGCGGCTGAGCTCCCCCCAGTTCGACAAGGAGCAATTCACATGAGTCCTGAAAACAGGACCCCCGGCGGCTTCGGTCCGCTTCCGCAGCGTGGCAGGTGGCTTGTCGGCGGTGCGATGGCATCGGTGACCCTGCTGATGCTCGGCTTCTCCGGCAGCGCGGTGGCGGTCGGCATGACCCCGCAGCAGGCAGGCCCGGCGTACGAGTCCTCTGAAGGGGACGACTGCAAGGGCGACGGGTACGACCTGGAGCTGTCCCGCTTCCTGGGTCCGATGGGCGACGACTTCGACCTCGGCCACGGCGACAAGGACAAGGACAAGGACAAGTGCAAGGTCGGCCCCACGGGTGACACCGGCCCGAAGGGCGACACCGGCGACACCGGCCCGAAGGGCGACACGGGCGACACCGGCCCGACCGGACCTGGCGGCGGCGACACGGGCCCGACCGGCGACACCGGCGACACCGGCCCGAAGGGCGACACCGGCGACACCGGCCCGAAGGGCGACACGGGCGACACCGGCCCGGCTGGGCCGTGCGTCGACGTGGACGCCTACCGGCCGAGCAACGCGGTCGACCTGAAGGCGGTGCTGAGCGACGACGTGGCGTACGCGGGAATCCGCAACCTCACGGGCACCGAGCCTGGCCCCTTCATCTGGTACGACCTCACTGACGACCCGGGGACGGGCTTCCCTCCGAACCCGTGCGCCATCTCCATCGCCAGCCAGACCAACGCCGCGGGCGGGGTCTCGATCCAGGTGCTGACCACCGAGGGAGAGGTCTTCGAGACCACCTGTGAGGTGGGCGTTCCCGGAGATCCCTTCGTGCTCGACTGCGACGAGGTCTGGACGGAGCTGACCACGCCGACCCCGGGTGACCCGCCGGAGAACGGCACCGCGACCGCTCTCAACCGTGCCCCCGGCGCCGAACTGAACCACCGCGCCAAGGACATGAAGTAATCCCGGACCGGTAGCGATCGATACATGTGCCGTGCCCGGCGCCGACCGGGCACGGCACACGCATGTCCGGCTCAGCGCGTGACGAACACCGTCGCCGACGCCTCGCTGCCGGTGTGCAGATCGTCGCCTCCGTACGACACCGTGTACGTCACTTCGCGCCGTGCGCGCGGCAGGTCCTTGACCGTGAACGTGCCGTCGGCCGCGACCGGCACCGAGGACAGGGTGCCCGTGCCCAGCCGGTCCGTGCGCTCGACCGCGAGCGTGGCGCCGGCGGGGAGTGCGCGCCCCTGAGCCGTCAGTTTGCCGGTGATCACGACACCGGAGCTCATCGGCGCCTCCGCCGGGGCGGTGAGGGAGATCGACGTCGGGGCCTTCGCCACGTCGATCGTGAGCGAGACGTCCTCGGCCGGCCGGTGGGTGAGGTCGCCGAGGAACGAGACCGTGTAGGTCGCGCTGCCGACGGCGTCCGGCACGTCCAGCACCGTGAAGGTCCCGTCCGCCGCGACCTCCGCCTCGGCGAGCTTGCGCGTGCCGTCGGCCGTGGTGCGTACCGCGCTGACCCTGACGGGCTCGGCCGGCGCGGTGCCGTCGAGTTCGAGGCGGCCGCGGATGCCGACCGGTTCGCCGACGACGGCCTGTCCCGGGGTGTGGGTCAGCGCGCCGGAGAAGCGGGAGTCGTACTGGGCGGCCGGGGGCTGCACGATGTGCAGCCAGAAGGCGTTGCCGTACGCGTTGGTGGTGACGGCGAACAGCCGGGAGCCGTCCTTGGACCACTCCAGGCCGCGCGGGACGACGCGGCTTCCGTCGAGGTCGCCCTCGAAGGCGAACTCCATCGCCGTCGTGCCGTTCGCCGGGTCGGCCGGCTGGATCAGCAGGTCGGGGGTGCTGCCCGTGGCCGAGGCTCCGCGCGCCACGTACTTCCCGTCGCCGCTGAAGGCGACGGCGGACGCCGTCGCGCCCGTGGGCAGCGGCTGGTAGCCGGGGCCGGCGTCGCTCAGGTCGCCGGAGTTCAGCAGGCGCGTGCCGTACGCGGCGTCGGCGACCGCGAGCCGGCTGCCGTCCGCGCTGACGGCGATGTCCTTCAGGTCCAGCGCGCCCTTGCCCTCGGCGTCGGCGAAACGGCGGGAGTCACCGCGCACGGGGGTGTCGCCGGAGGTGTCGAACGACGTGAGGAACGGGTCGGGCGAGACCGGGCCCTTGGCCTGGCCCATGAACAGCCGGTCCGCCGCCCCGTCACCGGTCGCCAGCAGCAGCTTGCCCGCGGCGTTCCAGTTGGTGCGCGTGTGCACCCCGCCCACCACCGAGTCCAGGTCGGTCCGGTTCTGGTCGCAGTAGGAGTCGCTGGACGCGGGGGTGGTGGTGTGCCAGCGCTTGGTTCCGGTGACCGCGAGTTCCCGGCCGCAGTAGTCCTGGTAGACGCCGGTGCGGCCGGTCTCCTGAAGGGTCAGGGTGTCGTAGGCGAAGACGCCTTCGCGCTGGCCCACGTACAGGGTGGCCGCGTCCTCGCTCAGCGCGAGACCGGAGGCGCGGGTCTCGGTGGTGAACGAACCGACCCGGTGGCCCTCGAAGTCGTAGGCGACGACCACACCCCCGTACAGGGCGGCTGTCGACTTGTCGGAGATGAAGACGCGCTGGTTCCGCGAGTCGACCACCATGTCCGAGAACGAGGAAGCGGGCAGCTTCGCCACCACGTCGGACGCTTCCGCCGCGTGTGCGGCGGGCGCCGCGAGGACGAGCCCCGTGCCGCCGACCGCGAATGCGGCCACCATCGCGGCAAGACGTCTCACGTTGTACTGAAAAGCGCTCAACTGTGCCCCCCACAGGCTCAATTCACGTTCATCGTCGAACATGAAGATCCCATGGAACATGTGAGCGATGCGTGTGCACAAGGCGCCGCGCCTGAACATCGAGAGACTTCGGCCCCCGGAGCCTGAGGGGGCTCCGGGGGCCGTTCACGCGTGACGGGTCGTTCGTGACCCCCACTGGTCAGGGCGGATGTCGGGGCGCCCCGCCACGCGGCCTACGGGGTGGCTCAGCCGAGGCGGGCCACCAGTGCGCGGTACTCGTCCCACAGCTCCTTGGGCGTGTGGTCACCGAAGGTGTTGAGGTGCTCGGGAACCAGAGCGGCCTCCTCGCGCCAGACCTCGGCGTCGACCTTGAGCAGGAAGTCGAGGTCCTCCTCCGGCATCTCCAGGCCCTCGGTGTCGAGCGCGTCGCGCGTCGGCAGGATGCCGATCGGCGTCTCGACGCCCTCGGCCTTGCCCTCGAGGCGCTCCACGATCCACTTCAGCACGCGGCTGTTCTCGCCGAAGCCGGGCCAGACGAACTTGCCGGCGTCGTTCTTGCGGAACCAGTTCACGTAGTAGATCTTCGGCAGCTTGGACGCGTCCGCATCGGCGCCGACCTTGAGCCAGTGGGCCATGTAGTCGCCCATGTTGTAGCCGCAGAACGGCAGCATGGCGAACGGGTCGCGGCGCAGCTCGCCGACCTTGCCCTCGGCGGCGGCGGTCTTCTCGGAGGCGACGTTCGCGCCCAGGAAGACGCCGTGCTGCCAGTTGAAGGACTCGGTCACCAGCGGGACCGCGGAGGCGCGGCGGCCGCCGAAGAGGATCGCCGAGATCGGCACGCCCTTCGGATCCTCCCACTCCGGCGCGGCGATCGGGCACTGCGAGGCCGGGACGGTGAAGCGGGCGTTGGGGTGGGCGGCCGGAGTCGGGGACTCGGGCGTCCAGTCGTTGCCCTTCCAGTCCGTGAGGTGGGCCGGGGGCTCCTCGGTCATGCCCTCCCACCACACGTCGCCGTCGTCGGTGAGCGCGACGTTGGTGAAGACGGCGTTGCCCCAGAGCGTCTTCATGGCGTTGGCGTTGGTGTGCTCACCGGTGCCGGGCGCGACACCGAAGAAGCCCGCCTCGGGGTTGATCGCGTAGAGGCGGCCGTCCTCGCCGAAGCGCATCCAGGCGATGTCGTCGCCGATGGTCTCGACCGTCCAGCCGGAGATCGTGGGCTCCAGCATGGCGAGGTTGGTCTTGCCGCAGGCGGACGGGAACGCGGCGGCCACGTACTTGGACTCGCCCTGCGGCGGGGTGAGCTTGAGGATCAGCATGTGCTCGGCGAGCCAGCCCTCGTCGCGGGCCATGACGGACGCGATGCGCAGCGCGTAACACTTCTTTCCGAGCAGGGCGTTGCCGCCGTAGCCGGAGCCGTAGGACCAGATCTCACGGGTCTCGGGGAAGTGCGAGATGTACTTGGTGGAGTTGCACGGCCACGGGACGTCGGCCTCGCCCTCCGCCAGGGGCGCGCCCAGCGTGTGGACGGCCTTGACGAAGAAGCCGTCCTCGCCCAGTTCGTCGAGGACGGCCTGCCCCATGCGGGTCATGGTGCGCATGGACACGGCGACGTACGCGGAGTCGGTGATCTCGACGCCGATCGCGGACAGCGGCGAGCCGAGCGGGCCCATGCAGAAGGGCACGACGTACATCGTGCGGCCCTTCATCGAGCCGCGGAAGATCCCCTTCTCACCGGCGAAGATCTCCTTCATCTCCGCAGGCGCCTTCCAGTGGTTCGTCGGGCCGGCGTCCTCCTCCTTCTCGGAGCAGATGAAGGTGCGGTCCTCGACGCGGGCGACGTCGGAGGGGTCGGACGCGGCGTAGTAGGAGTTGGGGCGCTTGATCGGGTCCAGTTTCTTGAACGTGCCCTTGGCCACCAGCTCCTCGGCCAGCCGCTCGTACTCGGCCTCCGAGCCGTCGCACCAGACGATGTTGTCCGGCTGCGTGAGAGCTGCGATCTCGTCGACCCAGGAAATGAGCTCCTGGTGATTGGTGGGGACGCTGGGAGCCGCGATGTCGCGCGCCACGATCGCTCCTAAGTGAGGGTTTGTTTGGTTTGTGCCCCGTGGGGGCCGCGACCCGGATGCTTCGTACCTACTTTTGGCTGGCGCTCATCCGGTGCCGACCGCACTCATCTGATCATCGGTGCCGAATGCCCATATGTCCAGAGGCCCTCTCACGTGAGCATCGCCACTCGTCACTGTTACCTACGGTTGCGTAGGTAACATTCGGGCATGACTGCAGCCATGCCCGACGTGACCGAGATGGACCCGCCCCCGGTGAAACCGCGGCTGCGCGGGTGGCTGCACGCAGGAATGTTCCCCGCCGTGGTGATCGCGGGAATCACCCTCACCGCACTCGCGGACTCGACCAAGGCCAAGATCGCCTGCGGCGTCTACGTGGTGACTGCCTGCCTGCTCTTCGGCGTCAGCGCGCTCTACCACCGCGGCAACTGGGGCCCGCGTGCCACGGCCGTGCTGCGCCGGCTGGACCACGCCAACATCTTCCTGATCATCGCGGGCACCTACACGCCGCTCACGCTGCTCCTGCTCCCCTCGTCCACAGGGCGGGTGCTGCTGTGGGCGGTCTGGGTGGCCGCGGTGGCCGGGATCGCCTTCCGGGTGTTCTGGGTGGGCGCACCGCGCTGGCTGTACACGCCCTGCTACATAGCGATGGGCTGGGCCGCGGTGTTCTTCCTGCCCGACTTCCTGCGCGAGGGCGGCATCGCCGTGCTCGTACTGGTGGTCGTCGGCGGGCTGCTCTACAGCGCGGGCGGCGTGATCTACGGGCTCAAGCGACCGAACCCGTCACCGCGGTGGTTCGGCTTCCACGAGGTGTTCCACTCCCTCACGCTCGCGGCGTTCATCGTCCACTACGTGGGGATCTCCCTGGTGGCGTACCAGCACTCCTGAGCCGGGGTGCCCGGCTCAGGACCACAACCAAATATTGACGCTCACCTCTTTTTGAGAGTTACTGTCACTTGACACTGACTCTCCGAAGGAGGTGCGTCATGTCCGCACCCGACGCCCGGCGCTGGTGGGCACTGGCAGCGATGGTCGCGAGCCTGCTCGTCCTGGGCTTCGACATGACCATCCTGAACGTGGCCCTGCCCGCCATGGCGGAACAGCTCGGCGCCACCACAGGGGAGCAGCAGTGGATGGCGGACGGCTACATCGTGGTCTTCGCCGCCCTGATGCTCCCCGCCGGGCTGATCGGCGACCGGTTCGGCCGCCGGCGGATGCTGGTGACGGGCCTCGGCGTCTTCCTGGCCGGCTCGGTCGTCGGCGCCCTCGCCGACGACGTCACCACCGTCATCGCCGCACGCGCCGCCATGGGCGTCGGCGCCGCCTTCGTGATGCCGCTCGGCATGGCCGTCGTGCCGTCGCTGTTCGCCGGCCGGGAGCGGGCCAAGGCCGTCGGTGTCGTCACCGCCGCCTCCGCGCTCGGCCTGCCGCTCGGGCCGGTCGTCGGCGGCTGGCTGCTCGACCACTTCTGGTGGGGCTCCGTCTTCGTCGTCAACATCCCGATGGTCGCGATCGGGATCACCGCCTGCCTGTTCCTGCTGCCGGAGACCCGCGACCCCGCGGCGCCCCGGGTCGGCGTCCTTTCCACGGCGCTGACCGCAACCGGTCTCGGCGCGCTGATCTACGGGATCATCGAGGCACCCGTCCGCGGCTGGACGGACCCGGTGGTCCTCGGCGCACTCGCCGCCGCCGCGGTGCTGATCGCGGCCCTCGTCGTACGGGAGAGGCGCACGGCGCGGCCCATGCTCGACATGGCTCTCCTCGCCGACCGCTCGTTCCTGCTCAACACCCTGACCGTGACCCTGGCGATGTTCATGCTCTCCGGGCTGATGTTCGTGCTCCCGCCGTACCTCCAGGCCGTCCTCGGGAACGACGCCTTCGGCACCGGGGTGCGGATGCTGCCGCTGATGGGCGGGCTGATCGTCGCCGCGAAGGGCAGTGCCCCGCTGGCCGAGCGGTTCGGCGCCCGTGCCGTGATCACCGCCGGGCTCGTCGTCCTCGCCTTCGCGGGGTTCCTCGGCAGCCGCGTCACCGCGGAGAGCGGCTACGGCTTCACCGCGCTGTGGCTGTCGGTCGCCGGGCTCGGCTTCGGCTTCTCGATGGTGCCCGCGATGACGGCCGCCATCGACACCCTGCCGCCGGACCGCGCGGGCTCCGGCTCCGGGCTGCTGACGACCGTACGCCAGGTCGGCAGCGCGATCGGGATCGCGATCGTCGGGTCGCTGCTGGCGGCCGTCTACGAAAGCCGGCTGCCGGCCGGCGCGCCCGATGCGGCCGGGGACTCCGTGGTCGCCGCGCATCTGCTGGGTGACCCGGCGCTCACCGCGGCGGCGGACGCCGCGTACGCGAGGGGCATGGGTGTGGTGCTGCTGGTCTCCGGGATCGCCGCGCTGATCACGGCGCTCCTCGCGGCGGCCCTGCTGCCGAGGACGGGGAGCACCGTGGCCGCCGTGACCCCGGACGTGGCCGGGGCGACGGCGGATGCCCGACAATGACGACCATGGCCGCCACCGCACCTCTCCCGTTCGAACAGCACCAGCCCCCGATGGGGCTGCGGGAGCGCAAGAAGCTCAAGACCCGTATCGCGATCCGCAAGGCCACGTACCGGCTGATCGCCGAGCAGGGGTACGACGCGACCACGGTCGAGCAGATCGCGGCGGCGGCCGAGGTCTCTCCCTCCACGGTCTTCCGCTACTTCCCCACCAAGGAAGACATCGTCCTCACCGACGAGTTCGACCCGGTCATGGAAACGGTGCTGCGGACGCGGCCTGCGGACGAACCGCCGCTCGAGTCCCTGCGGGTCATCCTGACCGACGCCGTCGCCGCGATCCTCGAGAACGAGCCCGAGGAGATGCAGCTGCGCACCCGGCTCATGCTCGAGGTCCCCGCCCTGCGGGCCCGGATGACCGAGACGATGGCCGAGACCTCCCAGCTGCTCGCCCGCCCGATCGCCGACCGGGCGGGCCGGGAACCGGACGACCTGGAGGTACGGGTCTTCACCGCCGCCGTCATGGCCGCGCTGCGCGAGGCTCTGATCCACTGGGGCGAGCGCGGCCGGCAGGACGACCTGGTCGCTCTCGTGGACCGCACGCTGGATGTGCTGGAGGGCGGCCTGCGGCTCTGATCGCCGGGCAGCACCGGGAGGTTCGCCCTCCGGGGGCTGCCGTACCGGGCGGCGATCCCCTGCCCGATCATGACGGCATGTCGAACACCTCACGGCGTGGTCTTCTCGCCGTCCTCGCCGCCTCCGCCGCTGCCGTCCCGCTCGGCGCTCTGACAGCCGCCCCGGCCCGCGCCGCGGGGCCCGCCCGGGCCGCCGCGCCGCTCGCGGCCCCGGCCGGCCTCGGCACCGCCCGCTCGTCCGTCACACAGGCCCCGCTGGACGCCTCGTACTTCACCCGGCTGACGCTGCACACTCCGCTCACCGCGACCGTGCTGCCGGGGACCCCGGCGCGGACCGAGGTCACCTCCGGCGGCGAACGCGTCGCGCTGCTGACCCATGGCGCGCGGACCGTCGTACTGCCCGGCCCCGAAAGGACGTTCACCGAGAACAAGAAGCCGTACACGGACGACTTCGGGCGCACCCTGCCGGACCTGTCCCTGCCGGCGGCGGAGCGCCGCTACTGGGGAAGCACGCCCGGCGGCGGCAGCTGGTCCACGCTCGGGCCCGACGAGACCGATTACTCGGTCGCGCCCGGCGCCGGCGTCATCGCCCTCACCACCGACCACGCGAGCCGCCACGCCAGCGTGCGCGACGACGGCATCACCGACGTCGACGTGCGTTCTGTGGCCCGGTTCGACAAGGTGCCCACCGGTCAGGCCTGCTCGTACGCGCTGTCCTTCGGCTATCAGAGCACCCACGACAACTACCGGGCCCGGCTGTCGTTCCTCACCTCGGGCGCGGTCGAATTCCGCGTCGAGAAGGAGGTCGCCGACAACGTCACCCAGCTGGCCTCCGCCCTCACGCTCGCCACCGGTGTGCCCGCCGGGACCGACTGGACGATCCGGGTGCGCCGTGAAGGCACCCGGATCCGGGCCAAGGCATGGCGATCGGACCTCGCGGAGCCGTCCGCCTGGGCCGTCGACGTCAGCGACTCCACGTTCGGCGCCGGGCGGGTCGGCCTGCGGGCACTGGCCAACAGCGGCTGCACCAATCTGCCCGTCAGGCTCACCGTCAGCCGCTTCCAGGTCGACGCCGCCGCTTGGGAGACGCCGCCCAGCGTCACGCACCGGGAATGGGTGCGGGTGCTGCCGCAGCCGTTCGACGGGAGCTGGACACCGGAGCTCGAGCAGACGATACGCGGCTGGGCCGGCTCCACCGCTCCCGACGTCCTCGCCCACGCGGCCATGTTCCTGCCCGGCGCCCCGGCGGTGACGAGCGGGGCGGGACCGGCCAAGGACAAGCAGGTGCTGGGCGAGGCCGGGTACGGATACCTCGATCCGCGGGGCGACCGCTATGAAGGCGCCGACTTCCACGAGTACATGAACCTCGGCTGGACCTTCCCCGACGGCACCTGGACGGGGCCGTCCGCCAAGCAGGTCGGCAACCTCGACTGCTCGGGCTACACACGCATGGTCTACGGCTACCACCTGGGCGTGCCGCTGGCCGCGGGCGAGGACACGTCGGGCACCCGGCTCCCGCGCAGGTCCCGTGACATGGCCGAGCACGCGCCCGGCGCCCGCATCGACCGGACCGACGGCACCCGGCCGCCCGCCGCCACGCAGTTGCAACCCGGTGACCTGGTCCTGTTCAACGCCGACTCGGGCGACGACGGCGTGAGCGCCACGGTCGACCACGTCGGCATCTACCTGGGCTTGGACCAGGCCGGCAGCCGCCGCTTCCTGTCCAGCCGCAAGACCGTCGACGGGCCGACGATGTCCGACCTGGGCGGCGCGTCGCTGCTCGACGGCACGGGCACATACGCCAGGACGCTGCACACCGTGCACCGCATCTGACGCCGCGCCGACGCCCTCGCCGGCCAGGGGAGGGCGTCGGTCCGGTCCCGGTGAGCCACGTGTGCGAGCCCTGTCCGCCGGCCGGCGGACAGGGCTCGCACACGTGGCTCACCGGCGGCCGTTCACCTCCTGCGCACGTCCCCCTTCCCGCACGCCACGCCGTCCCGGTTCGGGTCGAGCCGCAGGGGGTCGTCCCCGCCGTTGACCTTCAGGCGGCCGTAGTCGTGCGCGGCGAGCCAGGCGCAGCGGGCCGCCGTGGTCGCCTTCACGGTCTTCGGGAAGGTGGTGGGGACGCAGACGCCCGCGTTGCCGTAGTGCCGGTCGCAGCCCGCGATCTGCGGGTCCACGGGCACCGAACTCCGCTTCTTCAGCGGCTTCTTCGGCGCCCGGGCCAGATCGTCCGCGAAGTCGTGGACATGGGCGGAGGGATGGTCCGCCGCCGCCCGCGCCATGGCCGGCGGGCCGCCGAGGTGCACCCACCGAGCCACCGACGGCACGCCGTTGGCGTCGACCGCGAAGAGCATGTACCAGCCCGGCGGCGCGAGGTTCGGGTTGCTCGTGACGTTCAGGTCGACGTTGTTGCCGTCGACCGTCATCGGCAGGTCCACGAACCGCTGGTTGGGGTCGGACGAGTGCGTGACCGCCGCCGGGCGGATCAGCTCCGCCTTCGCGATCGGCCGGTCGACGGTGATCCGCTGGGTGTCGCCGTACGTCCACTGCCCGTCGATCACCGAAGTGATCTGCGGCCGGGCTCCCTTGAGCAGGTACGGCGGCGTGTAGATGGACACGTTGTGGTTGTAGGTGCCGTTGCCGGGGTTGTCGCCGACCGACATGACGCGGCCGTCGGGCAGCAGGAAGGACGAGGAGTGGTAGCCGCGCGGGATCGGGTCGGTCGCGAGCCCCGCCTCGTAGGTGTTGGTCACCGGGTCGAAGAACGACGCCTCGTACACCGGGTCGGCCCGGTCGTGCAGGGCGCCGCCGGTCTCGAGGACCTTGCCGTCCGGGAGCAGGACGGCCGAGACGTACATCTTGCCCTCGGCGCCGGTCTGGGGCCGGCGTCCCTGGCCCTGGTCGACCTCGCCCTGCGGCAGCAGCGGGCCGTGCACATAAGCCGGGTTCGGCTGCTTGAGGTCGATGATGTCGGTGAAGCGGTTGGCGACCGGATTGGTCTCGTTGTTGCCGCCGCCGATCGTCAGCACCCGCTGGTCCTGCGCGGGCGGCAGCAGCACGCTCGCCGACTCGTCGCGTTCGTCCTTGGCCTGGAGGCCGGGGACGTCGGTGATGGTGTTGGCCTCGTAGTCGTAGATCGAGGCGCCGGTGCCGGAGGTGCCGTTACCGAAGGTGTGGCTGCCGGAGTAGAAGAGGCGGCCGTCCTGCATGAGGATCATCGACGGATACAGGCCCCAGTACGACCAGGTCTGGTTGACCTCGTTCATCGGGAGCCACTTGTTCTGGGCGGCGGAGAACTTCTCCGCGGTCACATTGCCGGTCGAGTCCTCCTTCAGACCGCCGAAGGAGATGACGTCGCCGTTGCCGAGGATGGTCGCCGACGGGTACCAGTGGCCGCCGTTCATGTCGTTGGTGCGTGTGTAGGTCTCGGTCTCCGGGTCGAAGACGAACGAGTCCTTCAGGCCCTGATAGCCGATCGAGCCGTCCGCGGAGGGATAGCCCTTGTTGCCCGACATGATCAGGATCTTGCCGTCCTGGAGCTGCACATGGCCCGCGCAGAACATGTCGACCGGCGTGGGAATCGTCTTGAAGGTACCGGTCGCCGGATCGTAGACGGCCGAGGTGAAGGTGCCCGCCTCGAAGAGTGCCTGGTCGTTCCCCGAACCGGCGATGACGAGGACCTTGCCGTTGTGCATGACCACCGAGTGCATGGAGCGCACCGGGTTCTGCACCGGAAGGACGTCCCAGCGGCCCTTGAGGCACTCCTGCGGCGTTCCGGTGCAGGTGGGCTCCGGAGCCGGGACCGACACCTCCTCCATCACGTAGTCGTCGGTGGTGACCGAGCCCGTGCCGTACACGGACACGCCCCACGCGATCCGGTCGGTGCCGGGCGGGACGGCGGGGGTGCGGACCTCGGTGCGCTGGTAACCGGCGCTCATCCCGAGGGTCTTCAGGTCCGTCCAGTACTGCCAGCCGGCCGTGGTGTCGTGCCGGAAGAGCGTGACGGAGGCGTCCGGGGTGGTCGACTTGTACCAGAGCGAGAGGTCGTACTGCCGGTCCGGCGTCACCTGCGGCGCGCAGGCCGTTGTCTCGGTGATCAGGGCCTTGCGGTCGCCGTCGACACGGCGGGTCAGCGAGACCTTCATCGCCTTGGTGCCGGAGTGGGCGTCGGCGACCGTCTCGAACGTGAAGTCGTTGTCCCCCCAGCCGGACTTGGACCAGCAGGCGGGCATGTCACCCGTGCCCGCCGCCTCGAAGCCCGGGTTGGAGACCAGGTTGGGCGGACCGGCCTGGGCCGTCTGCGGGACGGACATCAGCAGCGCCGTGGTCATGGCGGCGACGGCGAGCAGGGCGGTCCTGCGTCTGCGTCGGCGGGAGATCCGGAGCGGTGGCGGCATGAGCGGGTTCCCTTCGTGCGGCTCTCTTCCGGGTGATGACGGTGGGGCGGTTCAGGAGCCGGCGACCCGCGCGTCCGGCCGGACGGCCTGCGGGGCGCTCTTCCTGCGCGGCAGATAGACCAGCGTCTCCGTCGCGGCGAAGCGCACGACGAACGTGGTCAGCAGCGCGAGCGCCGTCGCCGGGAGCACCGCCATGTCCAGCCAGGACACGAACAGCGCGATCAGCGGGATCCGCAGCAGCAGGTCGGCGTTGGCCAGCAGCGCGAAGCGACCGGCCCGGTCCGCCCAGTGCCGGTGGCGTCTGCGGTCGCGGAACAGCAGCACCTCGATGAGCAGGAAGTTCCAGGCCACACCGAACTGGTTGGCCACGACCTCGGCCGGCAGGTAGTGCATGCCGGCGCCGGTCAGCAGATGCAGCGCCAGGAGGTTCGGTACGAAGCCGGTCAGCCCGATCAGACCGAACGCGACCATCCTGGCCATCGCGGAGGCGGTGCGCAGCCCGCTGAGATGACCGAGGAACCGCATGCCCTCCTTCGCCGTCGACTTCGACTCGCCGGCGAACCGGTCCTGGAAGACGAACGGCACCTCGGCGACCGTCTCCGGGCGGCAGCGCACCGCCAGTTCCAGAAGGATCTTGTAGCCGAGCGGCTTCAGCGCGTCGGCCGTCACCACACTGCGCCGGATCGCGAAGAAACCGCTCATCGGATCGCTGATGCCGCGCAGCCGCCGCGGGAACAGTGCCTTGGTCAGCCACGTCGCGCCGCGCGAGACGGCGATACGGTAACCGCCGGCGAGGCCCTCGCGGCTGCCGCCGCGGATGTAGCGGCTGGCGACGACCAGGTCCGCGCCCGCGCCTTCGCCCGCCGCGACCAGGTCCGGTACCAGGGCGGGGGGATGCTGGAGGTCGGCGTCCATGACGACGATCCAGTCGGAGCCCGCCCTCCGCATGCCTTCGACGACGGCCCCGCCGAGCCCGCCGTCCGGAGTGTCCCGGTGCAGCACGCCGACCGGGAACGGGCAGTCCTGCGCGGCGCTGCGGATCACGTCCGGGGTGTCGTCGGTCGAGTCGTCGACGAACAGCACCTCGCAGGGCAGCCGGGACGGCACCGAGTCGGTGAGTCTGCGCAGCAGTTCACGGATGTTGCCGGACTCGTTGTAGGTGGGGACGACGATGGTGACGGCGCCGGGTTCGGCGACCTGGGTAGCACTCAGCTCCGGATCGCCGAGTTCCTCGGCGCCCGTACGGGGGGTGGTCACAGTTCGCCTCCAGCGATCCTGCGGATCTCGATACGGTCCTCGCCCGTGCCGAAGACGGCGACCGGCGTCGAGTGTTCGAGGGCGGACTTGACGTTGGGCAGGTCGACGGCGTCACGCCGTACGGTCGGTGACGACACGACGTAGTCGAGGTCGCGCCAGCCGCGCGGCATCGTCTTCGCCACCGCCGGGTCGAGGTCCGCCTTGTAGAACCAGATCGCCCCGGTGCCGGGCTCGAAACCGTCGTGCACGAGATCCAGCCAGAGGGCGTCGTCGACGAGCACGCGGGTGCCGGCCGGGTCGTCGACCTCGTTCTGCATCCATGCGGCCGCCGCGCGGTAGGGGGCGTTGGCGTCGACGGTGAGTGCGGCCCGGTTGCCGTCGTACCAGCGTGGAGCGACGTACCCGGCCGCCGCCACGGCCAGCAGGGTCGCCGCGGTCAGGCGTGCGGCGCGCGCCCGGGCGAGCGGCGTGGACAGGCCGGGCCGGGCGGGCGCCGCGCCCGGGCTGCCGCGGCGGAGCACGGCGTGGGCCACGCTGGCCGCCGCTGCCGCCAGCACCAGCGCGAGGAACGGCAGCGCCTGGATCACGTACATCGCCGGGAGATAGCCCGAGGGCCGCATCGCGACGACCGCGAGGATCGCCACCACCAGCGCCGGGCCGGCGAGTGCCCGGGCCGTGACCGACCAGCGGACCGTGAGGAGCAGCAGCGCTGCGCCGGCCAGTCCGCCCAGCGGCAGCACGGTGTCGTAGTAGAGCCAGGACGTGAGGACCCCGTGGGAGCCGGTGCCCTCGTCGAGGATGAACCCGGAGCCGGGCCGGCTCATCTGGTAGGTGATGCCGTCGATCAGCGACACATGGCCGGCGCCCGGGAACAGTTCGCTGTTCAGCAGCGCGTACAGCGGATACGACAGGCCGATCAGCGCGCAGGCCGTGATCGCTCCGGTCACCGCGAACTTACGGGTGTCGCGGTGACTGTGCCGCCACATCGTCACCAGCAGCGCGGGCAGCACGACCAGCATGGTCTCCTTGGTCAGCACGGAGACGGCGGCGGTGAGGCCCGCGGCGAAGTGGTGCCACAGGTGCCGGCTGGGCGACGCGGCCAGGCAGAACGCCAGCAGCATCCACATCACGGCGATGTTGTCGAGGAAGATCTCGCGCTGCAGCACGACGGACAGCGGCGAGAGACCGAAGAGGGCCATCGCCAGTCCGGCCGCCCATCGCGGCAGGAACAGCCGGCGCGCCAGCACGTACAGCAGCACCGCGCACGCCGCGCTGACCGCCAGCATCGCGAACCGCATGGAGGCGACGCTCATCGTCTCGGGGGCGATCAGGGAGGGTATCCAGGTCAGGAACGCTATCTGGATCCAGCCGAGCGGCGGATGGTCGTACCAGTACGTGTAGTGGGCGAGCCCTTCGCCCTGCTGGACCGCCCACGCCTGGGCGAGGTAGGTGCCCTCGTCGTCGCTGAGCGTCGGGAACTGTGTGATGTTCCAGCCCTGGACGAGCAGGATCACGCACAGCAGCACGCCGCACAGCAGCAGGTCGGGCCGCGATGTGCGGAACCGTACGACCGGGCGGACGTGCGCGGGCGCGGCGGTGGTGGCCGTCGCCTTCGCGGGTGCGGCGGATACCGGCTCGGTGGCTTCAGGGGCCGGAGGCAGTGTGGTCGTCATCGGCGGGCGTCCTCTCTGGTCCCGGACACCTCGGTGAGGTGCGCGCCGACATGGCTGGTGAGCTCCCACTCGTTACGGCCGCGCTGCTCCCGCCAGACCGCGCGCACGGCGGCGCCGGCGAGGAGGACCTGGTAGAAGGGGCCGCCGACGACGAGCTTGACGTAGTGGATCGCACGGACCCGCAGGCCGTACTGCTTGCCGAAGTCGTGCAGTCCGACGATCTCGAAGACGAAGGTGACCATCGCCGTGATCAGTGGCAGGAAGGTCACGATGGCGACCCCCACCGGGACGTCGAGGAAGAGCGCGATCGCGACGTTGACCGGGATGACGACGCCCGAGTACGCCTGGAGGAACGGCGTCATCAGGGTGTAGCGGGCCAGCATGCGCTGCCCGCGTCCGGGCAGTTGCTTCCAGTCCTTCTTCCGGTAGACCTGAAGGAACCCCTGGTTCCAGCGGGTGCGCTGCTTGAGCAGGCTCATCAAGGTGCCCGGGGTCTCCTCCCGGGTGACCATGTCGCTGTCGTACGCGACGACGACCTTCTTGCCGACGGACGACAGCCGTACGCCCAGGTCGCAGTCCTCGGCGAGGCAGTTCGGGTCCCAGCCGCCGGCCTCGCGCAGCACCGGAGTGCGTACGAAGACGGTGTTGCCGCCGAGCGGGATGAAGCCCTTCTGCGCGTGCAGGTGGAGCCTGCTGCGGAACCAGAAGAAGTACTCCAGGCAGTTGCGCAGGCTGTACCAGCTGGAGTGGAAGTTGATCAGCTGCACCCCGCCCTGCACCACGTCCGCGCCGGTGGAGGTGAAGGCGTGGTCGACGTGGGCCAGCAGCTCCGGGTGGACCTGGTCCTCGGCGTCGAACACGCCGACGATGTCGCCACGGCAGTGCGGCAGTGCCGTGTTGAGCGCCTTCGGTTTGTTCTTGGTCTCGTGCGTGTCGGTGATGACCCGCACCCGCACGGGATCGCGGGCCGCGGCGCGTTCGGCGACCGCTGCGGTCTCCGGGTCGTCGTGTCCGACGATGACGATGATCTCGAAGTTGGAGTGGCTGGACTCCAGCAGCCGCTCGATGGTGTGCTCCAGCACCGCCTGCTCGTGGCGGGCCGGCAGCAGCAGCGAGAAGGAGAGACCGACCCCTCCGTGGGGCCGGTCGAACCGTGTCGCCGCGAGAGTCTCCGGCGTACGCCAGGCGTGCATCTGCCACCACAGCGTGAACGCCGCCATCCAGAAGAGCGCCACCGAAATGGCAGCAATGAACAGCGATATGAGCATGAATGGCCCCCCTGCCACTGTGCCGCGGCAGGACCCCCCTGGCCGTCAGCACGTACTTCCCCCACGCGCGTCACTCCCCAGTACGCGCGCCAACTCATCTGCGTTCAGGACAATAGAGGCGGAGGATTTCGTTCCGGGGCCCGACGGTTAAATTCAGCTGTTCTCGTCTCAGTCGGTGAGTTTCCGGGCAAGTTCTGTTGCGTTTGTGGTCGGTGAATCGCACACGAAACCACGGCAGACGTAAGCGGCCGAACTGCTGTTCACCAAAGGACGGTCCCGCAGCAACGGAAACTCGTCGCTGTCCGGCTCCCCCACCGCGACCGCCGCCCCCGGCGCCGTACCCATCAGTGCCGTCAGATGCAGCTCCCGCGTCGCCGGGTCGCCCTGGGGGCCGACGACCGCCACCTCACGCGGTCCGTCCAGCAGCGCCTCCGCGACGGCGAGACCCCAGCCGACGAACCGCGGGGCACGCGGACCGAGCCCCTTCACCACGCCCAGCGCCCCCTCCGCCGCGGTGCGATGGGCCTCCGAGCCGGTGTGCGCGGCGTACGTCAGCAGCGCTCCGGCCGCCGCCGACCAGCCCGAGGGAGCGGCGTTGTCCGTGGGGTCCTGCGGGCGGCGGATCAGGGGCTCCGCGTCGTGGGCGGTGTCGTACAACTGGCCGCCCTCCCCCGCGAACCGGTCCATGACCATGTCCAGCAGGAAGCCCGCGAACTCCAGCCAGCTGCCCTCGCCGCCGACCGCCGCGAGCGCCAGGAAGCCCTCCGCGACGTCCGCGTAGTCCTCCAGCACACCGGCGTTCGCCCCGGCCGTGCCGTCCTTGGACGTGCGGTGCAGGCGGACGCCACCCGCCTCGAAGTCCATGTGCACCCGCACCAGCAGGTCCGCGGCCTCCGTGGCGCGCTCGACGAGGTCCGGCCGGCCGAAGAAGGCGCCGGTCTCGGCGAGCGCGGCGATCGCGAGGCCGTTCCAGGCGGCCACCACCTTGTCGTCGCGTCCCGGGCGCGGCCGCTCCTCACGGGCCGCGAGGAGCCGGGCGCGCAGGTCCGCGTCCGGTTCGCCGACCGGCAGTCGCAGCACCGACGAACCCTCCTCGAAGGTGCCCTCCTCGGTCACCGCGAAGAGCTCCGCCGCCCGTGCCCCGTCCTCGTCGCCGAGCACCTCGCGCAGCTCCGCGGGTGTCCACACGTAGAAAGCGCCCTCGGCGTGACCGCCGTCCGCCGTGTCGCTGTCCGCGTCCAGCGCGGAGGCGAAGCCGCCCTCCGACGTCCGCAGCTCGCGCACCAGGAAGTCGGCGGTCTCCAGCGCGACCCGCTTGGCCAGATCGCTGCCCGTGGCACGCCACAGGTGGGCGTACACCCGGCACAGCAGGGCGTTGTCGTACAGCATCTTCTCGAAGTGCGGGACGACCCACTCGCGGTCCACCGAGTAGCGGGCGAACCCGCCGCCGAGCTGGTCGTAGATGCCGCCGCGGGCCATCGCCTCGCAGGTGTCGGCAGCCATCTGCAGCGCACCCTCGCCGCCCGTGCGCGCGTGGTGCCGCAGCAGGAACTCCAGGACCATCGACGGCGGGAACTTCGGCGCGCCGCCGAAGCCGCCGTGCCGCTCGTCGTAGTCCCGGGTCAGTCCGAGCAGCGCCTGTGCCAGTTCCTCCTCGCCGGGCACCCCGTCGCCGCCGACCACCAGCGACCGCCCGGCCAGATCGGAGGCGATCCGCTGCGCGACCTCCCCGACCTCGTCCCGTCGCCCGGTCCAGGCGTCGCTGACGCCCTCCAGCACCTGCCGGAAGGACGGCATGCCGTGGCGGGGCTCGGGCGGGAAGTAGGTCCCGAAGTAGAACGGCTCCCCGTCGGCCGTCATCCACACGGACATCGGCCAGCCGCCCTGCCCGGTCGCGGCCTGCACGGCCTCCATGTAGACGGCGTCGACGTCCGGCCGCTCCTCGCGGTCGACCTTGATGTTGACGAAGTGCTCGTTCATGTACGCGGCGGTCCGCGCGTCCTCGAAGCTCTCGTGCGCGAGGACATGGCACCAGTGGCAGCTGCTGTACCCGACGCTCAGGAAGACCGGCACGCCGCGCCGCCGCGCCTCTTCGAAGGCAGCGGGCTCCCACTGCCACCAGTCGACGGGGTTGTCGGCGTGCTGGAGGAGGTAGGGGGACGTGGCCTGCGCAAGTCGGTTCGCCATACCTCCATCCTTGCGCAACAGCTGGTTGGGGCGCGGCATCGACCCCCAGGCCGTCCACCGCACGCTCACCGCCGCCCTTCCGGACGGGCCGATCTTCCGCCCGGCGGGCCTGCTCGCCCACCGCCTCACGACCCTCCTCCCACCACCGCTCCCGGCGGCGGCACCGGCCGCGCCGCGCCCCGGCCCCCTCCAGAACTGCGACGACTGCGACCGGGCCTCCGCGCGCCCGGACCCGGCCGTTGCCGCGCCTGCGAGCCCACGCCCCACACGATCGGTGCGGCGGCGTGAAGGGGCCACCCGCGTCGCCCCTGCCCGCCCGCGCCGTGCGGGCTGCGGAACGGCATCGCGGGACTGCTCTGAGCCAGGTACGGCCTCACCCCGTCGAGCCGGATCAGGGAGGTCCTTCCATGGGCGCGGAGATGATCGCCCCCGGGTGGATGCATGACCAGGTGACCGCCGACCGGTACGACTCCTGGAGCGAGGAGCAGTGCTCGGGCATCGAGATCGTGGACGGGATGATCGTCGTGAGCCCCAGCGCGTCCGAACGGCACAATCGGCTGGCGCGAATCCTTGCGAACGCCCTGGAAGGCCGTGGCGCCCTTCGCCGTCGGGGTCGACCTCGGCACGCTCTGAGCGCCCGCCGGCGGACCCGCCTGACTCGCGCCGGTCAGCGCACCGGTCGGTAGGTCGCGATGATCACGCCGCTGCTGGTCGGCTCGGCGCTCACCAGCTCCAGCTTCTTCATCGCGGCGTCGTCGGTGAACAGCTTCTTGCGCCCCTCTCCGGCCACCACCGGGTGGATCAGCAGGACCAGCTCGTCCAGCAGGTCCTGCTCCAGCAGCGAGCGCACCAGCGTCGGGCTGCCGGCGACGGTGATGTCCTTGCCCTCGCCCGACTTGAGTTCATTGACCGCGGCCGCGAGATCGCCCTTGACCAGCTTGCTGTTCGCCCAGTCGTCGACGCCGTCCAGCGTCGAGGAGAACACGTACTTCGGCGATTCGTTGATCCACTTGGCGAAGCCGGCGTCCTCGCCGCTGGTCACGGTGGGCCAGTACCCGGCCCATTCGGTGAACGTCACCCGGCCCAGCAGGATCGTGTCGGCCGTCTCCAGCGTGTTGGCCATCGCCGCGCCCATCTCCTCGTCGAACGCGAACTGCCACTCGTCGGGGGCCTGTGCGACACCGTCGAGCGAGATGAACAGACCCGAGACAACCTTGCGCATGATTCCTCCATGATGAGTGCGGGGTCAGCCGTCCGTCCCGGCCCTGACGGCGCTCCGGCCGGGACGGGCCGACCCCTTCGGCCACGTCAGGAACACTAGGCGGGGCCGCAGCTCAGGTCTTGTACAGAAGCGACAGCGGCTCCGCGTGGTCCGGGACACTCAGCCGAGTGGCGCTCCGGCCGATGTACCGGCTCAAGGACCGCGCCAGGTGCGGCTGGTCGAAGTACCCCAGCCGGTGGACGACGTCCTGGGCCGGCACCCCCTCCTGGACCAGTACCGCGGCCTGCCGTGCGCGCTGGATCTGCCGGACGGCGCCCTGTGTCAGGCCCGTCGCCGCGACGAAACGCCGCTGCATGGTGCGGTCGGAGACGTCCGGACGGGCGCCGCCGAGCACAGCGGGCACGATCGGGTCCTGGTCCACGATCCCCTCCCGCACCATCCGCAGGACGAACGCCTCCGCGTTGTCGTAGCCCGGCACGTGCCAGGCCGAGCCCTTCAGCCACAGCGAACGCCGCGTCACGTCGGGGATCTCCGCGTTGCCGCCCACCAGGCTGCTCACCGGGAGGTGCGGCATCGAGGTGCCCAGCGCGAAACTGATCCCGAAGAAGACCGCGTCGTCCGGCACCGGCGCCTGGGACGCCCTCGGCTCCGGGCCCAGCACGGCGGCCTGTGTCCGGCCCTGGTGCTCCCAGAACACCAACTCCCAGTGGCACGTCGCGACCGACATCATCCGGGCGACGTCGTCGCTCCGGCTGCGCCACACCCGCTCGATGTACGGCAGCTCCGACGTCCGGCTCTCGATCACCAGACTCATCCCGGTCCCCTTCGCACGGCCCCGACACCGAAATCCCGGACCCCGGAACCCCGGAAGAGCTGCCAGTCTGACACCTCCGCTCACCCCCTCCCCCGCCGGAACCCCTCGCACTTCCTCCCCACGGCGACGACACTTGACGGGCCGGTAGATGGGTAGCGACACGGAATCGGGTCTTCTAGGGGGACGCACATGCGGGACGGCCACCGGGCTGAAGCGGAACGGCTGTTGGCACGAGCGGTGGAGGAGGAGGTGCGGCGCTCGGGCGGCAGCTCGGACGCCGGGACGCTGCTCGCGCGAGGGCGTGCCGCTCTCGACTCGATGGCGGCCGGCGCGAGCGAGGAGTACGCGGCCTACGAACAGGCGCTCACCGAGGCCGAAGCCGGGCAGCAGCCGCTGTCGCAGCGCTTCAGCCGCGAGACGCTGGGCGCTCCGGTGCTGGTCACCGCCGTCGCCGCCGTCGCCGCGATCGGCGCCGACGTGGCCCTCGGCACGGCGACGGGCACCGCGCTCGGGGCCGGTGCCGTCGTGGCCGTCGCCGGGGCGGCGACCACCGTCGCCAAAGTGACCGCCGCGCACTGGCCCGCGGCCCACCGCAGGGCGGGAGCACTCTCGCAGCCCGGCGGCGTGGAGCAGCTGCGGCTCCAGTGGCTGACGGCGCTGGAGGTACGGGGCATCCGCCCGTTCCTGGACCAGCAGCGGATGCTGGCCGCGTCGGCCCGGCCCGCGAAGAAGGCTTCCGTCGTGCCGCAGTTGCGCGGCGCCGACCGGTCGGCGGCCGCACGGCGCAGGTCCGTGCTGGAGCAGTCGTTCGGTCATCTGCCCGATCCAGGGGGCCCGTTCGCCGGGCGCCGCAACCAGATGGCACAGATCACCCAGTGGGTGCACGCGGCCCGCGCGGCGACGCAGACCCTTCCGGTGGTGGTGGTACTCCACGGTGATCCGGGCTCGGGACGCACGACGCTCGCGGTGCGCGCCGCCCACCATCTCAAGGACCTGTTCCGCGGCGCGTGCGTGGTCGACCTCCGGGGCGACGGCGAGCAGCCGCTGCCGACCCGTGACGCGCTGCTGCACCTGCTGAACCGGCTCGGTGCGCCGCGCGAGCAACTGCTCTTCCGTGAACGCGCCTCCGCGGAGCAGCACGTGCGGAGGCTGAGCGAGCTGTACCACCAGTATCTGACCGGGCTGCCGGTGACGGTGGTGCTCGACGACGCGAGCGACCCGGACCAGGTGCGCACGCTGCTGCCGGAGCGGTCGGACAGTCTGGTGCTGGTGACGGCCCGCACGCCGCTCGACCTGCCCGACAACATCCCGGCCCGGGTGCACCAGTTGCCGGTGGAGGCGCTGGACGCGGCGGGCGCGGAGGAGCTGCTGCGGTCCGCGGCGGCGGGGCCCGCACCGGGGCCGTACGACGTCCGGTCCACGGACGAGGTCCGCGAGCTGTGCGGCGGACTGCCGCTGGCGCTGCGGGCGGCGGGCTCCTCGCTGGGCGAGCGTTCCGCGGACCGTCTGGCCGCCGACCTCCGGGCCCTGGGGCCGCTGGATCCGGTCGAGCGGGCGCTGCGGCTGCGCTACACCGACCAGCCGGAGCAGGCGCGGCGGCTGCTGCGCCGGCTGGCGCTGGCGGGCCGGGCCTCGCTCGGCCCGGCGGCGGCCGCGGCGCTGCTGGCCACCGACGAGAAGGAGGCGAAGCGGCTGCTGTCGGCGCTCGCCGAGGCGGGGCTGATCGACCATGTGCGCTCGGGGCGTTACCGGCTGCACGACGCGGTGCGCCGCTTCGCCACGAACCGGCTCATGGACGAGGAGGACGCCGCCGACCGCGGCGCGGCGCAGGAGCGGCTGATCCGGAACTACGCGGAGCTGGCCGGCGCGGTGATCCGGATGGTCGACGGCAAGATGTCGACGAGGGCCGGGCAGTTCGGGGCGTACGGCTTCCCCTCGCTCGACGCGGCGCTGCGCTGGCTGGACGACGAGTCGAGCTTCATCACCTCGGCGCTGCGGCACGCGGAGGGTGTGGACCAGCAGGCCGTGCTCGGGCTGCTGGGCGCGCTGTGCGACTACTGCCTGCTGCGCGGGGACCTGTACCGGCTGGGCGAGATCAGCGAGCTCACCCAGGCCGTGGACCAGGGTCTGCTGGAGCGCTCCGTGCGCTGGCGTACCGGTATCGCGGCCCGGCAGCTCGGCGAGCTGGACAAGGCGCGTACGACGCTGTCGTCGGTGGTGGGCCTGTACCGGGAGGCGCACCACGACGCCGGTGCGGCGCTCGCGCTGTGCTCGCTCGGGATCACCCTGCACCACCAGGGCAACCTCACGGAGGCGGCGGCGAAGCTGCACGAGGCGATCGCGCTGCAGGACTCCCAGGAGCAGGCGGAGGACCGCGCCTGGTCACTGCACGCGCTGGCTGCCGTGGAGCGCGACCGGGCGAATCTCGCGGAGGCGCTGCGGCTGCTGGAGACGGCGCTGGCGCTGCACCGGGAGGGCGAGTCCCTGCACGGCGAGGCCTGGTCGCAGTTCCAGCTGGGCCAGGTGTTCCTGCGCACGGGCGACGTGCCCGCCGCCCGGACGGCGCTGGAGGTGGCCCTCGACCTGTACGGCCGCACCCAGGACGGCCGCGGTGAGGCATGGGCGCTGACCCAGCTGGCGCGTGCCCGGCTCGTCGACGGCGACCCGGCGCCCGCGGTGGACGACCTGCGCCGGGCGCTGGCCAGGCACCGCGAGAACGAGGACGCCCGCGGTGAGGCGTGGACCCTGTACTACCTGGGCCAGGCCCTGGAGGAGTCCGGCGACCGCGACCAGGCGGTACGGGAGCTGGAGCGGGCGCGGACGATGTTCTCCCGGATGCGCGACGTGTACGGGCTGGCATGCGCCCGGCACCACTCGGGCCGGGTCACCCGCGACCAGCTCGCGGCCAGGACGGGCAGCCTGCGCAACTCGGGCTTCGCCCGCCAACTCCTCGTCGACGCCCGCGCGGACTTCGCCCGGATCGGCGTCGCGCACGGCGAGGCGTGGACGTGCCTGGAGCTGGCGATGATCGACGCCGGGAACAGCCGCGCGCCACAGGCGCTTGGGCTGTGCGACGAGGCGGCGGCCCTGTTCGCCTCGTACGGCGACGAGCGCGGCGGCGACTGGGCGCGTTTCCTGCGCTGCACCCTGCTGCCGTACGCCTCGCCCGGCGGCATCGAGGTCGGCACGGTCGTCGCCCAGGAGGAGCTGTCGCGTCTGATGGCAGCCGGGCACGCGTCGCGTGACGCGAAGCTGGAGGACTGCGCGGAGGCGCTGGCGGTGATGCTGGAACGCGGGGTGCGCCTGGAGGACGGCTGGCAGGCGTGGCAGCTGGGCCTGGTCCCGAACCGGCACGCGCGGGAGGTCATGGGGGTGCCGGTGGAGGCGGGCCGCTAGCTGGCGGACCCGCCGCGGCGGAACGAGGGGCGGCCTGCGGCCCGTTCAGGGCGACGCCAGGCGCAGGGCTCAGGACGACGCCAGCCGCAGGGCCAGAGATGCCACGACCAGCAGGAGGAACGGCAGCGGGGCGGGCAGATGGGCCCAGCGGCCCGAGCGCGCGATCACGATCACTGCACCCACGTAGTAGAGCATCAGCCCGACCGACGCCGCGACGGCGATCGGGACCCACCCGATGCCGATCAGCAGGCCCAGGACACCGGCCCCTTTCAGCACGCCCAGTGCGGGCACCCAGGTGAGCGGCACTCCGTAACTCGCCAGGTTGTCGAGCATCCATCGGGGTCGAATCAGGTGGTTGGCGGCCGAGTAGCCGCTGGTCGCGGCGGCGAGAAGGGTGACGACGAGGTAGGCCGTGAACATGACCGGTCTCCAGTCGGACGGAACGCAGACGGAACGATGACGACCGGGCCGCGCTGACGCCCCGTGACCTCAACCCTGACGAGTCGGCCACCCAAGCGTCCAATAGCCGTTTCCATAACCTGGCGGCATGGACATCGACACCCGGTTGCTGCGTTCCTTCAACACCGTGGCGGAGGAGGGGAACCTGACGCGCGCCGCACAGCGGCTCTTCGTGGCGCAGCCGACCCTGACCAAGCAGATCAAGCAGCTGGAGACCCAGCTGGGTGTTCCGCTGTTCATCCGCTCCCGGGCAGGGATGGAGCTCACGGCGGCGGGCCGTGCCCTGGCCGGCGAGGCGGCAGAGGTGCTGTCCCACTGGGACCGGGCGGTACGGGAGGCCCGGGGGGCGGCCGGGCGGGAGGCACGTGTCCTGCGGGTCGGATTCGTCGCCAGCGCGGCCAACGAGGCGACGCAGCGCATCATCGCGGAGTTCGCACGCCGGCGCCCGGACTGGCAGGTCTCCCTGCGGCACACCGACTGGACCGACCCGTCCGCGGGCCTCGCCGACGGAGAGGTGGATGCCGCACTGGTCCGCCTGCCGTTCCCCGGCGAGGACGCCTTCCGCGTCGAAGTCCTTTTCACCGAACCCCGCTGGGTCGCCCTGTGGGACGCCCATCCGCTGGCCGCGCTCGACGAGGTCCCGTTCGACCGGTTGCGTGACGAGCCCTTTGTGGCGGCGCCGCTCGAAACCGGGACCTGGCGGGACTTCTGGGTCGGCGACGACGCTGACGACGGCCGCACCGCCCTGATCGGAGCCGTCGCCCGCAACACGGACGAATGGCTGGCGGCGATCGCGGGCGGCCACGGCATCAGCCTCACGCCTGCGGCCTCCGCCCGCTTCTACCCCCGCCCCGGCGTCACCTACCGCCCGGTCAGCGGCCTCGCCCCCACCCGCGTCGGTGTCGCCCGGGCCCTGGCCCCGACCACCGATCCGGCAGTCCAGGACTTCGTCCGCGCCTGCCTCACGGAAGCCGGTGGCGGCCCTGCCGCCTGAAACAACCGGCCTCCCCAACCACGACGGGCAAGCATCCGATCGGCCCGCTGATCGCCCCCAGGGTCGACCTATCCGTCGTCGGGCGCCTGGTCGCGCTGCGGTTCCTGGCCCTGCGCGGCGTCCCCAAGGCGGAGTTGAAGGCCGGTACGCGGCTGCTGCACCTGTGCGGCCTGCTCACCCTCGCCCTGAACACCGCCGAACCGCTGCTGGCCGGACGCTACGGACGGGCCTGCCTGGATACCGTCGCGCCGCTCCTGCTCCTCGGCTGGGGCCACGTCGGCCCCGCCTTCCTCGCCCAGTTCCACACCCCCCATCCGCCCCACTCCGCATCTGGAGGCCGCCCCCACCTCTGAGCCCGTGCCCGACGAAGCCTCCGACTTTTCGACGCCCGCCCCGGTCGTCGTCGTCTCCCCGGCTGAGAAACTGGAGCCCGCTCCGGTGGCTGTTCCGCCCGTCGTCGTCGTCAAAGCGACTCGGCCCGCCTCCGGCCCGGCCCTGTCGGCCGCTCTGCTGGAGGCGGCCCGGCACATCGCGGACACCCACCGCGCCGAGCACGGAACACCGATCACCGCCGCCCACCTGGGGACGCGCATGGGCGTCGCTTCCGGTGGCCACCGCCGCACTCGCTCAGCTCTGAGCCCCGGCCCCCACCGGCCACATCCCCTCACTGGGCCCACGCCCGCGCCCGCGGGTCTGGTTCGCCATGCCCCGAGCAGCACCAACACACATACGGATTCTGCTGGTTGCTGCTCGGGGCCCAACCCGAACAGAAGGGACACGCCCCAAATCGTCACCCTGGACCTGCGCCACGTGGCAAGCCCCGCCGTGCGGGACCTGCTCCACCTCGTCAACCATCCCGACACCGTCCGACCGCAGCAGCGTCCGCTCGGACTCGCCCCATGTCACCGTCGGGTCGATGAAGAGGGGGAACGCAGCCGTCGCCGTCCTCGTGAGCATCTCCGCGTCCGGTATGACCGACAGCGAGCCCTTGCCGAGCTTCACACCCATCCGGGACACCTTGTCGCCCTGGCCCGGAGCGCGCCCCGAACCCGAGGGCGCCGCCTCGGAGGGTCCGCAGGCACGCGCGATGCCGGTGCCACCAAGCTCTTCGCACTGCCGGCGGCCCTCTTCGCCACGGGGTCGACGGCGCTGCTCATGCTGATCGGCGGTCGGCTCCGCCTCCCGGGTCCCGTGTAGGGGCGCGGGGATCGTGTGGCCGGGGAGGGGCCGGTGGTGCTACCGGTGCGCCTGCCGTCCGCGCCCGGCTACGCCGTGGGCACGAGACAGCACAAAGCGTGATTCCACGGCACCACCCGGTGCCGTGGAATCACGCCGGAGACGATTTACGGCCGGTCAGGCCGCCGAGCCGCGGGCCTGCTTCTTCGAGGTACCGGCCGTCTCCGGCTCGGGGGCCTCCTCGAAGTTCACCCGGCCCATGTGGCGGTTCATGGACTTCATCAGGGCCCACACGCCCACAGCCAGCGCCGCGAAGACGAGAAAGCCGAGGACACCCGGGGTGACCTTGTTCTCGTCGAGCTCCTTGGCGAGGGTGGCCATGTGCGTCATTGCGAGGTGTGCGCTTGCGCTCATGTCAGGCATTGTCCCGGATGCCCGCGAAGAGGTCGTCCTCGGGGAGGGAGGTTTCGACGAGCGACTTCGCGAGCTCGTACTCCTCCGTCGGCCAGACCTCCTTCTGGATCTCCATGGGGACGCGGAACCAGCCGCCCTCCGGGTCGATCTGCGTGGCGTGCGCGATCAGCGCCCGGTCACGGGTCTCGAAGAAGTCGGCGCAGGGAACGTACGTGGTCAGCGTCCGCTCCGCGCGCTGGAACTCCTTCCAGCGCTCGAGCCACTCGCCGTAAGGCGACTCGAGACCGCGCTCGAGCAGTGCCTCGTGGAGGGCGACGGTGCGGGGACGGTTGAAGCCCTGGTTGTAGTAGAGCTTCTGGGGCTGGAAGGCCGGCCCGTACTCGGACTCGGGGAACTTCTCCCGGTCGGCCGCGCCCTCGAAGGCCACCATCGTGATCTTGTGGGTCATGATGTGGTCGGGGTGCGGGTAGCCGCCGTTCTCGTCGTAGGTCGTGATGACCTGGGGACGGAAGTCGCGGATCCTGCGGACCAGTTCACCGGCCGCCTTGTCGACGTCCTCGAGGGCGAAGCACCCCTGCGGGAGCGGCGGCAGCGGGTCGCCCTCCGGCAGGCCGGAGTCGACGAAGCCGAGCCAGTCCTGCTTGACCCCGAGGATCTCGCGGGCCTCGTCCATCTCCTTCCTGCGTACCTCGTGGATGTTCTCCTCGATATAGGCGTCGCCCTGGAGCTTGGGATTGAGGATGGAGCCGCGCTCGCCTCCCGTGCAGGTCACGACCAGCACGTCCACCCCCTCGGACACATACTTGGCCATCGTCGCCGCGCCCTTGCTCGACTCGTCGTCGGGGTGGGCGTGCACGGCCATCAGTCGCAGCTGCTCAGTCAAGACTCGATCCTCAATGAATAGTCGCGTCGTGCAACTTCTATAGTGACCGAATCGGCGGACGGAAAATTCCTGCCTCCGGCTCTCGAGAGGAACGATCATGGCGGCTGTCGGCGAAAAGCTTCCGCAGGGGCGCTACGGGCGCACGGCGGACGAGCGCGCGGACCGCAAGCTGAGGATCGTGGGGGCCGTCCTCGGCGCCTGCATGCTCGCTGTCGTCGGCTGGTTCGGCTACGACTACGTCGCCGGTACGCGGATCAGCGCCGAGGTGATCAAGTTCGACGTCATGGAGGGCGCCGACGAGGTCCAGGTCCATCTCGAGGTCCGCAAGGACGCGGGGGCCGCCGGCAGCTGCACGGTGCGGGCCCTCGCAGAGGACGGCGCCGAGGTCGGACGGCTGGACGTGGCGATCGGTCAGGAGGGTGAGAACCGCATCGACGAGGTCGTGAAGATCCGTACGACGCGGCAGGCGACGAGCGCCGAGCTGATGGGATGCAACGCCGCGTGACACCCCGAACCCCTCGCTGAGCAGGGGTTCTGTATTTACCGAGGCCTTTGTCCTCCCCCTTTGCCGCCGGAATTGTTAGGCTCGTGGTTTCGCCCACCCATGGGGGTACATCCTTGTGGGTAGGGCGATGCTTTGTATTCCCAGTACCTACGAGGAGCACCTGTGACCCAGACCAGCGACAACGTCACCTGGCTTACCCAGGAGGCGTACAACCAGCTCAAGGCCGAGCTGGAGTACCTGTCTGGTCCCGCGCGCACCGAGATCGCCAAGAAGATCGAGGCGGCGCGCGAGGAGGGCGACCTGCGGGAGAACGGCGGGTACCACGCGGCCAAGGAGGAGCAGGGCAAGCAGGAACTCCGTGTGCGCCAGCTGACCCAGCTCCTGGACAACGCCAAGGTCGGCGAGGCCCCGGCGGACGACGGCGTCGTCGAGCCCGGCATGGTCGTCACGATCGCCTTCGACGGCGACGAGGACGACACCCTGACGTTCCTGATGGCGTCGCGCGAGTACGCGAGCGCGGACATCGAGACGTATTCGCCGCAGTCGCCGCTGGGCGTCGGCGTGAACGGCAAGAAGGTCGGCGACGACGCCGAGTACGAACTGCCGAACGGCAAGAAGGCCGCGGTGAAGATCCTCGCGGCGAAGCCCTACTCGGGCTGAGCGAGACGCAGACGACGAAGGGGCCGGACCGCGGAAGCGGTCCGGCCCCTTCTTGTGCCGGTCAGGCGGCGGAGCGGTACTTGCGGACCGCCAGGGTGCGGAAGACCACCAGGATCAGCAGCGACCAGAGCGCCGAGGCCAGGACCGGGTGCTGCATGGGCCAGGCGTCGGGCGCCTTGAAGCCGGGCGGCAGATTGCCGAACAGCTCGCGGCATGCCTGCACGGTCGCGCTGAACGGGTTCCACTCGGCGATGGTCTGCAGGAAGCCCGGCATGTTGTTGGCGTCCACGAAGGCATTCGAGATGAACGTCAGCGGGAACAGCCAGATCAGCCCGCCGGAGGTCGCGGCCTCCGGCGTGCGGACCGAGAGGCCGATCAGCGCGCCGATCCAGGAGAACGCGTATCCGAGGAAGAGCAGCAGCAGGAAGCCGAGCAGCACCTTGCCGAGGTTCTCGTGGACCCGCCAGCCGAGGATCAGCGCGACGACCGCGAGCACGACGAGCGTGAACGCCGTCTGCACGAGGTCGGCGAGGGTGCGGCCGGTGAGAACCGCGCCGCGCGCCATGGGCAGCGAGCGGAAGCGGTCGATGAGGCCCTTGTGCATGTCGTCGGCGATGCCGGCGCCGGCGCCGGCGGTGGCGAAGGTGACGGTCTGGGCGAAGATGCCCGCCATCAGGAACTCGCGGTAGTCCTGCGGCGAGATGGAGCCGCCGACCTGGATGGAGCCGCCGAAGACGTACGTGAAGAGCACCACGAACATGATCGGCTGGAAAAGCCCGAAGATGATCATCTCGGGGATGCGCATCATCCGGATCAGGTTGCGCTTGGCCACGACCAGGGAGTCCCTGACGGACTGGCCGATGCCGCCACGGGGGCGGGGCGCCGCGAGCGGCGGCGCTGTCTGCGTGGTGGCGCTCACTTGGCGCCCTCCTTCCTGGCGCTGCGGCCCGCGGCGTCTTCCGGGTCCGCGCCGCCGTTGGCCTCTTCCGTCTCCGCCGCGTGGCCGGTGAGCGAGATGAAGACGTCGTCGAGGGTGGGGCGGCGCAGGCCGATGTCGTCGATCTCCACGCCGCGGGCGTCGAGGTCGCGGATGACCTCGGCGAGCAGCTTGGCGCCGCCGGTGACGGGGACGGTGAGCTTGCGGGTGTGCTCGGCCACGGTGACCTCGCCCTTGCCGTAGCCGACGAGGACCTCGCGGGCGGGCACGATCTGTTCGGGCTCGTGGACGACGACCTCGACACGCTCGCCACCCGTGCGGGCCTTGAGCTGGTCGGACGTGCCGCGGGCGATGACCTTGCCTTGGTCGACGACGCAGATGTCGTCGGCGAGGTGGTCGGCCTCCTCCAGGTACTGGGTGGTCAGCAGCAGCGTCGTACCGCCGCCGACGAGTTCCTGGATGACCTCCCACAGCTGCTGCCGGTTGCGCGGGTCGAGGCCGGTCGTCGGCTCGTCCATGAACATCACGGGCGGGGACACGACCAGCGCCGCGGCCAGGTCGAGCCGGCGGCGCATACCGCCGGAGTAGGTCTTGGCGGGGCGGTCGGCGGCGTCGGCCAGATTGAACCGCTCGAGCAGCTGACCTGCCCTCTTCCTCGCGTCCCTGGAGCTCATCTGGTACAGCTGCCCGACCATCTGGAGGTTCTCCCGGCCGGTCAGGTACTCGTCGACGGCGGCGAACTGGCCGGAGAGGCCGATGGACCTGCGCACCTCGTTGGGGTGCTTGAGCACATCGATGCCGGCGACGACCGCGGAGCCGCTGTCCGGCTGGAGGAGAGTGGTCAGTACGCGCACGGTGGTGGTCTTGCCGGCGCCGTTCGGGCCGAGAAGTCCGAGGACCGTGCCTTCGGGGACGTCGAGATCGACGCCGTCCAGTGCCTTTACGTCGCCGAAGGTCTTGACCAGACCTTCGGCGTAGATGGCGCCTGGCATAGAGGGTCTCCCATGGTGACGGGTGGAGTGGATGAATGCTTGCGCGCGACAGGCCGGCTCGGCCGCTCCCTTGGCGGGAGCATGGCAGGGACCCACACCATAACGCGATACATCGCGTCTCTCAAGAGGGTGTCGCGTCATGGCGCGCCGGGTATCGCGATACAGGCGCCTCGCCCTCCCGCCGGCGCGGAAGCGCTCAGACCATCACCGTGTAACCCGCGGCGCGCAGGGTCGCCGCGACCTCCTCGCAGTGCTCGGGCCCCTTCGTCTCCAGGTGCAGCTCCACCTCCACCTCCGTGAGCCCGAGCCGCGGGTCGGTCCGTACATGGCTCACATCGAGAACATTGGCATCCGCCACTGACAACAGGCCGAGAAGACCGGCGAGCGCACCCGGCCGGTCCGTCAGCCGCAGTCGCAGCGACAGGTACCTGCCCGCCGCGGCCATGCCGTGCCGGAGGATGCGCTGCATCAGCAGCGGGTCCACGTTGCCGCCCGACAGCAGGGCGACGACCGGGCCCTCGAACGACCTCGGATCGCTCAACAGTGCCGCCACCGTGCTCGCCCCGGCCGGTTCGACCACCATCTTCATCCGCTCGAGGCAGAGCAGCAGCGCACTGGAGAGCGCGTCCTCGGAGACCGTACGAACCTCCTCGACAAGATCGCCAATGATTTTGAAGGGCACATCGCCCGGCCGCCCCACCTTGATCCCGTCCGCCATCGTCGTCGGCTCGTCGACGGACACCGGATGCCCGGCCGCCAGCGAGGGCGGATAGGCGGCGGCGCCCTCGGCCTGCACGCCGATCAGCTTCACGTCCGGCCGCAGCGCCTGCACCGCGACCGCGATCCCGGCCAGCAGCCCGCCCCCGCCGACACCGACGAGGATCGTCCGCACCTCCGGGCACTGCTCGAGGATCTCCAGCCCCACCGTGCCCTGCCCGGCGATGATGTCCGGGTGGTCGAAGGGGTGGATGAAGACCGCGCCCGTCTCCCGTGCGTACTCCTGCGCCGCGGCCAGCGTCTCGTCGACGACCTGCCCCTGCAGACGCACATCGGCCCCGTACTCCCTGGTCGCGGCGACCTTCGGCAGCGGGGCCCCGACCGGCATGAAGACCGTCGAGCGCACCCCCAGCAGCGACGACGCCAGCGCCACGCCCTGCGCGTGGTTGCCCGCGGAGGCGGCGACGACGCCCGCCGCCCGCTCCTCCTGCCTGAGGCCGGCGATCCGCACGTACGCGCCGCGCAGCTTGAAGGACCCGGTGCGCTGAAGGTTCTCGCACTTGAGATGGACCGGCGCCCCCACCAGCTGCGACAGATGCCTGCTGCCCTCCATCGCCGTGACCCTGGCGACACCGGACAGCATCTTCTGCGCTCCCCGGATGTCGTCGAGGATCACGGAGGGAATCTCGGGCGTACGGAAGCTCATGCTGCCAAGTCTGGCAGTTCGGGCTTCGACGGGCGGCGCCGTCCGCATCCCGGTCCGGCGCCCGCCGCCGCCACCCGGAAGGGGCCCGCGGCAGGGCGGACGCACCGGCCCGGAGTCCGGCCGCGTAAGGGGCCCGTACCGGATTGTGCAGCGCAGGTACGCCGGGACCCGGGGCCGCGTACTCTGTCCCCCACCAACCGACCACCGCACAAGAGAGCCCCCGCAGCCATGCCCACTTCTCAGGACATGACGACCACTGCGTCTGCCTCTCGGGGTACCTCCCCCGAACCTCCCGGCGGCCGCGGTCTCCTCGATGCCCTCCAGCACCAGGTGGCCGTGTTCGCACGCCGCGCGGAACAGACACGGCTCGGCGGAGTCGGCCAGGTCCGCAACTCGATGGACCGTGCCGCGTACCTGCTGCTCAACCGCCTGGACCTGGAAGGTCCGATGGGCGTCAAGGCACTGGCCGCCGGGATGGGCATCGACTCCTCGACCGTCACCCGGCAGGTGGCGCCGCTCGTCGACACCGGCCTGGTCAAACGCACCTCGCACCCGGAGGACGGCCGTGCGGTCGTGCTCCAGCTGTCCCCGCGCGGCCTGGCCAAGCTCGAAGAGGTCCGCGCCTCACGCCGTGAACTGATGGCCCAGGTGACGGACGGCTGGACGGAGAGCGAGCGGGAATCGTTCTGCACCCTGCTCACCCGTTTCAACACGGCCCTCTCCGCCCGCCAGGCCGGTCTTCCCGCCGGTGAGACGGAGACGCCGCCGACCTCTTGACCCAGGGCCGTCACCGGGCTCTATATGAGGACGTGACCGAGCGGAATTCAGCCATGGACCGCCGTCGCGCCCGTGAGTTCGAGGCCTTCGTGGCAGGCGCGTCGAGCCGGCTGCTGCACGCCGCGACCCTGCTCACCGCCGAGCCCCCCACCGCCAACCCGCTCGCACAGCGGCTGCTGACCGGCGCCCTGGCCCGCACCTACGCGCACTGGGACCGGCTGCGCGGCGAGGACCCGTACAACCGCACCCGCCAGGAACTCGCCCTCCGCTTCGCCCGCAGCGCCTGGCGCTACCACCGGGTGCGGGGCGGGGTACTGGACCGCCTCACCCCGCAGGAACGCCTGATCCTCGTGCTCCGCCTGTACGAGGGGGTCGAGGAGGAGCAGACCGCCGCGATCATCGGGCTTCCCGCGGACCGGGTGCGGGCCGTCTGCAGCCGGGCGGTCTCCGCCATGCGCAGCGCCCGCAGGGCCCCGGGCCGCCCACTGCTGAGGACCGCCTCGTGAACGGCCCGGAACGCAAGGAGGACGAGGTCAGGCGGATGATGGACGCCCCCCATCCCGTGGTCCCCGCCGGCCTCGGCACGCGCGCCGCGGAACAGGGCGCACGACTGCTGCGCCGCCACCGGGCGGTCCGCCGGGCGTGGATCGGGCTGCTGATCGTGCTGGTGATCGCGTGCGCGGTGTGGGCGACGGTGACCGAACCGTGGGCGGTTCCTCCGTCGGACACGACACCGCCACTCGAAGGCTGGTAGCGGCGGCTCGTCGCGGATCTACCCTGAAGAGAGGGGCGCACCGAACGAGCCCAGGAGGCCGTCATGACCAGGAAAGTCGCCGACTGCCGCAACACTCCCAGCGTCTCCGGATGCACCCTCACCATCAGCGGCGAGGAGGAGGAAGTCGTGCGGGCGGCCGTGGAGCACGCCATCTCCGTGCACGAGCACGCCGACAGCCCCGAACTGAGGCAGATGGTGCGTGAGTCCCTGCAGGACGAGAAGGCCCACGTCTGACCGGATCCCGGTCCGGTTCCGTCAGGCCCCTGCGGGCTCGCCGGGGCCTGACGGAGCGTCCGGGGTCAGCCCAGCGCCTGCTGGAGATCGGCGAGCAGGTCGTCGGCCGCCTCGATGCCCACGGAGAGGCGGACCAGATCCGCCGGCACCTCCAGGGCGGAGCCCACGACGGAGGCGTGCGTCATCCGGCCCGGGTGCTCGATCAGCGACTCCACACCGCCCAGCGACTCACCCAGCGTGAACAGCTTCGCCCGGTTGCACACCTCGACCGCCGCCTGCTCGCCGCCCTCGACGCGGAACGAGACCATGCCGCCGAACGCCCGCATCTGCTTCGCCGCGATCTCGTGGCCGGGGTGCTCCGGCAGCCCCGGGTAGAGGACCTGGGTGACCTTCGGGTGGCTGGTGAGCATCTCCGCGACCCGCGTCGCGTTCTCGCTGTGCCGGTCCATGCGCACCGGCAGCGTCTTGATGCCGCGCAGCACCAGCCACGCGTCGAACGGTCCGGCGACCGCGCCCATCGCGTTCTGGTGGTACGCCAGTTCCTCGCCCAGCTCGGCGTCCGCGGCGATCAGCCCGCCGCCCACGACGTCCGAGTGGCCGCCCATGTACTTGGTCAGCGAGTGCACGACGACGTCGGCGCCGAGCGCGATCGGCTGCTGGAGGTAGGGGCTGGCGAAGGTGTTGTCGACGACGAGCTTCGCGCCCGCCGTGCGGGCGATGTCCGCGACGGCCGCGATGTCGGTGATGCCGAGCAGCGGGTTCGACGGCGTCTCGACCCAGATCACCTTCGTGCGGTCGGTGACCGAGGAACGCACGGCCGCCGGGTCGGAGGTGTCGGCCACGGAGAAGTCGACGCCCCACCGCTCGACCACCTTCGCGAAGAGCCGGAACGTGCCGCCGTACGCGTCGTTCGGGATCACCACGTGGTCGCCGGGGCGCAGCAGCGTACGCAGCAGGCAGTCCTCGGCGGCGAGCCCGGAGGCGAAGGCCAGACCCCGGCGTCCGCCCTCGATCGCGGCAAGGTTCTCCTCCAACGCGGTGCGCGTCGGGTTGGCGCTGCGGCTGTACTCGTAACCGCCGCGCAGGCCGCCCACGCCGTCCTGCTTGTACGTGGACACCTGATAGATGGGCGGTACGACCGCGCCGGTCAGCGGGTCCGCGGTGTTGCCCGCATGGATGGCGCGGGTCTCGAAGCTGTGGAAGCTGTGCTGGTCGCTCATGAGGCCCGAGCGTAGTCCGGTGCGGGACCGGCCGTGGCCGCACGGCGCAGGCGTCCGGGACAATGGGCTCATGGAGATTCTCTGGTTCCTGATCGCACTGTGCATGCTGACCGCGATCATCGGCCCCGTCGTGCTGCGCCGCCGGAACGGCATCCGCCTCGCCCGGCCCGGCTCGCCCGACGCCGCCGACCCGGACACGTACGGATTCGTACGCCAGGAGCAGCTGGACGTCCGGATGCCCGGACCGGACCAGGACCTCCTCGACGTACTGGACGTCGTCCAGCGGACCCAGGACTGGCAGGCCGCCTCCCAGCTGCTCGCCGGTACGCCGAAGGAGGGCGAGCGGCGCTGGCAGCGCGTCCAGGCCTTCGCCGGGGCCGCGTCCCTGGAACTGGCGCAGCAGCCCGGCGTCGGCGGCGCGTGGCTGCGCAAGTGGCGCTCGGAGGCGCCGAAGGACGCGGGCGCGGCGCAGGTGCACGCCGAGTTCCTGGTGCAGCAGGCGTGGCGCTCTTCGGCCGTCGGCGCGGACGACTTCCGGATCATCCTGGAGGAGGCCCGGACCGTCTGCGGCGAGGCCGCGCTGCTCGCGCCCGGCGACCCCGTCCCGTACATCATCGAGCTGGCCGTCGCCCGCGGACTCGGCTACAGCCACGAGCAGTTCGACCAGCTGTGGGCGAAGGTCATCGACCGCGCGCCCGACCACATGGGCGCCCACCTGGCCGCGCTGCACCACCTGTGCGAGAAGTGGCACGGCTCCCGCGAGGAGGCCGACCACTTCGCCACGACGGCCGCGGCCCGCGCCCCGCGGGGGTCGCTGCTGGCGGCCCTCCCCCTCTTCGCGGTCTACGAGCACCTGCCCGAGGTGAACCTCGTGCGCTCCTTCTACCAGAGCGCGGTGGTCACCAAGGCCATGGAGGGCGCGCTGTTCGCCGTGCACTCCGCCCGCCCGGACGACCCGATGCTCGCGCACGTACGCCACCTGCTCGTCGTCTTCCTGGTGAACTCCGAGCGGTGGGCCGAGGCGATGCACCAGCTCGTGCAGGTCGACGGCCACGTGGGCGCGCTGCCCTGGACGACGGAGCCCGACCCGGCGGCGGCGTACACGGTGTACCGCAACCTGGCGGTCGCGGGATACGAGGCGAACGGCGGCAGCCCGGCGACACTGCTGCGCTGAACCGCGCCCGCGCGGCGCCGCCGATGGAGCCGGTGGAATTCCGGACGGCACCGGGACGTTGTTCCGTTGCCGTCACCGTGAAGGAGAACCAGCCATGCTCTTCGGCCGTACGCCCGTGCTGCCCACCCCCGAGCAGGCCCTCAAGGGCCGCCCGGAGCCGACCTTCACGGTCCCCGACCGCCACACCGTCCTCGGCAACCCCCTGCTCGGCCCCTACCCGGAGCACCTGGAGACCGCGGACTTCGCGCTCGGCTGTTTCTGGGGCGCGGAGCGCAAGTTCTGGCAGACGCCGGGTGTGTGGACGACGCTCGTGGGCTACCAGGGCGGCCACACGCCGAACCCGACGTACGAAGAGGCCTGCTCGGGCCTGACCGGCCACACGGAAGCGGTCCGCGTCGTCTTCGACCCGTCGCAGGTCACGTACGAGTCGCTGCTGAAGCTCTTCTGGGAGTCCCACAACCCGACCCAGGGCTTCCGCCAGGGCAACGACGTGGGCACCCAGTACCGCTCGGCGATCTACACCCACTCCCCCGCCCAGGCCGCCGCGGCGGCGTCGTCCCGCGACGCCTACCAGAAGGTCCTGACGGGCTCCGGGTACGGCACGATCACCACGGAGATCCTCCCGGCGGAGGGCCGGCCCTTCTACCCGGCCGAGGCCTACCACCAGCAGTACCTGGACAAGAACCCGGCGGGCTACTGCGGCATCGGCGGCACGGGCGTCTCCTGCCCGATCGGCGTGGCACGCGCCGAGGGCTGACCTCGGCAGCCGGCCGCGGCACGGGCCGGTTCGGGGAAATCGAAGGCGGCTGCGCACCGGTCCTCCTACGATCCCTGGCATGCTGCTTCGCCGGGTATTACAGATGACCATGGTCCTCGTTCTGGCCCTCGCGGGGGCCGTCGGGGGCGGTACGAGCACGGCGCTGGCCGAGGAGAGCCGGCCGCCGGCCGATCGGCAGTTGCTGTTCTACAACCACGCCTACGGGGTGCTCGACCGGGAGACCGCCGACGCGATCGAGCACTCCGGCTATCTGCGTACCTTCGCCGACTTCCAGGTGCGCACCACGACCGGAGCCGACGGGCAGACCTGGACCGGCCGCTACCTGCTGGGCCGCGAGACCTACCTCGAGCTGTTCGGGGTGGGCGACCTGCCCGGCCAGGACGGCACCCTCGGCGCCGCCGGGATGGGGCTGTCCACCGAGCGCGCCGGTGACCTGGCCACGGTGACCCGGCGGCTGCGCGAACAGGGCGTCGCCGAGCCGGTGGAGTTCCGGCAGACACGGGACTTCGGCGACGGCGTGCCCGTGCCGTGGTTCGACGCCGTCTTCACCACCACCACGTACGACGCCTTCGGCGCCTGGGGGATGGAGTACCTGCCGGAGTACTTCGCCGACCCGCGCAGCAACACCGAGCCGGCCTCCTACCCCGGCGACGTCGGCCGGGAACGCTACCTGTCCGACGGATACCAGGACCGCCTGATGCGGGACGTGACGTACGTCCGCCTCGCGGTCACGGAGACGGACCTCGCGAACACGGAACCGCTGCTGCGTGCCGGCGGGTTCGTCGTACGGCCCGTGGCCGGCGGCGTCCTCGCGGTGCGGGGCGGCACCACGCTCCGGTTCGACGCCGTCCCGCGCGAGCAGGCGGGCCTGCGGGAGGTCGGGATGTCGCTCAACCGGTCCGTGGAGTACCGGCACGAGGAGCGCATCGGCCGTTCGACCCTGGTCGTCGGCCCCGGCTCCCACGCCGTGTGGACCTTCGGTGGGACCCCGTAGGACGGGCACCGGCAGAGCCCCGGGCGCCCGATCGCGGTGACGGCGCCGCGCCGGGTGCCTCACTGCCGTGACCCGCCGGGCCGCGCGACGGTGACGGCCGGGACCGGGACGGATGCCGCGGCGGTGGCCGCGGTCACCCCCGGTCCCGGCCCGGTGATGGCACACTGGGCGTATGGGTTCGCACAAGCACTACTTCTTTCTCTGATTCCGGACGCGGACGCAGCGTGCGAGTCGTAGGACTCCGCTGACGTCCCTCCCGCGTCCGTCCGACAGCACCCGGCCCTGCTCCGGCATGCGCGCAGGCGCACTGCGCCATGCCGCCGAGCTGGCCTGTCACCCAGGGAAAGACCATGCGCGAACGCGCCCGACTGACCATGAAAGACGTTTCCAAGGCGTACGACGGCCGTGCCGTCCTCGATCAGGTGTCGCTGACCGTGCGACCCGGTGAACGCGCCGGCGTCATCGGGGAGAACGGCTCCGGCAAGTCGACACTGCTACGGCTCATGGCCGGCGACGAGACACCCGACACGGGTGGGATCACGGTCGGCGCACCCGGCGGCACGGGGCACCTCGACCAGACCCTCGAGCGGACGCTCGGGCTCGGCCCCCACCACACCGTGCAGGACGCCATCGACACGGCACTCGCCGAACTCCGCGGCCTCGAACGGCAGATGCGGCAGGCGGAGGCGTCCCTCGCCGAGGCGGGCGAGGCGGAACTCGCCGCCTACGGCGAGCTGCTCACAGCCTTCGAGGAGCGCGGCGGTTACGAGGCCGACGCCCGGACCGACGCCGCCCTGCACGCGCTGGGCCTGGGCGGGCTGCCGCCGGAGCGGCGGCTCGGCTCCCTCTCCGGCGGGGAGCAGTCGCGGCTCGCCCTGGCATGTGTGCTGGCCGCCTCCCCCGAACTGCTGCTCCTCGACGAGCCGACCAACCATCTGGACCGGCAGGCGACCGAGTGGCTCGAGGAGCAACTGCGCGGCCACCGCGGCACGGTGGTGGCCGTCACCCACGACCGTGCCTTCCTCGAACGGGTCGCCACCACGATCCTCGAGGTCGACCGCGACACGCGTACCGTGCACCGGCACGGCGACGGCTGGGCGGGCCACCGGGCGGCGAAGGCCGCCGCACGCCGCCGCCGGGAGCAGGAGTACGAGGAGTGGCTGGACGAACTGGCGCGCACGCGGGAGCTGGTGGCCGCGTCCGGGCAGCGGCTGGCGGCGTCGGGGAAGGACCCGCGCCAGGGCTTCGGCAAGCACCGCCGTTCGCACGAGGCGAAGCTGTCGGGCCGGGTCAGGGCGGCACGGCAGCGTCTTGAACGGCTCGAACGGGAGCCGGTGACCGCCCCGGCGCCGCCGCTGCGGTTCACGGCGCGGCCGGTCACGTCGGGCCGCTCGGGGCTGCTCGCCGAACTCACCGGCATCGGGGTCGGTGAGCGGCTGCGTCTCGCGGGTCTGCGGCTGGAGTCGGGGCAGCGGCTGCTGGTGACCGGCCCGAACGGCGCGGGCAAGACCACGCTGCTGCGGGTGCTGGCCGGGGAGCTCCGGCCGGACGAGGGCACGGTGCGGCACGGGGAGCGGGTCAGGATCGGCTACCTCGCGCAGGAGTTGCCCGTGGCCCCGCCGCGCGGACCGCTGCTGTCGGCCTATGCGGCGGGCCGGCCGGGCCTGCCGGAGGAGTTCGCCGACGAGCTGCTCGGCCTGGGCCTGTTCCGCGAGGAGGATCTTCACGTACCGGTCCGCGCCCTGTCCGTGGGCCAGCAGCGGCGGCTCCAACTGGCCCGGCTGTTGGCGTCACCGGCCGATCTGCTCGTCCTGGACGAGCCGACGAACCACATGGCCCCCGACCTGATGGAGGACCTGGAAGAGGCGCTGGCTTCGTACGAGGGCGCTGTGGTCGCGGTCTCCCACGACCGGCGTTTCTGCGGCGGGTTCACCGGCGACCGGCTGGAGCTCCGCGCCGGCCGCGCCGTGGAGCACGTCGTCCGCGGTGGCGCCGGTGGAGAGGGCCGGACCCCGGCCCTCTCCACCGGCCGTCAGGCCGGGTGACGGGGCACCTGCCCGACGGTCACGCGGCGAGGCGCACGTCGCCCTGCCGTGCCGCCCCCACGGTCCGGCCGAACCGGGCCGTGGTGGAGCGGGCCGTGGTGGAGCGGGCCGTGGTGGAGCGGACCGGGCGGACGAGCTCGCGGTGGGACAGGGCGAGCAGGTCCGCGAGGCCGAGGCCGAGGGCGTGCGCGGCGGCGGCGAGGATCTCCGAGGAGGCCTCCTTGCGGCCGCGTTCGAGCTCGGAGAGGTACGGCACGGAAATCCTGGCGGCGTCCGCCACGTCCTTGAGTGTGCGCTCCTGCGCCAGCCGCTCACGGCGCAGGACGCCGCCGACCACCTCCCGCCAGAGCGGCTCTCCGGGCGCCCGCGCCGGTGCCGGCCCGTCGGGGGCCGGCGCCACGGCCGGGCGCAGGGGAACGACACGGGCTCGGTTCGTCTCGTGGCTGCTCACCCGCCCAGCGTAGAAGCGCCGCAACGGGCTGTGGAGCAGAAGCGGTTGCGCCAGGGGCGAAACGTGTTCCCGTGGCCGTCGGCTCGATGCGCCCCGGTCCGGTCCCGGGGCGGGAGGAGGAGTGCCCGGCGGTCACCTGCCGGGACGGGGCCGGGCCGGACGGTCACAGCTTGGCCTGGAAGTACGCGATCTCGCGTTCGCGCCGGTAGCCGAGTTGTTCGTTGACGGCCAGCATCGGGCCGTTCTCGTCGGCGACGGTCGTGGCCGTCTCTCGTACGCCGGGGCACTCGGTGGCCACGACGCCCATCATGTGGCGCTTGACGGCGAAACCGAGGCGAAGGCCGCGGTGGGCGGGTACGACGACCGTGTCGTACTGCATGGCCCGGACGTCGGACGGGTCGCGCAGCACCAGTTCGGTGTAGGCGGCGACGATGTCGGCGCCGTCGGCCGTGTGCACGACGGCCGAGGAGAGTATGACGCCGCCGCGGTCCTCGATCACGCGGGCGGCCGCCCGTACCCGTGCCGCGTCCCACTTCGGCACGGAGCTGTCCACGTCCCCCATGGGCGCGTCCTCCATGGCGTTGTGGGCCTCGGCGAAGGCGTCGGCGAGTCCGTCGGGCACGACACCGGTCCAGTGGGCGTAGGCGTACCCGTCGGGGAGCGCGGGGGGCACGGGATGGGCGGCGAGCGCTTCCTGGAGGTCCTGCACGTACCAGGCCAGCGGGAGGGCGTTGCCGAAGCCGTGGCGGGAGGCGAACTCCTCGCCCGGGCCGCCGAGTTCGAGCACCGTCGAGACGGACGTGCGGCCGTCCGCGGCGAGATCGTCGCGTACGGCCGCCCAGAGCCGGCTCCCGACGCCGCGGCGCCTGGCCCTCGGGTGGACGGTCAACTGGTCGAGGAACGCGGTGTGCAGGTTGTTCTCGTCGGTGAAGAGCACCACCGACGCCACGCCGTCGTACGAGCCGTCGGCCGCCACGGCCGCGTGATGGACGGTCCGGCCGTTCACCGACGACCTCCGCAGCTTCCCCTCGGTCTCCACCCGGCCCGGCGCGGGCACGTGTCCGGGCAGGTCGTGGAGGTGCGCGGCACGGACGACGGTGTGCCAGGCGTCCACGGCGGAGTCGGAGGGCGGCACGGGGAGGGTGGTGATCGTCATGCCGGGGACAGTACGTCCCCCTCCCCGGCGGCCGCTCGGAATTACGGCCGCCGCTGCCCGCGCCGGGGCCCGGAACGACGACGGTGGCGGCACCCTTCGCGGGTGCCGCCACCGTCAGGTGTCACGGGCAGGTCAGACGGCCGAGCCGGCCTTCCACTGCGCCCAGTCCATGTTCCAGCCGTTCAGGCCGTTCTCCGGCTTGATGGTGGTGTCCTTGGAGTTCTTGACGATGACGACGTCACCGACGATCGAGCTGTTGTAGAACCAGGCGGCGGGCTGCTTCGGGTCGCCGGCGCCCTTGACGTCGTTCAGGCCCACGCAGCCGTGGCTGGTGTTGGCGCTGCCGAAGACGGAGTCCGGTCCCCAGTAGTTGCCGTGGATGAACGTGCCCGACGTGGACAGCCGCATGGCGTGCGGCACGTCCTTGATGTCGTACTCGCCCTTGCCGTCGTCGTCGGTGAAGCCGACCGTCGCACCGTTCATCCGGGTCTCCTTGAACTTCTCGGAGATCACCATCTGACCGTTGTAGGTCGGGTTCTCGGAGGAGCCGGCGGAGATCGGGATGGTCTTGATCGTCTTGCCGTCCTGGGTGACCGTCATGATCTTGCTGGCGGCGTCGACGGTGGAGACCTGGTTGCGGCCGATCTTGAAGGTGACCGTCTTCTGCTGCACGCCGTAGACGCCGTCGGCGCCCTCGACACCGTCGAGCTCGAGCTTCATGGTGACGGTCGAGCCCTCTGCCCAGTACTGCTCGGGGCGGAAGTCGAGGCGCTGGCTGTTGAACCAGTGGCCGACGACCTCCTGGCCGCTGCTGGACGTCACGGTGATCCCGGACTGGACGGCCTTGCGGTCCGTGATCGCCTTGTTGAAGTTGATCGACACGGGCATACCGACGCCGACGGTGGAACCGTCCTCCGGCGTGAAGTTGCCGATGAAGCTGTTGGCCGGCGAGACGGTCGTGAACGACGCGTTCTCGTGGGCCTCGAGACCGTCCGCGTCCTTGGCCGTGGCGGCGATCTTGTACGTGGTCGAGCGCTCGAGCTGGGCGTCGGGCTTCCAGCTCTTGCCGTCGGCGGCGAGGGTGCCGGCCACGGCGGTGCCGTCCGCGGTCGTCATCGTGACCTCGGTCAGGGTGCCGTCGGTGACGGTGACCTTGGCCGCGTTGTTGATGCTCGCGTTGGTCGAGCCGTTCTTCGGCGAAATCGCTATTCGCGCCTTCGAGACCGCCTTCGCCGCGGCCTCGTCGATCTGCGCCTGTGACGTCTTCGAGGCCTCGGCAGCCGCGTCCTGATCGTCCCCGCCGCTGCAGGCCGACAGGGCCAGCACACCCCCGAGCAGCACGGATGCGACCTTCCATCCGCTGCGCCGCTTGCTGTCCGTCATCACACGCGTCTCCATCGTTGCCGAGTCCCCTGATCAACCACTGTGGACAACCCCATTTCAGGTCATCCGGTTCCACATCGGTACACGATGTGGGGAACAACACCTCACCGAGTGCGCCCGTCGGGCTCCTCGCCCGCCGGGTACACCTGCCACCGAACTGATCGACGCTGCATCCGCCTCATCGGTTGCACCGTTCCCGGTCCGGCTTTCGTCATTCGATTGTCGCCCCCACGCTCCTGCCCGGGAAAGCCCGTGCGGAAGTGCGGGGGGCGCCTGCCCGGCGATCCGGGCCCGAAGCGTGCAACAGGTCACTTCCCGGTCCCGTTACGGCCACCGGCCGGTGTCGCCGTCGCCGTCACCCTCGACGCCGCTGTCGTTCTCCAGCAGCGGGTAACCGTCCGGGCCCGGTTCGTAACCATCGACTTCGTCCTCGTCGATGTCGAACTCCCAGTCGGCGGAGTCCGGGTCGTACTCGATCTGCTCGCAGCTCCACGATGCCTGCGCGAGCTCGATTCCCGGCACCTCGCTGACCAGGTCGAAGGGGTCGATCAGATACGCCAGGGCCTCCGCCTCCTCCTCGCGCACCGCGGACTGGGCATGCGTCCGCTCGTCGTCGGGCATGAACTCGTCGTCCGCGATCCGTTCGAGCGCCGCTCCGGTCAGGGCGCCGGAGTCCTCGACCTCGATCACCAATTCCACTCGCAGCCGCACATAGCGTGATGTCTCAGAGGTGGTCATACGACGGAGGGTATGGCCCTTCGGGCCGCGGCTTTCCCACGACCCGCTGCTTTCACTAGCATCGCCCCACCGGCCAATTCGAGGATGCCTCAAGGGGGATCGACTTCGTGTCCGTCGCACGTCGACCGCTGCTCACCGCCACAGCCGCAGGGACCCTTCTGTGTGCGCTGTGGTTCGTCCCCTCCGCGAATGCCACCGCCGAGAGACAGGCCGCGCAGGAGTCCGGAGACTCGCGGTCCGGGGCGGCGGCGCAGGCGGCCGGCGAGGAGCTCCTGCTGGCGCAGACGGGCAGCGTGGACACCACCCCGTACGTGATCGGCGGCACGGTGTCCCTCGGTATCGGGGCGGGTTTCGTCGCGTACTCGATGCGGCGTCACCCCGGCACCGTCTGACCGGCCACCGACGCGAAGAGGCCGCCCCCGCGGTGACGGCGGGGGCGGCCTCGGTGTCGCGTGGGGTCAGGCGAGCGGCCCGGTCACCTTCTCCACGGCGGCGACGAGCTGTCCGTCCCGTACGAACGTGTCCGCCGCGGCCAGGTCCGGAGCGAGGAACCGGTCCGGGCCGGGGCCCTCGACGCCCGCCGCACGCAGCGCCTCGATGGCGGCGCGCGAGGCCGGGGCCGGGGTGAGGTGGCGGCGCAGCTCTATGGCGCGGGTCGCCGCGTACAGCTCTACGGCGATGACGCGCGTCAGGTTGTCGACGGCGGTGCGCAGCTTGCGGGCGGCCGACCAGCCCATGGAGACGTGGTCCTCCTGCATGGCGGAGGACGGGATGGAGTCGGCGGAGGCGGGGACGGCGAGCCGCTTGAGCTCGCTGACCAGCGCTGCCTGCGTGTACTGGGCGATCATCAGGCCCGAGTCGACCCCGGCGTCGTCGGCGAGGAACGGCGGCAGCCCGTGGCTGCGGTTCTTGTCGAGGAGCCGGTCGGTGCGGCGCTCCGCGATGGAGCCGAGGTCGGCGGCGGCGATGGCGAGGAAGTCCAGGACGTAGGCGACGGGCGCGCCGTGGAAGTTGCCGTTGGACTCGACGCGGCCTCCCCCAGAGACTCCGTCCTGGGAGGTACCCCCAGGGAGCACGACCGGGTTGTCGATGGCGGAGGCGAGCTCGCGGTCGGCGACCAGGCGGGCGTGGGCCATGGTGTCCCGGCCGGCGCCGGCGACCTGCGGGGCGCAGCGGACCGAGTACGCGTCCTGGACGCGGGGCGCTTCCTCCTCCTGGAAGTGGCCGGTGAGGCCAGAGCCCTCGAGGACGGCGAGCATGTTGGCGGCGGCGGCGCCCTGGCCCGGGTGAGGGCGGATGGCGTGCAGCTCGGGGGCGAGGACCTTCTCGGTGCCGAGCAGCGCCTCGAGCGTCAGGGCGGCGGTGATGTCGGCCGACTTGTAGAGGCGGTCGAGGTCGGCGAGCGCCATGACGAGCATGCCGAGCATGCCGTCGGTGCCGTTGAGGAGGGCGAGGCCCTCCTTCTCGCGGAGCTCGACGGGCGCGATGCCATGTTCCGCCAGCAGCTCGCCCGCGGGGCGCACGGAGCCGTCGGGGCCCTCCGCGTCACCTTCACCCATGAGGGCCAGGGCGCAATGGGACAGCGGCGCGAGGTCGCCGGAGCAGCCGAGGGAGCCGTACTCGTGGACGACGGGCGTGATGCCGGCGTTCAGCACGTCGGCCATCGTCTGCGCCACCTCGGGGCGGACGCCGGTGCGGCCGGAGCACACGGTCTTCAGGCGCAGGAACATCAGCGCGCGCACGACCTCACGCTCGACGCGCGGGCCCATGCCCGCGGCGTGGGAGCGCACGATGTTGCGCTGCAACTGGGCACGGAGCTCGGGGCTGATGTGACGGGTGGCGAGGGCACCGAATCCGGTGGAGACGCCGTAGACGGGCTCGGGCTTGGCGGCCAGCGCGTCCACGATCCCGCGGGCCGCGGCGAGGGCGGCGACGGCCTCGGCGGAGAGCTCGATCCGGGCGCCGTGGCGGGCCACGGCGATGACGTCATCGGCGGTGGTACCGGACGTCCCCACCACGACTGTTTGCATATCCATATTCAGCAGCGTACGGATTGAATCCAAACCTGTCACCACCGGTACGCGGTCCGGCCCCTTACAAGCTGGTCACGGCGCGCGGCCGTCAGGGCTCGCTCCACGGCTCGTCCTCCTCCGCTTCCGGGCGGGCGTCCCGGAAGCGACGGCGGTCCTGCGCCGACCTGGGCGGGGAGTCCGCCAGCCGCATCACCGTGCCGTCCCGTCCGGCCACCACCGGCTTCGGGGAGCGCGCGGCCTTGGCCCGGTACTGCGCCGCGTCCGCCAGCCGGAAGAGCCGCCGGGCCGACGGCACCTCCCCGATCGGGTCACCGGTCGACGCGACGCCGCACGCGACGCCCTCGCCGAGCTCCAGTTCCTTCGCCCGTACGCACAGATCCTCGGAGACGCCGACCACCTCGTCGGCGCTCGGCCCCAGCGTGACCAGGCAGAACTCGTCCCCGCCGAGCCGGGCCGCCAAGGTTCCCGGCAGCATCGCCCCGCACAGGGACAGGACGGAGCCAAACCGTTCCAGCAGCCGGTCGCCGACCGCATGCCCCTGCGTGTCGTTCACCTGCTTGAGCCCGTTGACGTCGCACACCACCAGGCTGACCACGGAACCGTCCGCCCGGTGCCGCTCGAGCGCCTCGTCGAGCCGGGTGTCGACGGCGCGACGATTGGCGAGGCCCGTGAGCGGATCGGTGAACGCGAGCCTGCGGACCTCCTCCAGCCGCTCGGTCTGCGCGATGCCCGCGGCCACGACCGACGCCAGGACGGTCGCGAAATCGGCGTCCTCCCTGTCGAACAAGGGCGCCGCTTCCGGCCTGGCCACGTACAGCTCGCCCCATGCCCTGCCGTGCAGCACGATCGGCGCGACGACGCAGCAGCCCCGGCCGCGCCGGCGCAGCGCCGCCACCCTCTGGTGGCAGTAGCCGTGCCCGGGCGTCACGGGACCCTGGGCGGTCTCCACCCACGCGCCCCCACAGCGCTCCGCGCGTGGGTGGGACCCCCACTCCCCCCCACCCGCCCAGCGTTCGTGCAGGAACTCGGTGATCTCGGGGAAACGGTTCACCGGATAGGTCTCGGATTCCGGGAACTCCTCCTCGTCCGGCGCGCGTTCACCCGCGTTCACGAGCACCCTCAGCCGCCCGCGCTCGCGCTCCCACACGGACAGGGCTGCGAACGACCCGGAGAGCGCGCCGCACGCGCCGAGGGCCGCCGCCCGCCAGGACTCGCGCGGGGTCGTCGCCGCGGCCATCGCCTGCGCCAGCGCCACCACGGCTCGCAACCGCCCATCCACAGCCATCCACCCAGCTTAGGGAGGTTTCTACCGATTTGATCAGATCTGCTGACCCGGGACGTGGACCGGCCGCGAAACCGGTCCCCCGCTCACTCCCCCGGCCACTGCGGCTTCCGCTTCTCGTTGAAGGCCGCGACGCCCTCCGCACGGTCCCCGGAGAACGCGGTGGCCCGCCACGCCGCGTCCTCGACCTCGAGCCCGGCGCGCAGATCGAGCCCCTGCCCGAGCCGCATGGCCTTTTTCGCGTTGCGCAGCCCGACCGGGGAGTTCACCGCGATACGGGCGGCGAGCGCGAGCGCCTCGGGGCGGGCGTCCTCGGCGAGGACGTCGACGAGCCCCAACTCCCGCGCCTCCGCCGCCTCCACGCGCCGCGCCGTGAAGACGAGCTCGGCGGCGCGGGCGGCCCCCACCCTGCGGGGCAGCAGCTGCGTACCGCCACCGCCGGGGATGACACCCACGGATACCTCGGGGAGCCCCACGACCGCGGTCGCGTCGGCGACGATCACATCGCAGGACAGCGCCAGCTCGAAGCCACCGCCGAGCGCGAAGCCGTGCACGGCTGCGACGGTCGGCATCGGGAGCTCCAGCACACCGGTGTACGCGCGCCGGGCGGTGGGCCGCTGCCGCACCAACTCGGCGTCGGAGAAGGAGTTGCGCTCCTTCAGGTCGGCGCCCACGCAGAAGGCGCGCTCACTGCTCGACGAGACCACGGTCACCCGCACGTCCCGGTCCGCCGCGAGCGCGTCACAGGCTTCACCGATGGAACGGGCCATCTCGGTGGAGACCGCGTTCATGGCCTTGGGGCGGTCGAGGACGAGCTCGGCGACGTGGCCCTGCTCATGCCTGCGCACGACGACGAACTCGCCGAACCGCTGCTCGGACTCGGACATGGGGCACCCTCCCGGTTAACGATGGTTCACCGGGATCATAGGCCCGCCTCCGCTCCGCGGGGCCGTTTCTCCACCCCGCCCCTCCCCGAACCGGGCTCCACCCGGAACCCGCACCACACTCGCCCTCTGCGCCCTGGTCGCCGCGGAACCCCCGTCCCGCTGTACGGATCCGCCGCTCCGCCGCGTGAGGGCGTCCCCGCGGACCCGGCCCTCGCTCCGCGCGCTGTCACGGGCTCCTCCCCCTACGCCTGGCGCCCCGCGGAAGGTCCCCCGGGGCGGGCTGGATCTCGCTCCGAGAAACCAGCCCGCCAGCCGGGGCATTTCAAGCCCCGCCGGCGATCGACCGCGGGGGCCCGGGCGTGGCTGGACATCGCTTGGCGAGTCAGCCTCCGTGGCGGAAGCCTTGCAAGCCTCGCCGGCTTGAGGCGTGGGCGTCCGGGCGGGCTGGACATCCACCCACGAAACCAGCCCCCAGCAGGGGCATTTCAAGCCCCGCCGGCGATTGAGGCGCGGGGGTGCGGGGGCAGAGCCCCCGAAACGCCGCGCGAAGCGGGGCCTGACCCGGTTACGGCAAGGGGCGGGGTGGGGAGAGCCAGCCGGAGGCGACGGGACCGCGGCGTCAGGACGGGCGGCGCGAGAGGAGCCACGGCTCCACCACGCCGAGACCTCGCACCGGCCGCTGCCACATCGGCTGGAGCGCGAAGCGGTACGTGGGGACCTCGCGCCCCTCCTTCTCCGCCTTGACCGCTTCCTCCGCCGCCTCCGCCTCCGAGGCCGGCGCGTCCCCCGTCCTGATCACTTCCTCCGCGAACGCCCCGTCGACCAGTACGGCGTCCTTCGGAGCTATCGACGTCAGCCGGCTCGCCAGGTTCACCGTCGTGCCGAAGACGTCGCCCATGCGTGTGGTGACCGTGCCGAAGGCGATGCCGACCCGCAGCGCCGGCATCGACTCGTCGTCCGTCATCGTCTCGATGAGCCGCAGGGCGATCTCGGCGGCCGTGCCGGCGTCGTCCGCGGCGTACAGCACCTCGTCGCCGAGGGTCTTGATGAGCCGGCCGCTGTGGGCGGCGACCAGGTCCGCGCACGTGGTCTCGAAGGATTCGACGAGCTCGCCGAGCTCCTCCTCCTCCAGGCGGCGGGTCAGCCGCGTGAAACCGACCAGGTCGGCGAAGCCGACGGCGAGACGGCGGTCGACCATCTCCTCGTCGTCCGCGGCCTGCACGACACGGCCGGTCGCCGCCGCCAGCTGCCGTCGCCACACGTAGACGAGGAATTCCTCGAGTTCGGGCAGCAGCAGCTCGACCAGCGGATAGGTCACTTCGGTGCGGGTCATGCCGGGCTCGGGCGGCTCGGTGAGCCCTTCGAGGAAGGAGTCGATCTGCCAGTCGGCCAGCCGCGCGGTGGTCTGCCCGGTGGAGCGGGCGACCTGGACCGCCATCGGTTCGCTGAGCAGGCCGGCCTCGACCAGGCCGGCGAGCCGGCGCAGGGCCAGCACGTCCGCCTCGGTAAGGGCCTTGGCCTGTCCGATGTCGGCGAAGCCCATGGCCCGCCAGAAGCGGGCGGCGAGCTCCATGGAGACGCCGGCGGTGCGGGCCGCCTGGAAGGCGGTGTAGCGGCGCTCGGCGCCGAGGATCAGCTGTTCCAGCCGTATGGCCAGCGGGTCGTCCGACGGCTCCGCCGTGTGGTCGACCTCGTGGTGGGGCTTCGGGTGCACCGACCCGGAGGACCCGGACCCGGATCCCGAGGACCCCGATGACGAGGCGGACGCGCCGGAAGAGCCGTCCGACGGCGGCTGCGCGCCCGCGCCGGAAGTGGTGTCGTCGACGGTCACCAGCCGCCTCCTGCCCGTTCCCTGCGCAATGCCCTGCCGATCTGTCGCGCGATCGCCTCAACGATACGGCAGGTGTGCCCCAGCTCACGTCCCGGCGGCCGAGGAGGTTCGTCCACGGCCGCCGGGGACGGTGCGGTGGCCGTCAGCGCGCCGGCCGCAGGTGCACGATGTCGCCCGCGCTCACCGAGTGCCGTTCGCCGTCCGCGGTGGCGAGGACCAGCCTGCCGTCGCCGTCCAGGGCGACGGCCTCGCCGGTCAGGGCCGTGCCGCCGGGCAGCTCGGCCCGCACGTCGCGGCCGAGGGTGGCGCAGCCGGCCGCGTACGCCTCCTGGAGCCCGCAGGCTGCCGGGTCGCCGCCGGCGGTGCGCCAGGCGGTGTACCACTTCTCGAGGGAGCGCAGGACGGCCCGCAGCAGAGGGTCACGGTCGGTGGACACGGCGTCGGCGAGGGCCAGGGAACCCGAGGTGGGGACGGGCAGCTCGTCGGCGTGGAGGGAGACGTTGATGCCGAGTCCGAGCACCACGCCGTCGTCCCCGGCGCGCTCCGCGAGGATGCCGCCGGCCTTGCGTTCGTCGCCGTCGACGACGACCAGCAGGTCATTGGGCCATTTGAGGGACATGTCCGTGCCCGCGGCCCGCGCGAGCGCGGTCGCGGCCGCGACACCGGCGAGCAGCGGCAGCCAGCCCCAGCGCGTCACGGGCACGTCGGGGCCGGGCCGCAGGAGTACGGAGAAGAAGAGGCCGGAACGGGCAGGAGCACTCCAGGTGCGGTCCAGCCGGCCCCGTCCCGCGGTCTGCTCCTCCGCCACGAGCACCGCCCCCTCCGGCAGGGAGACGGCCCGTGCGGCCAGGTCGGAGTTGGTGGAGCCGGTGGACGCCACCACGTCCAGCGAGGTCCACAGGCCGCCGGGCACGATGACGGCGCGGCGCAGGACGGAGGCGTTCAGAGGGGGCCGCTCGAGGTCGGACCAGCGGCTCTCGGGCGCATTCGGAGGCGTCATGCAAGCCAGGTTAGGTGTGGCCAACGCCGCACTGCTGAACGGTATCCGCGCCGATACGCTACGAGTCAGTAGCAACCGATCGTTAACACGTCCCGGTAACCCAGTCCCCGTAAGCCGTCCCCGTGACCAGCCAGGGAGCCGCATCCCGATGTCCGAGCCGGAAAACGCCCTCTCCCAGAATCCGAGCAGCCACACCACCGCGGGAAAGATCGCGGATCTTCAGCGCCGTATCGAAGAGGCGACGCATGCCGGCTCCGCCCGTGCGGTGGAAAAGCAGCACGCGAAGGGCAAGTTGACGGCCCGGGAGCGGATCGATCTGCTGCTGGACGAGAACTCCTTCGTGGAGCTCGACGAGTTCGCCCGCCACCGCTCGACCAATTTCGGGCTGGAGAAGACACGGCCGTACGGGGACGGTGTCGTCACCGGCTACGGCACGGTCGACGGCCGCCCGGTCGCGGTCTTCTCGCAGGACTTCACCGTCTTCGGCGGCGCTCTCGGCGAGGTGTTCGGACAGAAGATCATCAAGGTGATGGACTTCGCGCTGAAGACCGGCTGCCCGGTCATCGGCATCAACGACTCGGGCGGCGCCCGTATCCAGGAAGGCGTCAGCGCGTTGGGCATGTACGGCGAGATCTTCCGCCGCAACACCCACGCCTCCGGCGTCATCCCGCAGATCTCGCTGGTCGTCGGCCCCTGCGCGGGCGGCGCGGTCTACTCGCCGGCCATCACCGACTTCACGGTGATGGTCGACCAGACCTCGCACATGTTCATCACCGGCCCCGACGTCATCAAGACCGTCACCGGCGAGGACGTCGGCTTCGAGGAACTGGGCGGCGCCCGCACCCACAACACCACCTCCGGTGTCGCGCACCACATGTCGGGCGACGAGAAGGACGCGATCGAGTACGTCAAGTCCCTGCTGTCGTACCTGCCGTCCAACAACCTCTCCGAGCCGCCGTCCTTCCCCGAGGAGGCGGACACCGCGGTCAGCGAAGAGGACCGCGAGCTGGACACGCTGATCCCGGACTCGGCGAACCAGCCGTACGACATCCGCACCGTCATCGAGCACGTCCTGGACGAGGGCGAGTTCCTCGAGACCCAGTCGATGTTCGCCCCGAACATCGTCACCGGTTTCGGCCGGGTCGAGGGCTTCCCGGTCGGCATCGTCGCCAACCAGCCGATGCAGTTCGCCGGCTGCCTGGACATCAACGCCTCCGAGAAGGCCGCACGCTTCGTGCGCACCTGCGACGCGTTCAACGTCCCCGTGCTGACCTTCGTCGACGTCCCCGGCTTCCTGCCGGGCGTGGACCAGGAGTACGGCGGCATCATCCGCCGCGGCGCCAAGCTGATCTACGCCTACGCCGAGGCCACCGTCCCGCTCATCACCGTCATCACCCGCAAGGCGTTCGGCGGCGCCTACGACGTCATGGGCTCCAAGCACCTGGGCGCCGACCTCAACCTGGCCTGGCCCACCGCCCAGATCGCCGTCATGGGCGCCCAGGGCGCGGTGAACATCCTGCACCGCCGCACCATCGCCGCCGTCGAGGGCGCCGAGGAGCAGGAAGCGACGAGGGCACGGCTCATCCAGGAGTACGAGGACGCGCTGCTCAACCCGTACACGGCGGCCGAACGCGGCTACATCGACGCCGTGATCATGCCCTCGGAGACCCGGGCACAGATCGTCAAGGGCCTGCGCCAGCTCCGCACCAAGCGGGAAAGTCTGCCCCCCAAGAAGCACGGGAACATCCCCCTGTAGGGGCTCCGGGACACGAGGAAGGGACGCGACGATGATCAGGGTCGTACGAGGAAACCCGACTCCCGAGGAGCTGGCCGCCGCACTGGCGGTGGTCCAGGCCCGCGCCGCGGCGAGCGCCGGCGCCGCGGCCGGGGAACCGCGGATGCCGGAGGGATGGTCGGATCCGGCGCGCATCGCCCGCAGCAGCCGGCCGCTGCCCGGCCCGCGGGCGTGGGCACGCAGCTACTGGCCGGTGTGACGGCGCGGTGAGCGGAGGCCGGGCCCTGCACGGGGCCCGGCCTCCGCGCCGTTCAGAGCGCCTCGGCCAGCAGTTCGGCCATGACCTGGTAGCCCTTGTCGCCGGGGTGGAGGCGGTCGCCGAAGTCGTAGGCGGGGTGCAGACGGCCGGGGTCGGCGGGGTCGGCGAGAGCGCGGTCGAAGTCGACGACGGCGTCGTACTCGCCGCCCGTGCGGATCCACCGGTTGATCTCCGGGCCGACGCGCGCGGAGTGCGCGCCCCAGTGGTCGGACCCGGCCAGCGGCAGGAGTGTCGCGCCGACGATCCGTACACCCGCGGCGCGGGCCTGCCGGATCAGCTCCCGGTGGCCCGCGACGACTTCCGCCGGGCTGACGACGGGGGCGGGTTTGTACGTCGGCTCACCAGGGGCCTCGCTGAAGCCGATGTCGTTGAGCCCCTCGAGGACGACGACGGTGGAGACGCCGGGCTGCGCGAGGGCGTCGCGACGGAACCGCGCGGTTCCCCTCTCCCCGTACCAGGCCGAATCGTTGAGCAGGAGATTGCCGCCGATGCCGGCGTTGAGGACGGGCCGGCCGGTGAGTTCGGCGAGCGCGTCGGACCAGCGGCGGTTCGCTCCGGGCGTCGAGCCGAAGCCGTCCGTGACGGAGTCGCCGAACAGGACGATCCCGTCCGCGCGTCCGGCGGCGACCTCCACACCGGCGAGGTGGTACCAGGACGCGGTGACGTCGGTGAACGCCGCTCCCGACAGCTCGGCGCGCCGGTCGCCGCCGGCCCGGTAGGAGTCCGCCCAGGCCTGGGAGTGGAACGTCACGGGGCCGGTGGTGCCGGCGAAGTACAGCGTGACCGTCACGGACCCGAGCCGCTCGACGGGCAGGCCGGCCGGATCGCTGCGCAGTTCGGCCCGCGCGGGGATCACGGCGGACCGCGCTCCGCCGAAGGTGAGCTCCCGGACGGCCCCCTCCTCGATCGCGGCGCCGCCGGCGGAGCGGGCGACGGTGGCCCCGGTGAGGTGCAGCGGGGACGTGCCGTAGGCGTTGGAGAGACGGACGCGCAGGCGCTCGCCGCCCGCGGTGACGCGCACGACCTGGCGGACGGTCTGGTGCGAGAAGCCTTCCTGGGACCAGTTCGGGGTGAAGCCGGTGCTGGGCATCTGGGGAGAGGCGGCCCAGGCCGCGGTCCATTCGCTCATGACGTACCCCTCTTCCCGCCACTAATGGGCGGAGAGTTCCATTAGGATGGAGGCACGCTAACAGAGTTCACGTCACTAATGGAACAGGAGACCCGTTTGGAAGCCACTCCGGGTACGGTCCGCCCCGGCGGCCGTACCGCGAAAGTCCGCGCGGCCGTTCTGGCCGCCACCCAGGAAGCGCTGGTCGACGGCGGGTTCCACGCCCTGACCCCGGACCGGGTCGCGGCAGTCGCGGGCGTCGGCAAGACCACCGTCTACCGGCGCTGGCGGTCACCGGCCGGCCTGGTCGCGGACCTGCTGCGCGACATGGCCGAGCAGTCCCTGCCCGCCGCGGACACCGGATCGCTGGAAGGTGACCTGCGCGCCAACGCCGCGCTCGTGCGCGACACGCTCACCGATCCGCGCATGGGCCCCGTCTTCGCCGCCGTCGTCGCGGCGGCCGCGTGCGACGAGGAATGCGCGGACGCCCTCCACGGCTTCTACGCGACCCGGCTCGCGGAATGGGCGCCGGCGGTCGAACGGGGCCTCGGCCGCGGCGAGATCCCGGCCGGCACCGACCCGCTGGAGGTCCTGCGGGCCGTTTCCGCGCCCCTGTACTACCGCTTCGCCGTCAGCCACGAGCCCCTGACGGCCGACACCGCCGAGCGAGCGGCGTCGGCGGCGCTGGCGGCCGCGCGGGCGGGTGCCTTCGTGGTTTGAGTACGCATACTCAGGCGCCGGGCCGCCTGCACCAGCACCATCGAAGGCATGCTGTGGTCCGACCCTGAGAACGAACCGCCCAAGGAACTGCGCGACATGCAGACGATGCTGCGTCGCGCGGGGCTGGTGCTGGCGCTGGCGATGGTGGTGGCGATGTTCGCGGCGGGCCTGCGGTGAGCGGGCGGCGCGCGAGCCGCCCGCGGCGGGCTTGTCCCCCACCCCGCCTCTTCCCGAGACCGGGCTCCGCCCGGACCCGCCACCGCGCTGCGCGGTGTTTCGGGGGCTCTGCCCCCGGGCCCCCGCGCCTCAAACGCCGGCGGGGCTTGAGTTCAGGCAACTCAAGCCCGCCTGGGGGCACCTCCCACGGCCGCCGGGCGTAGGGGGAGATCGAGGGCGCCGCGCGGAGCGCGGTACGGGTTCCGGGGCTTGCCCCGGTTCGGGAGGAGCGGGGTGAGGAACAGCCCCGCGCAGCCCTCACGCCCCGGCGAGCCCGGCCTCTCCGCGCACCCCGCCCGGCGCCCACACCCCGCCGCCTACCATGTCCCCCATGACCACCCCGTCACCCCACCGCCCCCGTCTCGTCCTCGCCTCCGCCTCCCCCGCGCGGCTGAATCTGCTGCGGCAGGCCGGTCTCGCGCCGGACGTGATCGTCAGCGGCGTCGACGAGGACGCACTCACCGCACCGACCCCCGCCGAGCTCGCGCTCGTGCTGGCGGAGGCGAAGGCCGCGGCCGTCGCCGCCCGGCCGGAGGCGGCCGGGGCGTTGCTGATCGGGTGCGATTCCGTCCTGGAGCTCGACGGCGAGGCGCTCGGCAAGCCCGCCGACGCCGAGGAGGCGACCGCCCGCTGGAAGGCGATGCGCGGCAGGGCGGGCGTCCTGCAGACGGGGCACTGCGTGATCGACACGGTGACCGGCCGCCGGGCTTCCGCGACCGCGTCGACGACCGTGCGGTTCGGCGAGCCGACGGACGCCGAGATCGCCGCGTACGTCGCGAGCGGCGAACCGCTGTACGTCGCGGGGGCGTTCACGCTGGACGGCCGCTCGGCCCCGTTCATCGACGGCATCGACGGCGACCCGGGCAACGTCATCGGGCTGTCGCTGCCGCTGCTCCGCCGGCTCCTGGCGGAGCTGGGCGTCTCGATCACGGACCTCTGGGCCGCCTGAGCGGACGGAGGGTCAGGCGGGCGCCGGACCGCCGACGGGTCCCACCGGGCCGTCACCGTCGGCCGGGCCGCCCGACGCGGGAGGCGCGGGAGACGCCGCCGGGGGCTGCTCCTTGCCGTACACGATCAGGGACGCGACGAGCAGGCCCAGCACCACCATCAGGAACGCGAAGGCGTTCCATCCGACCAGGCCGACCGCCACCGCTCCGAGCACCCCGTGCACGACGGCGAGGGTGATGAGGGCGATGCGGGCGAAACGGCCCGGTGCCCGGTCGCGTATGCCCGCAATGAGGAGCAGCACGCCGCACAGGGCCAGGAAGAGACCGGACCCTATGCCCAGTCCCCACGTCGCGGTCACCATCACGTCCGGGTCCATGCCGTCCAGGGACATCCGCTGAGCCCCGACGAACGTGGCCATGACTCCGTTGAGCACCACGATGCCGACGGCCTCGATCAGCAGGACAAGCGCAGCCACCACGGCCACCGGTCTGCGCACCACGGCGCCCCCAACCCTCTGTGTACCGGAAGTACGTACGACAGCCGCGAGGCTACTGACCGGTAAACGCGGGGACAAGGGTTCCGGCACGCTCGGTCCCGGGGCAAAGAATCGTTGGGCCATTCGTAGGGACTCCACAAAGAAACGTGTCGGGCCGCTGGCCCCGCAGACAGAGACCTTGACCACACCAGAGGGCTACTGTGCGGGGGAGGAACCCGTCGTACCGTGGTGCGACAAGGGATTTCGCGATCGAGCGAGCCTCGAATCACGCTCCGTGTGGGCAAGCTCACCATTGGGGACGGGTCGAAAGGCCGTGTCGGCAGTCCCTAAACTCAGCTTGTTTCAAGGAGGGAGCCATCGTGCGCAAGGTGCTCATCGCCAACCGTGGCGAAATCGCTGTCCGCGTTGCCCGTGCCTGCCGGGACGCCGGGATCGCAAGCGTAGCCGTCTACGCCGATCCGGACCGGGACGCATTGCATGTCCGCGCGGCCGACGAAGCGTTCGCCCTGGGCGGTGACACCCCGGCCGCCAGTTACCTGGACATGGCCAAGGTGCTCCAGGCCGCGGCCGATTCGGGGGCGGACGCCATCCACCCCGGATACGGCTTCCTGTCCGAGAACGCGGACTTCGCCCAAGCGGTCATCGACGCCGGCCTGACCTGGATCGGCCCGCCCCCGCAGGCCATCCGCGACCTCGGTGACAAGGTCGCCGCCCGTCACATCGCCCAGCGCGCCGGCGCGCCGCTGGTCGCCGGCACCCCCGACCCGGTCTCCGGCGCCGACGAGGTCGTCGCCTTCGCCAAGGAACACGGGCTGCCGATCGCCATCAAGGCCGCCTTCGGCGGCGGCGGCCGCGGCCTGAAGGTCGCCCGCACCCTCGAAGAGGTCCCGGAGCTGTACGACTCCGCCGTCCGCGAGGCGGTCGCCGCCTTCGGCCGGGGCGAGTGCTTCGTCGAGCGCTACCTCGACAAGCCCCGCCACGTGGAGACCCAGTGCCTGGCCGACTCCCACGGCAACGTGGTCGTCGTCTCCACCCGCGACTGCTCGCTCCAGCGCCGCCACCAGAAGCTGGTGGAAGAAGCCCCGGCGCCGTTCCTGTCCCAGGCCCAGAACGCGGAGCTGTACCGCGCCTCGAAGGCCATCCTCAAGGAAGCCGGCTACGTCGGCGCCGGCACCGTCGAGTTCCTCGTCGGCACCGACGGCACCATCTCCTTCCTCGAGGTCAACACCCGCCTCCAGGTCGAGCACCCGGTCACCGAAGAGGTCACCGGCATCGACCTGGTCCGCGAGATGTTCCGTATCGCCGACGGCGAGGAACTCGGCTACGACGACCCCGCGGTGCGCGGCCACTCCTTCGAGTTCCGCATCAACGGCGAGGACCCCGGCCGGGGCTTCCTGCCCGCGCCCGGCACCGTCACCACGTTCAACCCGCCCACCGGCCCCGGTGTCCGCCTCGACGCCGGTGTCGAGTCCGGCTCCGTCATCGGCCCGGCGTGGGACTCGCTCCTCGCCAAGCTGATCGTCACCGGCGCCACCCGCGAGCAGGCCCTTCAGCGCGCCGCGCGTGCGCTGGCCGAGTTCGAGGTCGAAGGCATGGCCACCGCCATTCCCTTCCACCGCGCGGCCGTCGCCGACCCGGCGTTCACGGCGGACCCCTTCCGTGTCCACACCCGCTGGATCGAGACCGAGTTCGTCAACGACATCAAGCCGTTCGCCCCGGCCGGCGCCGACACGGACGAGGACGAGGCGGGCCGCGAGACCATCGTGGTCGAGGTCGGCGGCAAGCGCCTCGAGGTGTCGCTGCCGTCCTCGCTCGGCATGAGCCTCGCGCGCACCGGCCTCGCCGCCGGCGCCAAGCCCAAGCGCAGGGCCGCGAAGAAGTCGTCCTCGGCCGCCTCCGGTGACACCCTCGCCTCCCCGATGCAGGGCACCATCGTCAAGGTCGCCGTCGAGGAGGGCCAGGAGGTCAAGGAGGGCGACCTCGTCGTCGTCCTGGAGGCCATGAAGATGGAGCAGCCGCTCAACGCACACCGCTCCGGCACCATCAAGGGCCTCGCCGCCGAGGTCGGCGCCTCCCTCACCTCCGGCGCCACCATCTGCGAGATCAAGGACTGACACGTCCCACCGTCCGCTGAAGGGCCCCCGGCATCCATGCCGGGGGCCCTTCGTGCCGGGTGCGTCCTATGCTGCTCGTGCCACGCGATGTCGATCGACCGGGGGACGCGTATGGAGATCCGGCTGAAGGTTGTGGACGCCAACCTCGCCGTGGAGCACGCCCGTTCACTGCACCACTGGCTCCGTGGACAGGCCGGCGGCGGGTGGGAGACCGCGCTGGAGTACGGCACGGACACCGTGGCCGTACTGCTCCCGGACGAAGGGGCGGCGGCGCACCTCGCCTGGTCGGTCGTGGAGTGGCGCGGCCGGCGCACCGGCACGCCGGTGGTCGTGGCGGGGACCGCCGGCGGCGCGCCCGTACCGGGGGAGCTCGTCCGGATCCTGGCCGAGGACCTGCCACCGCACGAGGGCGGCACCGTCACGGTGCTCGAACCCGAGGACGACCGGGTGCCCGGAGCCGTCCACGACGACGTGCGGCTCGCCGGCCGCGACATCGGCTTCGGCGGCCCGCCCGGTCCGGTCCTCGACCCGGACGACGACTGGGACCGGGACTGACACCTTGGGGGACATCGCCAAGGGCGTACTCGGGGGCGGCTGGTCGCTCGTCGTCGGCTGGGTGCTGCCCGCCGCGCTCAATCTCGCCGTGTTCCTCTTCGCCGTGGCGCCGAGCCTGCGCGGCACGGCCCTGATGGAGCGGATCCGGCCGGAGTCGTCGGCCAACACGGCCCTGCTGCTCCTGGTGGCCTCGGTCATGTTCGGGCTGCTCCTCAACTCCCTCCAGGCGCCGCTGTACCGGCTGCTGGAGGGCTACCTGCTGTGGCCCCGCCGGGCGTACGACAGGGGCTGCCGGATCCAGCGTGCCCGCAGGCAGCGGATCGCCGACCGAATCGCCGGGGCGGGCACCCGGGCCCCGATCCAGGCCGCCCTGCTCCAGGAACGCCTCGCCCGCTATCCCGCAGCCGACGAACAGATCGCCCCGACCCGGCTCGGCAACGCCATCCGCCGTTTCGAGGAGTACGGGTACGACCGCTACCGGCTCGACACGCAGGTGCTCTGGAACGAGCTGACCGGAACCGCCCCGAAGGAGCTCGGCCGCCAGGTCGACACGGCGCGCAGCAGCGCCGACTTCTTCGTGGCACTGCTGTACGGGCACGTCGTCATCGCCGCCGCGGCGCTCGCCTCGCTCCCCTTCGAAGGGGCCGACGTGCCCCTGCTGGCCGTCACGGCCACGGTGCTGACCGTGCTGATCCCGGCCTGGTACCGCGCGGCGGTGACCGCCACGGACGAGTGGGCCGCCGCGGTACGCGCCCTCGTCAACGCGGGCCGCAAGCCGCTGGCGGACGCGCTCGGGCTCGTACTGCCGCAGGAGCTCGGCAAGGAACGCGAGATGTGGCTGCTCGTGACGCGGATGTCCCGGCGGCCCTACCGTCCCGCCGCGGACACCGCCCTCGCCCCCTACCGGGCCGCGCCCGCCCAGCCGGGCTGCTGCTGCACTCCCCCGCCGACCGCACCCTGACGTCCGGCATCCTTGAGGTGTGACGGACACCAGGCCCAAACGCGCCGACGCGCGCCGCAACTACGACCGGCTGCTGACCGAGGCGCGGGCCGCGTTCGCCGAGCGCGGCACAGACGCCTCGCTCGAGGAGATCGCCCGCAGCGCCGGCGTCGGCATCGGCACGCTGTACCGCCACTTCCCGAACCGTCACGCCATGATGAACGCGGTCTTCCAGGAGGCCGTCGCCGCCCTGCTGGAGCGCTCACGCGAACTGGCGGGCGCGGAGCAGCCGTGCACGGCGCTGGTGGAGTGGCTGCGCGCCCTCATCACCCACGCGGGTGAGTACCGCGGCCTCGCCCGTGCGCTTCTGGCCGCGTCCCACGACAGGACCTCGGCCCTGTCGGCGTGCAGCGTCCCCCTGCGCGACGCGGGCGAGCGCCTGCTCTCCCGGGCACAGCAGGCGGGGTCGGTCCGTACGGACGTCTCGATCGGCGACCTGATGCAGCTGACGAACGCGATCGCGCTCGCGGCGGAACAGGACCCGGCCGATCCGGAGTTGGCGGACCGCCTCCTGACCCTGACCCTGCGGGGCCTGCGGCCGGACCAGGGACCGGCTCGGTGAAATTACTGTGGGGTCAAGGGTGTTGATCGCGTCATGACTCAACGACCGGCACCTCGCCCACTGTCCGACGAAGCCCTCTCGCAGCTGCTCGGCCGACAGCAGTTCGGCACGCTCGCCACGGTGAAGCGCAGCGGCCGTCCCCACCTGACCACCATGCTGTACAGCTGGGATCCCGAGGCCCGCGTCGCGCGGTTCTCCACGACGGCCGACCGGGTCAAGGTCGGCCACCTGCGGCGCAGCCCGCATGCCGCGCTGCACGTGCAGGGCGGTGACGTTTGGTCGTTCGCCGTCGCCGAGGGCGAGGCCGAGGTCTCCGGGATCACGACGGTCCCCGGTGACGCGGTCGGACGGGAACTGCTCGGGATGATCCCGGAGGCCGCGCAGCCCGAGGACGAAGACGCGTTCCTGGAGCAGCTGGTCGCAGAGCGGCGGGTGGTCATCCGTTTGAAGGTCGACCGGCTGTACGGAACAGCACTCGACATCGAGGGCTAGGGGTTCCGGGGAGCGACGCCCAGGAGGGCGAGTGTGGCGGTACGCAGCCATGTTGCCGCCCGCACGCACAGCCGCCGCGTTCGCCGCTCTCGGGATGCTGATCCTTCTCTCCATGCGATTCTCCGCGTATGAACGACGAGCACTGGCGGACGTGGACACGCCTCTTCCTGTCCCTTCTCGCGGCTGACCAACAAGACCAGCTCACTTGGCTGGGCGAGCGCGAGCTGACGACGGACCTGGTCGTCGACGACATCGAGTTCGCCTGCCTCATAGGGAAGGGACTCACGGACCGCGGAGCCTTCGAGCCCGAGAACCTGCGCGATCTTCAGGCCGTCGGCCGCCGCGTCGCCGAGATCGACGCCGACGGTCGGACCGTCCAGTGGGCCGACGCCCTGGCGACGGATCCCGCCTGGGACGAGGTCCGGACTCTCGCCCGCCGCTTCCTCGTCACACTGCTGGGCGACTGGCGCCGGCCACTCCCCCGCCCTCTGTCGGAACGGGAACAGCCGGCGGCGGGCACAACGCCGGCCCACCGACCGGAAGGGGCCCCACGGGCGTGAGGGGGGCGGGGTCGTAGGAGGGGGGTGTCCGGAAGTAAAGCGTCGCAACTCGCGCGAAGCGCGGTGAGGACAGCCATTCCGGGCACCCCTCTCCGGAGGCCCCGTCGCCCGGCACCCACCACCGGCGCAGCCCCGCCCCGCAAGGGGCACCGCACCCACACCGGGCCACTCCCACGGGAGCAACACGCCGCCGCACCGGGCGCACCCCAGGAACGCGAGGCCCCGCAGGGGCGCAACGCACCCGCACCGGGCGCACCCCAGGGGCCACGGCCCCGCCAGGGGCGCAACGCACCCGCACCCGGCCGGGGACGGCGCACCCTCAGCCCACCGCATCGGGGCCCGAGAGAGCCCAGACCCCCGGGAGACCGCGTCAGCGACGACGGAGGTCCGCCACGCGGGCGGACCGTTCCGGCAGGGCGTCCGGCCCCAGCCCGCCCGCCGCGTTGCGCAGGCCCGCCCGGGTGCGGCGCTGGCCGGGCAGCGGCACCTCAGGGCGCGGCGCGGGCGCCGCCCCCGCTCCGGCGACCGCGATCTGCACACCCTGGTCCGCGAGCGCCTGAAGCTCCGTCGCCGCCCGGTCGTCGTGCGCCGGCGGCTCGTCCGTCACCAGGCGGGTGATCACATCCGTCGGCACGGTCTGGAACATCGTGTCCGTACCGAGCTTGGTGTGGTCGGCCAGGACCACGACCTCCGCCGCGGCCTGGACGAGTGCGCGATCGACGCTCGCGGAGAGCATGTTGGACGTGGACAGGCCCCGCTCCGCGGTCAGCCCGCTCCCGGACAGGAACGCGCGGGAGACCCGCAGCCCTTGGAGGGACTGCTCCGCGCCGCTCCCGACCAGCGCGTAGTTGGAGCCGCGCAACGTGCCGCCGGTCATGACGACTTCGACCCGGTTGGCATGGGCGAGCGCCTGGGCGACCAGGAGCGAGTTGGTGACCACGGTCAGTCCGGGGACGCGTGCGAGCCGGCGGGCCAGCTCCTGCGTCGTGGTACCGGCGCCGACGACGATGGCCTCACCCTCTTCGACGAGGGCGGCCGCGAGGTCGGCGATGGCCGTCTTCTCCGCGGTGGCGGACAGGGATTTCTGCGGGAAGCCGGACTCGCGGGTGAATCCGCCCGGCAGTACCGCACCGCCGTGCCGGCGGTCGAGGAGTCCTTCTGCCTCCAGTGCCCGCACGTCACGCCGTACGGTCACTTCGGAGGTCTGGACGACGCGGGCGAGCTCACGGAGCGACACGGCACCGTTGGCACGCACCATTTCGAGGATCAACTGACGACGTTCTGCAGCGAACACGAAACTGACAGTAACCCCACCGCCCGTCAGTTTTCAGCTCTATGCGCCGGATACCGGAAATTGCGCACTTAAGAGGCCGCCAAGTGGTATAGACGGCCCTCAAGTTGATCGTGCGACGAGTGAAGTGCCCGGGGTTCGCCGGGTTTCTTCCGTGCGCGGCCGGGGTCAGCCCTCGCCCGACGTCTTCCGGGTGTGCAACTGGCGTGCCACCTCAGCGATCGACCCGGACAGGGACGGGTACACGGTGAAAGCGTTTGCGATCTGTTCGACCGTCAGGTTGTTGTCGACCGCGATCGAGATGGGGTGGATCAGTTCCGAGGCACGCGGCGAGACGACCACGCCGCCGACCACGATCCCGGTCCCCGGACGGCAGAAGATCTTGACGAAGCCGTCCCTGATGCCCTGCATCTTGGCGCGGGGGTTGCGCAGCAGGGGCAGCTTGACCACGCGGGCGTCGATCTTGCCGGCGTCGACGTCGGCCTGGCTGTAGCCGACGGTGGCGATCTCGGGGTCGGTGAAGACGTTGGAGGAGACGGTCTTCAGGTTCAGCGGGGCGACCGCGTCGCCGAGGAAGTGGTACATCGCGATCCGGCCCTGCATGGCGGCGACGGACGCGAGGGCGAAGATGCCGGTGACGTCACCGGCCGCGTACACGCCGGGCGCCGACGTACGGGACACCTTGTCGGTCCAGATGTGACCGGAGTCCTTGAGCCGGACACCGGCCTCCTCGAGGCCCATGCCCGCCGTGTTGGGGATCGCGCCGACGGCCATCAGGCAGTGCGTGCCGCTGATGACGCGGCCGTCGGAGAGGGTGACCTCGACCCGGTCGCCGACGCGCTTGGCGGACTCGGCGCGGGAGCGGGCCATGACGTTCATGCCGCGGCGGCGGAAGACGTCCTCGAGGACCGCGGCGGCGTCCGGGTCCTCGCCGGGCAGCACGCGGTCACGGGAGGAGACGAGGGTGACGCGCGAGCCGAGCGCCTGGTACGCGCCGGCGAACTCGGCGCCGGTGACACCGGAACCGACGACGATGAGCTCCTCGGGGAGCTCGTCCAGGTCGTACACCTGCGTCCAGTTGAGGATGCGCTCGCCGTCGGGCCTGGCGTCGGGGATCTCGCGCGGGTGACCGCCGGTGGCGATCAGCACGGCGTCCGCCGTGAGCGTCTCCTCCGTGCCGTCGGCCGCGCGCACGACGACCTTCCGGGAGCCGTCCATCGCCTGCTGCCCGTCGAGCCGGCCGCGGCCGCGCATGACGCGCGCGCCGGCCCGCGTGACGGAGGCCGTGATGTCGTGGGACTGGGCGAGCGCGAGGCGCTTGACACGCCGGTTGACCTTGCCGAGGTCCACACCGACGACGCGGGCGGCCTGCTCGATGTGCGGGGTGTCGTCGGCCACGATGATGCCGAGCTCCTCGTAGGAGGAGTCGAAGGTCGTCATGACTTCGGCGGTGGCGATCAGGGTCTTCGACGGTACGCAGTCGGTCAGCACCGACGCCCCGCCCAGACCGTCGCAGTCGACGACGGTCACCTCCGCGCCGAGCTGAGCGCCGACCAGGGCCGCCTCATATCCGCCGGGTCCGCCACCGATGATCACGATCCGGGTCACGAAAAAGTCCGCCTCGCATTGTCGTTCCCGGCCCGCCTGCCCGCTCTGCCGGGGTCCGGGGGTGCCCCCGGTGGAATGCAGTACGTACTTCATTGTCCCGCATCGTTCAGGCGTTCTCCCCCCGGGGCCTCCATACGGCCACAACCACCACGGCCCTCCTGCTCGACCGCCGGACGGGCCCCGCCGTACCCCGTGGCGGGGGCGGCCGCTCGTTCGCCTCCCGTACCCTCGACCCCATGTCGCTCTACGCCGCGTACGCCGGCAACCTCGACGCGCGGCTGATGACCCGCCGCGCACCGCACTCACCGCTGCGCGGCACCGGCTGGCTCAATGGCTGGCGGTTGACCTTCGGCGGCGAGCAGATGGGCTGGGAGGGGGCGCTGGCCACGATCGTGGAGGCCCCGCGCTCGCAGGTCTTCGTCGCGCTGTACGACATCGCGCCCATGGACGAGGACTCCATGGACCGCTGGGAGGGTGTCGGTCTCGACATATACCGGCGCATGCGGGTCCGCGTGGACACCCTGGACGGCGAGGAGCCGGCCTGGGTGTACGTCCTGAACGGCTACGAGGGCGGCCTCCCGTCCGCCCGGTACCTGGGCGAACTCGCGGACGCGGCGGAGTCGGCGGGCGCGCCGCACGACTATGTGATGGAACTCCGCAAGCGCCCCTGCTGACGGCAGCCCGCCCCGCCCCGCCTGCCGGGTCGGGGCCGGACGCCGGCGCGCGTCCCCGCATGGTTCGTCGGAAACGACAAGACAACGATCCGAAGACCGTCGGCTGCGTCATCTACGCGCGTAGGAATTTGCGGGTTACCCTCATCCGCGTGAACGCATCTGTGAATCCGGACCTCGTCGGCGCTCTCGCCGACCCCCACGCCGCGGCCGACGCCGCCGCCGCCCGCCTGCGCGAGCTGACCGGCACCGAGACCCACGACGTCGCACTGGTGATGGGTTCCGGCTGGGCTCCGGCCGTCGACGCGCTCGGCACCCCCGAGGCCGAGTTCCCCGTCACGGAACTGCCCGGCTTCCCGCCCCCGGCGGTCGAAGGCCACGGCGGCAAGATCCGCTCGTACCGCATCGGCCAGAAGCGCGCGCTGGTCTTCCTCGGCCGTACGCACTTCTACGAGGGCCGCGGCGTCTCCGCCGTCGCCCACGGTGTGCGCACCGCGGTCGCGGCCGGCTGCAAGACCGTGGTGCTGACCAACGGCTGCGGCGGTCTGCGCGACGGCATGCGTCCGGGACAGCCGGTGCTGATCAGCGACCACATCAACCTGACGGCGGCGTCGCCGATCATCGGCGCGAACTTCGTCGACCTGACCGACCTCTACTCCCCGCGGCTGCGGGCGCTGTGCAAGGAGGTGGACGCGACGCTCGAGGAGGGCGTGTACGTCCAGTTCCCCGGCCCCCACTACGAGACCCCGGCCGAGATCAACATGGTCCGCGTGCTCGGCGGCGACCTGGTGGGCATGTCCACCGTCCTCGAGGCCATCGCGGCCCGCGAGGCCGGCGCGGAGGTGCTGGGCATCTCGCTGGTCACGAACCTGGCGGCGGGGCTCTCGGGCGAGCCGCTGAACCACGAGGAAGTGCTGCAGGCGGGACGGGATTCCGCGGCGCGGATGGGCGAGCTGCTGACGCGGGTGCTGGAACGCATCTGAGGCGGCGGGGGGCGTGGCCGCTGCGCGGGCGTGTTCCCCTCCCCGCCCCTTCCCGAAACCGGGGCACGCCCCGGGCGCCGCACGGCCTGCGGCCGCGGAAGGCGCCGCCCTCGGCGGGCCCGAACTGCCGCAGCACGGCACTCCGCCCCGCCGACAGACGCGCCTCGCGTGCACGCAGCCTCGGGAGTGGCGCATCCGCCGAAGATCGATGCGCGTGCACCCGGTGGCAGCGCCCCGGACCGACTCCGCCTGGCGGAACGGGACCCGGGCGGAGCCGGCGTACCGGGTTCGGGCGGAGCCCGGTACGGGCAGCACGGCCCGGGCCACGGCCCCGATACCACCCGAAGGACGGTCCGGAGCCCGGGCAAAGCCGGCGTACCCGATCCGGGAAGCCTGATCCAGGCAGCACCGGTCCCGGTACATGGGGCCCACGGCCGGACACCACCCGAAGGGCGGTCCGGAGTCCGGGCAGAGCGGCGTACCGGTTCGGGCGGAGCCCGGTCCGGGAAGCGGGCCCCCACGGCCGCCAGGCCGTAGGGGGAGGGGAACGACGCCCGCCGCGGGCGTTGCGACTCGCGGGCCCCGGCCCGCCCCGCGCAGACTCGACACAGCGAAGACGAGAGGCGGACAACCGTGCAGCAGGAGCAGGACCTGATCGCCCGGGCCGAGGCGTGGCTCGCGGAGGACCCGGACGCGGAGACGCGGGACGAGCTCGCGCGGCTCATCGAGGCGCGTGATCTCGGCGAGCTGGCGGACCGGTTCGGCGGGACGCTCCAGTTCGGCACCGCCGGGCTCCGTGGTGAGCTCGGGGCCGGACCGATGCGGATGAACCGGGCCGTCGTGATCCGGGCGGCGGCCGGACTCGCGGCCTATCTGAAGGCCAAGGGGCAGACGGACGGCCCGGTCGTCGTCGGCTACGACGCCCGCTACAAGTCCGCCGACTTCGCGCGGGACACCGCCGCCGTGATGGTCGCCGCGGGCCTGCGCGCAGCGGTGCTGCCGCGCCCGCTTCCCACGCCCGTGCTGGCCTTCGCCATAAGGCACCTGGGCGCCGTCGCCGGCGTCGAGGTGACCGCGAGCCACAATCCTCCCCGGGACAACGGCTACAAGGTCTACCTGGGCGACGGTTCGCAGATCGTGCCGCCGGCCGACGCGGAGATCGCCGCCGAGATCGACGCGATCCGCGGCCTCGCCGACGTCCCCCGCGCGGAAGAGGGCTGGGAGACGCTCGGTGACGAGGTGCTCGAGGCGTATCTGGCGCGTACGGACGCCGTCCTGACGGCCGGCTCCCCCCGTACCGCCCGGGTCGTCTACACGGCCATGCACGGCGTCGGCAAGGACGTGGTGACGGCCGCCTTCGCGCGCGCCGGTTTCCCGGCACCGGTCCTGGTGGCGGAGCAGGCGGAGCCCGATCCCGCGTTCCCGACGGTCGCGTTCCCGAACCCGGAGGAGCCGGGGGCGATGGATCTCGCCTTCGAGACGGCTCGCCGTGCCGGGCCCGACGTGGTCATCGCCAACGACCCGGACGCGGACCGCTGCGCCGTCGCCGTCCCCGACGAGGCGGCGGACGGTGGCTGGCGGATGCTGCGCGGCGACGAGGTCGGCGCCCTGCTCGCGGAGCACCTCGTCCACAAGGGCGCCACCGGCGTCTTCGCCGAGTCGATCGTGTCGTCGTCGCTGCTGGGCCGGATCGCGGCCGCCGCCGGGCTCGGCTACGAGGAGACGCTGACCGGGTTCAAGTGGATCGCCCGCGTCGAGGGTCTTCGTTACGGCTACGAGGAGGCGCTCGGCTACTGCGTCGACCCGGAGGGCGTACGTGACAAGGACGGCATCACGGCGGCGCTGCTCGTGGCCGAGCTGGTCTCGGAACTGAAGGAGCAGGGCCGTACGCTCGGCGACCTGCTGGACGACCTCGCCGTCGAGCACGGTCTGCACGCCACCGACCAGCTGTCGGTGCGGGTGAAGGACCTGGGCATCATCGCGAACGCCATGAGGGCGCTGCGCGAGCAGCCGCCGACCGCCCTGGCGGGCCTGCGGGTCACGACGGCGGAGGATCTGGCCGTCGGGACGGACAGGCTCCCGCCGACGGACGGTCTGCGCTACTACCTCGACGGCGAGTTCAAGGCCCGGGTCATCGTCCGCCCGAGCGGTACGGAGCCCAAGCTGAAGTGCTACCTGGAGGTGGTCGTCCCGGTCGCCGACGCGAGCGCGCTGGCCGGATCCAGGGCGCGTGCATCGCAGGTGCTCGACGGCATCAAGCGGGACCTGTCCGCCGCCGCCGGTATCTGACATCCGCCCACGGAACGGCGCCCGCCGCGGTCCGGTCGGACCGCGGCGGGCGCCGTTCGGTGAGGTCCACGCGACCCTCACGGCCGCACGTCGGGAATCGCGCCGCAGCGGACGGGGACGGTGGGTCCTCGCGCCCCGCTCGCGCGGCGGTCTTGTGACCGGCGGGTGTCAGCCGGTCGCGAGGAGGACCGCGAGGAGGACGGCGCCCGCGGCCGCCGGCGCCAGCAGTTCGTACGCCCAGCGGATCCGGGGCTCGCCCTGGGCCTCCGCCGCGGAGGACCGCCGTTCCGCCAGTTCCCGCAGGTCGGCGATGGTCTGGTCGGCGGGGGCGACCCGGGACTTCGCGTCGCGCACGTCGGCGTGCACGGACGTCGTACCGTGCGGGTCGTCGTAGGCGGCCTGCGCTTGCCGCCGGGCCGCGGACTTGCGCTTGCGCAGCGAGACCGGAATGGCCCAGAGCTGGTACTTCGCGCCGCCCTGCGTGAAGATCTCGCTGGAGTACGAGGCCCGCACGTCGGCCACGCTGCCCCACGGCAGCACGATCGTCCGGAACGGGTTCCTGATCCGGATGCGGTCCTCGCCGGCGAAGACGGCCGGGCGGAAGGTGAAGGCGACGACGACCGGCACCGCGAGCAGCCCGCCGGCGAGGGCGAGCCACGGCGTGCGGCCCTCACCGCGGACGACGGCGTCGACGACGATCCAGGCGATGAGCCCGAGCAGTACGGCACCACCCGCCATTCCGGCGGCCGATCGGAAGACCCGGTCGCTGTCGGTGGAGGGCTCGGGCTGCTGGGGGCTCGTCATGGTTCCGATTCTGCCGCACGCCGCTTCCGGCTCCTCGGCACGGGGTGGCCATGCGGGGGCCGCGGCTTCTGCCCTGTTTCGGGCAGAGTTTCTCCGCACCCCCTGTACAGGTCGCTACGCGCGTAGATATGCTCATCTGGTGACCATGCCCACCACCGCACCCGCATTCGCCGACGTGACCGCGTCCGACAGCACTCTGCGCCGCTTCCTGCACGGGCTGCCCGGCGTCGACGCCGTCGGCCTCGAAGGTCGCGCGGCGTCCCTCGGCACGCGTTCCATCAAGACCACGGCCAAGGCGTACGCCATCGATCTGGCCATCTCCATGATCGACCTGACGACGCTCGAAGGCGCGGACACCCCGGGCAAGGTCCGGGCGCTCGCCGCCAAGGCCGTCAACCCCGACCCGACCGACCGCACCACGCCGACGACCGCCGCGGTCTGCGTCTACCCCGACATGGTGGCGACCGCCAAGGAGGCCCTGAAGGGCTCCGAGGTCAAGGTCGCCTCGGTGGCGACCGCCTTCCCGGCCGGCCGTGCCGCCCTCCCCGTGAAGATCGCGGACGTCCATGACGCGGTCGCCGCCGGGGCGGACGAGATCGACATGGTGATCGACCGCGGCGCCTTCCTCGCCGGCGACTACATGAAGGTGTACGAGGAGATCCGCGCCGTGAAGGAGGCCTCCGGCAGCGCCCGGCTCAAGGTCATCTTCGAGACCGGCGAGCTCTCCACGTACGACAACATCCGCCGTGCATCCTGGCTCGGCATGATCGCCGGCGCCGACTTCATCAAGACGTCGACCGGCAAGGTCGCGGTGAACGCCACCCCCGCGAACACCCTGCTGATGCTTCAGGCCGTCCGCGACTTCAGGGAGCAGACTGGGGTACAGGTGGGCGTGAAGCCCGCCGGCGGTATCCGTACGGCCAAGGACGCGATCAAGTTCCTCGTCCTGGTCAACGAGACCGCGGGCGAGGACTGGCTGGACAGTCACTGGTTCCGCTTCGGCGCGTCGAGCCTGCTCAACGACCTGCTGATGCAGCGGCAGAAGCTGGCGACCGGCCGCTACTCCGGCCCCGACTACGTGACGGTGGACTGATCAACATGGCTTCCGTATTCGAATACGCACCCGCACCCGAGTCGCGGTCGATCGTCGACATCGCCCCGTCCTACGGGCTGTTCATCGACGGCGAGTTCTCCGACGCCGCCGACGGCAAGGTCTTCAAGACCGTGTCCCCGTCGAGCGAGGAGGTCCTGGCCGAGGTCGCCCGGGCGGGCGCCGAGGACGTGGACCGTGCGGTGAAGGCCGCCCGTAAGGCCTTCGGGAAGTGGTCGGCGCTGCCCGGCAAGGAGCGCGCCAAGTACCTGTTCCGTATCGCGCGGATCATCCAGGAGCGCAGCCGCGAGCTGGCCGTCCTGGAGACCCTGGACAACGGCAAGCCGATCAAGGAGACCCGCGACGCGGACCTCCCGCTGGTCGCCGCGCACTTCTTCTACTACGCGGGCTGGGCCGACAAGCTCGACCACGCGGGCTACGGCGCGAACCCGCGCCCGCTCGGCGTCGCGGGCCAGGTCATCCCCTGGAACTTCCCCCTCCTGATGCTCGCGTGGAAGATCGCCCCGGCGCTCGCCACCGGCAACACGGTCGTCCTCAAGCCCGCGGAGACCACGCCGCTGTCCGCCCTGTTCTTCGCGGACATCTGCCGCCAGGCCGGCCTGCCGAACGGCGTGGTCAACATCCTTCCCGGCTACGGGGACACCGGCGCCGCCCTGGTCGAGCACCCGGACGTGAACAAGGTCGCCTTCACCGGCTCGACCGCGGTCGGCAAGGCCATCGCCCGCCAGGTCGCCGGCACGAAGAAGAAGGTCACCCTCGAGCTCGGCGGCAAGGGCGCCAACATCGTCTTCGACGACGCCCCCATCGACCAGGCCGTCGAGGGCATCGTCAACGGCATCTTCTTCAACCAGGGACAGGTCTGCTGCGCGGGCTCGCGCCTCCTGGTCCAGGAGTCGATCCAGGACGAGCTGCTGGACTCCCTCAAGCGCCGCCTGTCCACGCTGCGCCTCGGCGACCCGCTGGACAAGAACACCGACATCGGGGCGATCAACTCCGAGGAGCAGCTGTCCCGGATCACGACGCTGGTCGAGGCCGGCGAGGCGGAGGGCGCCGAGCGCTGGTCGCCCGCGTGCGAGCTGCCCGCCTCCGGCTACTGGTTCGCGCCGACGCTGTTCACGAACGTCACGCAGGCGCACACCATCGCCCGCGACGAGATCTTCGGCCCGGTGCTGTCCGTGCTGACGTTCCGCACGCCGGACGAGGCCGTCGCCAAGGCGAACAACAGCCAGTACGGCCTGTCCGCCGGCATCTGGACGGAGAAGGGCTCCCGCATCCTCGCGGTGGCCAACAAGCTCCGTGCGGGTGTGGTGTGGGCCAACACATTCAACAAGTTCGACCCGACCTCGCCGTTCGGCGGCTACAAGGAGTCGGGCTTCGGCCGCGAGGGCGGCCGTCACGGTCTGGAGGCCTACCTCGATGTCTGACGGGCGACTCAGCGTCTTCAAGACCTACAAGCTGTACGTCGGGGGCAAGTTCCCCCGCTCCGAGAGCGGCCGGGTGTACGAGGTGAGTGACTCGAAGGGCAAGTGGCTGGCCAACGTGCCGCTCTCCTCCCGCAAGGACGCGCGGGACGCGGTGGTCGCCGCCCGCAAGGCGTTCGGCGGCTGGTCGGGCGCGACCGCGTACAACCGCGGCCAGATCCTCTACCGCGTCGCCGAGATGCTGGAGGGCCGCAAGGACCAGTTCGTCCGCGAGGTCGCACAGTCGGAGGGCCTGTCCAAGTCGAAGGCGGCCGACGTCGTCGACGCGGCGATCGACCGCTGGGTCTGGTACGCGGGCTGGACCGACAAGATCGCCCAGATCGTGGGCGGGGCGAACCCGGTCGCGGGCCCGTTCTTCAACCTCTCCACCCCCGAGCCGACGGGCGTGGTGACGGTCCTCGCACCGCAGGAATCGTCGTTCCTCGGCCTGGTCTCGGTGATCGCCCCGGTGATCGCGACCGGCAACACGGTCGTCGTCGTGGCCGCCGAGCAGGCCCCCCTCCCGGCACTCTCCCTCGGCGAGGTACTCGCCACGTCCGACCTGCCCGGCGGCGTGGTCAACGTCCTCTCCGGGCGTACGGCGGAGATCGCGGCCCCGCTCGCCGCGCACCAGGACGTCAACGGCATCGACCTGACCGGCGCGGACGAGGTCCTGGCGAAGGAGCTCGAGGTCGCGGCGGCGGACAACCTGAAGCGCGTCTTCCGTCCACAGGCTGTGGATTTCTCGGCGGACCCCGGCACGCACCGGCTGACCGCGTTCCTCGAGACGAAGACGGTCTGGCACCCGACCGGTTCGCTGGGCGCCTCCGGCTCGGCGTACTGACGCCGCCGGCACCGACCGAAGCCCCCCGCCTCTCCGTCCGGAGGCGGGGGGCTTCCCCGTGCGTCCGGCCCGTTCCGGACGAAATGCCCTACGGCAGCAGCGAGGCGGCGACCGGCCCCGCCACCGGGAGGTCCTCGATCGCCTGGCCCTTGGTGATGTTGTCCGTCGCCACCGCCGTGCTGACCGGCTTGAAGTCGGCGACCTGGGTGCCGATCGCGTTGTCGAGCGGGTCCACACCGGTGTTGGCCAGCGGGTGCAGCTGAAGGCTCTTGAGCTCGCCCACACCGCTCACCGAGTTCGTGACGAGCCCGGTGGCCGTCTCCACCGGCACGGCCGCACCGGCCGCCGCGGTGCCCGCGCCGAGCGCGGCTCCCGCCGCGGCGACGGTCAGTCCGGCGCGCAGCACTGCGCGGCGCTTGTTCCTGGAAGCTGCGTGACGAGCCATGGATTCCATCCCATCAAGTGATCGTGCGCGTACGGAAAGTGGTCGGTCGTGTGATGCTCGTACCAACCGGAGCTCCAGGGGGTTCCGGGAGCCGCTGGATGCGTCACACTTGTCTCCCGTGAGTTCCCAACCCATCCCGACCCGCGTCGTGCTGCTCGCGGGCCCCTCAGGCTCCGGAAAGTCCTCTCTCGCCGCCCGTACCGGCCTGCCGGTCCTGCGCCTGGACGACTTCTACAAAGAGGGCAACGACCCGACGCTTCCCCTGGTGACGGGCAGCACCGACATCGACTGGGACTCGCCCTCGTCCTGGGACGCGGACGCCGCGGTGGCGGCGATAGCGGAGCTGTGCCGCAGCGGCCGGACCGCTGTACCGGTGTACGACATCGCCACCAGCTCCCGCACCGGGACCGAGACGCTGGACATCGACCGCACACCGCTGTTCGTCGCCGAAGGCATCTTCGCGGCCGACATCGTGCGGCGCTGTGAGGAGTTGGGCGTCCTCGCCGACGCACTGTGCCTGCGCGGCCGGCCCTCCACTACGTTCCGCCGCCGCCTCGCGCGCGATCTGCGCGAGGGGCGCAAGTCCGTGCCGTTCCTGCTGCGGCGCGGGTGGCGTCTGATGCGCGCGGAGCGCGGCATCGTGGCGCGCCAGGCGGGCCTGGGCGCGCATCCCTGCGGCAAGGCCGAGGCCCTCGGCCGCCTCGCGGCCGCGGCGGCCGGCCACTGCCGGCTGCCCTCGGCGCGGCAGCCCGTCTAGCTGCAGGACATGGGAGTGGGGCCGGACAGAACCCCCCGGCCTGCCCGGCCCCACTCCGTTTTCCCCCGTGGATCCCCGTTCCCCCGTGGATCCTTCTTTCGCGTGGATCCCCGTGTCCCCCGTGGATCCTTCCCGCCGTCTCCCCCGAAACAGCGGTCTCTGCCGTCTCCCCCGAAACGGCAGCCCCCGTACTTCCCCCGTGTTTCCCCCGTGGCCTTCAGGCCACCAGCTCGCCGAAGGACTCCTCTTCGTCACGGCCGAAGCTGAGGACCTCGTCCTCGCGCAGCCGGCGGAGCGACCGCCAGATGCTCGACTTCACCGTGCCGACGCTGATGTCCAGGATCTCCGCGATCTCCGGGTCGGTGCGGCCCTCGTAGTAGCGAAGGACCAGCATCGTCCGCTGGAGTTCGGGAAGCCTGGCGAGCGCCTGCCACAGGACGGCGCGCAGCTCGGTGCCCCGCATCGCGTCGGTGTCGCCCGCCGTCTCCGGCAGCTCCTCCGTGGGGTACTCGTTGAGCTTGCGCCGACGCCAGGCGCTGATGTGCAGGTTGGTCATCGTGCGGCGCAGATAGCCGCCGACGGCGGCCTTGTCGCTGATCCGCTCCCAGGCCCGGTACGTGGAGAACAGGGCGCTCTGGAGCAGGTCCTCCGCCTCGTACCGGTCGCCGGTCAGGTGGTACGCGGTCGCGTACAGGGACGCCCGGCGCTCCTGGACGTAGGCCGTGAACTCGGCCTCGGAGCAGGAGGCCCGCTCCCCCGCCGGCTTCGGCTCCCCGTAGGCGGCGCCGCTTCCCCCCGTGGGTGCGTCAACCACCGCCATGAACGGCGGCTTGTGCTGACGCCCGGCGCCGCGAACGCACCCCCGCCCGTTCACGGCGCCGGACTTCTCGGTGCTCCGCGCGACGTCGTGGAGACGCGTCACAACTGCGCTTGAGGTGGTGCTGTGCAGTGCGTTCATCTCGCGCCCCCCGTCGAGTGGAGTCTGTTTCCGTTCGTGTGAGAAGAAGCTTGCCAAGGCTCTTTCATCGCGGTGTCCGCCGACTGTCACAGGCGCGTCACAAGGAAAGAAGTGGTGTGAGTACGGGCCTGCGGGGTACTGGGAGTCGAACTGAGGCTCCCCATGGGCCAGAATGACCCCCGTGCCTTTCCTGTTGCTGATCGAGGACGACGACGCCATCCGCACGGCCCTCGAACTCTCGCTGTCACGCCAGGGCCACCGAGTGGCCACCGCGGCGACGGGCGAGGACGGCCTGAAACTGCTGCGTGAGCAGCGGCCCGACCTGATCGTGCTGGACGTGATGCTGCCCGGGATCGACGGTTTCGAGGTCTGCCGCCGTATCCGGCGCACCGACCAGTTGCCGATCATCCTGCTGACCGCCCGCAGTGACGACATCGACGTCGTCGTCGGGCTCGAGTCCGGCGCCGACGACTACGTCGTCAAGCCGGTGCAGGGACGGGTCCTCGACGCCCGTATCCGCGCCGTACTGCGCCGCGGCGAGCGGGAGTCCACCGACTCGGCGACGTTCGGCTCGCTGGTGATCGACCGTTCCGCGATGACGGTCACGAAGAACGGGGAGGATCTGCAGCTCACGCCCACCGAGTTGCGTCTCCTTCTGGAGTTGAGCCGGCGCCCCGGTCAGGCCCTGTCACGCCAGCAGCTGCTGCGGCTGGTGTGGGAGCACGACTATCTCGGCGACTCGCGCCTGGTGGACGCGTGTGTGCAGCGGCTGAGGGCGAAGGTGGAGGACGTACCGTCCTCACCGACCCTGATCCGTACGGTGCGTGGCGTCGGCTACCGGCTGGACGTCCCACAGTGACCGGAACGCGCAGTGCGGGCGGGACCGTTCGGTGAACGACGGCACGAACAGCGGCACCCACAGTGACGGGACGAACGGCGACGGCGCTCCACGGCGCGGCGTACTCACCGGAATCCGCCTGACGAGCCTGCGGCTGCGCCTGGTGGTGGTGTTCGCGCTCGTCGCGCTCACGGCCGCCGTGTCCGCGTCCGGCATCGCGTACTGGCTCAACCGCGAAGCGGTGCTGACGCGTACGCAGGACGCGGCCCTCGACGACTTCCGGCAGGACATGCAGAACCGTGCCGCGACGCTGCCGCTGCGACCCACGCAGGACGAGTTGCAGCGCGTCGCCGAGCAGATGGGGAACGGCAGCAACGGCTACAGCGTGCTCCTCATCGGTGAGCGCGCGGAGGGCAAGCCGATCGTCGGCGCGTCCGACCCCGACATGTTCACCAAGGAGGACGTCCCGCAGTCGCTCCAGGACGCGGTCGACGAACGGCAGGAGATCGGCGCCGGCAACACGGTGCCCTACCACCTCTACTGGCAGCGGACCGAACGCGGCGGCAAGCCGTATCTGGTCGGCGGCACCCGGATCGTCGGCGGCGGGCCGACCGGTTACATGTTCAAGTCCCTCGACCAGGAGCGGCAGGACCTCAATTCGCTCGCCTGGTCGCTCGGCATCGCGACACTGCTGGCCCTGGTCGGCTCCGCGCTGCTCGCGCAGGCGGCCGCGACGACCGTGCTGCGGCCGGTGCACCGGCTGGGCGAGGCCGCCAGGCAGCTCGGGGAGGGCAAGCTCGACACCCGGCTGCGTGTCTCCGGCACGGACGAACTGGCCGAGCTGGCACGGACGTTCAACAAGACCGCCGCGTCGCTGGAGAAGAAGGTCGCCGACATGAGCGCGCGCGACGAGTCCAGCCGCCGCTTCGTCGCCGACATGTCGCACGAGCTGCGCACGCCGCTGACAGCGCTCACCGCGGTCACCGAGGTGCTCGAGGACGAGGCGGACAGCCTCGACCCCATGATCGCGCCCGCCGTGAACCTCGTGGTCAGCGAGACCCGTCGGCTGTACGACCTGGTGGAGAACCTGATGGAGGTCACCCGCTTCGACGCCGGCACCGCGAGACTCGTGCTGGACACGGTCGACGTCGCCGACCAGGTCACCGCCTGCATCGACGCCCGTGCCTGGCTGGACGCGGTGGAGCTGGACGCGGAGCGGGGCATCATGGCGCGGCTGGACCCGCGCCGGCTCGACGTGATCCTGGCCAACCTGATCGGCAACGCGCTCAAGCACGGCGGCTCGCCGGTGCGGGTCTCCGTCAGGCCCCTCGACGGCGAGTTGGTCATCGAGGTGCGCGACCACGGACCCGGCATCCCCGAGGAGGTCCTGCCGCACGTGTTCGACCGCTTCTACAAGGCGAGCGCCTCACGGCCGCGTTCCGAGGGCAGTGGACTCGGCCTGTCCATCGCCATGGAGAACGCCCATATCCACGGCGGTGACATCACCGCGGCCAACCTGCCCGAGGGCGGCGCCATCTTCGTGCTGACGCTGCCGCGCGACGGGTCCTCGATCGCGGACTGCGAGGCGGTCGGCACGGGCGACGCGGACGCTCCCGGGGCAACGGGCGCCGACGGCCGCGCGGCGGCGGACGACAACCGCCCGCGGGGAGAGGAAGACACGCTGTGACAGCGGTCGGCGGTGAAGCGGTAGGCGTCACGGCACGGACGGGAAGCCGGGAACGCGTCATGGCACGGACGGGAAGCCAGGAGCACGGCGGGAACCGGGCGCGTCCGGTGAGGGGTACGGGCACCGGCGCCCGCAGGGCCCTCTCGGTGCTGGTCGTGCTCGCCGGCTCCCTCGCGCTCGCCGGCTGCGGCATCAGGACCACCCAGGTGCCTGTCGACGCCGGGGCCGCGCCTTCGCGGGTGCCGTGCGAGGTGTCCGGCGGCAGCATCGCCCCGCAGGCGGAGGAGCAGGGCGTACCCGTCCGCGTCCACCTGTTGTGCGCCTCGCAGCTGGAGGCCGTGGACCGTACGGCGAGGATCTCCGAGAGCAAGGCTGCCGACAGCGCGCCCGAGTTCGCCCAGGCGCTCATCGACGAGCTGCTGAGGGACCCGTCCACGCCGGAGCAGGAAGCGGGCTTCACCACGTACGTGCGGGGGCCGCTGCTGGTGAACGGCGCCAGGGAGGGCGATCCGGAGGGCACCCTGCGGCTGAGCCGCCAGCCGGAGGACCTGCCGACACCGGCCCTCGCACAGATCGTGTGCACCCTGGCGGAGAGCAGGGCCGCGGAGGCCGGCGGGGCCGTGGTGCTCGGCGGTCCCGGGGACTACGCGCCGCACGCCTATGTGTGCTCGACGCGGACGAAGGAACGGCCGGAGGGTGCGGTGCCGACGCTCGACACGCTGCCCTCACCGGGCTCGCCCGCCCGGTAGGAAGTCCGCCGCGGGACCTCGCCCGCGACGCGGGCCCGGACCCGCAGGAGGCTTCGCTCACCCTCTCGGAACAACGGCGGAACCGATTCCCGCCGGGCGTGCGTCTTGGGGTGCGTGCAGCGTCAAGGTTCGGGCGGCAGTGCCGCCATTCGCTTCCGCGTGGCGGGCGTCGTCCTCCTCCTCGCCCATCTGCTGCTCGTCTCTTGGCTGACGCTGCGACCACTCGACGTGATGTGGGTGACGGCGGCGAACCTGGAACCCCTGGCCGGGATCAAGGCCGCTCTGGAGCAAGGACCCGTCGAGGCCGCACGGCACATCGGCGGCGGACTGCTCCTGCTGGCGCCGCTCGGGGTCCTGCTGCCGATGGCGAGCGGCCGTCTCGCCGTGTCCCCGTGGGCATCCCTCGCCCGTACGGTCGCGGCCGGCGCCCTGCTCTCGCTCGGCATCGAGCTGTTGCAGACCGGGGTGCCCGGTCAGGTCGTCGACATCGACTCGCTCCTGCTGAACACCACCGGTGTGGCACTCGCCCACCTCGCGGTCGTGCCCGCGGGCCGTGCCCGGCTGCGCCGCAGGCTGCTGCGTACGAACGGCGGGACCGCGCTGCGCGGCCAGGGACGCGAGGTACGACGCGGGGCCGTGCTCAGGGACGAGGGCCCTCAGGGGGCGACCCCGACGATTCCCAGGGTCGGGATCGCCCCGTAGAGCGACGCTTCGTACCCCTTCGCGAAGCCACCATGGAGTCATCGGGAGCACACAGAGAGGCTCCCGGCGACAGCTCTCGTGAAGGAGCCCACCATGGCCGCAATTGCCCGCCCCCGTGACGGACGCATGATCGGCGGAGTGTGCGCAGCGCTGGCCCGGCGCTTCGGTACGTCCGCCACCACGATGCGCGTGATCTTCGTGGCCTCCTGCCTGCTGCCGGGCCCGCAGTTCCTGCTCTACCTGGCGCTGTGGATGCTGCTGCCCGCCGAGAAGCCGGCCGCCGGCGCCTGGTGACCCGCTTCCCGGGAGTCGTGGGCCGTCAGCCTGCGAGCACCTGCGCGACCTTCGCCAGCTGCTTGTCCGCGACGGCCCCGGGGACCCGTGGCGGCTTTCGGCCCGCGAGGTCGAACGCCATGAAGCGGGCGACCGTCGCGCCCTTGCGGACGACGACGAGATGGACGGGCGACGCGCCGTGCTCGCCGGTGGCGACCGTGGTCCAGCCCACCGTCTCGTCACCGCCCCGGACGGTGAGCGGCGCGGCGGCCCTCACCTCGCGGTAGGAGGCGCCGCGGCCGTCGAGCGTCGCCGCGAAGCCGTCGCCGCAGGCGGCGAGTGCCGCTTCGAGGCCGTCCATGAGCTTCTTCGCGTCGGTCTCGCTGTACGAACTGAGCGACGCGGAGATCGCGAGGCCGAGGTCGTCGAGCGACCCGAGGCCGCGGTTGACGGTGTGCCGGGCGCGCCCGTCCGGCTCGTCGCCCATGGCGTCGGCCAGCGGCTGACACGGTGCCTTGTCGGCCGTCGGCTGCCCCGAGGCGGCGAGGGCGCTCTTCCCGGTGGAGACCTGGAAACCGGTCAGGTCCTTGGTGGTGAGTGCCGCACGCTCCAGCTCCGGCGCGGTCAACGGTACGGAGGCGTCACCGCCGTTGCCGCCGCCCTTGCCGGTGTCTGTCGCGGCGCCGGGCGCGGTGCTCGTTCCCGAGGGCGGTGCCCCCTGGGACCCGCCGGGCCCTTCGTCGTCGCCGCTCGTGCAGGCGGCCGTGGTCAGGAGCAGCGCGCAGACGGCGCCGAACGCGGTGATCTGGCCGGTCTTGGCTCGCATGGCGGCGATCCTGGCACAAACGCCGTGGGGCGCACACCCGGTTCGGGTGTGCGCCCCACGGACGTCAGCCGGTCCGTGGGCCGGCTGTGCGCGCGTCAGATACCGAGCGGCAGGCCACCGGTCGGCAGGCCACCGGTGAGATCACCAAGGGCGCCGGTCACCGGGAGGCCGCCGAGCAGACCGCTGACCGGGTCGGTCGCGCCCGAGGGAACGGCCTCCCCGACAGCACCCTGCGCGGTGGCGGGCACCGCGGCCGCGCCCGCCGGCAGCTTTTCGGTGACCTCGTTGAGCGGCAGCGTCGTGGAGAGGTTGCCGAGCGCACCCGTCGGGTCGGGTACGGCGGGGGCCGCGGAGGCGGTACCCGCGGCGGCAGCGGCGAAGGCGGCACCGAGAGCGGCGACACCGAGGGTCTTTGCAGCAGACTGCTTCATCAGGAACGAATCCTTGGGGACGGGAACATGAGCGGCTCTGCAAGCTAGTCAGGCTTGCACATGCCCTGCAAACACCGCGAAGCGGCCGGAATTGACGGATCCGGCCGCTTCGGTGTAGATGCCGTCCGGGTGACGGCGAGGGGTCAGTTCCCCCCTGTGGCGGTCTGCCGGAACAGCCATTCGGACTTGAGTTCGGCATAGCCCGGCTTGATGACGTCGTTGATCATCGCCAGTCGTTCATCGAAAGGGATGAACGCGGACTTCATCGCGTTGACGGTGAACCACTGCATGTCGTCGAGCGTGTATCCGAACGCCTCGGTCAGCAGCTCGAACTCGCGGCTCATGCTGGTGCCGCTCATCAGCCGGTTGTCGGTGTTGACCGTGGTCCTGAAGTGCAGCTTCCGCAGCAGCCCGATGGGGTGGGCGGCGATGGAGTCGGCGGCGCCCGTCTGCAGGTTGGAGGTGGGGCACATCTCCAGCGGGATGCGCTTGTCCCGTACGTACGCGGCGAGCCGGCCCAGCTTCACCGAGCCGTCGTCCGCCACCTCGATGTCGTCGATGATCCGCACGCCGTGCCCGAGCCGGTCGGCGCCGCACCACTGGAGCGCCTGCCAGATGGACGGCAGCCCGAACGCCTCGCCTGCGTGGATGGTGAAGTGGTTGTTCTCGCGCTTCAGGTACTCGAAGGCGTCGAGGTGGCGGGTGGGCGGGAAGCCCGCCTCTGCGCCGGCGATGTCGAACCCGACGACGCCGTTGTCGCGGTAGCGGTTGGCGAGTTCGGCGATCTCCAGCGCGCGGGCGGCGTGCCGCATCGCGGTGAGCAGCGCGCCGACCCGGATCCGGTGGCCGCTCTCGCGGGCAAGCCGCTCCCCTTCGCGGAAGCCCTCGTTGACCGCCTCGACGACCTCCTCGAGACTCAGGCCCCCCTCGAGGTGCTGCTCGGGGGCGTAGCGGACCTCGGCGTAGACGACCCCGTCCTCCGCCAGGTCCTGTGCGCACTCCGCGGCCACGCGGAACAGCGCGTCGCGGGACTGCATCACGGCACAGGTGTGCGCGAAGGTCTCCAGGTAGCGTTCCAGCGAGCCCGAGTCCGCGGCCTCGCGGAACCAGATGCCGAGCTTGTCGGGTTCGGTCTCCGGAAGGGCCTCGTACCCGGCGTCGCGGGCGAGTTCGATGATCGTGCCCGGCCGCAGACCGCCGTCCAGGTGGTCGTGGAGCAGCACCTTCGGGGCGCGGCGGATCTGGTCCGCGGTGGGCGAATTGAGGGTCTGGCTCGTCATCTGCGCACTCTAGCCCCTACGCGCGTAGAGCGCGCCCCCTCGGATCGCCTGTTGATACGTAACAGTGACCGTGCGTACGGGTGGAGTACACCTCGCCTTCTGAGACTGTTCTGCCATGGCACACCACGCACTGCCCCGGTGGTGGGGGCGTCCGGCCGCTGAGGCCGCAGCGGCGAACGCCCTCGGTGGGACGACCGTCGTACGGGCGGAACGAGGAGGCCGGACACCGCGGGCGAGGCTCGGCAGCCTGCCGGGGCGTTCCGGCGTCCGGAACGACGGGACGGACCCGGCGGTGGCGGGGGCGGTGCTGCTGCTGCCGGACGGCGAACCGGAGTCGGCGCGCAGGGCGTCCGCGTGGTCGTACGCCGCCGTGCTGCCGCTCGGCCGGACGCTCGCGAAGGCGGGACGCGACGACGGGCTGGTCGTGCACAGCGTCCGCTACCGCGGCCGCGGCTGGAACGGGGCGGACGCCCGGCTCGCCGCGGACGCGACCTGGGCGGTGGAGGAGGTCGTACGCCGCTACGGGGACGTGCCCGTGTGCCTGGCGGGCCATGGCATGGGCGGGCGGGCGGCGCTGCACGCGGCCGGGCACCCGGCCGTCAACTCCGTGCTGGCGCTGGCCCCTTGGCTGCCGGACGACGACATGGCGGCGGACCCGGAGCCGGTGCGGCAGCTCGCCGGCCGCCAGGTGCTGATCGTGCACGGCACCAACGACGCGCGGACGGACCCGGAGCTCTCCTACCGGCTCGCCGAGCGTGCCAAGAAGTCCCACCGCGACATCTGCCGCTTCGAGGTCCACTCCGACGGGCACGCGCTGCGCCAGTACCAGGCGGAAGTGCAGGCGCTGGCCGTGGACTTCGTCCGCGGCTCCCTTTTCACGAGGTCCTACGCCCGCCCGGTCGCCGACGCCCTCGCTGCGCCGCCGCCGCTCGGGCTGCGGATGCCGCTGGCGGCGGGTTTCGGGCGGTCGCTGCGGGCCTGACGGGCTTGACTTGAAGTGCGCTCCAAAATCCAGACTCCCTTGCGAGCCCGGGGACTTCGGGCCTGAAGGGGAGGGAACCACCATGAAGTACCGCACCATCGGCACCGAGCGGAGCACCGGGCGCAGGGTCAGCGTGCTGGCGCTGGGCGCCATGCTGTTCGGCACCCTGACCGACGATCAGACCTCCTTCGCCGTCCTGGACCGCTATGTCGAGGCCGGTGGGAATTTCATCGACACCTCCGACAACTACGCGTTCTGGGTCGGCGGTGACGTCGGCGGTCAGAGCGAGGCGCTGCTCGGCCGCTGGCGCCGGAGCCGCGGCATCGGGGACGAGGTGGTCATCGCCACCAAGCTGGGCGCCGCGCCGCTCGCCCCCGGCACCGGTTACGTGGACAACGCGGAGGGCCTGTCCGCCAAGGCGGTACGCGAGGCGGCGGAGCGCAGCCGGGAGCGGCTCGGTGTCGACCGGCTCGACCTGCTCTACGCGCACATCGAGGACCGGACCGTCCCGCTCGCGGAGACGGTGGAGGCCTTCGGCGCGCTGGTGGCGGATGGCACGGTCGGCCTGCTCGGCGCCAGCAACCACGCGATCTGGCGCGTCGAACGGGCACGCGCGCTCGCCGCTGCAGCCGGAGTGCCCGGATACGAGGTGCTCCAGTACCAGCACAGCCATCTGCGGCCGCGTCTCGACATGCCGTCCGACCTCTTCGCGGACGGCAGTCTCGGCCACGCCGGTGCGGAGCTGCTGAGCTATCTGCGGGCCGAGCCCGGTCTGACCCTGGTCGCGTACTCGCCGCTGCTCGCCGGGGCGTACTCCCGCGAGGACAAGCCGCTGCCGCCGGACTACGACCACCCGGGCACGCCCGCCCGGCTCACGGTGCTGCGCGAGGTCGCGAAGGAGACCGGCGCGAGCGTGAACCAGGTGGTCCTCGCCTGGCAGATCGGCGGCCCGCTGCCGGTGATCCCGCTTGCGGGGGCGTCCTCCGTGGCCCAACTGGAGGAGAACCTGGCGGCCGTGGACCTGGACCTGACGGAGGACCAGCGCGCCAGGCTCGACGCGGCTCACTGACGTCCCGCCTCCCCGCCGAAGCCGTTCACGTCCCGGGGCTGCCGGGCCGGGAGCGGCTTCGGCGGCCACTCGGCTACTGCGGCAGCAACCGGCCGCGCCGGGACAGCAGGAAACGCTTGAACTCAGCCACCGGCGGTGTCTCCGGGTGACCGTCGAGCCAGGCGACGCCGATCTCGCGGGCCGCCCTGGGCGCCGTCACCGTCAGCTCCACGACGCCCGGGCGGGCGACGGCCGGCGGCGGCAGGAGGGCCACGCCCAGACCGGCCGCCACCAGCCCGCGCAGTGTCTCCGCCTCCTCGCCCTCGAAGGCGACGCGCGGTGTGAACCCGGCCTCGGCGCACAGGTCGTCGGTGATGCGGCGCAGCCCGTAACCGGGTTCGAGGGTCACGAAGCTCTCGTCGGCCGCCTCCGCGAGCCGGACGCGTTTGCGGCCGGCCAGCCGGTGGTCGTCGGGAACCACGAGCCGCAGGCGCTGTTCGTCGAGGCGGCGGGCGACGAGGTCGGGGGCGTCGGGCACGGGCGAGGTGAGACACAGGTCCAGCTCGCCCGCCCGGAGCCGTTCGATCATCGCCTCGCCGTAGTTCTGGACGAGGGTGAAGCGGATACGCGGGTGGTCCGCGCGGAAGGCCCGGATCAGTCCGGGCACCGTCTCGGACCCCATGGTGTGCAGAAAGCCGAAGGCGACCTTGCCCGACCGCGGGTCGGTGTCGGCGCGGACGGACTCCGCGGCCCGTTCCACCTCGGCCAGCGCCCGCTCGACGGAGACGAGGAACGTCCGGCCGGCCGGTGTGAGCGAGACCGTGCGGCCTTTGCGGGCGAACAGGGTGACGCCCAGATCCGCTTCGAGGCGGACCATCGCCCGCGACAGCGTCGACTGGGGGACCCCCATGTCCTGCGCGGCGCGCGTCACATGCTCGTGCCGGGCGACGCCCGCGAAGTACGCGAGGCGGGGAGCAAGCTCCAGCGTGATGTCTTCTTCGTAACTACTGGGTGACAGGCGGGGCCCTGAGCTGCGTTCATGCACCATGGGAACGATTGTCGCCGTTTCATGCATTGGACGCATGAAAAACCGGAGCCTACCTTCGACGTATGCCTCCTGCCAGTACCAAGGCGCCCACCACCGTGGGCGCCGTCCCGTCGTCCCCCGATCTCCTCTCCCCCGGCGTGGCCGGCTACCGCCGCATGAGCTTCGCGCTCTTCGCCGCCGGGATGGCGACCTTCGCCCTCCTCTACTCCACGCAGGCGCTGCTGCCCGCCGTCTCCGCCGACTTCGGCGTCACCGCGTCGGCCGCCAGCTGGACCGTGTCCGCCGCGACCGGTGCGCTGGCCCTGTGCGTCCTGCCGATGAGCGCGCTGTCGGAGCGCTTCGGGCGGACCGCCGTGATGAACGCGTCCCTCGCGGTCGCGGTCGTGGTGGGGCTGCTGGTGCCGTTCGCGCCGAACGTCGAGTGGCTGGTGGCGCTGCGCGCCGTGCAGGGCGCGGCGCTCGCCGGTCTGCCCGCGTCGGCGATGGCGTTCCTCGCCGAAGAGGTCCGGCCGAAGGCTCTGGTCGGCGCGATCGGACTGTTCGTGGCGGGAAACAGCATCGGCGGCATGAGCGGCCGGATCCTCACGGGCTGGGTGGCACAGGCCTTCGGCTGGCGCGTCGCGCTCGCCGCGGTCGGCGTGATGGCGCTGGCCTGCGCCCTGGTCTTCCGCGCACTGCTGCCGAAGGCCCGGCACTTCACGCCCGGAACGCTCGACCCCCGCACCCTGGCGAGGACCGTCCGCGCTCACCTCGCAGATCCGCTGCTGCTGCGCCTGTACGCGATCGGCGCGCTGTTCATGACCGTCTTCGGCGCCGTGTACACGGTGATCGGCTACCGGCTGGTCGCGGAGCCCTTCGGCCTTCCGCAGGGCGTGATCGGCTCGATCTTCCTGGTCTACCTGGTGGGCACGGTCTCCTCGGCCGCGGCCGGGCAGCTCGTCGCCCGGCTCGGGCGCCGGGGCGCGCTGTACCTCGCGGTCGCCACGACCGCCGCGGGTCTGCTGCTGTCCCTCTCGGACACGCTGGCTTTGGTGCTCCTCGGCCTCGTCCTGATCACCGCCGGATTCTTCGCCGGCCACGCGGTGGCCTCGTCCTCCGTGAGCCGTACGGCGAAGACGGGCCGCGCCCAGGCGTCCGCGCTCTACCAGTCGGCGTACTACCTGGGCAGCAGCGCGGGCGGCACGCTCGGCGCGGTCGCCTTCCACACCGGCGGCTGGGGCGGCACGGTGCTGCTGGGGCTGCTGGCGGTCCTCGGCGTCGTGTCGATCACCCTCTACGGGACGCACGCGGCGCGGGCCCGGGCACGGCTCGTGCCGGCGGGCGCGCGCCACTGAAACACTCCTGGTTCCACCCCTGATTTTCCCGTCCGGCGGTGAGTGTCAGTGGCCTGCGGTAGCTTTCGAAGCGGTGGTACCGATGGGTGACAGGGGTGGACCCGATGAGTGACCTGGCAGCGACGCAGGACCTGGATTCGCGGCTGGAACAGCACCGAAAGGAGCTGACCGGCTACTGCTACCGGATGCTCGGCTCGTCCTTCGAGGCGGAGGACGCCGTCCAGGACACGATGGTCCGGGCGTGGCGCAGTTTCGAGAAGTTCGAGGGCCGGTCCTCCCTGCGCTCATGGCTGTACCGCATCGCGACGAATGTGTGCCTGGACATGCTGAACGCCGGTAATCGCCGCGCCCGCCCGATGGACCTGTCCGGTCCCACACCGGTCGCACAGGCCCAGCTCAACGCCCGCCCCGAGATCACCTGGCTCGAGCCGGTGCCCGACGGACGGGTGCTGCCCTCCGTGGCGGACCCGGCGGAGACGGCCGTGGAGCGGGAGACGATCAGGCTGGCGTTCGTCGCGGCACTCCAGCATCTGCCGCCCAAGCAGCGGGCGGTGCTGATCCTGCGGGAGGTGCTGGCCTGGAAGGCGAGCGAGGTCGCCGAGCTCCTCGGCACGACGGTCGCGTCGGTCAACAGCGCACTCCAGCGGGCCCGCGCCACGCTCAACGAACAGGGCCCGGCCACGTCGGACGCGGCGGACCCGCTCGACGAGGAGCAGCAGCATCTGCTGGAGCGCTATGTCGCCGCCTTCGAGGGCTACGACATGAAGGCGCTGACGGCGCTGCTCCATGAGGACGCGACGATGTCCATGCCCCCTTACGACCTGTGGCTGCGCGGCCACGACGACATCGTGGGCTGGATGCTCGGCGTCGGCGACGTCTGCCGTGGCTCCCGTCTGGTGCCGACCGTGGCGAACGGCGTCCCGGCGTTCGCCCACTACCACCCGTCGGCGGACGGCGAGGGGTACGAGCCGTGGGCGCTCATCGTCCTCGAGCTGTCGGACGGCAGGATCGGCGGGATGGACTTCTTCCTGGACACCAAGCGCTGGTTCCCGCTGTTCGACCTGCCGGCGCGACTGGACAAGACGGGCGCGCCGGTCGAGGCCGAGGAGGCGGAATCCGCTTGAGGTCCTGTCCGCCGGGACAGGCCTGGGGTCTTTCGTTTGGATCAGGCCGGATCAGGGAGCGGGGTCTGGTGCGTGCGATCGCAAGGCGGAGGAGGGAGGCTGGGGGTGCCCCCGTGCCCGGAGGGCTACGGGGGAGTGCGTGCCAGGGCCCGCGAGCCCGGCGTGATCCAAACGAGAGGCCCCTACGCGGCGTCGGCCAGTTCCGGCAGGCCCACCAGGTCCAGCAGGGCGAGCAGTTCGGGTCCGGCGTTCATGAGCCGGAGCCGGCTCCCGTGCCGTCGCGCCGTGAGGTGCAGTCGGGCGAGGGCGTCGACGGCGGCGAGATTCACCTGGGCCAGCCCGGCGACGTCGCAGAACACCTCATGGGGAGGTTCGCCGCCTGCTCCATCGTCACGGAGCAGGCGGCGGAGTTCCTCGCAGAGGCGCGGCACATCGGCCGGGACGATCCTCCCGGTGATGCGCATGACAGCTGGCTTCATGGCGTCCACACCGGAAGAGACCGGCGCCGCGACGGGAACTCATCGCAGCCCCCGGGACGGGACCGGTGACTTCCACCGGCCCCGTCTTCCCCCTGCGGTCGCAGGATGCCGTCGCCCCGGGTCAGGCACCCTTCTGCCGGGTCAGGCGATGCGGTCCAGCACGATCGGGTTCGCCGTGAAGGCCGTGCCCGGCTCCGCGATGTCGTAAGCCGCGCCCAGGGACTCCAGCGCGTAGTCGAACTTCTCCGGGGTGTCCGTGTGGAGGGTCAGCAGCGGCTGGCCCGCGGTCACCGTGTCGCCCGGCTTGGCGTGGATCTCGACGCCCGCGCCGGCCTGGACCGGGTCCTCCTTGCGGGCGCGGCCGGCGCCGAGACGCCAGGCGGCGATGCCGATGTCATAGGCGTCGAGGCGGGTCAGCACGCCGGAGGCGGACGCGGTGACGACGTGCTGCTCGCGGGCCACGGGCAGCGCGGCGTCCGGGTCGCCGCCCTGGGCGGCGATCATGCGGCGCCAGACGTCCATCGCGGAGCCGTCGGCCAGGGCCTTCGCCGGGTCGGCGTCCTTGATCCCGGCGGCGTCGAGCATCTCGCGGGCGAGCGCGAGGGTCAGCTCCACGACATCGGCGGGGCCGCCGCCGGCGAGGACCTCGACGGACTCGCGGACCTCGAGGGCGTTGCCGGCCGTCAGGCCGAGCGGGGTGGACATGTCGGTCAGCAGGGCAACGGTCTTCACACCGCTGTCAGTGCCCAGCGCGACCATGGTGGAGGCCAGTTCGCGGGCGTCGTCGATGTTCTTCATGAACGCGCCGGTGCCGACCTTCACGTCGAGGACCAGCGAACCGGTGCCCTCCGCGATCTTCTTCGACATGATCGAGGACGCGATCAGCGGGATCGCCTCGACGGTGCCGGTGACGTCGCGCAGCGCGTAGAGCTTCTTGTCGGCGGGGGCGAGGCCGTCACCGGCCGCGCAGATGACCGCGCCGGTGGTGTCGAGGACGTTCAGCATCTCCTCGTTGGAGAGCAGCGCGCGCCAGCCGGGGATCGACTCCAGCTTGTCGAGCGTGCCGCCGGTGTGGCCGAGTCCGCGACCGCTGAGCTGCGGGACGGCCGCGCCGCAGGCGGCGACCAGCGGGGCGAGCGGCAGCGTGATCTTGTCGCCGACGCCGCCGGTGGAGTGCTTGTCGGCGGTCGGGCGGGAGAGCGTGTCGAAGTTCATCCGCTCGCCGGAGGCGATCATCGCGGCGGTCCAGCGGGCGATCTCGGTGCGGTTCATGCCATTGAGGAGGATGGCCATGGCCAGGGCCGACATCTGCTCGTCCGCGACCTCGCCGCGGGTGTAGGCGTCGATGACCCAGTCGATCTGCTGGGGGCTCAGCTCGCCGCGGTCCCGCTTGGTGCGGATGACGGAGATGACGTCCATGGCATTCCTCCAGGTTGGTCTGCGCGCTCTACGCGCATAGAGAGAGGGTAAGGGAGCGGCCCCTCCACCGAAGCGGAAGGGCCGCGGGGCGCCGGGCCGGAAGCCCGGCAGGACGACCTAGTCGAGATGACCGGGACCGAAGGCCTGCGGGAGCATCTCGGAGAGCGGCAGGATCCCGCCCGGGGTGTCCAGCAGCAGTTCCGGGCCGCCGAACTCGTACAGCAGCTGACGGCAGCGGCCGCACGGCACCAGCAGCTCGCCCCGGCCGTCCACACAGCTGAAGTGGGTCAGCCGGCCGCCGCCCGTCGCCTGGAGCTGCGAGACGAGGCCGCACTCGGCGCACAGCCCGAGTCCGTACGAGGCGTTCTCGACGTTGCAGCCGGTCACCGTGCGGCCGTCGTCGACGAGGGCGGCGACTCCGACCGGGAAGCCCGAGTAGGGGGCGTACGCGTGCGACATCGCCTCACGTGCCAGCGCCCGCAGGGCCTCCCAGTCGAAGCCGGCGTCCGCGCTCACTTGCCCTGGCCCCTGAAGTACGGCTGACCGTTGGCCTTGGGCATGCGCAGCCGCTGTGCGGACACGGCGAGCACGAGCAGCGTGGCCACGTAAGGCGCCGCGTCGACGAACTGGCTCGGAAGCTCGTCCGTCAGCGCGTACCAGGTGAACAGCAGCGCGGAGAAGGCGGCCGAGATCACGGCGCCGACGTACTTCTTCTTGTACAGCTGCCAGACCACCGCGATCAGCAGCAGGATGGCGAGCAGCAGCAGCATCGCGTGGACGTTCACGGCACCGCCGCGCAGCTTGAGGCTGTCGGTGAAGCCGAACAGGCCGGCTCCCAGCGCCATACCGCCGGGCATCCAGTTACCGAAGATCATGGCGGCGAGACCGATGTAGCCGCGGCCGCCGGTCTGGCCCTCCTGGTAGATGCCGGTGATGATCGCGAGGAACGCACCGCCGAGACCGGCGAGGCCGCCGGAGACGATGACGGCGATGTACTTGTACTTGTAGACGTTGACACCGAGCGACTCGGCGGCGATCGGGTTCTCGCCGCAGGACCGCAGGCGCAGACCGAAGGACGTCCGCCACAGCAGCCACCAGGTGCCGGGCACCAGCAGCAGCGCGACGACGGTGAGCAGCGACAGGTTGGTGACCAGGCCGCCCAGCACACCGGCCAGGTCGGAGACGAAGAACCAGTGCTTGGCCTGGAGGTCCCCCAGCCAGTCCGAGAGCCCGGGGATCGTGATCCGCTCGATGGCGTCGATACGCGGCGACTGCTTGGAGGAGCCGCCCTCGGTCTCGGCGAACGTGAAGTTCGACATGTAACGGGTGAGGCCGGTGGCCAGGATGGTGATGGCCACACCGGAGACGATGTGGTTGACCTTGAACGTCACCGTCATCACCGCGTGCAGCAGACCGCCGAGCGCGCCGCCGGCGATGCCGAGCAGCACACCGGTCCACGGGCCCCACTGGTAGCCCGCCCAGGCGCCGAACCAGGTGCCGAGGATCATCATGCCCTCGAGGCCGATGTTGATCACGCCGGCCCGCTCGGCCCACAGACCGCCGAGGCCGGCGAGGCCGATCGGCACGGCCAGCTGGAGCGCGCCGGAGACCTGGCCGACGGAGGTGAGGTCGTCCGCGCCGCTGATCACCCGTACCAGGGAGAACAGCGCCAGGCCGCCCGCGACGATCAGCAGGATGACGGGCAGGGACAGCTTGCGGCGGCCGCCGCCCTTCTTGGGCGCGGTGCTCGCCATGGAGACAGTGCTCGTGGACTCGCTCATGCCGCCGCCACCTCCTTGTTCTTGCGGGCCTGGGCGGCAAGCTCCTCGCCGACCTTCTGTTGCTGGCGGCGGAGCCCGTACTGACGGACCAGCTCGTAGGACACGACGACCGCGATCACGATCAGGCCCTGCATGATCAGCGCCAGCTCCTTCGGGTAACCCTCGAGCCCGATGCCTTCGGCCGTCTTGTCGAGGAAGGCGAAGAGCAGCGAGGCGAAGAGGATGCCGATCGGGTTGTTGCGGCCGAGCAGGGCGATGCCGATCGCTGTGAAGCCGACACCGACGGGGAAGCTCAGGCTGTAGGTGTGGGTCTGGCCGAGCAGCATCGGCATACCGGCGAGGCCGGCCATGGCGCCGGAGATCAGCATGGCCGTGAGGACCATCTTCTTGGCGTCGACGCCGCTCGCCTGGGCGGCGGACTCGCTGGCGCCGGTGGCGCGCAGGTCGAAGCCGAAGCGGGTGCGTCCGAGGACGAACCAGTAGACGATGCCCAGCGCGAAGGCCACGAAGGTGAAGCCGTAGATGGTGCCGCCGTCCAGCGCCAGACCCGGGAACCAGCCGGACTCGGCGATCTCACCGGTCGTCAGGTCGTTGGACCCCTCCGGCCGCACACCGAGGTTCGCGGGCAGGATCATCCAGGCGATCAGGCTGGTCGCGATGGCGTTCAGCATGATCGTGGAGACGACCTCGCTGACACCGCGGGTGGTCTTGAGGACACCCGCGATACCGGCCCAGAAGGCTCCGACGGCCATGGCGACGAACACGATGAGCAGGATGTGCAGCGGGCCGGGCAGCTCCACCGCGGCACCGACGACGGCGGCGAGCATGACCGCGAGGCGGTACTGGCCGTCGACGCCGATGTTGAACAGGTTCATCCGGAAGCCGATGGCGACGGCCAGGGCTGCCAGGTAGTAGATGCCGGTCTGGTTGATGATCAGCACCTGCACGTCGGTGAACTCGATCTGCTCCACCATCAGCCGGTACGGCTCGACCGGGCTGAGGTCGGAGAGCAGCAGCACCACCGAGGTGAGCAGGAAGGCCACGACCAGGGCGAGCGCCGGGCCCGCCAGGCCGAGGATCAGCCGGTCCTTGTCGAACTTCTTCATCGGCTCTCACCGTTCTCGTCGTGCTCGAGGTGGCCGGATGCGGCACCGGTCATCGCCGAGCCCAACTCCTCCGGAGTGATCGTCGCGGGGTCGGCGTCCGCGACCAGGCGGCCGCGGTACATGACCCGCAGGGTGTCGGAGAGCCCGATGAGCTCGTCCAGGTCGGCCGAGATCAGCAGGACCGCAAGCCCTTCGCGGCGCGCCTCACGGATCTGGTCCCAGATCTGCGCCTGCGCGCCGACGTCCACACCACGGGTGGGGTGCGCGGCGATCAGCAGCTTGGGGGCGTGGCTCATCTCGCGGCCGACGATCAGCTTCTGCTGGTTGCCGCCGGACAGGGAGGCCGCGGTGACCTCGATCCCGGGGGTGCGCACGTCGTACTCGCGGACGATCCGCTCGGTGTCCTGACGGGCGGCCTTGAGGTCGAGCAGGCCCTTCTTGCTGTTGGGCGACTCGGTGACATGGCCGAGGATGCGGTTCTCCCACAGCGTCGACTCGAGCAGCAGCCCGTGCCGGTGCCGGTCCTCGGGGATGTAGCCGATGCCGCCCTCACGCCGCTTGCGGGTGGGCGCGTGGGAGATGTCGGCGCCGTCGAGGGTGACGACGCCCCCGTCGGGGTCGCGCAGGCCGATCAGGGCCTCGATGAGCTCGGTCTGGCCGTTGCCCTCGACGCCGGCGATGCCCATGACCTCGCCCTTGTGGATGGTGAAGCCGATCCCGGCGAGGACCTCGCGGACCACGCCGTCGGGGTCGGTCACCGTGAGCCTGAGGTCGTCGACCTTCAGCATCGGGACATCGGTCACCGTCGACTCGCGGGTCTCGGGCGACGGCAGCTCGCTGCCGACCATCAGCTCGGCGAGCTGCTTGGTCGTGGTGTTCCGCGGGTCGGCCGTGCCGACCGTCGTACCGCGGCGGATGACGGTGATCTCGTCGGCGACCGACAGCACCTCCCCCAGCTTGTGGGAGATGAAGATGACGGTCAGTCCCTCGGCCTTGAGCTCGCGGAGATTGGCGAAGAGGGCGTCGACCTCCTGCGGTACGAGGACGGCGGTCGGCTCGTCGAGGATCAGGGTTCGCGCGCCGCGGTAGAGGACCTTGAGGATCTCCACCCGCTGGCGGTCGGCGACGCCGAGCTGCTCGACGAGGACGTCCGGGCGGACCCCCAGGCCGTACGCGTCGGAGATCTCCTGGATCTTCTTCCGGGCCTTGGCGCCGATGCCGTACAGCTTCTCGCCGCCGAGAACCACGTTCTCCAGGACGGTGAGGTTGTCGGCCAGCATGAAGTGCTGGTGCACCATGCCGATGCCGCGTGCGATGGCGTCGGCGGGGCTCGAGAAGGTGACCTGTTCGCCGTCGACGGTGATGGTGCCCTCGTCCGGCTTCTGCATGCCGTAGAGGATCTTCATCAGGGTCGACTTACCGGCACCGTTCTCACCGACGAGGGCATGCACGGTGCCCTGACGGATCGTGATGTCGATGTCGTGGTTGGCGACGACGCCGGGGAAGCGCTTGGTGATGCCGCGCAGTTCTACGGCGGCAGGAGGGCTGGACGCGTTGATGACGCACTCTCCTTGGCGGGAGGAGCAGGGAGGGCAGGCGGAAGGGGCGGGCTGTGAGTGGCAGGGGGCGGGGCGAAGTTATCGCGCCTGGGCGTCTTCTACGCGCGTAGCGCTCCCGAATACCAAAAACCCGGGGCCGGAAACGGTCCGCGGGCCTTGGGGCTTGCGCCCCGGGCCCGCGGACTGCGGCTCCGGCCGCTCGGTTACGGAGCGGTCTTGACCTTGATCGTGCCGGCGGCGATGTCGGCCTTGGCCTTGTCGACCGCGGCGATGACGTCCTTCATCTCGGTGAAGGCCGGGTTCGACCGGGAGAGGGCGACACCGTCGTCCTCGAGGCCGTAACGGATCTCACCGGTCTGCGGCTTGCCGTCCTTGACCGACTTGATCAGGTTGAACACGGCGCCGGAGACGTTCTTGGTGACCGAGGTCAGGATCCGGTCCTTGTAGGCGGCCAGACCCTTCTGGTTGTACTGGTCGGAGTCGACGCCGATGGCCCACTTGCCGGCCTTGGCGGTCGCCTCGATCGAGCCGGAGCCCGCGAGACCGGCGGCCGCGTAGATCACGTCGGCGCCCGCGTCGAGCTGGCCCTGCGCGGCGGCCTTGCCGAGGTCCGGCTTCGAGAAGCCACCGAAGTCCGGCGGCTGCGTCAGGTACTGGACCTTGACGTTGACGCCCTGCTTGGTGTCCTTGACGCCCTGGACGAAGCCCGCCTCGAACTTCTTGATCAGCGGGGTCTCCACACCGCCGATGAAGCCGACGGTGTTGGTCTTCGTCACCTTGGCGGCGGCGACACCAGCGAGGTACGAGCCCTGCTCCTCGTTGAAGACCAGGTTGGCGATGTTCTTGCCGGTCTTGGAAGTGTCGTCGATGAGGCCGAAGGTGGTGTCCGGGAACTTCGGGGCGACCTCGGCGATGGCGGGCGCGTAGGCGAAACCGACACCGATCACCGGGTTGTTGCCGGCGCGGGCCAGCGCGGTGAGGCGCTGGATCTTGTCCGGGTCACCCTCGCCCTCGCTGGGCTCGGCCTCGCTGCCCTGGATGTCGAGTTCCTTCTCGGCCTTCTCCAGGCCCGCGAAGGCGGCGTCGTTGAACGACTGGTCGCCACGGCCACCGATGTCGTACGCGATGGCGGCCTTGCCGCCGTTGTCGTCCGAGCCGCCCGACTCGGAAGACTTGTTGCCGCCACACGCGGTGGCAGACAGTGCGAGAGCCGCGGACGCGATGCCCACGGTGGCGATCCTGGTGATCCGGCGCACTGGGGGGCTCCTTTAAACCTGACCGAAAGCGCCACTTCCGGCGCTGGGTTCGCGGCGATCGTAACGCGCGTAGATGTCAGTTAAAGACCCGTTCATCAGTCGTTATCGGATCGTCGCGAACAGGCCACGCACCAAGGTAGGCCGGGACGGCGAACGCCGCGCCCCGCCGGGGCCCGGCGTGTCGGCCCTTTCCCGTCACCGGGGCCGTTCCCCCACCCCGCCCCTTCCCGAACCGGGGCAAGCCCCGGCCCCCGCAGGGGGCTGACGCCCCCAGCCCTCCAGGGGAGGGGGAAGGGTTTGGTGGGGGCCGGCCGCCCCCACACCCCCATGCCGGCAGCTCCGCGCCGCGACGGGCCCTACCGTCCGCCCCGGCACCCACGGGCCGGGACGGACACCGGCCCCGGCCGGGGGCCCGGACCCTGGGTGTTGGCAGCTTCGCGCCGCGACGGGCCGGGACGGACACCAGTTCCGGTCGAGGGCCCGGACCCCTGGGGCCTGCGGCCCCAGCCCCTACCTGTTGAGGGGTTGGTGGGTCTGGCGCCCCCAGCCCCCGGGACGGCAGCTTCGCGCCGCTACAGGACTTGCCGCCCGCACGGACGGCGGCCGGGACGACCACCGGCCGGGGCTGGAGGCCCGGACCCATGGAGCCCTCGCCACCCCCAGCGGCAGCGTCGCGCCGTGAGATGCCCCTGCCGCCTGCCGACGGACCGGACACCGGCCAGGCTCAGGGGCCTGCACCACTCGCGGCCCGACCTGAACTGCCGCCGCCCGGTGTCGGACCGGGGATACAGGCCCGGGCCCAGGGAGACCCACCACTCGCCGCCCGGCCGACTCGGGCTGCCGCCACCCCACGTCAGGACCGCTGTCCCGCATGGAGCGGCCACCGTCCTGACGGACGAGCAGGCCGAGACACGCCCCTGCGGGGACCACCGGCCGGAGGGGCGGCACCGGCGTGAGGGGGGCGGGGTCGTAGGAGGGGGGTGTCCGGAAGTAAAGCGTCGCAACTCGCGCGAAGCGCGGTGAGGACAGCCATTCCGGGCACCCCCTCCGGAGGCCACGTCGCCCGGCACCCACCACCGGCGCAGCCCCGCCCCGCAAGGGGCACCACACCCACACCGGGCCACGCCCCTGCCGGGGCGGGCTAGGCCCGAGACCGCGCGGCGGCCCGGTCGCGGATGTCAGAGCGCGATGCGCGCATCCAGCAGCGCCGCCGCCGTGAACAGCTCCACGCCCACCGCGATCGCCGACTCGTCCACGTCGAAGTCCCCCCGGTGCAGGTCCCGCCTGACCGTGTCGCCCGGCACCCGCACGCCCAGGCGTGCCATCGCGCCCGGAACGTGCTCCAGGTACCAGGAGAAGTCCTCGCCGCCGAGACTCTGCTCGGTGTCCTCGATCGCATACGATCCGCGCCGCGCCGTCTGCGCGTCGCGCAGCAGTTCGGTGACGACCGGGTCATTGACGACGGGCGGCACACCGCGGACGTAGTCGATCTGGGACTTGGCCCGGTGCAGCGTCGCGATCTCGTCGATCGCCGCGTGCACGAGGTCGGGGGCTTCGCGCCAGCCTTCGAGGTCGAGGCAGCGCACCGTCCCGGAGAGTTCGGCGTGCTGCGGGATGACGTTGCAGGCGTGGCCGGACTCGATGCGTCCCCATGTCACGGCGAGCCCGGACCGCGCGTCGACGCGGCGGGCGAGCAGCGCGGGGACCTCGGTGACGATCTTCGCGGCCGCAGTGACCAGGTCGGTCGTCAGGTGCGGACGGGCGGTGTGGCCGCCGGGGCCGTCGAGGGTCACCTCGAGACGGTCGCAGGCGGAGGTGATGGGTCCGGGCCGGAGCCCGATGATGCCGGCGTCGACCTTGGGGTCGCAGTGAACCCCGATGATCTTGTTGACGCCTTCGAGCACGCCGGATTCGATCGCGTCGGCCGCTCCCCCGGGCAGCACTTCCTCCGCGGGCTGGAAGATCAGCCGGACGGGCTGCGGCAGCAGTCCCTGCCGGTCGAGGTCGGCGAGCACGAGCCCCGCTCCGAGCGCGACGGTGGTGTGCACGTCGTGGCCGCAGGCGTGGGCGCGGTCGGGCACGGTGGAGCGGTAGGGGACGCCGGTCTTGGTGTCGGGGATGGGCAGTGCGTCGATGTCGGCGCGGATGGCGAAAAAGGGCCGTACGGCGCCCGGGGCCGGCGTACCGATGTCGCAGATCAGGCCGGTGCCGGCGGCGAGGACCCGGGGCTCGAGCCCGGCCTGCTCGAGGCGCGCCTTGATCATGGCGGTGGTACGGAACTCCTGGTTGCCGAGCTCCGGATGCATGTGCAAGTCGCGCCGGAACGCGATCAGTTCGGCACGCAGCGACTCGGACAGCGTGCCGTGCAGTGCGACTGCGCCGGGCCGTTCGACTTCTTCGGACTCGCGGGACATCAACTGGTTCACCCAGTGAAGGGTATGCCCCTTCGTGCCTCAACTGCCGTGCGATCAACAAAACATCAGCCACACAGGGGACAGAATTCTGGACTCACTGCGATTCGCAGCGTGCGGCAGTGGGTAAACTCACGCGGCTCGCTCTTGAGTCGATCTTTCCATTCCGGACGGTGCTCACCCGCTCACTGCCGCTCCTCCTCGGCTCTTCAAGCCGGCGCCGGCAGCCGCTGCACATCGCGGGCCGTGCCGGTGACGCCGGCCAGGAAGCCCTGTGCGCGTGGTGAGGCGTTCTCCCTGAGCCATTCGGGTGCGATGTCGCAGACCGCCACCTTGATTCCCGTGCCTGCCAGGGCGAGGGGCAGGGTGTGGACCACGGTGGAGGGAAAACTGAGGACGGTTGCTCCGATCGGGCCGCGCCGGGCGATCAGCTCGAGGGGGAGCTCCGGGCGGACCACCTCCAGGCCGGTCTCGACCGCGAGCCGGTGCAGTTTGTCGGCGCTCTCCCTGCGGTGGGCGAAGTAGCGGGTCGCGCCGTGCGTGCGGGCGAGGGCGGAGACCGCGTCCAGGTACTGCCCGAGGTCGACGACGCCCGTCTCCACCAGGGAGGTGCCGACCATGTCCGCGCCGCGGGTGATCGTCGGAGGGCCGAATCGCGCGCGCGTCCAGGCGAAGTCGTTGCGCGTGACCGTGATCCCCGGCGGCGGCTCCACGGGCATCGAGGTGAACACCTCGACCGAGCGGGTCCTCGACGGGGCGAGCCTGCGCCGGGCCAGGAAGGTGACCGGTGCGAGCACCAGCTCACGCGGCCCGCGGCGGCTGCCGCGCCGGTGCCAGCGCACGAGCTGCTCCCCGCGGGAGACCTGGGCGACGAACTCCATGGTCGCCGTGCCGTCGTCCACGACGGTGACGTCCTTCCTGCCGACCAGGGTCAGCAGGAGCTGTACGTAGCGGGAGAACGGGTCCCCTATGACGATCCGCTCCGCGCGGCGCAGTATCGGGCCGAGCTCGCGCACGGTGCGCAGCGGGGCGCCCATGCCTCCGCGCGCCTCCTGCCAGCGGACGGTGAAGCCCGCGTCACGTGCGAGTTCCGCCATCCGGCGGAGCTGGCCGCGGGACATGGGGTCCGTGGGCGAGAGCACGACCACGGTGAGATCGCCGGGACCGGGCACGGCCGGCGTGGCGTGGGCCCACTCCAGGACGTTCAGGAGCTGGACCGGACTCTCGACGAAGGCGAGATTCACTGGCTGTCACCTCGTGATGCCGGGCCGGCCTTCAGCCGGGTCCGTGGCTGACCACCCCGCAGGGCGCTGATGGATTGCTGCCCGCGGCCGATGGCCACGGCGACCGTGTCGACGTCCGGGACGGATCCGCCCCGGGCCGCTCCTGCCGTGCCGGCACCGGCCGAAACGGATCCGGCCCGACACGGCCCTGCCATGACGGAACCGACCCGGACCGGCCCTGCCTTGCCCGAGTCGGCCGAAGCAGAAACTGCCGTGACGGATCCGGCCCGATGGCGCCCTGTCGTGACGGAACCGACCCGGACCGGCTCCGCCGTCACGGATCCGGCCGGAGCAGAACCCGCCCTGCCGGAATCGCCCGGAACGGGCCCCGCCGAAAGGGACCAGGCCGAAAGAGGCCCCGCCGGGGCCCGGCGGGTGGCGCCGACCGGAGCGGATTGCGCCGGGGGTACGGGCCGGCGGGCCGCCGGGGCGGGCGCACGGCGGCGTGCGCCGCCGCCTGTGCCGCGCCCGGCGGCCGTGTATCCGGTGGCGCCCCGTGCGGCGGGCACGCGGTGTCCGCCCGCCGCGGACGCGCGGGCGCTGCCGCGCGTCGCCGCCCGGTCGTCAGACCGCGGCCGGCTCACGGTCGCCCGCCTCGGCGACGACACCGGTGACCCGGCGCAGCTTCTTCATGGGCGCGAGCTCCGAGTCGTAGACCTTCTTGACGCCGTCGCCGAGCGCGGTCTCGATGGTGCGGATGTCGCGGACCAGGCGGGTGAGGCCCTGCGGCTCGACGGAGGCGGCCTGGTCGGAGCCCCACATGGCGCGGTCGAGGGTGATGTGGCGCTCGACGAACGCGGCGCCGAGGGCGACGGCCGCGAGGGTGGTCTGCAGGCCGGTCTCGTGGCCGGAGTAGCCGATCGGGACGTTCGGGTACTCGTCCCTCAGGGTGTTGATGACGCGCAGGTTGAGCTCCTCCGCCTTGGCCGGGTAGGTGGAGGTGGCGTGGCAGAGCAGGATGTTGTCGCTGCCGAGGACCTCGACGGCGTGGCGGATCTGCTTCGGCGTCGACATGCCGGTGGAGAGGATGACGGTCTTGCCCGTGGCGCGCAGCGAGCGCAGCAGCTCGTCGTCGGTGAGCGACGCGGAGGCCACCTTGTGGGCGGGAACGTCGAACTTCTCGAGGAAGGCGACGGCCTCGGTGTCCCACGGGGAGGCGAACCAGTCGATGCCGCGCTCCTTGCAGTGCTCGTCGATCCGGCGGTACTCGTCCTCGCCGAACTCGACGCGGTGGCGGTAGTCGATGTACGTCATCCGGCCCCAGGGGGTGTCGCGCTCGATGTCCCACTGGTCGCGCGGGGTGCAGATCTCGGGGGTGCGCTTCTGGAACTTGACGGCGTCGCAGCCGGCTTCGGCGGCGGCGTCGATCAGGGCGAAGGCGTTGTCCAGGTCGCCGTTGTGGTTGATGCCGATCTCGCCGGTCACGTAGACGGGGTGGCCGGGGCCCGCGATCTTGTTGCCGAGGGCGCGCAGACGGGACGTGCTCATGGGGGTGGTTCCTTACTTCTTGGGGGACATGGGGGCGGTTTCAGGGGTGTTGAGCGTCGGGCCGAGGAGCCAGGCGGCGATCTCGCGGATCGCCCCCTCGCCGCCGGGTGTGGCAGTGACGGCACGGGCGGCGGCGCGTACGGAGTCGTGCGCACTCGCGACGGCCACGGGCCAGCCGACGAGGTGGAAGCACGGAAGGTCGTTGACGTCGTTGCCGACGTAGAGCACCCGCTCGGGCGAAAGACCCCGTTCGTCGCACCACTGCTTGAGTGCGAGGTCCTTGCGGTCGATGCCGTGCAGGACGGGGACCTTGAGCTTGTGGGCGCGGGCGGCGACGACCGGGTTCTGTTCGGTGGAGAGGATCAGCAGTTCCAGGCCGGCCTTGCGCAGATGGGCGACACCGAGGCCGTCCCCGCGGTGGACGGAGACGATCTCGCGGCCGTCCGCGTCGATGAGGACCCGGTCGTCGGTCTGGGTGCCGTCGAAGTCGAGGACGACGGCGTCGACGTCGTCGCGGCCGGGTACCGCGGCGGTGTCGAGCAGTGGCGCCAGCGCGCGGGCGCGGGCGAGGTCGTGCGGGTCGTCGACCTCGAGGACCCGCGCCGGGTCGGTGCGCACCAGAGCGGTGCGGCCGAAGAAACGGTGGCCCGCCTCGCGGAAGCCGGCCGCGGACATGGCGTACGCGGCTCCGGTCTCCAGGAAGTCCTGCGGGCGGTCCTGGCGGCGCGGCCGGAACGAGGAGTCGTGGTTGACGCCGTATCCGGAGCCGGTGGCCGTGGCGGTGTCGACCAGGACGGCCGCCCCGCCCGCCTGTTCGGCGCTCTCCCCGGAGGGGCTCGCCGGCTCGTCGGCCTCGCGCCACACGAAGCCGTGGAAGGGCGCGACGGTCACCGCGCTGTCGGCGCCGTCCAGGGCGACCGCGCGGGCGACGCCCTCGATGTCCTCCCGGGCGATGAAGGGGCTGGTGCACTGCACGAGCAGCACCACGTCGACGGGTGCGCCGTGCACGGCCTCGTGCGCGTCCATGGCGTGCAGGACCGCCGACTCGCTGGTGGCGGTGTCCCCCGCGATGGCCGCGGGCCGCAGCACGACCTCCGCGCCGGCGCCACGGGCGACGGCCGCGATCTCGGGGTCGTCGGTGGAGACCGCGACATGCGTGACCAGCGGGGCGTCGAGGCAGGCGCGGACGGCCCGCGCGACGAGCGGCACGCCGCCGACCGCGGCCAGGTTCTTGGCCGGGACGCCCTTCGATCCGCCTCGGGCGGGGATCACGGCGAGAACGGTCATCGGTGGCTCCTGACGCATCGGGACTGGAAGCGGGAAAGGCCGGGGGTCACAGCTCGCCCATCCGGCGGATCACGGGCGCGACGCGCTGCACGCCGTGGCGGTACGCGCCGCGTGCCGCCCGGCGTACGGCGTCGCGCACCACCCGCCGCAGGCCGGTGGCCTCCGCCTCGGGGGCGGCGCCGGCCAGCGGTGTGCCGTCCGGGGCGAGGTGGTGGCGGGCGAGCAGACCGGGCAGGTATCCGGGCGCGGTGGCGGGCGTGTAGTACGGGGCGATCGCGGGGAGCCGCGGCGCGAGGAGCAGTTCGGCGACCCGCTTGCGGGCCTCGTCGAAGGCGCTCTCGTACGAGCCTCCCCCTACGGCGACGCCCTGCCGCGACAGCCAGTCGGCGTCGGGGGTGGGGCGGTGGCCGCCGTCGAGCCGGTCCCAGGAGGCGAGCAGCCCCGAGCCGAGGAAGTGGTGGTTGCCGAGCGCCTCGCGCACGCCGAGGTCGGTGAGCACGGCGGTGGGGATCCGGCGGTGGAGCGCCTCGAGCGCGGCGGTGGACGACACGGTGACCAGCAGGTCGGTGCGGTCCAGTACCTCGCCCATGTTCCCGTACACGGGACGGAAGTTGGGCGGAAGGCCGCCGGGCAGCTTCTCCGCGAGCTTCTGGTACGGGACCTCTTCGAGGTGCGTGGTGTGCTCGCCCGGCTTGGAGCGGAGCTTCAACAGCACCTCGCGGTCCGGGTGCAGCCGGGCGTGCTCGACGAGCCTGCGCAGCAGGTACGCACGGTCCGCGCGGGACTCTGGCACGGACGGCTGGACGGCGAAGACGACGGTGTCGCGGCCTTCCTGCGGCCGGTACGGCGCCCCGCCGAGGAAGGGCAGCGCGGCCTCGGTGACGGAGCCGGCGTCGGCGCCCACTCCCTCGTAGACGGCGCGGAAACGCGTGGCGTCGTGGCGGGAGTTGGCCAGCACGACGTCGGCGCCGTGGCGCAGCAGCAGTCCGTCGGACAGCTTCTCGTAGACGACACCGACGTAGCCGGTGACGACGACGGGCCTGCGGTCCTGGCCGAGTGCGGCAAGGCCGTGCAGCATGGCCTGGACGCCGCCGCCGACGAGCGCGAGGACGACGATGTCGTAGGACCCGTCCCTCATCGCCCGCAGGAACTCGTTGCCGGTCACCTCGCGCAACGCGTCGGCGCTGACGCCCACTTCCGCGAGCTGGCGGGCGGTGGGTGTGGCCCGGCCGCGCAGCAGGAAGCCGCTCAGCTCGACGGAGGTGCTCGGTGCGATACGGCGCGCGGTGAGCGCACCCCATTTCCACCGGGTGTCGGAGTCGGCGAGTACGGCGACCCGTACGGCCTCGCTGGTACTTGTTGGCACGTCGAGGACGTTAGAAAGGCATGTGGTTTCACGGCCCAACTCGGCAGCAACAAACGGTTAACAGAGCACCTACGGACAGCGAAGCAGGCCGGGGAACGAGTCGGTTAACAAGCTCGTCGCTCTACGTTCACCTGACATCCTCGTATGCGTCGATGCGAATGCCGAGCGCCCCCCTAGCGTCACGCGGGTGGTTAAGCTCTCCGTCATCGTGCCGTTCTACAACGTGCAGACATATGCCCCCGACACACTGCGAAGCCTTCGCGCGAACGCCCGCGCCGACTTCGAGTTCGTGCTCGTCGACGACTGTTCGACGGACGGGACTCCGGAGATCCTTCAGCGCGCGGAACGTGAGCTTCCGGGCGCGGTTCTGATCAGACACGAACGGAACGGTGGGCTGGCCACCGCCCGCAACACCGGTCTGGACGCCGCCGGCGGCGAATACCTCACCTTCCTCGACGGCGACGACTGGCTGGCTCCCGGCCACTTCGAGCACCTGCTGAACGCCATGGAGGACCTGGGGTGCGACTTCGTCCGCACCGACCACGTGCAGTGCACGGGACGGTCCCGCTCGATCCACCGGGTGCCCGTCGGGCGGCGCGGCGAGGTGCTGCGCCCGCGGGACGCGATCCTGCCCGCCTCGCGCTCGACCGCCGTCGACTACCCGTACGCATGGGCCGGGATGTACCACCGGCGGCTCGTGGACCGCGGACTGCTGCACTTCACGCACGGGCTGCGCACCGCGGAGGACCGGCCGTGGATATGGCGGCTGCACCGGGAGGCGGATTCGTTCGCCGTGATAAGCCACCTGGGAATTTTCTACCGGCGCGGGATCGCTTCTTCGCTCACGCAGATCGGCGACATCAGGCAGCTCGATTTCATCAAGGCATTCGACCAGGTGATCGAGGAAACGGCGAAGGACGCCGATGCGGAAAGGCTGCTGCCAAAGGCGGTCCGCACATATTGCGCGGTCATTTCCCACCATCTGGGATCCATTGAAAGGTACGAACCGGCCGTGGCAAGGAAATTGCGCACGATGAGCGCGGCCGCGCTGAAGCGTATGCCGCAGGACGTGCTGAACGAGGCCATCGACTCCATGGACGCCGACCGCGCCTCGCGACTGCGCAAGGTGCGCCGACGGCCCGCTCCTCTCTCCGTGGAGGCGGCAGCCTGATGGCCACGACCCAGATCTTCTTCGCCTCCTCCCTCTACGGAGCGGCGACGCTCGCCGCCGCGATCGACAGCGGCGGCTTCTCCACCGCGGACCGCCGGCTGCTGCTGGTCTCCAACAACGCGGCGACACCCGAGACGACGCCGGCCCTCGACGAGATGGCCGGCTTCGAGCGGCTGCGCGGCCGCTTCGACGACGTGCTCTCCTGGAACGGGACCATCTCGCCCTTCCACCCCGGTGGTTGGGCGCCACGCGGCGACGACGTGCCCCTGTGGGAGCGGTATCTCCGGCAGCTGTGGGAACTGGGCGACGACCGGATCGAGCTCGCCGTCGAATCCATCCAGGTCAACCCGGCACTGGCGGTCGCACAGCTCTTCCCCGACGCCGCGCTGGACGTGTACGCGGACGGGCTGATGAGCTACGGCCCCACCCGCAACAAGATCGACCCGCTGGTCGGCGAGCGGGTACGGCGGCTGCTGCACCTCGACCTCGTGCCGGGCCTGAAGCCGCTGCTGCTCGCGGAGTTCGGCGTGGAGCCGCAGCTCGTGCCGACCGAGGCCTTCGTCAAGGTCGTCGGCGAACTCTCCGACGCCGTGCCGGACGCCTGCGCCGGCGTCCCGGAGGCGCCGGCACTCCTGCTGGGCCAGTACCTCGCCGCCCTGGGCATCCTCACGCCGGTGGAGGAGGAGGGCCTCCACGTGCGGATGCTGGCCGGCGTGGCCGCGCTCGGTCACCGCCGGGTCGTCTTCAAGCCGCACCCGACGGCGCCGGCCGCGTGGACGCGGACGCTGGAGCGCGAGGCGGCGTCCCTCGGGGTCGATCTGACCGTGCTGGAGCGGCCGGTGCTCGCCGAGGTGCTGTTCAAGCAGATGCGCCCGGCGCTGGTGGCGGGATGCTTCTCCACCGCCCTGTTCACCGCGGGCGCCTTCTACGGCATCCCCGTCGCCCGGATCGGCACGGAGCAGCTCCTCGACCGGCTCAGCCCGTACCAGAACAGCAACCGCGTGCCGCTGACGATCGCCGACGCGCTGCTGCCGGACCTGGCGGCGGGCGAGTCGGGCCCGCCCGCGCCGGCGGACGGGCAGGTCGCCGGGCTGCTCTCCGCGGTGGGCTTCGCGATGCAGCCGAAGCTACGGGCGGACCTGCGTCCGGCGGCCGAACGCTATCTGCGCGGCAACCTCGGCGCGGGCACGGCCCGCTACTTCAAGCGCCGCCGTCTGACGGTGCTCGGGCTGCCGGGGGGTGTGCCGCTGCCCCGCAACAGGGCTGTACGGCGGGTGGTGCGGGGGCGGCGGATGCGGCGTGTTTTGAAGCGGGTGACGGCGCTGGGCTGACGCGTACGGGCCGCTGTGCGGGGCCGTCACCGATCTGCGTGCGGGCCCCGGCGCGGGGCCGTCGCCGCACCACGCGTGCGGGCCGCTGCGCGGGGCCTGTTCCCCTACCCGCCCCTTCCCGAAACCGGGGCAAGCCCCGGACCCCGTGCCGCGCTCCGCGCGGTGCCCTCAAACTCCCCCTACGGCCTGGCGGCCGTGGGAGGTGCCCCCAGGCGGGCTCGAGTTACCAGGCAAATCAAGACCCGCCGGCAATTGAGGCGCGGGGGTGCGGGGGCGGAGCCCCCCGAACACCGCGCGCAGCGCCGGCCGGGTCTGGGCAAAGCCCGAGGCGGGTCCGGCACGCCCTTCGGCGGTGCCCCCCTACGGCCCGGCGGCCGTGGGAGGTGCCCCCAGGCGGGCTCGAGTTACCAGGCAAATCAAGACCCGCCGGCGATTGAGGCGCGGGGGTGCGGGGGCGGAGCCCCCGAATGCCGCGCGGAGCGCGGGGCGGGGCCGGGTCCGGGCGGGGCCGGGTCCGGGCGGAGCCCGGTTCAGGGGAGGGGCGGGGTGGGGAAGGTCATGTGCCGCTGAGGGAGAGCTTGACCGCGAAGCCCAGGAACAGCGCTCCCGCCGCCGACGTCGCCCCCGCCGACAGCCGCCGCCTGCGGCGGAACGCGGCCGCGAGGTGGGTGCCGGTGAAGATCAGGACGCTCAGGTAGAGGACGCTCGCCAGCTGCGCCAGCGCGCCGAGCACCGTGAAGGAGAGCGCGGGGTACGCGTACGCCGGGTCGACGAACTGCACGAAGAAGGCGATGAAGAACAGGATCGCCTTCGGGTTGAGCAGACTGATCACGAACGCCTTGCGGAAGGGCCGCTCCGCGGCCGGGACCTCCGCGCCGACGGCGGTCTCTTCGGCGGTGCGCTCGCCGCGGGTGCGCCACATCGACCAGGCCGCGCGGAGCATCCCGATCGCCAGCCACGTCAGATAGCCGGCGCCGGCGTATTTCACGATCCCGAACAGCACCGCGTTGGCCTGGAGGAGCGAGGCGACGCCCGCGGCCGACAGCACCATCAGGACGGTGTCGCCGCACCACACGCCGGCGGCGGCCTGGTAGCCCGTCCGCACACCGCGGCGTGCGGCGACGGAGAGCACGTACAGAGAGTTCGGTCCTGGCAGCAGGACGATCAGGACAAGTCCCGCGAGATAGGTCGGTAGATCGGTGACACCCAGCATGGGGCGGAGTGTCGCACATCGGTACGACACCCCGCCTTTCTGTTCCATATGTCAGAAGGCGTCAGTGGGGACGTACGTGCCCCACACCTCGCGCAGTGCGTTGCAGACCTCCCCGACGGTGGCGCGCGCCTTCAGCGCGTCCTTCATCGGGTAAAGGACGTTGTCCGTGCCTTCCGCGGCCTTCTTCAGCTCGGCGAGCGCCGCGTCGACCGCCGCCTGATCCCGCTCCGCCCGCAGCTTCGCCAGCCGCTGCGCCTGCTGGGCCTCGATCGCGGGGTCGACCCGGAGCGGCTCGTACGGGTCCTCGGTGTCCAGCGTGTAGCGGTTGACGCCGACGACGACGCGTTCGCCGGAGTCGGTCTCCTGGGCGATGCGGTAGGCGCTGCGCTCGATCTCGTTCTTCTGGAAGCCCTGTTCGATGGCGTTGACCGCGCCGCCGAGGTCCTCGACGCGTTCCATGAGGGCGAGCGCCGCGGCTTCGACGTCGTCCGTCATCTTCTCCACGACGTACGACCCGGCGAAGGGGTCGACGGTGGCGGTCACGTCCGTCTCGTAGGCCAGGACCTGCTGGGTGCGCAGCGCGAGGCGGGCGGACTTGTCCGTCGGCAGCGCGATGGCCTCGTCGAAGGAGTTGGTGTGCAGCGACTGGGTACCGCCGAGGACCGCCGCGAGGCCCTGGACGGCGACGCGCACCAGGTTCACCTCGGGCTGCTGCGCGGTGAGCTGCACGCCCGCGGTCTGGGTGTGGAAGCGCAGCATCAGCGACTTCGGGTTCTTGGCGCCGAACTCCTCCTTCATCACCCGGGCCCAGATCCGGCGGGCCGCACGGAACTTGGCGACCTCTTCGAGGATGGTCGTGCGGGCGACGAAGAAGAAGGACAGGCGGGGCGCGAAGTCGTCGACGTCCATGCCGGCGGCGACGGCGGTACGGACGTACTCGATGCCGTCGGCGAGCGTGAACGCGATCTCCTGCGCGGGCGAGGCGCCGGCCTCCGCCATGTGGTAGCCCGAGATCGAGATCGTGTTCCACTTCGGGATCTCGGCCTTGCAGTACTTGAAGATGTCCGCGATGAGCCGCAGGGACGGCTTGGGCGGGAAGATGTACGTGCCGCGGGCGATGTACTCCTTGAGCACGTCGTTCTGGATCGTGCCCGTGAGCTTGTCCGCGGGGACGCCCTGCTCCTCGCCGACGAGTTGGTAGAGGAGGAGCAGCAGGGCGGCGGGCGCGTTGATCGTCATGGACGTGGAGACCTTGTCCAGCGGGATCCCGCCGAACAGCACCCGCATGTCGTCGATCGAGTCGACGGCGACGCCCACCTTGCCGACCTCGCCGTGCGCGATGGGCGCGTCGGAGTCGTGGCCCATCTGTGTCGGCAGGTCGAAGGCGACCGACAGGCCCATCGTGCCGTTGGCGATCAGCTGCTTGTAGCGGGCGTTGGACTCGACGGCCGTGCCGAAGCCGGCGTACTGGCGCATCGTCCAGGGCCGGCCGGTGTACATCGACGGGTACACGCCGCGGGTGAAGGGGTACCCACCGGGCTCGCCCAGCTTCTCTGCCGGGTCCCAGCCCTCCAGGTCCGCCGGTCCGTACACCGGCTCGATGGGCAGTCCCGACTCGGACTCGCGCGCCATGTGACTGTGCCTCCCGCTGGGCCTACTGACAGGTAACAAACCTCTGCGACGGACTGTAGCGGCGGGCGTGCGAGGGATGGAGAGCCACGCCCTGGGACCTTGCTCACAGACCGTACCGGCGAAGCGGCCCGTGGCCCGCCCGTCCCCGAACCGTTACCCCCATGATGCGCGGGATTGCGCAACCGGGCAGGACGGGAATTTGTCTCATCAGGCACAGACATACGTGGGGGACGAGACAAGTGGGGGGCGACATGCTCAGGAAAGCCGGGATGAGAACGCTGGCCGCCGTGGCCGCGATGGCCGTGGCCGCGGTGACGGCCGGCTGCAAGGCGGAGGCCGCGACCGACGCGCCGACCGCCGGCAGCACGTCGAGCGCGGCAACGACACCGTCCGCCTCCACGCCGCCGGCTTCGCCGTCACCATCGGCGTCTGCGTCGGAGTCCGCCGAGCCGTCGGAGAAGCCGTCGCCGTCGCCGTCCACCGAGCAGCCCGCGCCCAAGGTCCTGATGGCGCCCGGAGCCAAGGGCGAGCAGGTGCGGGAGTTGCAGGCACGGCTGGCGCAGATCGGCTGGTTCGACGACAAGCCGACGGGTACGTACGGGCCGGTCACCACCACGGCCGTGAAGGGCTTCCAGGGCAAGCGCGGTCTTCCCGCGACGGGCAGCACGGACACCGTGACCTGGCAGCGGCTGCTCGGCATGACGACGAAGCCGACACGTGCCGAGCTGGACGGCAAGGACGTCAAGAAGCCGCAGGCGAAGCTCGATCCGCGCTGCATGAAGGGCCGGGTCATGTGCATCAGCAAGACCACCCGCACGCTGTCGTGGATGATCGACGGCAAGGTGCTGTCCACGATGGACGTGCGCTTCGGGTCGCAGTACACGCCGACCCGCGAAGGTGTGTTCAACGTGGGCTGGAAGTCCCGTGACCACGTCTCGACCATCTACGACACGCCCATGCCGTACGCCATGTTCTTCAGCGGCGGCCAGGCGGTGCACTACTCCTCCGACTTCGCCGCCCGCGGCTACAACGGCGCGTCGCACGGCTGCGTGAACGTCAGGGACAAGGGCGCCATCGCGGCGCTGTTCGACCAGGTGCGGACCGGCGACAAGGTCGTCGTCTACTGGTGACGCGCGGGGCGCGGAAGCGGTGAAGGAAGAAGGGCGCGGGCGGGACCGGGGGAACGTGTCCCGCCCGCGCCGTTGCGCTGAGCCGTAGGTACGGGGGGAACCCCGGCTCGTTGCGCCGCCGATGACCAGTCGGCTCACTATCTACTGCGCCGTAGCCGAAAAAAACGTCACACCCCGCGCCCGGCCCCGTGAAAGCGCAGGTCAGAGAGCTCGAATGGTGGCGGCCGCCAGCGAGTTGGATCCGGTCGCCCGCGGTGTCGCGGCCGGGTCGGGGACGAGCGAGTAGGAGACCTGCGGGGTGTCGGGGAGGAGTTGCGGTGCGCCCTCGGAGCTGCCCGAGTCGCTGTCGCCGCCGGAGTTCTTCCCGCCGTCCTTGCCGTTCCCGTCGCGGTCGCCCTCTTCGCGGTCGTCGCCTTCGTTGCCGTTCTCGCCGCCCGGGCTGCCGCCGTCGCCCGTGCCGCCGCCGAGCAGTTCGTCGCAGAACCGCTCCACCCGCTCGGCGCCTTTGGCGGCCACCTCCAGGCGGCGCTTGCGGTCCGCGTCGATCCGGCCGCTGCGGTAGTCACGGCACGCCTCGACGGACCTGCGGTACAGGTCGGCCTTCGACGGGTCCTCGCCGCCCGGCGTGGCCGCACCGTCCCCGGCCGGCAGGCCGGGCGTGCTCCCGCCCGTGTCGCCGGGTGCCGGGGTCGCGCTGCCCGTCACGGGTGGCAGACCCGGCGGTGTGCCGGTGGCGCCCGGAGGGCGGGATGCCGCGCCGGCCTTCCCGCCGCTCGGCGACGGGGACGTGAGCGGTCCCGGTGTCGCCACGGCCGACACGGAGGACGCGGGCGTGGGACCGTCGTCGCCGAAGGTGGGCAGCACACCGCTGCCGGCGGCGACGGCGACACCACCGATGGCGCAGCCCGCGAACGCCGCCGCGATCCCGAACCGGACGGGCCTGGCGAATCCGACGCCGCGGGCCGGTCGGTCGCCGCGGCGGGAACGGGTGACCCGTACGGTCCCGAGCGAAGTCCCCGCCGCTGCCGTCGACTCGGCCCTGGCCTTGCGGAACGCGGCCATCGCGGCCGCCTCACCGGGCAGTTCGCCGTCTTCGTAGCCGTAGCCGGGGTTCCGTACCGCGCTGTCGAGGGTGGCGGCGAGTCGTGCGGCCTCGGCACGGGCGCGTTCGTCCGTGACCTCGACAGGCTCGCCACGCAGCAGTCGCTCCGCCGCGTCCCTGTCAAGCCACTCGTACCGCTCGTCGGCCATCACATGTCCTTCTGCGTCCGCAGGCGTGAATGCGTCACACCGGCGGGTGCCGTCGCACCGGGGCGGGAGCCGCGCTGGGTGGGCAGTCCGCCCAGTTCCGAAGCGCTCTCCGAGGGGTCCTCCCCGCCCCGGCGAGTCACGTCCGTGGGGGGCCGGTCCCCGCCTTCGAAGGCGGAACCGTCGGCTCCCAGGAGTTCCGCGAGCCGCTTCAGGCCGCGGTGCGCTGCCGTCCGGACGGCCCCGGGCCGCTTGCCGAGGGTCTTGGCCGCGCTCTTGGCGTCGAGGCCGACCACGACCCGCAGTACGACCGCCTCGGCCTGATCCTGCGGCAGTTGGGCGATGAGCGCCATGGTGCTGCTGGTGGAGATGGACTCCAGCGCCTCGTCGACCGTGTCGGAGTCGGCGGCCCTGCCCGTCAGTTCGGTCTCGTCACCGCCGACGGCCGGCCGGCGGCCCCGCATCCGGATGTGATCCAGCGCACGGTTGCGGGCGATCCGTGCGGCCCAGCCACGGAACCGGTCGGCGTCCCCGCTGAACCTGTCGAGGTCCCGGGAGATCTGGAGCCACGCCTCGGAGGCGACGTCCTCCGCGTCGGCATCGCCGACGAGCGTGCGCACATAGCCGATCAACCGCGGATGCACGGCGCGGTACACAGTCCGGAAGGCGTCCTCGTCCCCATCCTGAGCCGCGAGCACGGCGGCGGTCAGCTCCGCGTCGTCCCCCAGCACTACCTCAACCCGTCGTTCCGTACCGCAGCTGGTCACCACTGCCGCGCTGTCCTGCGCGAATCAGCACGCTACGTCCTTTTAAGGTCCCGCGTCCACGCCTCGTACAACTTGCAACAAGTTTGCGACTCGGCGCGGTGTGACAGAAACAGCACTCTCGGCGCTGAGGTTAGTACGGGGCGCCCTCGGGCCCCCGCCACGAACGACGACCGGGGCCTCTCCTGTGGGGGGTGGCGGCCCCGGTCGTCCTTTTCGGCCGGTGGACGTGCCCCGGCGGACCGTTCCGCAATCCCCGGAAGTGGCCGGACGGCTCCCGGACGGACACGTCACCACAGAAGGCCCGTTCCCTCCACATGCTCCCCGGACGCCGGGTCACCGCCCCGACGGCCGGCCGACAGCACCACGGCCGTGGTCGGCAGGTCCGGCGCGTCGCGCGCGGTCAGCACACCGAATCCGGCATCGGGGAAGAACAGCTCCGCCTCCCGTTCGACGAACCGCATCCGCCGGGCCAGGGCGTCCGCCCGTACGTCGCTCATCGGCCGCCCGAGGAGCGACACACCACCGTGGCCGACCGACGCCGGCCGTGTGAACGCGAGGCGCACGACCGTCTCGTCGGCGTCGTACGTGAGCACGATCCCGGCCTCGAAGAAGTTGTCCTGCCCGGCGCCGCCGAACTCGGGGACGGACCCGATTCCGCCTCCGAGCAGCCGTCGCATGTCCGCGCGTGCCGATCCGAGGCGTACCGGGCCGATGCCGCGGTGCGCGACGACCTCGGCGGGCCCGGCGGCCGCCGGGCGGGAGCCGCCCGTCGGCTCGAAGAACTCGAACGCGTCGTCGCCGACGGCGGTGGCCCGCAGCCGCACGCTCTCGAAGCCGTCCGCGTCCTGCGCCGTGCCGCCGAGCACCACGCCGAGGGCGGGCAGCGCCCACCCCTCCGCGTCCCCGGCGGCCTTCACCTCGTGTCCCAGGCCACGGAGTTCCGCGACCACCTCGGCCTTTGGCCGCCCGAGCAGCACGATCCCGTCCAGGGTGACGGGTGCGGGCGACGCCACCTCTACGGCGTGAAGGACGCCGGTGTCGTCGTACTCGAGGAACTCGAAGAAGCCGGCACCGCGCCCTTCACCGTCCTCGTGTCCGCCCGCCGCCGTGACGTACATGTCCGTCAGGGTGGCGTCGGCGGCACGCCGGAAGGCGGAGTCCGGGGCACCTCGGGCCGCTCGTACGGAGGCCCGTGTCCGCCCGAAACGGGCACCGGGCACACCGATGCGAGGAAGTATCTCCACGTACCGCCCGAATCTCCTCGATGTCCGCTCTGTTCTGTCAGCCGATCGCGATGCGCGGGTTCGCGGACGGCTTGACCCAGCCCATGAACTGCTCCATCGTCGCGCGCGGCACCGACACGCAGCCGGCGGTGGCGCCGCTGCCGTTGACGTGGAGGAAGATCCCCGCGCCCCGGCCGGGAGTGGCCGGCCAGCGGTTGAAGTTGATGACCAGGGCCTTGGCGTACTGCGTCGGGTAGTTGATCAGGTGCTCGCTGCCGCGGTCGCCGGACTCGGTCAGCGGGAAGTCCGCGCCCGCCTCGGTGTGCATCGAGTTGTAGAACTTCGACTCCGGGTCCTGGACCCACCAGTGGCTGTCGTTGACCTTGGTGTACGGCATGGCGGTGCCGCTCGACTCGACACCGAAGCCCTCGGTGATCGTGTAGGTGCCGGTGGGGGTGGTGTACGTGTTCTGCCGGCGGGTGGCGCCGTCGGTCACCCCGTTCGATCCGACGCGTCCGGCGCTCGTCGAGAACTGCGCCTTCCAGCCGGCGGAGCCCTTCTGCCAGGCCGTGACCGTGGCGTACGAGCCGCGGGCCTCGACCGTGATGACCTGGGTGGCGTTGCCGACGTTCACCGGCACGGGGAAGTTCGGGGTGGAGGGCGCGGCGGGCTCGTCACCGGAACCGCTGCCCGGGCCCGCGTTGCCGCCGCTCGTGGCCGTGGCCTTGGGTGCCGTGCTGCCGGACGCCTTGGCCGACGCGGAAGCGGAAGCGGAGGCCGAGGGTGACGCGGAGGCGGACGGGGAGGCCGAAGCGGACGCGGACGCACTGGGCGACGCCGAACCACCCGTCACCTCTTTGTCCCCCTGCGCCACCGCACCTGCCGAGGCGGCGGCAGAGCCGGCCGGCTCCTCACTCCCACCACAGGCCGACACCAGCGACATCACGCCGACCAGGGCGAGCGCGGACGAGAACTTAACGGAGGAGCGCAGCACGGGTGATCCTTGGCTCGTCGGAACAGTGGCGGCACGACGTGCCGCGCCTCAAGGCTGGCCGGTTATACATCGCCGACCCGGCCGAGAACCAGGCGACAGACATACCGGACACAAGTGGCCCGGGGGCGACAGCCGTTGTCCGTGGCCCGCGCTACGTTCCCTTCCCGTCCGTTCCGTCTTCGCGGCCCGAACAGAGGGTCGCCCCGGCCCCGGGGAGACCCGTGTCGTTCCACATGCATCTGCGCGCCGTACCGGACTCCGAGGTCAAGGACGATCACAGCGGCCTGACGGAGTTCATGCCGGCTGCTTGGGAGAGGCACGAGGAGGAGTACCAGGCCGGGCTCGCGGAGTCCATCGACAAGGACTTCGCCATGGTCCACGAGTTCTACGGGACGGCCTCCGGCCGGCCGGAGGCCGGGGACGGGCTCTGGGAGCTGCCCGTGTTCGGCGGCCGTGTCGTGCGCCATCCGTCGGAGGAGCAGCCACCGTTCGCGCTCCTCTGCCCGACGGGCGTGGCGCGGGCGGCCGCGTTCCTCGACGGGCTGCCGTTCGACGCGTTCTGGGACCGCGCCGGTACCGCCTTCCGCGCGCCGTTCTCCGCCTGGGACGAGGCGGACGTCAGGAACGTCTTCTTCGAGCACCACTCGGGCCTGCTCACCTTCTATGTGAAGGCGGCGGCGAGGGGCGACGCCGTGATCAAGGCGTTCTGGTACTGAGCCCGTCGCGGGGGCGCGCGGCCGGGCCGGCCGGCACAGGTCGCGGGCCCCCGGGCCCCCGGGCCCCCGGGGCCTTCTCAGCCGCGCAGATCCGCGGGGAGCTCGATCTTGCCGTCGTACGCGCCCTGGTTCTCCATGGTCACCTGCTGCTCGAAGGCCATGTCCTGCCCGTTGTAGGGAATCAGGAAGCCGAAGTCGAGGCGGTGACTCCTGATCCGGTAGGTCTTCGCGTCCAGGAGCAGCACCTCCTCCAGGCCGGAGAGGGTCAGCCGCGCGTCGTCCACCGGGATGCCGGCCTCGCGGAGTTGCTCGGCCGTGGGCTCGAACTCGCGCTTCGCCTTCTTGGCCCAGGCTCGCTGCTGGACGGCGCTCAGCTTCTGCTTGCCGCTCGTGACGCGGAGTTCGACCGTGCCGCCGCCGTCCTTCTCGGTCACCTTGACGTCGCCGCCGGTGGCCTGCGCGTACATCCGGAACTCGTGGATGACCGCGATCGGGTCGTCGGCCTTGTTCCGCATCTCCGGATCGGCGGGTGACACGGCGTTCCACTCGGCCGAGTCTTCCTTCAGATGGCCCGCGTCGCCGATGACGTACAGCTCCTCGGTCTTCTTCTTGCCCTTGCTGCTGGTGCTGACGCCCTGCGAGTGCAGCGCCGCCCGTCCGACGGCACGCCGCACGGTGCCCTCGTAGGTCGCGGCGCTCTTCTGTCCCTGGGACGTCAGCCCCTCCTCCCCCTTGACGGAGAAGGACCAGGCCGGCTCCTCGGCCATCGCCTTCTCGGCGAGGGCGAGGAAGTCCTCCGCCGTCTCGGGCGCCCCGGCCTGCTCGGAAGAGGCGGTCGACGGGGACGACGCCGCCGCCGTCTCAGGGCTCCCGGCCGGCTCCGCCTCCGTGCCGCACGCTGTCAGCGTGAGCGCTAGCGGGAGGACGAACACGGCGGCACTCCGGATGGGGCGGGTTCGCATGGGCGGCTTCCTTACGTCACGACGGGGCGCGGACTGTACAACAGCTCCCGCCGCTTGATCACCCCGAGGGACATTCCCGGCACCCCACCTGCGAGGACGTCACGCTTCAAGGGCGTCACGTCAGTGCGGGGACATCACGTCAGGTGGATCTTCAACTGCTCGTTGTGATCCGAGTGCCCGGCCACGACACCGGTGACCGGATCGCCCTCGCCGGGCCAGATCACGACCGAATCGTCGGCTGCCTCCTTGCGCATCCCGGCGACATCCGCGACCGCACCGTAGGGCCGCACACCTTCTACGGAGACGAAGACGCCGAAGGGAGCGACCTTCTCGACGGTGCCCCGGATCTCGGCTCCGATCGGAAACTTCCGTCTCGTGGCGGACCACAGGGGTGTCACGGCCGCGACTCGCTCTCGTGGCTCTCGAACCAGTGGGTGTCGAAGTAGCGGGCCGTCGAGCAGGGATGCTCCCGTTCGGTGAGCATCCGGTGGACGAACTCGGCGGTCGTGCCGTCGAACCGGACCCACGAGTCGGGAATGTCCTCGGTCACGAGGACGGGCCACCTGTCGGGGTCGGTATCAGCGGTGAGCCAGTAGAACCCGTGCGCCTGCTCCGTACTCCCCCACTGCAGCAGCCCGCCCGGCACCGGATACACCTCGTACGGCCTCCACAGCTCGCTGCCGCGTGTCCTCGCCCACTCGCCCAGCCACTCGGTGTGCCGGACGATGTCCGCGCTCGCACAGGACGCATCCGGCGTCTGGAGTGCGAGGAAGCCGTCGAACGCGCCGGTGCCGAAGATCTCGGCCAGTTGCTTGTAGTCGCTCGGCAGCGCCGTCCCGAGCCGGTTCTCGACCGCCGCCCAGTCGAACGTCCGCAGCCGGCTCGTGTCCCACCCCGTGACGGCGACGACCCCGTCCACCCAGGACGTCAGCTCCGCCGTCTGCGCCGCGGGGTCCTCCCGTTCTGCCACCAGCGCCACGAGCCGGACGTCGTCCCCTGCCCGCGCGCTGCCGCACCCGATCCACCGGTCCGCGAACGCCCATCCGCGCATCTCCACGATCCGCTCGCCGAACGGGGCCAGCAGCGGCAGCCCGGTCCGCGCGGTCACCGTCGGATCGGCGAATCCGCCCATGGCGAGGTTCCGCGGCCGGCCGTACCGCCCGCCGAGCGCCTCTTGGAGCGCGGGAAGGCCGATCGCCTCCGAGGGCGCCAGGCATATGTGCCCCGAAGGATGCCCCGGCGTACCGCAGTTGAGGTCGCCCGTCCCCGGGGCCGCCACCCGGTGCACCACTGACAGGAGTTCGTCCAAATGGAGCGCAGGCTCTTCCCGTTCGTCCATGGCGGCCATTGAAACGGACGCCGCCGACACCGGCCCGGGCGGCCGCGCCATGATGTCGCCCGTGACGAACAGCGCGGGCCTCGTCTCCACCTGGATACGCAGGCGAGCGGTCCCCCAAATGGCCCACCCGTAGCCCGGCTTGGCCGTATCACGGATTATTCCAAGGTCTGCGGCCGTGGTAGGACTGTTCGGCTGGATGATCTACAGCTGATACGGGGGACGGGGTCATGGCTGTCACAGTGCCGGACTGGGCGGACACGCTGCTGGATCTGGTGGGGGTGAACTGGCCCAACGTCGACGAGGACGCCTACCGGGACATGGCGGACGCGTTGCGGGAGTTCGCGGACGACTTGGCCGACGACGGTCAGCTCGCCAACAACCACATGGAGCGTCTGCTGTCGTCGGGTCACGGCGAGGCGATGGACGCGCTGAACGAGCACTGGGGCAAGGTCAAGGGCAAGCACCTGAAGGACATGATCTCCGCGGCCCGGACGATCGCGGGCGCACTCGACATGGCGGCGGGCGCCATCGAGGCCATGAAGTGGAAGGCGGTCGCGGAGCTCGGCATTCTGGCCGGCCAGACGGGTCTCGCCCTGGCGCTGATCCCCGTGACCGGTGGTCTGTCGGCACTGCTCGGCGCCGGTGCGATCGCTTTCACGAAGAAGCAGTTGCTGAAGCTCATCACGGGTGCGATGGAGGAGGCGGTCGGTCACATCGTGGCGGTGATGACCGAGCCGGCCGTGGCGGCACTGGAGAACATGGCCGCGGACCTGGTGGTCCAACTGGGGGCGAACGCACTGGGCGTGCAGAACGGTGTGAACCTCGACCAGACGAAGCAGGCCGGGAAGGACGGCTTCGACCAGGGTGTCCAGGGCGCCAAGGAGGGCATGAACCTCGCCTCCGCCGGAGGCGGTGGTGGCAAAGGCCCCAAGGGCCCGGGCTTCCACATCGAGCACGACGAGCATGATCAGGCCGGCACCAGGCTGAACCTGGTGAGCGTCGGCATCCACGGCAAGACCGCCGGCAAGCTGACGAAGGCGAAGACGGCCCAGGGCCGCAACAAGGGCCGGGACGACATCGCCGACGCACTGGACCCCGTCATCGAGAAGGCCATGGGCGCTCTGGTGAAGTCGGCCAAGACCATGGGCGACCACGTCGGCGAGACCCTGCCCAAGGCCGTCAAGCAGATATCCAAGGACCACAAGAACAACGACGACGACATCCGCGAACGCCTCGCCCGCCGGCGCAAGGACGACGACGGCCGGGACGGTTCCGGCGGCGCGGGCGACCACCGCCGTCGCCGCGGTGACGGCGACAGCGCCCGAACGAGGCCGAACGGACTGCGCGAGGTCCGTGACGACGCGCGTCGCCACTCCGTCCCGCTGGACCGAAAGACGTGCAAGTCCGACCCGGTCGACATCGCGACGGGGGAGATGACCCTGCCGCAGGTCGACCTCTCCCTGCCCGGGGTGCTCCCCCTCGTCGTGGACCGTACACACCTGTCGAAGTACCGCTACGGTCACTGGTTCGGCCGCAGTTGGTCCTCACTGTTCGACGAGCGCCTGGAAGCCGACCCCGTAGGACCGGGTGTCGTCTGGGCGCGCAGCGACGGATCGTGCCTCGTCTACCCCCGGCTCCCGCAGCCCGGCGACGATCGGGTCCTGCCCACCGAGGGACCGCGGATCGCCCTCGCCCACGGCGGCGTGCACGAGGACGAAACCACCTACACCCTGTCCGAACCCGGGGGGCTCACCCGCTCGTTCACCGGAAGTCCGTACCGCACCTCCCCGGCCTACTGGCTCACCGAGATCAGGGACCGCCACGACAACACCGTCGTCCTCGCCCGCCGCCCGGACGGCGCTCCCTCCACGGTGTCCCACAGCGGCGGCTACACGGTCAAGGTGGACGTGGCCGACAGGCGGATCACCGCCCTGAGTCTGCACACCCCGCAGGGGCCGGTCACCGTCATGTCGTACGGATACGACGCGGACGGCAACCTCGATGCCGTCACCAACTCCTCCGGCACGGCGACGCGTTTCACCTACGACCCCACCGGCCGCATCACCGCATGGACCGACCGCAACGGGTCCACCTACCTGTACGTCTACGACGCCGCCGGCCGGGTGGTCCGGACCGTGGGACCCGACGGCTTCCTGTCGTCGCGCTTCTCCTACGACAGCGAGGGCGGCATCACCCGTTACACGGACTCCACCGGCGCCACGAGCGTCTTCCGTTTCAACCGCCTCCTCCAGGTCGTCGCGGAGACCGACCCCCTGGGCAACACGGTCAGCCAGGTCTGGGACCGCTACGACCGGCTCCAGAGCCGCACCGACAGCCAGGGCCGCAGCGTCACCTACACCTGGGACGAGGACGGCAACCCCACGTCCGTACGCGAGCCGGACGGCTCCCTCGCCACCACGCAGTACGACGAGCGGGGCCTGCCCACCGTCGTGACCGCCGCCGACGGAAGCGTGTGGCGCCGCACCTACGACGACCGCGGCAACAACGTCTCCCTGACCACACCGGACGGGGTCACCACCCGTTACGCGTACGACCCGAACGGCGCCCTCGCCGCGGTCACCGACCCGCTGGGCAACAGCCGGACCTACCGCAACGACGATGCCGGCATGGTCCTCGCCCACACCGACGCCCAGGGCAGGACGACCACCCTGGTCCGCGACGCGTTCGGCCGGCCCGTCTCCGTCACCGATGCCGACGGCGCCACCACCACATGCGCGTGGACCGTCGAAGGGCACCTCGCCTCACACACCCGCCCCGACGGCGCCACCCAGCGGTGGACCTACGACGGGGAGGGCAACTGCCTCACCGAGACCGACGCCAACGGCGGCGTCACGACCTACGAGTACACCCACTTCGACCAGCCGGCCTCCCGCACCACTCCCGACGGCGCCCGCTACGACTTCCGTTACGACACCGAACTGCGCCTCACCGAGGTGCGCAACGCCGCCGGACTGACCTGGACCTACACATACGACGCCGTGGGACGCCTGGTCTCCGAGACCGACTTCGACGGCCGCACCCTGCACTACAGCTACGACCCCTCGGGCCGCGGACACAGCCGCACCAACCCGCTGGGGCAGACCGTCACCACACACCTGGACGACGCCGGCCGCGTCATCGCCCGCGACGTCGAGGGCGCCGTCACCACCTACACCTACGACCGGTCCGGCCGCCTCACCGAGGCGCGCTCCGCCGACTCCGTCCTCGCCCTCGAGTGGGACGCCATGGGCCGCACCGTCGCCGAGACCGTCGACGGACACACCAGCCGGTACGGCTACGACGCCCTCTCGCGCCGGACCCTGCGGGTCACCCCCAGCGGGTCCACCACCCGCCTCACCCACGACGAGCTGGGCAACCGCACGCACGTGGCCCTCGACGGCCACGGCATCGCGTTCGGCCACGACGCCACCGGCCGCGAGGTGGCCCGGTCCTTCGGCGGCCCCGAGCAGCCCGTGGTCCTCGGCACCGCCTACGACGCCGCGGGCCGGATCCGGGAGCAACGCCTCACCGCCCAGGACCGGACCCTCAGCCGCCGCCTCTACGCCTACCGTGCCGACGACCGGCTGGAGACCGTCACCGACGGGCTGACCGGCAACCGCAGGCATTACGAACTCGACCCGGCCGGACGGCCCCTGCGCGTCGAGTCCCACGGATGGACCGAGACCTACGCCTACGACAGCGAGGGCAACCAGACCTCCGCCCACTGGCCCGACAAGGCCCCGCACTCCGAGTCCCGGGGCCCGCGTGCGTACAGCGGCAACCGGCTGCAATCCGCCGGAGCGCTGCACTACACCTACGACGCGGCCGGCCGCATCGTCGAACGGCGCAAGAAGCGAATATCCCGCAAGCCGGACATCTGGCGCTACGAATGGGACGCGGCCGACCGGCTGACCGCATGCATCACACCCGACGGCACCCGATGGACCTACCGCTACGACCCGCTGGGCCGCCGAACGGCCAAGCGCCGGCACGCCTCCGACGGGACCGTCGTTGCCGAGACCCTCTTCAGCTGGGACGGCAGCCGTCTGGCGGAACAGACCGACTCCTCCACCGGCACCACCTTGACCTGGGAGTACGACGGCCACCGCCCGATCGCCCAGGCCGAGCGCCGCACGACGCAGGACCCCGGCGGCGACCAGGATTCCGTCGACGCCCGCTTCTTCGCGATCGTCACCGACCTCGTCGGCACACCCACCGAACTCGTCGACCACACCGGCGCCACCGCCTGGCACAGCCGCGCCACCCAGTGGGGCGCCACCGCCTGGAACCGGGACGCCACGGCACACACCCCGCTGCGCTTCCCCGGGCAGTACGCCGACCCCGAGACCGGTCTGCACTACAACTTCTTCCGCCACTACGACCCCGAGGCCGGCCGCTACGTCAGCCCCGACCCCCTCGGCCTGGACCCCGCCCCCAACCCCGCCGGCTACGTCAACAACCCCGCCACCGAGGCCGATCCCCTCGGGCTGGCGCCCTGTATGCAGAGCCTGGAGGACATGGCGCACAAGATCTCCCAGGTCCTGCCCAAGCGCGGACAAGAGGGCCAGACCGTCGCCATCATCGCCACGCGTCACAAGGGGAAGGACGTGCTGATCGTCGCCGGGACCAGCAAGAGCAAGCTGACCCCCGCCCAGCGGAAACTGGCCGAGGAGATGGGCCTCTACCCGCTCCCGAACGACCAGTACCTCCCCCCGACACCGCCCAAGGTCCCGGGCGGGCACGCAGAGCAGAACATCCTCCACTACCTCAGCCGCCTGCACAGCAAAGGCTCGGACGACTGGCTGCCCACCCACGGCGCGGCCATGCGCAGCGTCTGCCCCGATTTCTGCGCCCCCATCATCCGCATCGAGGGCATGCTCGCGGGGCCGACGTACGGTGACGACAAACCCACCCACCGGCGGCAGTTCTACTGGCCCAGCCGCTACACCCCGGACACGGACTAGGAAAAGCACATGAACTACCCCCATGTACCCGTACGGCTGCTCGCGCATGAGTCCCTGCCCGGCATCACCGAGGCACTGGGGAACCTGGACGGCTGGCTCCTGCGCGACGGCACACACTGGCTCGTGACCCGGCACGAGGGCACGATCACCACGCACAGGCTCAGCACCGATCACTCCCAGGTGGTCGCTGCCCGCGCCACGTGGAGCGACCCGGCTCCCGACGGGCCCAGCCTGTACTGCTCGCCGCTGCCCGACGGCGCCTTGGCCATGAGCACCCGGGAGGCCGTCACCGTCCAGGAGCCCGACGGAACCGTCCGCTGGGAGCACCGCCACCGGGACTGGCAGCAGTCGCCCGGGGCCACCGGCGCGTGCACGCCCGACCCGGCCGGCCGTGTCCTTCTGGCGACCATGGCCGGACCCCTCGGAGCCGACGGGCTCTCCACGGGCGACGTCTGCCGCGCCCTCGACCTGGCCACCGGCGAGGTGCTCGCCGAGCACGTCCTGCCGTCCTTGTCAGCGGCGTACGCCTTCCAGCAGTTCCCGGACGCACGACCTGAGGTTCTCCTCACCGCTTCCATGGGGCAGGACGGCACTCACTGCCTCCTGGTCGCCCGCACGGCCGCCGGGCTCGAGGTCCGGGCAGCGGGCACCGCCGAGGAACCCTACGTCGGCCTCGGTGCGGACGGGACGCTGGTCAGCCAGGACGTCGGCGGCGGATACCTCTGCCGCACGCAGGACGGCGCCGACGACGTGATCGTCGAGGCCGGCGATGTCCTCCCGGACGAAAGGGTCTTCGTCGGCTACACCCCGGGCTTCGTCGACGACAAACGGATCCTGGTCGTGACGGCCGAGGAACAGTGGGCCGAGGAGGGCACGCACCTCATCCTCGACGCCCACACACTCAGGCCCCTCGCCGAACTCGACTACCCGCAGACGCCGGGGGTCACTGCCGTGCCGCTCGGCGACGGCACGTGGCTCGTCCGCGACGAAGAGACGGTGCAGCGCTGGACGACCGCCTGATCCGGATCGCCCTCGATCAAGGAATCGTACGAATTCTGCGCCGCAGCTCCTCGCCGTGGACGACGGGCACTTGAGGGCTCCCGCCCTGTCCTGGCCGGAGCCGGTCGCAGCCCCCTGACCGCCACGCCGCCAGCTCGCACCACACGGTCTTGCCGCCGGGCCCCTGCCCCACGCCCCACCGCAGGGTCATCGCATCGAGCAGCACAAGGCCCCGGCCCGACTCGTCGTCGGCGGCGGCCGTCCCGCACAGGACGGGCAGGGCACGCGGGTCGGGGTCGGTGACCTCCAGTCGCGTACGGCCGCCGCCGCACGACACGCGGACCGTCACGGGCGTTCCCTCACCGATGTGGCGGATCACGTTGGTGAGGAGCTCGGTAGCGCAGAGCTGGAGGTCGGCGCCGTAGTCGTACAGTGCGCGGCGTACGCCGGACACGGCGGCCGGGGTCGCGAGCAGGTCCAGCGTGAGGGGTGGCCGGCTCATCACGCGACTCCCTTACGGAGGGCGGCGACCAGCGTCCGGGCGGTCAGCAGGTTGCAGTTGCCGAGCGAGATCAGCGGCCGGGTCGGGTAGCGGGCGGCGAAGGTCGGCAGGTCGACGCGGAGGGACGGGAGCGTGATGCCGTGCTCGGCGAGGGCGGCACGCAGCTCCTCGGCGCAGTCGTCGGCTTCGGAGTGGTCGTACATGGGCGGGTTCACACCTTCCAGTGCGCTGTGTGACGAACTGCTCACAGCGTGATGCCGAGCGGCGTAGCGTGAAAGAGGTTCAGGATCCCCGCCCTGAACTGCACGTATGCGCGGTGCAGTTGGTACGGGCCGGGGAACCCCGGGAAACGGGCGGTACACGGCACCAGGGACGGTGGGCGATGGGGCAGCGCAAGGACATCGACGGCTCGACGGGCGTCCCGACCTTCTACGGCAGCGAGTTGCGGTGGAAACGGGAAGAGGCGGGCCTCACCCTCCAGCAACTGGTCGAGGGCAGCTTCTACGGCCCCAGCCACCTCAGCGAGATCGAACGCGGCACGCGCCGGATGCCGGCGGAACTGGCCGAGCACGTGGACCAGGTGCTCGGCACGGACGGCTTCTTCCGGCGGCGCTGCGAGGACGTGCGGAGGGCGAAACGGCGGGGGCACGCGAGCTACTTCGAGCGGGTGCTGGAGGCGGAGAAGCACGCGGAGACCATCGAGGAGTGGTGCCCGACGCTGATCCCGGGGCTGTTGCAGACGGACGCGTACGCGCGGGCGGTGGTGCGCGCGACACATCCTCTTGCCCCGGACGAGGAGGTGGAGGAGAAGGCCAGCGCCCGGATGGCACGCGCCCGCCTCTTCGAGGACAACCACAAGACCCCGATGTACTGGGTGATCCTTTCCGAGTCGCTCCTGCGCCAGCCGATCCTTCCGCCGGACCAGGCGGCCGAACAACTGGAACACATCGCGGCGCTGGCACGCCGCCGCCGGATCCTTCCCCAGATCCTTCCGTGGAACTGCGGGGCGCACCCGTTCATGCTCGGCACAGCCATGATCATGACGTTCTCCGACGCTCCTCCCCTGGTCTACACGGAGGCACTGCACAGCGGGGACACCATCGACGATCCGGCCCTCGTGAAGGAGTACCGCCGGTCGTACGATTGGCTCAGGGCCGCCGCACTACCACCGGAGGCGTCCCTCGCCATGATCGAGGAAGCGGCTGACGATGACCGAAGTGGCAAGCAACGGGATTGACTTGAGCACCGCCATCTGGCGCAAGAGCAGCTACAGCAACGGCAGCGGCGGCAACTGCGTCGAGGTCGCGGAGGCGTTCCCCGGGGCGGCTGCCTGGCGCAAGAGCACGTACAGCAACGGCGACGGCGGCAACTGCGTCGAGGTGTGCGAAGCCCACACCGGCGTCGTCCCCGTCCGCGACTCCAAGGTCCCGAGCGGCCCGGTCCTCACGGTCACGGCCCCGGCCTGGACCGCCTTCGTCACGTCCCTCAAGTCGCCCGCCACCGCGTGACGCAGCCGGTGGACGTCGGCCTTTCGACGCCGACCGGCTCCACCTCGCCTGCCCGAACCCTGCCGAGGGACCAGCACGAAAGGTCCCGCACCGAGGCGGTTACCCTCTGCTGGCCCGCCCGGCCGTCGGGCGGCTCGAGGGAGGGGCTTTCATGCGGCAGCGGAGAGCGGGAAGCGGCCTGAGAACCGCCGCCTGGGTGCTGGTACCACTCGGACTGGTCCTGATGCTCGGTGGCATCGGGTACACCTGGACGAACTACGAAGGCGCCACCGTCATGAGCGAGGCGATGTCGCCCACGTACCGTCCGGGCGAGCGGCTGCTCATCGAGCGCACGGACGCGGGCGAGATACGCAGGGGCGACGTCGTACTCGTCGATGTGCCCGATCGATATCAGGGCAGGCCGGTCCTCCAGCGGGTCATCGGGGCCGCCGGCGATCACGTGGTGTGCTGCGACGGAGGCCGGATCACGGTCAACGGGAAGCCGGTCGACGAACCGTATGTGATGCGCGGTGAGGTGAACGCCGGGGCCGCGGAATACGACGTGACAGTGCCGGACGGGCGGCTGTTCCTGCTGGGCGACCACCGCGGGAACTCCAACGACTCGCGTTTCTTCCTCGGCGAGCAGTCGGGCAGCGTCGCGGCATCCGGAGTGCACGGGCGCGTGCAGAGCGATTCCACCGCGCCGGTGGCGTTCGCAGCGCTGGGCATGCTCGGGGTCGTGATGGCCCTGGTCGGGACGGGCCTGGGGATCGGGGGGTACGTGGCCGGGCGCCGTACCCGGCGGCCGGTAGAGGCTGCTCCGCCGTGGCCGGTGGCCTGAGCTCCAGCAGCTTCGGACTGCCGCTCTCCGCCCAGCACCGCTCCTACTGCGTCTCGCCGCTCATGGAACCGTCGGCAGAACGAACGGGGCTTCCGCCTCCCACCCCGCCAGTCGCCGGCCCTTAGTACTCCAGCCGTAGTTCGTGATCTTCATTCCTGAGTGGCTTGTCGTCGGTAGTGGCTGGCTTGGGATCGGGCCTGGTGGCGGCGCCGCCAGTTCGACCAACCGAGCCGGTGGGCTGTGTCGTGGACGGGTCGGACGACGGGGGTGATGAACAGGCGCTGGATCTCGTTGCAGGTGAGCGGAATGAGGGCATCGGGTGCGGGGCGGGTGTGCTCGTCTGCGCGTACGACGGCGAGGAAAGCGTGCGCGAGCATGGCGAGGGTGACCCAGCGGGACCAGGAGGTACAGCGGCGGACCTGGTGCTCGTCGAGTGCGGCCAGGCCCTTGCCCGACTGGAAGAACTCCTCCACCCGCCATCTTGATCCGGCGACTCCGACCAGCGCGGTCAGCGGCACGGACGCGGGCGAGTAGCAGCGGTAGTAGGCGAGTTCGCCGGTGCTGCGGTTACGGCGGATCAGTAGCTGACGACTCCCGGGGGCGGGGGTCGGGGAGGTCGATGACTGCCCAGTTGTAGACGCGGTGGCCCTTGGCCCCGGCCCCTGCGGAGAGCTTCTGCCAGGCCCGCTTGGGCACCTTCTTGGCCAAGATGTCCGCACGGAACTTCCCCGCCGAGCACCAACCGCGCCGCCCTGCGCCGGGGTTCGACCCGGGCGAAGCGCCCCGCGATCCGGCCCATCAGGCCCTCGAACGCGTCCCGCCAACGGGTGGGTTCTATGCTGTGACCTGCGGCCACCGTCTCTTCGTCAGTCCACACAACTCACGATGATCAACGGTGGCCGCACCCGTCTCCACAACGCGTCAGGGTCGCGCAGTTCCGCCTGCCGTCCTGAGTCAGGAGGACATGTGCAACGTGGCGAAGTCTGGTGGGTGGAGTTCGACGAGCGGCGGCTGGTCGTACTGCTGGCGGCAGACGACGCGTCCAGGATCCGGGCGATGCAGGTCGTCACTCCTGCGGGCGTCGACATCAGCGGTCTGGGCGTCGAAGTGCAAGTAGGTGCCATGGAAGGACTGCCCTTTGAAGGCGTGCTGCGGTTCGCGTTCCCGCGCCCGGGCTTTACCCCCTGCACGTGGCTGACCACCGTGTCCCAGGACGACCTGATCGAGCGGGCGGGCGTCCTGTCCTCCGCGAAGCTCAGCGAGATTGAGGACGCCCTCCGTCTCGGCGAACAGGCGAAGGAACGGACCCCGGCGACAACCGCGAAGCTCAGCGAGATAAGGGACGCCCTCCGTCTCGGTGAACTCGGGTAGGCGGAGAGGCGCCACTCACCATCGAGATCACGATCTACGGCTGGAGTATTAGGCCACGGTCAGCGAGTTGCCCCGCCGGAGACCGGCGGTGCTTCCCGTTTTCATCGCCTTGGCGCTGGCGATTCCGAGGCGTCCTGCCAGCAGGACGCCCACTCTTTCACACCTCAGCCACAGACTCAGGAACGGAACCCTGATGTCTCGTCCCAAGGGATTCCGTGCCATTCCGTCAAGGCGTAAGCCATGAGGCGGTCATTGCCCGCGCATGCCGTCAGGCGCTCCGGATTCGGCAGCTTGCCGGAACAAAGCGAATGCGCGCTCATGCTGCGTGCCCGAGATCAGGTGGATGCCGCCCAGCAGTGCACTCGCGCCGGCCCCCTCCCTCGGATCGTCGAGCAGGCGTTCCAGCACCGGAGCGATCTGCTCCAGGCGGGCCTTCGCCCCGCCCGAACCGAGCCGGAAAGCGTGCACGAACCAGTTGCCCGCCGCTACCGGATCGCCAACCTCGAGGGCAGCTTCACCGCGCTCGATTACCTTGCGCCCGTCGGACAAAGGAAAGCCCCACCCAGGGATGGTGGGCTTCCCGGGAACCGATCGACAACGTCGATCTGGCGATCACGGGGAAATCTTTACGCGGTGGTATCCCCTGCCACCAGGACAGGAGATACCACCGCGTTCACTGTCAGGGAAGGAATTCCCAGAACGGGCCGTCAGGCGCGCGGTCGCGAGAACACAACGTCACGTCCCTACCCTTGAGATAAGCCAGCAACCATTCGCTGAACGTCATTTCGTAGAGAGTCCAGGCCGGACCGTCGAACTCCTGGACCACAACGCGCCAGGGCGACGAGGGCTCGTCGGGAACGCGAAGGAAAACCCATTCCCCCGTCACGGCCGAAGCCACCGGCATCAACTCGCCGGGGTTCGTCCCTACCGGACTCGGCAGGAACTCTGCCATGTCCTCCTCGCGCCACATCTCGAGGTCCCCCCTGATGGTTTCTCCGAGACTGTGCAGAAGATGTCCGGCGGGGTGCTCCAGATACAACTGCCCGTTGACCTGGATCGAACCGTAGGCGTCCACGATCTCACGGAAGTCTGCAGGGAATTCGATCGATGAACAGCCACGGACAGCGGGAAGCCCCGCCAGACACCGGCGGGGCTTCCCGTTCCATCGCCGCGTCCTCTCGTAACGACGCGGCCGGCCCACCCATGCATGGCGAGGCCAACCGTATCGACAACGGCGTTCACATCACCATCCACCCACGACGCCAGGCCACCAGTTGAACCGACTCTCCTCGCCCACTTCGGAATCTATTTGACATACCAGATCATAAAAGTGCTCCAAATTATCATAAAGCTGATCCAGGTCATTCATTTTCTTCAGAGCTTTACTCGCAAAACACCATCGCCAAGACGTTTCGACAAATTTCCGCGCTGCTGAATTCACATAGGAAACCGCCTGATCATCCATGTACGGAAAGGCAACCACCAGCCCTTCTGCTTGCAGCACGCCGATCGATCTTCCCCAGTAGTCACCAAGCCGAAAGGCACTACCGACTGCGGACCGAATCTCTGGCACCGAAGACTCCTGGACATCGCCAACAAGTTGCACTCCATGGCGCCCCCCGCCGGGCTCCATCACCGGGATTCCGAACTCACGCAGCGCCGCCGTGTCTTCCTTGGACAGCCCCCACTGCCCCAGGTCCCGTGGTGGATAAGATGCACCGAAGCCGCGGCGAGAAAGGACACCCAACGGCAACTCCATACTTTCGTTGAACTCCGCTTGCAGTTCCGCATTTCCCACAATGAACTCCAGCCGGACCGATGAACAGAAAGACAACTTGGCCGGCCACCCCCTGGGCGGCCGGCCAAGTCTACCTGCTACTGCGTTACCTGCTCACGGCAGGACTGCTACGTGATCCACTCGAATCCAGGCAGATCCGCTGCGGCGCCACGGAACGATCCCATAGCCCGCGCAATGGCTCCCGCGTTCTTTCGGCCATTCCTGATCCCATCCGGGTTGAGGCTCCAGGAAATGTTTCCTCCGAGGTTCTTGTACTGACTCAGGCTTGCCGAACAGTTGTGAGGATCGGTCACACACGGCACTCGCTCGGAATATACGCCGAGGACGTCGTCTGCAGAGATCCCGTTCGCCGGATCGGCGATGTACCGATTCAGAATCTCTTCCGAGTGAAGGCCGCCTGGGTCATTTGCTGCCGCCAGGAAGCGCGAGTTCGAGCCACTTCCGACTTGATAGACGGCAACGTTCTGCGAGGGCTTAACCTTGTTCGTCATTCTGGCGTTCATGGAAACCTGGGCCAACTGCGACGACGGGCAGTTGAGTGCAACCGGGCTGTTGTGTACGAGCACAGGGCTCGCGCCCACCAGCGCGAAGAACGTGTGCACTCCGTCGACGGTGAGGTTGTGGACGCGCTGGGTACGGTGGGCTTCGTCGATCGCGGTGATCTGGACCCAGGTGCCGGCTGAGGTCTGGAGCCACATGCCGGGCTCGAGGTCCTCCGCGTTGGCCCACTTGCCGAAGTCCGGCAGCCAGAACGGGTGCTCGTCCGTAGCGGTGATTGTTTCGGGCTTGGCGTCGCCGTCCTTGCCGTCGGGGTCGACGGTGAGGGTGATCAGGTGCTTGACGCCACTGTGGTTTCGGGTCTCGGTGATCTGACGGGCCTGCAGGTCGCCGGTCTCCGGGTCGGAGGCCAGGACGTATTCGCCCGCCTTCAGGTCCTCGATCTTCTTCGTGGACCCGTCGGCCATAAGCACCTTGGTGCCAGGGACGAAGCTGTTCTTCTTCGGCTTCTTGCACTCACCACTCTTCTTGCCCTTCGGCTTGGACTCAGCCTTGGGCTTGGGCTTCGACTTCGGCTTCGGCTTGGCGGCAGGCGGCTTCGAAGGCGCCTTGGCACCCTTGACCGCGTCGGCGGCCTTGGCGCCCTTCTTCGCGTACTTGGCCGCCGTGGCCGCCGCGCCGATGCCCGGGATCGCCGCCGCCATCGACAGGGCCGCGTCCGCGTAGTTGCCCTCGGCTGCGTACCACACGCCGTTGGCCACATCCGCGACCTCGCCGATCACCGGCACCATGCCCGCCACGTCCAGGGCCGCGTGGCCCACGTCCGAGAGCGAGATGTCCAGGCCGAAGAGGTGGCCGTCGAGCTCCACGAAGGAGATCGGGTTGCCGCCGGCGAACGCGTACCGGTTGCCCGTGTACGGGTCCGTCGCCAGACCCATGTCGTCCAGCGCGCCGCCGTACATGTCACGCGTCAGGAACCGGTTCAGGCCCGGGTCGTAGTTCCGGAAGCCCATGTCGTACGTACCGGAGCCGTCGTCGTGACGTGCCGCGTTGTAGCGGTAGTCGTTGTACTGCTCCTTGTCCGGGTTCGCAGCGTCCGGCTTGTCCGCGCCGGTGAACTGCTTCTCGTCGTCGGAGCCGTACGCCGAATAACCGTACGTGGCCCGGGTGTTGCCGTCGGCCTTGGTGATCGCCTCCACGTCACCCTTCGGGTGGTAGAGGAACTGCGAGTACTCCTTTGTCGCATCGGTGTTGTGCTTGATCTGGGTCAGCTTCTGGCCCCACGGCGAGTACTGGTAGGACTTGGTCGCCTTGCCGGCAACCTCCTCCCGCAGCACCTTCGACTCCATGCCCAGGTACGTGAAGAGCGTGGTCTTCCCGCCCGTGCCGGACGTGGTCTCCTGCGCCGTGCGGTCGAACGCGTCGTACACGTACGACGTCGTCTTCGCCGCCGCACCCGTACCCGCCGTGTGCTTGGCGATCCGGTCGAAGCCGTCGTACGTGTACTTCTCCTGTACCGACCCGTTGGAGGACACAGTGTCCAGGCGGCCCAGAGGGTCGTAGTTGTACGTGGCGGCCACACCGCCCCCGGCCGTCTTCAGCAGACGGTTGCGGTCGTACGTCGACGTCGACGTGACAGTGCCCACCGTCTGTTCGACGATGTTGGAATTGCCGTCGTACTTGTACGTCTCCGTACCCGCCGCGTCACCGGTCTTGGTGACCGTCTTGATGCGGTCCTGCGGGTCGTAGGCGAACGTCGACACGGTGTCCAGGTAGTCCGCCGCGTTGTCGGCGTTCATGACCTTGGACGTGTCCTTGGAACGGTTCCCGTTCGGGTCGTACTCCAGGTCGTGCGAGGCGACGACGGTGCCGGTGCTCTTCTTTTCCACCTGCGACTTGACCGCGCCGTTGAGCCAGTACGCGTAGTCGACGGTGTTGCCGTTCGGCTTCGTCTGCTTCAGCGGCTGACCGCGGTCGGTGTAGGTGAAGGTGCTGATCTGCTGGTTGCCCGCCGTCGGCGAGTCCGCGTTCGTGATCTTGTTGATCATGTCGCGGACGTCGTACTCGGACTTCGACCACGTCACGTCGTGCGTGGTCTCCACCGGGTTGCCGTTGACGTCGTAGGCAAGCGCGGTCGTGTTCTTGACCGTCGTGCCGAGCTTCTCCTCGACCTTCGCGAGCTGGTTGAGCTCGTCGTAGGTCATCGCGTAGGCGTCGGCCTTCGCGCCGGGCGAGAGGTCCTTGACCTCGGCGAGCAGACCGTTGACGTCGTACCGGTAGGTGAAGTCCTTCTTCTCGTTGTCGGTCTCGCCCGTGTTGGAGCGGACAAGCTTCAGACCGTCGGCGACGACCGTGCCGTCGGCCAGGTCGGACAGCGTGACCTTCTGGGTGCCGGACTCCGTGAAGGAGTACGAGCCCAGCGAGACCCACTCACCGGACCGTGTGGTCTGGTTGACGGGCTTGGTGACCTCGCCCGACGCGTGGGTGATCTTGAACGGTGCGTTGGTCGCCGCTCCGGTCACGTCACCGTGCCGGACGAAGACCTCGTACGTACCGTCCTGCGGGATGCTGAGCTGCCAGGTGAACGAGTCAGCGCCGGTGCCCTTGGGATGGGTGCGGACGTCGTAGCCCCACTGGCCCATGGCCTGGGAGGCGTTCCAGCTGCCCTGCGTCGCCGTGTTGTTGACGTCGGTGGAGTCGACGACCACGACGTGGTTGCCGACCGGGATGCCGTCGTCGGAGCGGGCCTTCTGGTTGCCCGAGGGGTAGAAGTCCCACGTCATCGTCCGCTGCGACGAGCCGCCGGCCGAGGTCAGCGTGTTCTTCGTCTGCTGGCCGAGCGCGTTGTAGTCGTACGACGTGGTGATCTCGAACGGGTCCTTCGCGGACTTCGTCCACCCGTTGTCGTAGTAGGTGTACTCGGTGTCGTTGCGGACCGTCTGCCCCTGCGACGGCGGCGCCGAGACACGCTCCAGCTGGCCCACCGAGTCGTAGAAGAAGAAGGTCTTGTCCGGGGTGCCGTAGTCGGCGTCACCGGAATCGAACGGGCGGAGCTGCTCCTTGACCCGGTTCAGCTCGTCGTAGACCGTCTCGGAGGTGAAGTCGGTCGCGTCGTCCGTGGTCGCGACGCCGCGCGGGCTGATCTCCTTCGTTCGGTTGCCGACCTCGTCGTACTCGAAGCGGGTCGTCCGGTAGGTGATGACACCGGAGCCGTCCTTCGAGTACGGGACCTTGACCTCCTTGACCAGGCCGCGCCGGTCGAAGATCGTCTCGCTCGTGTTGCCCTCGGCGTCCGTCGCCTTCGGCGAGCGGCCGTCGAGGTCGTACTCGACCGTCGTGAACTTGCCGGCCGCGTCCGTCGTCTTCGTGACCCGGTGGTTCAGGTCGTAGGTGTACTTGGTGGTGAAGTCGGCGGTGTCCGCGGTCGCGTTCTTCTTCGGGTCGATGACCGTGACCACGTTGCCGACGTTGTCGTACTCGCTGGAGACCTTGTCGCCCTTGGCGTTGACCACCGAGACGGGCTGGTAGATCTCGTCGTAGGTGTAGGTCGTGGTGTAGTCGCCGACCGTGGCCGTCAGGTTGCCCTTGGGCTCGGTGACGGTCTTGACGTTGCCGACCTTGTCGTACGTCGTGGTCGTGCGCCGCTCGGGATCCGTCGTGAGGTCCTTCGGCGCGAGCGAGTCGGTGACCTGGTCGGCCGCGTCGTACACCGAGGACGACTCGGCGCCGCTCGGCGTGAAGACCTTCAGCAGGTTGTTGTTGGCGTCGTACTCGGGCGCCGGGGTGGTGATGTAGACGCCTGCCGCCTGGTCCTTCGGCTGCTTCTGCTCCAGCGGACGGCCGAAGTAGTCGTAGGACTGGGTGACCTTGGCGCCCTTGGCGTTGATGACCTCCTTTGTGTTGCCGCGCTCGTCGTAGACGAAGTTCGTGGAGTTGTTCAGCGCGTCCGTGATCTTCGTCGGGTAGCCGTGCGGGCCGAAGCCGAAGTACGTGGTGGCGTGGCCGTTCGCGTCGGTCTGCTTGGTGGGCTGGCCGTACGCGTCGTACTCGGTGGTCGCCGTGTAGTCACCGGCGGTCGTCGAGGCGACGCCCTCGGGGTCCGTCACGGACGTCTGGTTGCCGAACTGGTCGTAGCCGAACTCCCAGACGTTGCCCAGCGGCGACGTCTTGCGCCACAGGTCGGCGGAGTAGCCGTCGATCCGCGTCGTGTACTCGAACTTCGTCGCGTTGGCGGGGTAGGAGGCCGGGTTGCAGTAGTCCGTCGGGTTGAACTGCGTCCAGGACTTGGTGATTTCCGCGTCCCACGTCCGCAGCGGATAGCCCGTCTTCGGGTCGAAGCAGGACGCGGTCTTGGCACCGTTGGCCTGCTCCATGTAGACGACGTTGTTGTCCGCGTCCCAGCTCAGCTTGGTGGTCTGGGCCTTGGCGTTCGTCATCTGCACGGGACGGCCGAAGTCGTCCAGGACGTGATCGGTCGCGCGCAGTTCTGCGTCGGTGACCTTGGTGTCGGTGAACTTCGTGTTCAGGACGTTGGGCTTGTACGCGAAGTTCGTGGCGAAGTTCCGCCGATCGGTGATCGTCTTGGTCCACCAGTGGTACTTCGGGTCGTCGCCCACCTGCGGCGCGTAGTACGCGAGGGAGGTCGCGCTGCCCCGCGGGTCGGTCGCCTTGACCAGCTTGACGTTCTTGTTGCCCTGCGTCGCGTCGTAGGTGAACTTGAAGACCTTCGGCTGCGTCGAGAGCTCACCGTCGATGATCTGGCCGAGCAGACCCTTGTCGGTGTAGTAGAACGTGATCTTGCGTCCTGAGATGTCCGTCATGGACTTCACGTGGTCGTAGATCTTGGAGTTGGTCAGATTGGTACCGCTGACCTTCGCGCCCGTGGCGTCGATGTACTGGTAGGAGGCGTCGCCCTTCTTGTAGTACTCGACGGTGAGCGACTGCCGGCCGGCCGGGTCCGTGATGTACGTCAGGAACTTGGTCGGCTTGTTGTTGGACTTGCGCTCCTCGTACGTGAACGTCTGCGTGTTGCCGTCGTTGTCGACCGCGGACGTCATGTAGCCGTCGCAGCCGAACAGGAACCGCGTGCCGTCCGGGCGTGTGAGCGTCCAGGCGTCCGGGACCGGATCCTTGGTCGGCTTGCAGTCCAGCCCCGCCTTGGCGGCCAGCTTGAAGTGGACACCCGCGGGTGCCTTCCAGACGCTGTTGGTCGCGTCCCAGCGGAAGACGTGCGTGGTGCCGTCGCCGTCGGGGAGCCGGACCTCGGTCGGGTTCGGGTTCGGGTGGAAGTCCAGCGGCGCGCCGAGGCGCGTCGGGCCGGAGACCTGCGCCGACCAGCCGTGGCCGAGGACGGTGTCCGAGGTGTCCAGGGTGTTGTAGGCCAGACGCGCGAAGGTGTTGAGGCCACGACCCGGGTTGTTGATGGCGTTGTACTGCCACACGCCGTTGCCGGACGCCAGGTTGTTCATGAAGCTCGAACCGGCGCCGGTGTTCTTGCCCGTGTAGCTGTAGAACTTCTCCAGACCCAGCGTGTTGGACGTCGGGTCCTCCACCGCCACGTTCTGCTTCAGCGGGGGAATACCGCCCGTGCCCGCGGACAGCCAGGTGCCGTCGGCGATCTTGCGGACGTCCCAGCCGAGCACGTACTCGTTGCGCTTGTTGCCCGAGTCCGAGTTGATCGGTGTGGCGACCTTGGCCTGGATGGTTGCCGACTTGCCCGGCAGCAGGGCCGGGATCGGGGTCTCCAGCTGGTTGCCGCCGGTGGTGGCGTCCGTGCCGTCGGGGAGCTTCCAGGTGTAGGAGAGCTCGCGCTCACCCGCGGCCCACGCGGCGGACGTGGTGTTGGTGACCGTGAACTCCACCGTGTAGGTGGTGTTCGGCGTCATCCGGGCCGGGGTGGTGGGCGCGTAGTACGTGTCCTCCGTGGTGGAGTCGACGTAGATCACGCGCAGCAGCGGGCGCAGCTGGGGGTCGGGGGCGGCGGCGGACAGGAAGATGGAGCGTTCCTGCGGGCCAGCCGTGGTCTCGTCCTTCAGCTTGATCAGGGTGCCCTTGTTGCTGGTGGGCGTCTTGACCCAGCTCTGGGTGAGGGACGTGGCGTCCCACCAGTGGCGGCCGAGGTCGGTGTTGAAGGCCGGCACGTAGTCGGAGACGACCGAGGAGTGGTCACCGCCCGCCGTGGTCCACGCGGTGGTGGAGTTGGCGTTGTTCCAGGTGGCCTGGGTCTCGGTGAAGTCCCGGGTCAGTCCGTGGAGGTTGTACTGGGCCTTGGTGGTGGTGGTGCGCTCGGTGAGCGTGGACCACAGGAAGACCCGGCTCTCGAGCACCGTCGCGGTGGTCGGGATCGTGGTGGTGGGCCACTTGATCACCGAACGGGTCTTGCCGTAGGTGCCCGAGTTGTTGCCGACCGTCAGCCAGTCCTGGCCGAGGGTGCCCTGCTCGATGGTGTTCAGGTTGGTCGTCGGCTTCAGTGAGGACAGCGTGGTGTCGGTGACACCGGCGCCGGCCTGGATGAGCCGCATGGTGCGGCCGGCCTTGGGGACGCCCACGACGCGGGTCGGGGAGCCCAGCACCTGGCCGTCGGCCGTCTTGACCGCGATCTGGTAGTAGTACGACTTGCCGATCTCCGCGCTGCTGGAGTCCGGGGTCGGGACCGCGGTGGTGTCCGTGTAGGTGGTCGCCGTCTTGGCGATCGGGGCGACCAGCGTCGCGGCCGAGGGCGTGAACACCTGCTGCGTGGAGCGGTGCAGCTGGTACTCGGCGATGTCGAGGTCGGTGTCACCGGTGGTGTTCTTGTACGCCGCCCAGGACAGCTCCGGACCGGTGCCGTGCACGACGGTCGGCGAGTTCAGCGAGGTGCCGACCTTGCCGAAGGTGACCGTCAGGCGCGGGATGGTGGACGTCTCGCCGCCGTAGTCGTAGTCCCCGGCCTCGTACTGCGGACCTCCGAGCGGCGCGGTGGAGGTCTCGTTGACGGCCTTGATCACGAAGCCGTAGTTGGGCGAGGTGCCCGAGACCCACTTCTGGACGGTGTCGCCGACCCGGAAGTTGTGCCACTGGTTGTACTCGCCGATGTCCTTGCGGATCTGCGCCGGGTTGACCAGCCGGACGCCGTCGGCGATGGTGCGCTTGGTGGAGTCACCGGTGTCGCCGAGGACGATCTTGCCGGTGTTGCCCTTGGCGAAGTCGATCTGCGCGGTGCCGAGCTGGCGCCAGCCGGTCGTTCCGGTGGCCTGGTCGACCGTGAAGTTCGCGGCCGGCTCGGCGGACGTCACCGTGTACGGGGCGGCCGTCGCGCCGTCCGTCTGCACCGGGGTGTGGACCTCGACCTTGTAGTCGGCGGCCTCGGGGACCATCGGCTGCCAGGTGTACGACTCCCCGGTCGCGGTGTTCTTGTTGTACGCGTAGTCGCTGCCGTGGCCGGTGCCGGTGACCCGCGGCCACTCGCCGACCGCGGCCGTGCCCGTGTCACCGTCGTCCATCAGGACCGTGGTCGCCGACTGCTCGCCCACGAAGGTGCTGGTCTTGTCCCACGTCGCCGTGGTCTCGTCCCACGCACCGGTCGCCCGGCGGACCTCCACGTCGACGTTGGTCGAACCGGAGGTGTGGACCTGGTCGAAGTACATCGACAGCTGCGCGGTGTCGATCTTCGAACCGGCCGGGATCTCGTCCAGCGGGAACTTGATCAGCGACCGGGCGATGCCCGTGCTGCTGGTCTTGCCCGCCGACATGTCCCACGTGCTGTTGAAGTTCGTCGTCGGCGCGTCCGAGCGGACCATGACGTCCTGCGACTCGGTCGGCGACGGCGCGATGGTGATCGTCGGGTCGATCACCACCGGGTACTGCCGCTCCGGCGCCGCCAGCCACTTGGCGTCAGGAGTGACGGTCAGCCGCCACTGCTTGCCGTGCCGGGACAGCTCCTGCGACACCTTGGAGCTGTACGACGTGCCGTACGGGGACGCCTTGTCCTTCTTAGCGTCCGTCATGAACGCCGGCGGGATCACCAGCACCGGGTTCGCCGGGTCCTCGCCGAACAGGGCGATCGAACCGTCGCCCCGCTCCTTCGGCTCCAGCTCGCCGGCATCCAGCGTGAAGACGAACTTCACCGGCTCGGCGGGCTTTTCGGCCAGGGTGATGTTCTCCTTCACCCTGCCCGCACCCACCTGGTAGGACACATCCGCACCGGACGCCAGGCCCTTGTAGGTGACCGTGTCGGCCTTCACGGACGGCGCGACACCCTTGGCCGCGCCTTCCAGACCGAGCACGACCGCCTGGCCGGATTCCGTCTCGAAGCGCACCAGCTTCGAGGCGTCCGAACCGAACCAGCTACGGCCGGTGTTCGTCGTGTTCGCGAAGTCGAAACCCTTCGCCTCCGACGCACGCACCGTCGTGTCGATCGGCTTCCACGACGAGCCCGACCGGTACGACACGGGCTTCGCCGACAGCTCGGCCTCCACCCGCCCGTCCGACATCTGCCAGAACCGCGCCTGCGGCGTGCGCCGCTCCGTCAGCTCCTTGACCCGCTGCGCCGGCGGCAGCTTCTCGCCCTTCGGGAGCTTCTCCCGGCTCGGTATCTCGAGCTTTCCGCCGACCGGCGGCTTGTCGGATCTCTTGTCGTCGTCGTCGCTGAACCAGCCGGCGATGGTGTCGACAACGCCCTTGCCGTCGTCCTTTTCCGGCCCTGATGACGGAGCCGCATAAGCGACCTGCGGCAGCAGCGTTCCCGCCACCGCCGACACCACCAAACAGGAGATATATCTCCTGTATGGAACTTTCACTTCATTACCTTTCGGCACTGCGAGCCGAATCCCCGCATGCGGAAGGAGATCCACACACGGAAAAGCGGCACGCCGAGTAAGCCCCATCGGGGGTTTCCGATGCAGCCTGAATCCGTGCCGCTCTTCTGCGCGCGAGCAGGCATCTGGCCAGCTCACGAGCGCGGCAGGGGATTATTGATCATCGGAGTGACAGCACGTCAAGCCCACGGACATTCAGGGCAGGTGCGGGCACCCGAGTCGCTTCGCCCCTTTTGACCGGTCGCTCGCGCGGCGCACCGCGCGTGGTGTATAACCGCCCGGTTCGACGCCAACCGATTCAGCCGACTACCCGAAAGCCGAGCCCCGCTCATGTCATCCAAGGAATCCACGGAAAGCGCAGAGCCGGAGGGAAAGTCCGACGAGACGCCGGACACGAAAACTGTTGAAACGGAAACCACCGGCGCGGAAAAGACTCACACGGAAGCGAATCCGGAGCGAATTGCGGATCCCGGGACGGTGAACGAGAGCCGGGAGCAGGGCGCCGGCGGCGGCCGTGCCGGAGTGGCGATCGCAGCCGTCCTGCTGCTCGCCTGCGGCGGCCTCGTCGGCTACGGCGTTCTCGACACCGAGGAGAAGCCGAAGCCCCCGGCCGTGCCGACCGCCGCGGTGACGTACGAGGTCACCGGCGAGGGCCCGGTCGAGATCTCGTACCTCGCCCGCAGCGAGGACGGCACGGCGACCGTCGTCCGGGATGCCGAGCTTCCGTGGAAGAAGACCGTCCAGGTGCCGCTGGGCAAGCCGCCGACCATCGCCATCGTCCTCGGCGAGAAGGGCGGCCAGGCGGCCTGCACGCTCGCGATCCGTGGCGAGCACGTCCAACGTGCCACGGCCATGGGCGAGTTCGGCCGTGCCACCTGCGCGGGCGAGCTGCCCGCAACCGACAACTGATCATCGCGCAGATGCGCTTACGAGGTTCACGAGGGATGGGCATGAAGCCGAGAGGGACCCGCGCGCGGCGGGCGGGAAGAGCACCGCGCACCGTCTGGCTGGCAGCGGGGGCAGTGGTCCTTGCGGGCACAGGGGTCACGGCCGTCGCCGTCACCGGCGGCTCCGGGAACACCGGCACCGACGACGACCCCCGGCCCGTGAAAGCCCACACGCTGGCACTGGACGGCAAGGACGCTAAGAAGCGCGAGCTGCCGCGCACGGAGACGCAGTTGTTCTCGCTCGTCGGAGTCTCCTGGGAGGACAGCGCCGACGACTTCGAGGGCACCGCGCAGATACGCACCCGCAGCGCGGACGGCGGCGCCTGGACCGACTGGCGCGATCTCGACTTCGACATCCGGGCCCCTGAGTCGGAGGAGGGCGACGCGGCGGGCGTCCGCGGCGCCTCCGAGCCGCTGTGGGTGGGACCGTCGGACGCCGTCGAGGCCCGTGTGGTGGCCGGCGGCAAGGAGACCGCGGTGCCGAAGGCCCTGCGGCTCGACATGATCGACCCGGGCGGGACGGACAACGGCAAGGGACAGGGGAAGGGGAACGGGACGGGCAAGCCGTCCGCCGAGCCCAAGAAGACGGACACCGCGGCACCGAGCCCTTCGGTCACCGGCCCGGGCACCGCGCCGAGCACCGCCCCCGAGCCGACCGGAGCCTCGTCGGAACCGGCGGAGGCGCCGGCCACCGACCAGCCGGCCTCGCCCACGGCCCCGGTACCCTCCGCTGAGCCGACCGAGGAGCCGCAGGAGCCGACCGCCGAACCGAGCACCCCCGCCCCGAGCCAGGAACCGACGGCGGATCCGAGCCCCGCACCCAGCCAGGACCCCACAGGCCCCGCGCCCTCCGAGGAACCGCAGGAGCCGACGGCCGAACCGAGCACCCCGGCCCCGAGCGAGGAACCGACCACCGGCCCCGGCACCGAACCGAGCGGTGAGCCGACCGGCGAGCCCTCGACGGGGCCGACCGCCCAGCCGGACCCGGCCGAGTCGACCGGGACGACCGGACCGACCGCCCCTGCCGTACCGGCGATCGTCAGCCGGGCGGACTGGGGCGCGGACGAATCGCTCGTCGCGGACCCGCCGTCTTATCTGAGCAAGGTCTCCGCGGTGTTCGTCCACCACACCGCCGGCACGAACAGCTACGACTGCGCCGAGTCGCCGGCCATCATCCGGGCGATCCTCACGTACCACGTGAAGACCAACGGCTGGAACGACATCGGCTACAACTTCTTCGTCGACAAGTGCGGAACGGTCTTCGAGGGCCGCGCGGGCGGCGTGGACAAGCCGGTGCGCGGAGCGCACACGTACGGCTTCAACGGCGACTCGTCCGGCGTCTCGCTCCTCGGCGACTACGAGAACGGCGGTACGCCCACTCCCGCGGCCAAGCAGGCCATCGCCGACATCGCGGCGTGGAAGCTCGGCCTGCACGGCGTCGACCCCGAGGCGAAGGTGACGCTCACCGCGGCCGGTGACACGGGCGTCTACAAGACCGGCGAGCAGGCCACGCTCAATACCGTCTCGGGCCACCGCGACGGCTTCGCCACGCTGTGCCCGGGCGCCACGCTCTACTCGGCGCTGCCGGAGATCCGCCGCATGGCGGGTGCGTCGGTGTACGCGCGCTGACAGATCGCCAGGGCCGGCCGCCTCCCGCCCTCGTGGTGGGGGCGGCCGTTCCGCGCGCCTGGTCCCCCGGCCGGACGTGCGCGCCGCCGCGCGGCCTCAGCCGGTGACGCGCGCCCGGCGCGAGACCGCCGCGCGGAGGATGCGGCGCCCTTCCGTCGACACCTCGAGCGCGTGGCGCAGGCCGTTGCCGCCGGGCGGCTCCGCGACGATCTCCAATACTTGGGCCTGGCGCCGCAACTCGCCCTCCACCAGGGGTCCCACACCGTCCGGCTCACCCTCGCCCTTGCGGCAGCGCTCGATGCTCTCGGCCGGGCAGTCGCCCATGTCGAAACGCCGGTGCACCTCGAGGGCGGTGACGGAGCAGCCGTCGGCCCACTCGCGCAGGGACGTCACGGCCCAGTCGGAGGGGGCCGCGCCGAGCATCCCCCGCACGAGGGCGGCGTCTTCGTCTCCCGGCGGCGTGGCCTCCATGGCCTGCCGCGCCGCCGCCAGCGCGCCGGCCCACTCCTCCTCGCCGCCGGCGAGCCCGGCCCACAGCGGACGCAGCGTGTCGTCCTCCACCGCGAGCAGCGGCAGGCAGCGGTCGAGGCACGCGAGCCCGGTCGCGGCAAGGCCACGCTCATCCGCCTGTGCGATGAGTACCGTCAGGCTCTTGGAGGTCATGCGGGACGCCTTCCGTCGCGGACGAAGTACTAGCCCTTGTACTTGTCCCTACTGCGTCCGTTGGCGCGATTACGTCACTCCGTGGCCAGAACGTTACCGTCGGCTCGATCCGTACGCACACATTTACGTCACTCCTCTGTTACTTTCCCTGCACAGGAACAGGGCCCGCCCGCACGGCTGTTGGCCCGGCCTCGCGGACCGCGGTGTGAGCCCGCACGCCCCCGGGCGGACTCACACCGCGACCGTCCGCCCACCGCGTGCCCCAGCCCCACCGGCGACCGCGGTACCGACAGCGGCCCCGGCGCCTGCACCACCGGACGCAGTCCCGGTGCGGGCGGGGCCTTCGAGACCCCGGCCTGCGGGCCCACGTCCGAGGCGGCCGGGCCCGAGCCGGCCGGCGGTGACGACGTGTCCGCCGCCTCCGCCAGGCAGCGCTCGGACGGCGGCCGCCCGCGGACCATATGTCCGCGGGCGGCCGCCGTCCGGCAGTCCGCGCCGGTCAGCCCAGCTTCTGCGCCAGCGACTCGAAGGACTCCCAGCTCCGCGACGGCTGCCGCGGGTCCCACAGCTTCTGGGCCGTCGCCTGGAGCGGGCGGCGGATGCCGGCCGCGACCTGGTCCTGCGTCTGGGAGTTGGCCAGGTCGCACCAGACCGCGAAGCGGCCGCCCAGGATCTGGTCCGAGTACTTCTCCGGTACGGGCTCCGTGCCGCGCAGCACCAGCGGCGTCCACTGCTCGTAGATGCGGCGGCCCGTCGGGTAGGTGAACTGGTTGGGCTCACCGAGCACGTAGTAGAGGAACTCGTCGTTGAGGTTCACCACGCGGCGCCCCTCTGCCAGGTACTCCTGCGGCGGGCGGGCCCCGATCTCCTTGCCCGTCCAGTACTCGACCTCGATGTCCTTGTCGGCGGTGACCACGCCACCACGGAAGAAGCCGTCGTTCCACGCCTTGGGGGTCTTCTTCGCCTCGCGTACGACCGCGGCGCGGTCGTTCAGCCAGCCCTCCGCGAGGTCCTGGATGGTGGCGCCGTCGCCGTACTTCTGGCGGGCGGCCTGCGCGAGCTGCGGATAGGAGGCCTGCGGGTTGCTCACGGTGAGCGCCTGATACTCGTCGGCGCCGACGTGGAACCACGCCCCGGGGAAGAGCGCCGTGTACTCACGCAGCAGGTCGTCGACGATGCGGGCCGATTCGGGCTTCGAGATGTCGATGGCGCCCTGCCGCGGCACGCCCTGCGTGTTGCGCAGCTGAAGCTGGGGGTGCGCCCGCATCACGGCGCCCAGGTGTCCCGGGGAGTCGATCTCGCCGACGACGGTGATGTGGAGACGCTCGGCGAGCGCCAGGATCCGGCGGACCTCGTCCTTGGTGAGGTGCTGCTCGGATACCACCTCGGGGTGCGAGTCGGACTCGATGCGGAAGGCCTGGTCGTCGGAGAAGTGCAGCCCGAGCTGGTTGAGCTTGAGGTCGGCCATCTCACGCAGCCGGTCCTCGATCCACCCGGCGCTGAAGTGCTTGCGCGCGATGTCGAGGTTCAGTCCGCGCTGGGGGCGGTCGGGCCGGTCGCGTACGACGCCCTCGGGCATCGAGCCGCCGGAGCGCACCGACTGCTTCAGGGTCCGGGTGCCGTAGAAGACCCCGGCCTCGTCCGGCCCGGCTATGCGGACCTTCCCGCCGCTGGTGGTCAGCGTGTACGACTCGGCGGCGCCGTTCCCGGCGAGTGCCAGTTCCACGTCGCCCGGCCCGGCGGCGACGGCGCCCCGGTAGGTGAGCCTCAGCTCCTGGGCGAGCAGCCGGCCCTCGTCGGAGAGCTCCTCGCTGCCCTTCGCGACGACGACCCCGCTGTCCGCGGTCCTGCTCCAGCCGGGGCCGCGGGCGGCCTGGTGGCTCCGTACGGAGGGGATCGTGGCCGGCGCTTCGGAGAGCGCGTAGCTGCGCGTGGGGCTGGGCGTCTGGCTGGGGGCGGCGGCCCCGGATGTCGTACCGGCCCGGTCGGGCGCGCTGCCGGACTCACCGGCGCCGTCGTCGGAACAGCCGGCGAGCGTCATCGAGAAGACGGCGGCCGAGGCCGCCGACACACCGGCGAGCCGGATCCTGCGAGAGAGCCACATCGTTCTAATACCTCCCATAAGTGGCGAAACCCCGTAGAAGCACCCCCTCCTGTGTCCATTACTTATGGCCAAACTCTCCCGTCCGGGTGAAATTCGCGCATTCGTCGGACACCTTCGCGTCCACATCGATAGCGTTACGACACACCCTTCTCTCCCTTCCCTGCCGCCCCGCTGTCCCGTTCGAGGAGTCCCGCTGTCCAGCGATTCCCACGCCGGCCTCCCGAAGCGACCGCCGACACTCCACCACACACGGGGCGCGGGCGCCCCTTCTGCCATACCGTCCCAGCGTCGCGCGGAGCCGGGACTCCAGCACTTCAACAGCGCCCCGGCCGACGAGGCGGAAGCGATCGTCCTCGCCTGCTGCGGCAGCCGCCGATGGGCCGGGCGCGTGGTCGCGCACCGCCCCTACCCCGACCTCGAGTCCCTCCTCGCCGCCTGCGACGAGGCCGGATACGACCTGACGCCCGCCGATGTGCACGAGGCCCTGGCCGGCGAGTCGTCCACCGGGCTGCCGCCGAGCGCCCCGCAGGCCGCCCACACCGCGCTCGCCGCCGCGCACACCGCCTACGAGAGCCGATTCGGACATGCGTTCGTCGTCTGCCTCGACGGATACCGGCCCGACGAGTACCTCGATCAGGTACTGGCCGGTATCCGGAGCAGACTGTCCCACGAACCGGACGAGGAGCGCGCCATCTCCGCGGAGGAACTGCGCGCCCTGACCCGCTCCCGACTGGTACATGCAGTAGCCAACCATCCGGAAAGCGACGTCGCGGGGGCCTCGGAGGAGTCCGTCGCTTAGTCCGTACGAGGCTGTTTGATTGCCTGTTTGATCACACCGGTGGCCCCCGGGCGAACGAACCGACAACACGTCGCTACGATGGCCGGGGCCGGTGGACCGTACCCGGCCGGGCCAGACCGACACCCACAAGCCGGCATGGCCCCAATCCCCGCTCCCGGAGGGTTCTTCCGTGCCGGCTGGAACGCTGTACCGCGGCCGGGAAGGAATGTGGTCCTGGGTGGCTCATCGAGTCACCGGCGTCCTCATCTTCTTCTTCCTGTTCGTACACGTGCTGGACACCGCTCTCGTCCGCGTCTCCCCCGAGGCGTACGACGAGGTTGTCGCCACCTACAAGACGCCGATCGTCGCGCTTCTCGAATACGGCCTGGTCGCCGCGATTCTCTTCCACGCGCTCAACGGCCTGCGTGTCATCGCCGTGGACTTCTGGTCCAAGGGCCCGCGCTACCAGAAGCAGATGCTCTGGTCCGTCATGGCCATCTGGTTCGTGCTGATGGTGGGCGCCCTTTACCCCGTGCTCGGCCACGCCGTCCGCGAAGTCTTCGGGAGCTGAGGCCAGAAATGTCCGCTGACACCACTTCCGCCGTCGGTCCCGTCGAGGGTGCGCACCTCTACGACGTGGACAACCCGGCCCCGCTCATCGAGCCGCCCCGCAAGCGCACCAAGAAGACCCCGCGCTCGACCCGCGGCAACTTCGAGATGGCCGCATGGCTGTTCATGCGCCTGTCCGGTGTCGTCCTCGTCGTCCTGGTCATCGGCCACCTGCTGATCCAGCTGGTCCTCGACGGCGGCGTCTCCAAGATCGGCTTCGCCTTCGTGGCCGGCCGCTGGGCGTCCCCGTTCTGGCAGACCTGGGACCTGCTGATGCTGTGGCTTGCCATGCTGCACGGCGCCAACGGCCTCCGCACCGTCATCAACGACTACGCGGAGCGTCCGAACACGCGCCTGTGGCTCAAGGGCCTGCTGTACACCGCCACGGTGTTCACCATCCTTCTGGGCACGCTGGTGATCTTCACCTTCGACCCGAACATCCGCTAGGCACGGGGCTGAGGTAATCCACCCATGAAGATCCACAAGTACGACACCGTCATCGTCGGCGCCGGCGGCGCCGGCATGCGCGCCGCCATCGAGGCGACGAAGCGCAGCCGCACCGCCGTGCTGACGAAGCTCTACCCCACCCGCTCCCACACGGGCGCCGCGCAGGGCGGCATGGCCGCCGCGCTGGCCAACGTGGAAGAGGACAACTGGGAGTGGCACACCTTCGACACGGTCAAGGGCGGTGACTACCTGGTCGACCAGGACGCCGCGGAGATCCTGGCGAAGGAGGCCATCGACGCCGTCCTCGACCTGGAGAAGATGGGCCTGCCGTTCAACCGGACCCCGGACGGCACCATCGACCAGCGCCGCTTCGGCGGCCACTCCCGCAACCACGGCGAGGCCCCGGTCCGCCGGTCCTGCTACGCCGCGGACCGCACCGGTCACATGATCCTCCAGACGCTGTACCAGAACTGCGTCAAGGAGGGCGTGGAGTTCTTCAACGAGTTCTACGTCCTGGACCAGCTCATCACCGAGGTCGACGGCGTCAAGAAGTCCGCCGGTGTGGTGGCCTACGAGCTGGCGACCGGCGAGATCCACGTCTTCCAGGCGAAGGCCGTGATCTACGCGTCCGGCGGCACCGGCAAGTTCTTCAAGGTGACCTCCAACGCGCACACCCTGACCGGTGACGGCCAGGCCGCCTGTTACCGGCGCGGCCTGCCGCTGGAGGACATGGAGTTCTTCCAGTTCCACCCGACGGGCATCTGGCGCATGGGCATCCTGCTGACGGAGGGCGCCCGCGGTGAGGGCGGCATCCTCCGCAACAAGGACGGCGAGCGCTTCATGGAGAAGTACGCGCCGGTCATGAAGGACCTCGCGTCCCGTGACGTCGTCTCCCGCTCCATCTACACGGAGATCCGCGAGGGCCGCGGCTGCGGTCCCGAGGGCGACCACGTCTACCTGGACCTCACGCACCTGCCGCCGGAGCAGCTGGACGCCAAGCTTCCGGACATCACCGAGTTCGCGCGTACCTACCTCGGCATCGAGCCCTACACGGACCCGATCCCGATCCAGCCGACCGCGCACTACGCCATGGGCGGCATCCCGACCAACGTCGAGGGTGAGGTCCTGCGCGACAACACCACCGTCGTCCCGGGCCTGTACGCCGCCGGTGAGGTCGCCTGCGTGTCGGTCCACGGCGCCAACCGCCTGGGCACCAACTCGCTGCTGGACATCAACGTCTTCGGCAAGCGCGCCGGCATCGCCGCCGCCGAGTACTCCGCGAAGTCCGACTACGTCGACCTTCCGGAGAACCCCGCGTCGTTCGTCGCCGAGCAGGTCGAGCGGCTCCGCAACTCCACCGGCTCCGAGCGGGTCTCCGTGCTCCGCAAGGAGCTCCAGGAGACGATGGACGCCAACGTGATGGTGTTCCGCACCGAGCAGACGATCAAGACCGCCGTCGAGAAGATCGCCGAGCTGCGCGAGCGCTACCTCAACGTGTCCATCCAGGACAAGGGCAAGCGGTTCAACACGGACCTGCTGGAGGCCATCGAGCTGGGCAACCTGCTCGACCTGGCCGAGGTCATGGCCGTCTCCGCGCTGGCCCGCAAGGAGTCCCGCGGCGGTCACTACCGCGAGGACTTCCCGAACCGCGACGACGTCAACTTCATGCGCCACACCATGGCGTACCGCGAGGTGGGCGACGACGGCACCCAGTCGATCCGTCTCGACTACAAGCCGGTCGTCCAGACCCGCTACCAGCCGATGGAGCGTAAGTACTGATGACTGCCCCGACCCTGGAGAAGCGGGAAGCCGGCTTCGCCGACTCCCCGTACATCACCGCCACCTTCCGGATCCGCCGCTTCAACCCCGAGGTGTCGGAGCACGCGGTCTGGGAGGACTTCCAGATCGAGATCGACCCCAAGGAGCGCGTCCTCGACGCCCTCCACAAGATCAAGTGGGAGCTCGACGGCTCGCTCACCTTCCGCCGCTCGTGCGCGCACGGCATCTGCGGCTCCGACGCGATGCGGATCAACGGCAAGAACAGGCTCGCCTGCAAGACGCTGATCAAGGACATCAACCCGGAGAAGCCCATCACGGTCGAGGCCATAAAGGGCCTGACGGTCCTCAAGGACCTGGTCGTGGACATGGAGCCGTTCTTCCAGGCGTACCGCGACGTGATGCCGTTCCTGATCACGAAGGGCAACGAGCCCACGCGTGAGCGTCTGCAGTCCGCGGAGGACCGCGAGCGTTTCGACGACACCACCAAGTGCATCCTGTGCGCCGCCTGCACGTCCTCGTGCCCGGTGTTCTGGAACGACGGCCAGTACTTCGGCCCGGCGGCGATCGTCAACGCGCACCGCTTCATCTTCGACTCGCGTGACGAGGCCGGCGAGCAGCGTCTTGAGATCCTCAACGACAAGGACGGCGTGTGGCGTTGCCGCACCACGTTCAACTGCACGGACGCCTGCCCGCGCGGTATCGAGGTCACCAAGGCGATCCAGGAAGTCAAGCGTGCCCTGATCACGCGCCGCTTCTGACACGTCCTCACCACGACAGGGCCCGCTCCCCCCGGGGACGCGGGCCCTGTCGTGTCCGTACGGGTACCGGCGCGGACTTCACCCCCGGGGGCCGCACCTGGCAGGATCAGGGGACGTCTGACCTGACGCAGTGGGACGGGAAGCGGGGACGAGAACATGAGCACGCCGAATCCGTACAGGGACGGGGAGCCCGAGTACCAGTGGGGGCCCAGCCAGCCGCCCGGCAGCACGCCTGCCTACGGCTACCCCAACGCCGCACCGGGGTACGGCTACCCGCAGGACCCGGCGCCGGGCTACTCGCAGACACAGCCCGCGGGAGTCCCGGTGCCGTACACGGGCCCTCCCGCTCCGACGGGCGGCGCGCCGCTGGTGTCGATCGGGGACATCACGGTGATGGGTGACTCGATCGTCACTCCCGCCGGCACGATGCCGCTCAAGGGCTCGGTGTGGAACGCGACGGACATGTCGCGCACCGAGGAGAAGATCCCGACGCACGCGATCGTGCTCGCGATCGTCTTCTTCATCTTCTGTCTGCTGGGGCTGCTGTTCCTGCTGATGAAGGAGAAGACCACCACGGGCTTCATCCAGGTCACGGTGACCAGCGGCGGCAAGCACCACTCGACGATGATCCCTGCCCAGGGCCCGGAGACGTTCCAGATGGTGATGGGGCAGATCAACTACGCGCGCTCGCTGAGCACCATGTAGTCACGGCCGTCACGACGCGAGGGCCCGCCGGATCTGACGCAGTGTCGCCGTGTGACCGACACGGTCCACGAGCCGCATCAGCTCCGCGCGCCCCGCGCCGCCCTCCAGGTCCGCGAGCGCCCGAACCGCGGCCCCCGCCACGACCGCCTTGACCGGCGGCCGTTCGACGAGGGCGGCCAGGGCGCGGACGGAGTCGGGGTGGGGCGCCAGCAGCCTGGCGATGCCCCGTATCACCGTCACGTCGCACGGGTCGTATCCGCCGTCCTCGGCTCCGCCGCCGTGGGCGGCCAGTTCGGCCCACGGAGTGACGGTGCGCCGGACGGTGTCGGGATCGACGCCGCGGAGGATGTCCGTCGCCCCCCGGTCCCAGCGCTTGGTGGGAGCGGCGGGCGACGCGCGCAGATGGGCGACCAGAGCGGGCCAGGGGGCGCCGAGGCCGGGCAGTTCGGCACGGATTCGGTCGGCCCACGGCTCACCCGGGGCGAGCAGCGGGAGGGGGATCCGCTCCAGCAGCACGGCCGCCCACTCGTTGGCCATGTACGCCGATCTGCGCAGCAGTCCGACCACCGCGTCCGACAGCGGCCTCCCGGCGTCCAGCACCGCTTCGGCCACGGCGGGGAGTTCGTCGCTGACCCCGGCGCTGTACCACTCCAGTGCCCAGCCCTCCAGCAGGGCGGTCCACCGCTCGTACCACTCGTCGGGCGCGAACCCCCGCGAGACCACGGACAGCAGAACCAGGGCGCGCCGGCGCAGGGCCGGCGCCGTGTCAGGGGCGTCGGCACAGCGGGCCAAGAGGTCGGCCATGGCGCGGCGGCGCTCCTCGGGCATGTCCCGCAGGCAGGTGGCCACCCCGTGACCCGCGTCCTCGGTCGCAAAGAGCAGGTCCCGCGCGAGGCCGGCCGGTCCGGCCGTGACGGCGAGGCGCGCGACGGCGGCGATCCGCTCGGGGTCCTCCCACGGCGAGAGCAGACCGGCGGACGGCGCGGGTGTCGTCACAGCTGGCTCAGGATGGTGGGATCGGTGATGTCCGTGTCCCGGGCCAGGAGCATCGCCTTGCTGAGGATCACGGAGATCATCCGGTCGCCCTCGAACGGCAGACGCCCCGGGTCCGCCGTGGCGGCGCCCGCCTGGGGGACGATGCACAGATAGCGCTCGTGCGGGTCTATGAGGACGTTCCCGGAGCCGAGGTGGACGCGGTACTCGTGGCGGTCGCCCCGGACGCGGAGGAAGCGGCCGTCGACCGTGCAGCGGTCGGCGATCGCGAGCCTGGGCACGAGGCGGGCCAGCAGGTCCCTGCGTGTCGCGGCCGTCTCCGAGAGCTCCCCGAAGCCGTAGGACATCCAGTAGTCGCGGTGGCGGCCGCCCGGGCCGCCGTCCTGCCAGGAAGGGTCGTTGCCGATGGAGGCCACGCCCACGAACAGGTCGACGTCCCGGAGGACTTCGGAGAGGACGAGGTCCGGTATCTCCGTGAGCGGGACCGGTCCGTGCGCCTCGGGGCTGTGGGAGCGGCCGAGGTCGGGGCGGTAGTCGCCGCCTGTGGCGTGCGCCCGGTTGGCCGGAGCGCCGAGCCGGTGGAATCGCACCTGGTCGGTGGAGATCCTGGTGTACGCGCCGGCCCCCGTGAGGTCGCCGTCCTCCCGGCCGCCGACGCCTTCGACCCAGAACTCCGCGCGCAGGCCCCACGCGGGCAGTTCGCGGCACGCGGGCGGGTAGCTGTCGTCGACGCACAGCCGGAGCCGGGTGGTCCATCCGCGCGCCGCCGCCAGGGCGTTGAACTGGTGCTGGCCCAGCACATGGCCCGCGAAGCGGTTCGAGTACGTCCCGGTGGCGCGCTCGGCGTCGGTGAGCGGGTAGACCTCGCGGTGGGCCTGCTTGAAGGGCTGCGTGACCTGCTTCGCCTCCAGCCACTCGCGCCAGGCGGCGACTTCCGCGGCGGGCCTGCCGACCGGGTGCCACAACTCCACGGGTGCGGTGCCCGTGACGCACATCGGGTCGCCGTCGAGGGTGCGCAGGTCGGTGCCGTCGAAGGCGACGGGCGTGCCGCCGACCAGCCAGACGAGGCGGCGGGCGACCGTGCCGGCGAGCGGATGGTCCAGCAGTCGCTCGCGCCACGCCCGGTAGGTCCAGCTCCTGCGGGCCAGGAACTGCCGGTCGAGCCGCTCCGAGCAGGCCGTGAGCATCTTGTCGATGTCCTTGGCGGCGGCGCGCAGTGCCTTCACCTCGTCGGGGAAGTCGCGCCTCACGGCGGCCGGTGGTGACTTGAGTTCCTTGCCTGCGGCCGTCCGCCAGGTGAGCACCGCCCTGCCGCCGTGGACGCCGAGCACGGCGGTGGTGTCGCCGAGCGGCTGTTCGCCGTGGCCCACTTCGGTCAGGCCGTAGGCGGGGACGGCCAGTTCCTCGATGTCCTCGCGCCGCAGACCCATCGCCTCCGCGCGGGCGTCGAGCGCCGCGCCGAGCTGCTTGAGCGTGCCCTTGTAGGTGACCTTGACGGAGAGTCTGGCCAGCTCCGCGAGTGCCGCCTCGCCCGTGGCCGCCGACAGCGCGGTGACGCCCGCGCCCGCGATCTTCGGAGCCCGTGGGCCGACGCCGGGGACCTTGCGCAGGGCCGTCTCCACGAGGGCGCCGAGTGCACGGGTGAGGTCCGGCGAGGGCGGCAACTGTGCGGCGAGCCAGGCGGCGCCGCGGAGGGCGTCGGTGTTGCACGGGTCGAACAAGGCGTTGTGGTCGGGCCATCCCGGCCGCGTGTACAGCGTGAGGGTGCGGGGAGCGGCTGTCAGCCGGAGCCAGCCCAGCACCGCCCGCTGGAGCTCGCCGGGCCCGATCTCGTCGATCAGGGCGGCCGCGGCCTGCTGCCACCTGGCGGTGGGCCGGGCCGATGTCGCGGTACGCAGGTGTTTCAGCAGCCGTCTTCCGGCGTCCCCGAGACGCCCGGCGTCCGCGAGGGCCTGGTCCGCCCATGCCTCTCCGGGGTTGAGGAGAGGGTCCTCGATGCCCTTGAGCAGCACGGCCAGTTCGGGCGAGTGGGCATAGGTGTCGGTCATGGTGCGCCGCAGCAGGGCGACGAACGGGCCGGGCAGGCCGCGTCCCGCGTCCAGTTCGCCCCGGGCCAGGGAGACCAGCTCGGCGTAGGTGTGCAGGGAGTAGGCGGTGCCCAGTTCTTCGATGCGTCGGAGCCGTTCCACGCTGAACTCCCCCTCGGGCAGGCCACGGCCGGCGATGCCGGCGAGGGTCATCACCACGCCGCGCACCTGCTCGGTGTCCCCGCCGTCCTGGTGGCGGACGACCAGGGCATCGGCGAGACGCCTGCGCAGGTCGGTGTCCAGATCGCCGATCAGCTGCGGGATCCGTGCCCGCTCGCCGTCCCAGCGGTTTCCGGCGAGGGTGCCGATCCGCACCAGGTCCCGGGCCAGCCCGGCCATGTCGCCGTCCGCGATGCGGGTCTCGACCCGGCGGACGGCGTCACGGTCCTGTGTCGTCGTCGCCATCAGCCACCCACCAGGGGGACGAGCCGAAGGAAGGTGACCTCGGTGGAAGCCGTGAGTTCCACGCGCTCGTCGAGGTCGGTGAGCTGGCGGTCCCCGACGAGCACCAGGAAACCGTTGCTTCCGAAGGCAGCGAGGGCGCGCTCGTACGCCTCCTGGGCGCCCTCGCCGGTCTCCTGGAAGATCCGGCGGCGGATCAGCTCGCGCAGGGCCAGGCGCTCTTCCGCGACGGGCAGCCCCAGGGCGTCCCGCCGGTCACCCGATGTCGTCTCGTCGACGAAGGTCACCATAGCCATGGCCGAACAGTAGGACGCCCCACTGACAGTCAGGTCCCGGGGGGCGTGTCCAGCGGGGAGACCGGACGTTCGAAGAACGTCTCCAGCGAGACCGTCGCCTGGGTGCCGCTGACGCCTTCGATCGCGTACAGCCTGCGCAGTACGTCCTGGAGTTGTTCGGTGGTGGCGGTGCGCACCTTCACGAGCACGGAGGCGCTGCCCGCGATGACGTGGGCCTCCTGGATCTCGGGGATCGCGGCGAACGCTTCCGCGGACTCGCCCATCCAGGCGGAGGACTCGACCATCACGAACGCCAGGACCCCGCGCCCCAGGGCCGCCGGGTCCACCTCGACCGTGGTGCGGCGGATGACGCCGCGTTCCCGCAGTTTCCGTACGCGTTCGTGCGCGGCGCCGGCGGACAGGCCGACCGCCTTGCCGAGGGCCGCGTAGGCCGAGGTGGCGTCCTCCTGGAGGAGGGCGATGAGTTCACGGTCGACGGCGTCCATGGTTGGCGACCATAGCGCCTTCCGGCTCACCCTTGGCGGGCCGAAGCTTGTTCGGAGTCCTCCCCTGCCGGGCTGATGACGTCCCGGCTGAGCCGGTGGCCGATCGTCGACTTGCCGGACGGCCGCGGGCCCGTTGTCTGCGGCGGGCCCGCGGTCCGCGGGTCTACCGGGTGACGTGTTCGGCGAGGAATCCGGTGATGAGGGGGGTGACTTCCGCGGGCCGTTCCAGGCTGGGCAGATGCTGGGCCCAGGGCAGTTCCACGTGGCGGGCGCCGGGGATCAGAGCCGGCAGGCCGGCCGCGATCTGCCGAAAGTCCTCCACGTCGTGCGCGCCGGAGACAGCGAGGCAGGGTGCGTCGATGCGGGAGAGGTCGGGCTCGGGCGGCTGGGCAGGTCCGGCCTCGGCCTCTCCGGCACCGTCGGCGGCGCCTTCTGCGGGCTCCGCGTCCGCAAACTCCTTCTCGGCGGCCAACTGTACGTCGAAGGCGTGCCGCTGCATCTTCCGCACGGCTTCGCGTGTCTCGTCGTCGGCCTCCGGTCCGAGCCAGGTGGAGACGTTCAGTTCGACGGCCGCCTCGAGGTCACCGGCCTCGATCAGGGCGTCCTCCTGCCGGCCGAAGGCCCTGAGCTGCGGGCCCGGTGGCCGGCCCGGCTGCCCGGCGCAGAGCAGTACGAGCGCGGCGGCCAGCTCCGGCCTGCGCGCGGCCACCTCCAGGGCGACCTTGCCGCCGTAGGACGACCCGATCAGGGCGGCCCGGCGTATGCCGAGGGTGTCGAGGAGTGCGAGGACGTCGTCGGCGTCGCTGTAGGGGCCCGCTTCCGCGGGCGTTTCGCCGAATCCCCGGAAGTCGCAGCGCACCACCTCGTACCCGGTGTCCGTGAGCGACTGCCACTGGAAGTCCCACATCCGCCGGTCGCACACGCCCGAGTGCAGGAGTACGACGGTGGGGCCTTGGCCGGTCCGGTCGAAAGAGATCGTCATGGTGCCTGACCTTAAGGGCCCTTGCCGCCTGCGGCACACCTTTTCCATGACTGCTTGAACATGTTCAAAAGGAGGTCTACAGTCAGGACCGCCAGCTTTTGAACATGTTCAAGGGAGGGTGGGGCATGGACCTCACTGTTGTCACGTACGTCGCCTACCTGCTGATCAGCGTCGGCCTCACCGTCTGGGTCGCACGCACCCTCAGCAAGAACGGCCGGATATTCCTCGCCGACGTACTCAAGGGGAACGAGAAGCTGGCGGAGGCCGTCAACCACCTTCTGGTGGTCGGCTTCTACCTGGTGAACCTCGGCTTCGTCGCCCTCTACCTGAGGACGGCCGATGCGATCGAGGAGACCCGTGGTCTCCTGGAAGCACTGTCCGTCAAGATCGGTGTCGTCCTGCTCGTCCTCGGTGTCATGCACCTCGGGAACGTCTACGTCCTCAACAAGATCCGGCGTCGCGGAGTGATGGAGGACCGGCAGACCCCGCCGGTCGGCCCCCAGGGGTGGACCCAGCAGGCCCCCGCGGGCCCGTGGACGCCGCCGGCCACCGGCCGGGCCGGAGCGTGACACCGATGAGCCTCGCGGTCCGGGCACTGACCGTCCTGTACGACGCCGACTGCTCCCTCTGCGTGCACCTGCGGAGCTGGCTGCTGCGGCAGCCCCAGCTCGTGCCGCTCCGGTTCGTGCCCGCCGGGTCGGACGCGGCGCACCGCGCCTATCCGCAGCTCGACCACGCCCGCACGATGCGCGAGATCACCGTCATCGGCGACCGCGGCCAGGTCTACTCGGGCCAGGCGGCATGGATCGTGTGCCTGTGGGCACTGGCCGAGCACCGGCCGAGGGCCCACTGGCTCGCCACCCCGGCCGGCGCCCCGTTCGTGCGCGTCACGATGCTCGCGGCGGCCAAGTACCGCGAGATGACGGGTGCGGGGGCGGGTGCCGCTCCCTGCGACGACCGGTGCTCCGCACCCGACTAGGCTCGGACACCGTGACTGAAGCGAACGACCCGGCCGACACGAGGGCCCCCAAGAGCGAGCAGACCCGGACGCTCATCCTCGAGACCGCGCTCCGGCTCTTCCAGGAGCGCGGCTACGACAAGACGACGATGCGGGCCATCGCCAAGGAGGCCGGGGTCTCGGTAGGGAACGCGTACTACTACTTCGGCTCCAAGGAACACCTCGTCCAGGGCTTCTACGACCGGATCGCCGCGGAGCACCAGGCGGCGGTCCGGCCCGTGCTGGACAAGGAGACCGACCTCGAGTCGCGGATGGCGGGAGTGCTGACCGCGTGGCTGGACATCGCCGCGCCGTACCACGAGTTCGCGGCCCAGTTCTTCAAGAACGCGGCCGACCCGGAGAGCCCGCTCAGCCCCTTCTCCCCCGAGTCGGAGCACGCCCGCGAGGCCGCCATCGACGTCCACCGGGAGGTACTGGCCGGGTCGAAGTCGAAGGTGGCGGAGGAGCTGCGGGACATCCTCCCCGAGTTGATGTGGCTCTCCCAGATGGGACTGGTCCTGTACTGGGTCTTCGACCGTTCCGAGGGAAGCGAGCGCAGCAGGCGGCTGGCCGAGCGCGGTGCTCGGCTGACGGCCCGGGGTGTGGCCCTGGCCCGTTTCCGGGTACTGCGCCCGCTCGTCCGCGAAGTGCACGAGCTGTTCACGGACTTCCTCCCCGGCATGGCGGAGACCGTGGCGGCGCGCAAGAAGGACTGACCGCTCGCTGGCGGCAGTCTCCTACGCCTGACGCGACGCCAGCTCCACGACGGTGATGTCCGAGGACGCCCCGACGCGCACCGGAGGGCCCCAGGCGCCCGCACCCCGGCTCACGTACAGCTGGGTGTCGCCGTAGCGTTCCAGGCCGGCCACGGTGGGGTTGGCCAGTGCCGCCAGATGATTGCCGGGCCACAGCTGACCGCCGTGCGTGTGACCGGACAGCTGGAGGTCCACGCCCTGCTCGACGGCGTCGTGGATGACGACGGGCTGGTGGGCGAGGAGCACGGCGGCGCGGGCGCGGTCCCGGTCGCCGAGGGCCTTCACGAAGTCGGGCCCCTGTCCCTCGTCCTCGCCGGCCACGTCGTCGACGCCGGCCAGGTCGAAGCCGCCGGCGATCTCGACGCGTTCGTTGCGCAGGGGGCGCAGGCCGAGTTCCCGGACGTGGTCGACCCACTCGTCGGCGCCGGAGAAGTACTCGTGGTTGCCGGTCACGAAGAACGATCCGTGGCGGGAGCGGAGCCGGGCGAGCGGCTCGGCCGCGGACCCGAGGTCGGCCACCGACCCGTCGACGAGATCGCCCACGACGGCGACCAGGTCGGGCTGGGTGGCGTTGATGGAGTCGACGATGCGCTGCGTGTGGGACCGGCCCAGGATCGGCCCGAGGTGGATGTCGCTGACGACGGCGATACGGAAGCCGTGCGCCGCCCGGGGGAGCTTCGCCAGCGGAACGGTCACACGCTTGACGCGCGGGCCCCGGAGCACGCCGTACGTGCCGTACCCGACGGTTCCGAGCGCGGCGGTGGCGGCTGCGCCGCCGACGATGCGGGACACGAACAGACGCCGCGACACGCCCGTGGCGGGGCGGGCGTCGTCCCCGCCACCGGCGGTGGCGTCCGTGGCCCCGTGGGGTGCCGCAGGGCCGTCGGTGGCGGTGTCTGCGTCTGTTTCTGCTTCTGGGTCTGTTTCTGCGTCCGTAGCGGACGGCTGCGTCGCGGGGGCGCTGTCGACGGCGACCGCCGCAGCCCGGCCGTGACCGGCCCCGGCGTCATCACCCTTCCCGCCCACGGCGGCACCGGCGCCGGCAGGACGCAGCCGGTCCCCCGCCGTCCCGGACGCCTGTGCCGCGGCTGTGGCACCGGACGGCTCCGAGGGCTCGCCGTCCTCGTCCGGGCCGCCCGCGGCGGCGCGGTCCCGGCGATCCAGCACCCTGCGCAGCACGGGACGTACCGCCTCACCGACCAGCAGTGCCAGGACCAGGTACAGCAGTACCGCCAGCCAGAGGTAGCCCGGCCAGGCCAGGACCCGCTCCAGCCAGAAGGGCGCACCGACGCGCCCCGAAGTGAGGGCGGCGAAGGACAGCAAGGGCAGCACCCAGATCGCCGCCGTACCGAGCCGGCGGGCGAGCCCGCCCGGAGCGGTCGTGTCGCCGACGAGCCGGCGCCACACGTACCAGTGCACCCCGGCGAGCAGGGAGACCACCAGAATGATCACGAGCACGACGACCGCCGCCACGATCAGTTCCCCGTTCCCTGACCGCGCTCACGGCGCGAAGCGCGCACGCCGCGCAACCCGATGACCCCGATGACCGTCCCCAGAACAAAGGACGTAACGGCGAGCAGCAGATGGACCCAGAAGTAACCGGTGGGGTCGCCCGCGTCGTCGAAGGCGAGCCCGCTGCCGTCCTTCCACAGGTTTTTGACGAAAGTGATCCAGATGAACCAGCTCCACACCCCGAACGCGAGCAGGAACCAGGAGACGGAGCGGCTGAGCTTCATGAAGCAAGTATCGCGGCCGTCCGCCGACCGGGTTGTTCGGGGTGGGCTGTCCTGGCGTCAGTTCCGGACGAACAGCGGGCCGATCTCCATATTCTCAGACCGGCCCTGTACGTTCTCGTCCGTGTCTGCTCTGAAAACCACCGCGCGAAGGACCGCGTTGACGGTCCTGGCCGCCGCCTTGCTGTCCGCGATGACCGCTGCTCCGGCCTTCGCGGCCACGCAGGAAACCAATCCGGAGCGGAAGAAGCCGAAGCCGCCGGCGGTCATGTCCTCGGTCGGCGGGTCCCTGCTGGCGAAACCGGGTACACAGGTCCGGCTCGGCCCCGGCGCGCCCGTCCTCCCCAAGGACGTCAGCGGCAGGTCCTGGATCGTCGCGGACGCCGAGAGCGGGGAGGTGCTCGCCTCGCACAACGCGCACTGGCGGCTGCCCCCGGCCTCGACCATGAAGATGCTCTTCGCGGACACGCTGCTGCCGCGGCTGCCGAAGACCACCGTCCACAAGGTCGCCCCCGAGGAACTCGCCGGCGTCGGCGCCGGCAGCAGCCTCGTCGGGATCAAGGAGAACCACACCTACTCGGTCCACGACCTGTGGCTCGGCGTCTTCCTGCGTTCCGGCAACGACGCCGTCCATGTCCTGTCGGCGATGAACGGCGGTGTCGGCCGCACGGTCGCGGACATGCAGGCGCACGCGGAGGAGCTCCAGGCACTCGACACCAAGGTCGTCTCACCCGACGGCTACGACGCCCCCGGCCAGGTTTCGTCCGCCTACGACCTCACGCTGATCGCCCGCAGCGGCATGCAGAAGAAGGACTTCCGCGAGTACTGCTCCACGGTGAGCGCCGACTTCCCCGGCGAGCAGGAGAAGGGCAAGAAGCGCGGCACCTTCAAGATCCAGAACACCAACCGGCTGCTCACCGGGGCGAGCGGCATCAGCCCGTACAAGGGCATCGCGGGCGTGAAGAACGGCAGCACCACGCACGCCGGCTCGACCTTCACCGGTGTCGCGGAGCGCAACGGCAAGGTGCTGCTCGTCACCGTCATGAACCCGGACTCGGGCGAGAGCCAGGCCGTCTACAAGGAGGCGGGCAGGCTCCTGGACTGGGGCTTCGCGGCGGCCGGCAAGGTGCAGCCGGTGGGTGAGCTGGTCCCGCCGAAGTCGGCGGAGCCTGCGGCGTCCCTCGACCCGCAGCCCGTCAAGAACGACGGGGACAAGGACGGCTCCGCCGACCCGGTCGCCGCCTCACAGACCGGCTCGAGCGGATTCGGCGTCGCGCTGAGCGTCGCCGGCGCCGTGCTGGCAGGTCTCGGGACCACGATGTTCCTGATCAAGCGCCGGTGGCCGCTGCCGGACCGGGTGCGTCGCGCGCCTCGTCCGTAGCGGGCCGGGCGGGCTCCTCCTTGCTCTGCGTCGCCGTCCAGGCGGCGCAGAACAACAGCAGCTTGGCGGTGAAGTTGATCCACAGCAGCAGGGCGATCGGCACGCCGAACGCGCCGTACATGCTCCGCGAGGCGACCCCGCTGATGTAGCCGCCGAGCAGCAGCTTGAGCAGTTCGAAACCGACCGCGCCGATCAGCGCGGCCACGAACAGACGACGGCGCGGCGGCTGGACCCCGGGCAGCAGGGTCAGCACGTAGAGAAGGATCAGGAAGGTCGCCAGCACACCGACCGCTACGGCGGCGATCTTCAACAGCACCCCGCCGACGCCGCCCTCGTCGAGGCCGAGCAGTTCGGCGGTCCGGCCGACGGTCATGGAAGCGAGCGCGGAGGCCGCGAACGAGGCGAGGCCGGTGCCGCCGAGACCGGCGAGCACCCCCACGTCCTTGATCTTCCGGACGACCGGATTGCCCTCGTCCTCGTCGTCGAGCTCCCACACGGCCCGCAGGCACTCCCGCATCGAGCCGACCCAGCCCACACCCGTCAGCAGCAGCAGCGCGCCGGCGACGACCCCCACGGTGCCCGCGTTGGCCACCAGTGCCTGGATGTCGAGCTGGTCGGAGATGCCGGGCACCTGTTCGGCGATCTTGTCGTCCAGCTTGTCCAGCGCCTGCTGGTCGAGCGCGGCGGCGATGATCGCCGCCGCGACGGTGATCAGCGGGAAGAGCGCCAGGAAACTCAGGAAGGTGATCGCGGCGGCCAGGCGCGTCCAGTGGACCCGGTCGAGCGTCTCGTACGACCGCCAGGCATGGGTGCGCATCAGCCGCTGCACCATCGGGCCCACGACGGGAAGCTTGATCAGCCAGTCCATGGGCTACGCCTACCCGCCGTGACGCCACGCAGGCAGGCGGCACGCCGGAACGGCGTCGAACGCTACGCGCGGTGACCGGCGCGCCGGGTCAGAGGGTGGTGACGTGGTCGTCGACCGGTGCGCCCTGCGGGGGCACACCGGAGATGCCGCCGCCGAAGGCGAAGGTGGTGAGCTTGCGCCACACGGCGTCCGCGCCCTGCTCGTAGAGCGCGAAGGAGGCGCAGGTCCACTCGGCGCCGTACTCGGACAGCTCCTCGTACGCCCGGTCCATCGCCTCCTCGGAGATGCCGTGCGCCACCGTGACGTGCGGGTGATAGGGGAACTGCAGTTCGCGCACCAGCGGCCCGGACGCGTCACGCACCCGCTTCTGCAGCCAGGTGCAGGCGGAGCCGCCCTCGACGACCTGGACGAAGACCACGGGCGACAGCGGGCGGAACGTGCCGGTGCCGGACAGCCGCATCGTGAAGGGCCGGCCGGCGGCGGCGACGGACGCGAGGTGCGCCTCCACCGCGGGAAGCAGCGACGAATCGACCTCGGTGGGCGGCAGCAGGGTGACGTGAGTCGGAATGCCGTGCGCGGCGGGATCACCGAAGCCCGCGCGCCGCTCCTGGAGCAGGCTGCCGTAGGGCTCCGGGACCGCGATCGAAACGCCGAGCGTTACGGTCCCCACGTCGTTCTCCTCAGTCCTCGGTACGGATCGGTGAGTGGGTGTGCAGCCGCCAGTGTGGCGGCTGCACCCTCGCTGTGGCCAGAGTCCTTGGACACAGGTCCTCCGACTCTTTCCGGCTCAGTGCTTGGCGGGGACGAATCCCAACTTGTCGTACGTGTCGGCCAGCGTCTCCGCCGCGACCGCCCGGGCCTTCTCCGCGCCCTTGGCCAGGACCGAGTCCAGCGTCTCCGTGTCGTCCAGGTATTCCTGCGTACGGGTCCGGAACGGTGTGACGAAGTCGACCATCACCTCGGCCAGGTCCGTCTTGAGCGCACCGTAGCCCTTGCCCTCGTACTTCTGCTCCAGATCGGCGATGGCCGTACCCGTGAGGGTGGAGTAGATCGTGAGCAGGTTGCTGACGCCCGGCTTCTCCTCGGCGTCGAAGCGGATCACCGTGTCGGTGTCGGTGACGGCGCTCTTGACCTTCTTCGCCGTCGTCTTCGGCTCGTCGAGGAGATTGATCAGGCCCTTGGGCGTGGAGGCCGACTTGCTCATCTTGATCGTCGGGTCCTGGAGGTCGTAGATCTTGGCGACCTCCTTGACGATGTACGGCGCGGGGACGGTGAACGTCCGGCCGAAGCGGCCGTTGAAGCGCTCCGCGAGGTCGCGGGTGAGCTCGACGTGCTGGCGCTGGTCCTCGCCGACCGGCACCGCGTCCGCCTGGTACAGCAGGATGTCCGCGACCTGCAGGATCGGGTACGTGAAGAGACCGACCGTGGCACGGTCGGCGCCCTGCCGGGCGGACTTGTCCTTGAACTGCGTCATGCGCGAGGCCTCACCGAAGCCCGTGAGGCAGTTCATGACCCACCCGAGCTGGGCGTGCTCAGGGACGTGGCTCTGCACGAACAGGGTGCAGCGCTCGGGATCGAGACCGGCCGCGAGCAGCTGGGCGGCGGCGAGCCGGGTGTTGGCACGCAGCTCCGCCGGGTCCTGCGGGACGGTGATCGCATGCAGGTCCACGACCATGTAGAAGGCGTCGTGGGTCTCTTGCAGCGCGACGTACTGGCGGATGGCGCCGAGGTAGTTCCCGAGGTGGAACGAACCGGCGGTGGGCTGGATACCGGAGAGCGCGCGGGGTCGGGATGAGGCCATGCACACCATTCTCTCAGGTGCGGAACCGATCTCCGGCCGCCGGTGTATCAATGGTGTGAGGACGCGGGAGGGGACCCTCGAGCGGGGTCCGGAGGGGGGCCGCCTCGTCGATGCCGAGGGCGCGGTGATCGCCCGCGTGCGCGCCGGAGAGCCGGAGGCGTACGCGGAGCTGGTCCGCGCGCACACGGCGGTCGCGCTGCGGGCGGCGGTGGCCTTCGGAGCGGGCGCGGACGCGGAGGACGTGGTGCAGAGCTCGTTCCTCAAGGCGTATCAGGCGCTGGGGCGCTTCCGGGAAGGGGCGGCGTTCAGGCCGTGGCTGCTCCGGATCGTCGCCAATGAGACGAGGAACACAGTGCGTTCGGCGGTGCGGCTGCGGGCGGTCGCCGGCCGGGAGGCACTGCTGCTGGGACCCGAGCCGCTGATACCCGAGTCGGCCGATCCGGCGCTGGCCGCCGTCGCGCGGGAGCGGCGCGGGGTGCTGCTCGCGGCCCTGGCCGAGCTGACGGAGGAGCAGCGACAGGTCGTCACCTACCGCTATCTGCTGGAGATGGACGAGGCGGAGACGGCGGAAGCTATCGGCTGCCCGCGGGGCACGGTCAAGTCCCGGCTGAACCGCGCCCTGGCACGGCTGGGGCAGCTGATAAGCGGTGAGGGAGGTGAGGGGCATGGCTGACGGGGCCGAGGAGCGACGCGAGGAGCGGGGCGTGGGCGCCGGTGAGGACCGCGCGGAGGCACCAGGGGCGCCGGCGCACGACGGGCAGGAGCGGCGCGAGAGAAGGCATGAGGGGCACGACGACGGGCGCGAGCAGCCCGGGTCGGCGCACGGCGGGCACGAGGAGTTGGCGGAGGAGCTGCGCGGGCTGGGGCGCGGTCTCCGCATCCCGGACGTGGACGGCGGGACCATGGCGGAACGGGTCCTGGCGCAGCTCCTCGCCGAGTCGGCCGCGACCCCGGCCACGCCGGAGGTGGTGGCGCTGAGCGGCCCGTGGGCCCCGGCCGTCACCCGCAGGCGGCGGGCGGTGCGGTGGCTGCGCCGGCGGTGGCGCGCGCTGTCGGTGGGCCTGTCCGGAGTGCTGGTCGTCCTGGTGCTGACCCCGCCCGTGCGGGCGGCTGTCGCCGACTGGTTCGGCTTCGGTGGGGTCGAGGTGCGCCACGACCCCACGGCCCGGCCGTCGAAGGCCTCGGCCGTGCCGTGGTGCGAGGACCCGGTCGGACTCGCGGAGGCGGGCCGGCGGGCCGGGTTCACGCCCAGGGTGCCCGGCGCGCTGGGCACCCCGGAGGCGGTCTCGGTGGCCGTGGGGCCGGAGGGGCGTTCGGTGGTGAGCCTGTGCTGGCGCGAGGACGGCAGGACGGTCCGGCTGGACGAGTTCCCGGCGCGGCTCGACATCGGCTTCGCCAAGCAGGCCAGGCTGATGCCGCAGTGGCTGATGCTGGGCGACGACGGGACGGGGACGGGCACGCCGGAGTCGACCGGGCTGTGGTTCTCCGAACCGCACCGGCTGCGCTTCATGATGATCGACGCCCACGGCGACGACTGGGTCCAGGCCGAGCGGACGGCGGGGCCGACGCTGCTGTGGACCACGGCCGACGCCGTGACCACGCTGCGCCTGGAGGGTGTGGCGTCGGTGCCGCGGGCGGAGGAGATCGCCGAGTCGGCCCTCTGACGGCCGCGCACGGTCCGCGAGCGCCACGGGACGGTGGTGCGGTGAACCGGTGGGCGCGTGGGCGCGTGGGTGCGTGGCCGCGTGGGCGCTTGGTCACGGGGTCGGGTGGTCGGTGAGACCGGCTCGAACGGCGAGATTGGCGAGTCCGCGAGATCCGCAATATCCGTCAAAGATTTCCCCGCCGGGACGGAACCTGAGGCGCTCGGGCGGTGTACCAGAGATGACGCGGGTGCGGAGGGTCCGGGCCGTGCGTCGGCTGGGGGAAGTATGCGACTGCTACGACGAGTTGCCGCACTGACGGTCCTGTTCGCGCTGACGTGGGTGTTCGCGCCCGTGGCCGCAGCCGGCGGGCCGACGAGCGTGTTCCTCACCTCTCCGGAGAGCGGCGAGACGGCCTCGCTGTACTACTCCGACAAGGAGTACGGGACGCTGACCGACTTGCTGGGGCCGACCGGTTCCGACGGCACGAAGGAGCGGCCGCCGTCCCTCGACATGGCGATGGGGACACGGCAGATCACGGTGACGTGGATGGTCCACGATGTGGATCCGTGGCGGGTCGACCGGCTGTATCCGGGCGAGGCGCGCGACACCGTGTGGATACACACCTCGACGGAGAGCGGCGGGGAGCAGGGGACCTGGCACACGGCGCAGCGGCCCGGCGAGCTGGTCGAGTTGCTCCGCGAGCTGGGACTGATGGGTGAGAAGTCGCCGTCCGGGGGTGGAGCCGCGGGATACCCGGCGCCTTGGGAGCAGGATGCCGGCGCGACGGAGGAGGCGTCGGCCGAGTCCCCCGCCACGCCGCCGGCCGAGGACCGGCCCCGGCCGGCGGCGGCGGCGACCGCCACGACCGGCTGGTGGTGGTCGATACCGGGCCTGGCGGCCGGCGCGGCCCTCGCTCTTCTCCTCAGTCGGCTGCTGCCGTCCTTCCCGCTCCGCCGTGGCACCGGCGACCCGGGGCCGCGCCAAGAACTACTGGACGCTTCCTAGCGACGCGGCGGCGCGTCGGGGCGGGGCCTCGTCGGCCCGGCCCGGCCCGGCGCCGCGTGGCCGGGGGGTGGCCCGGCCGGCGCGGCGCGAGGGTGGCCGGGCGCGGCCCGGCTTGCGACGGCTCAGGCAGAAAGGCCGGGTGCCGGATGCGCGGCCATCAGGTCGGCCACCTCGGCGCGAATCGTGGCGAGCTCGTCCTCGTCGCCCTTGCCGGCCGCGGTGACGCCCCGGTCGATCCACGCGGCGACGGCGGCCATGTGCTCCGTGCCGAGGCCACGGGAGGTCAGGGACGGCGTGCCGATGCGGATGCCGGACGGGTCGAACGGCTTCCGCGGGTCGTAAGGGACGGTGTTGTAGTTGACGACGATCCCGGCCCGGTCGAGCGCCTTGGCCGCCACCTTGCCGGGGACGTCCTTGGAGGTGAGGTCCATCAGGATCAGGTGGTTGTCGGTCCCGCCGGACACCAGGTCGAAACCACGCGCGAGCAGCGCCTCGGCGAGTGCCTTGGCGTTGGCGACCACCTGGGCGGCGTAATCACGGAAGGAGGGCTGCGCCGCCTCGTGGAGGGCAACGGCGATGGCGGCGGTGGTCTGGTTGTGGGGACCGCCCTGGAGCCCGGGGAACACCGCCTTGTCGATGGCCTTGGCGTGTTCCTCACGGGACATCAGCATCGCGCCGCGCGGCCCGCGGAGCGTCTTGTGGGTGGTGGTGGACACGACGTCGACATGCGGCACGGGCGAAGGATGGGCGCCCCCCGCGATCAGACCGGCGATGTGCGCGACGTCGGCGACGAGTACGGCGCCCGCCTCCCGGGCGATGTCCGCGAAGGCGGCGAAGTCGATGGTGCGGGGCAGCGCCGTGCCGCCGCTGAAGATGACCTTGGGCCGTTCCTTGAGGGCGAGCTCGCGCACCTCGTCGAAGTCGATGAGGCCGGTGTCCTGGCGTACGCCGTACTGGACGCCGCGGAACCACTTTCCGGTGGCCGAGACGCCCCAGCCGTGGGTGAGGTGGCCGCCCATGGGGAGAGCCATGCCCATCACGGTGTCACCGGGCTCGGCGAAGGCGAGATACACGGCGAGGTTGGCGGGCGAGCCGGAGTACGGCTGGACGTTGGCGTGCTCGACGCCGAAGAGCGACTTGGCGCGGGCGACGGCGAGCCGCTCGACCTGGTCGATGTTCTGCTGGCCCTCGTAGTACCGGCGGCCGGCGTAGCCCTCGCTGTACTTGTTCTGAAGCACCGTGCCGGAGGCCTCGAGCACGGCCTGGGAGACGTAGTTCTCGCTGGGGATGAGCCGCAGCGTCTCGGACTGGAGCTGCTCCTCCGCGCCCACGAGAGCGGCGAGCTCCGGGTCGGTCGTGGAGAGAGCGGGGTGAGAGAGGGGAAGGGTCATCGGAATGGTCCTCCGGGGCGATCCGTGGTCGTCGGTCGTGTTCCCGGGGTGCCCAGGCGGGGCGACACCTCGTGCGAAAGCCCGCGCACGGCTTCCTCGGGGTCGTTTCCCCGTACGCCAGTCGCCGCGCGTGCCGCCCACAGTAGCGGCCCGCCGGGCCGCCGCGCGGTGTCGTCCACACTGCGAGCCGCGGCCGGAGAGCGACGATGGAGGTGAGCGCCGGCCGCGCCGGCGCCGGAGGTCCGTCCCGACGATCGGAGGCCCCGTGCCGAGCTCGACATCCGCCCTCACCGCCGCGGAGGCGCACAGCGCGCACAACTACCACCCGCTGCCGGTCGTCGTCGCCTCGGCGGACGGCGCCTGGATGACGGATGTCGAGGGACGCCGCTTCCTCGACATGCTCGCCGGATACTCGGCCCTCAACTTCGGGCACACCAACCGCCGGCTCGTCGAGGCGGCGAAGGCGCAGCTGGAACGCGTGACGCTGACCTCGCGCGCCTTCCATCACGACCGGTTCGGGGAGTTCTGCGCCCAGCTCGCGGAGCTGTGCGGGATGGAGACGGTCCTGCCGATGAACACCGGTGCGGAGGCGGTGGAGACGGCCGTCAAGACCGCCCGGAAGTGGGGGTACCGGGTCAAGCGGGTGCCGGACAACATGGCCAAGATCGTGGTGGCGGCGAACAACTTCCACGGCCGGACGACCACGTTGATCAGTTTCTCGACCGACCCGGTGGCGCGGGCCGACCACGGCCCCTACACACCCGGGTTCGAGATCGTCCCGTACGGGGACCTGACCGCGATGGACGCGGCGGTCACCGAGAACACGGTGGCCGTGCTGCTGGAGCCGATCCAGGGCGAGGCCGGGGTGCTGGTGCCGCCGGCCGGGTATCTGCCGGGCGTCCGCGCGCTCACCCGCGAGCGGAACGTGCTGTTCGTCGCGGACGAGATCCAGTCCGGCCTGGGCCGTACGGGCAGGACGTTCGCCTGCGAGCACGAGGGCGTGGTGCCGGACATGTACGTGCTCGGCAAGGCGCTGGGCGGCGGTGTGGTCCCGGTGTCGGCGGTGGTGTCCTCGGCGGAGGTGCTCGGCGTCCATCGGCCGGGTGAGCACGGTTCGACGTTCGGCGGGAACCCGCTGGCGTGCGCCGTCGCGCTGGAGGTGATGGCGATGCTGCGCACCGGCGAGTTCCAGCGGCGGGCCACCGAGCTGGGTGAGCGTCTCCACCGGGAGTTGGGCCTGCTGGCCGCCGAGGGTGCGGTGACCGCCGTGCGGGGACGCGGGCTGTGGGCCGGTGTGGACGTCGCGCCGGACCGCGGCACCGGCCGGGATGTGTCGGAGAAACTGATGGATCGCGGTGTGCTGGTGAAGGAGACCCAGGGCGCCACGATCCGGATCGCTCCGCCGCTGGTGATCAGCGAGGAGGACCTGGACTGGGGCCTTGCCCAGCTCCGGGCGGTACTGACGGACCGACCCGCACACACGTCCGCGCCGACGACCTGACCGACCGGACCGCGCCGAGCCGGACCGCGCCGACGACCTGACCGACGGGCCTGGCCCGGCGGGAGCCCGGCCCGGCCCCGCGTACACGAGGCCGTGACGCGCCCGGCGGGGCGTGGCTCACGCCAGTGAGCGGCACAGCGCGTCGAGCGCGCCCGACCACGCGCTGTCCGGCGGGGTCGCGTATCCGACGACGAGCGCGTCGCCGCGCGGTGGAGCGTCCGGATGCCGGAAGCGGCCCATCGGCTCGACGGCCAGACCGTGCCAGGCCGCGGCCCGCACGGCGGACTGCTCGGTTCCGGGCGGCAGTTCGAGGACCGCGTGCAGCCCGGCGGCGATTCCGCTCACCCGGACGCCGGGGGCGCGCTCCGCCAACTGCCGCACCAGATGGTCGCGGCGGCGCCGGTAACGCAGCCGCATGCCCCGCACATGCCGGTCGTAGGCGCCGGACGCGATGAACTCGGCCAGGGTGAGCTGGTCGAGCGAGCTCGACGTCCACTCGACGCCGCCCTTGGCCGCGAGCACCTCCCCGACCAGGCTCTGGGGCAGCACCATCCACGCCAGCCGCAGTCCGGGCGCCAGGGACTTGCTCGCCGTTCCCATGTGGACGACGCGCTCCGGGTCGAGGCCCTGGAGCGCGCCGACGGGCCGGCGGTCGTAGCGGAACTCCCCGTCGTAGTCGTCCTCGAGGATCAGGCCGCCCGTCCTGCGGGCCCAGTCGACGGCCGCGGTCCGCCGGTCCGGGTGCAGCGGCATCCCGACGGGGAACTGGTGGGCGGGCGTCATCAGCACCGCGCCGACGCCCCGTAGCCCGCCCTCGCCCAACCCGGCCGGGTCGGTGCCGAGTTCGTCGAAGGGGAGGGCCGGGATGCGCAGTCCCGCCTCGGTCAGCACGTTGCGGTGCTCGTCCAGTCCGTACGACTCGACCGCCACCTCCCTGACCCGGCGCTGCCGCAGCACCTTGCCCATCAGCATGAGCCCGTGCACGAAACCGGAGCAGATCACGATGCGTTCGGGGTCCGCGTGCACGCCGCGCGCGCGGGCCAGGTAGTCGGCCAGCACGGTCCGCAACTCGACGCGTCCGCGCGGGTCTCCGTAACCGAAGGCCTCGTGGGGAGCGGCGTCCAGCGCCCGGCGGGCCGCCTTGAGCCACTCCGCACGGGGGAAGGACGCGAGATCGGGGCTGCCGGGCAGCAGGTTGTAGGCGGGCCGGCCGCGGGCCGGACGGGTGCTCGCCGTGCCGGGTGCGGTCTTGCGGGGCGCGGAGCGGCGGGCCACCCGGGTGCCGGATCCCTGCCGTGCGGTGAGCCAGCCTTCCGCGACCAGTTCCGCGTAGGCGTCGGCGACCGTGTTGCGGGCGATGCCCAGGTCGGCGGCGAGCGAGCGGGACGACGGCAGCCGGGTTCCCGGTGCGAGCCTGCCGGTGCGGGCGGCCTCCCGCAGCGCGTCCGTCAGGCCCTGCCTCAGCCTCGGTCCGCGTACCTCGAGGTGGAGGTCCGTACCGGAAGTGGACCAGGATTCCGTCATGAAAATGGACCATACCGTTGCGCCACCGAGCCTCTAGGGTCGAGCCCATGACGACCACGAACGAGATCAACGCCCCGGAGCACACCCCCCGCCTGGCCATGATGGAGCTGGCTCCCGACGTCTACAAGGCCATGGTCAAGCTCGACCAGGCCGCCCGCCGGCACCTCGACCCGGTGCTGCTGGAGCTGGTGAAGATCCGCGCCTCGCAGATCAACCACTGCGCGTTCTGCCTCGACATGCACAGCAAGGACGCGCTCGCGGCCGGCGAGTCGGTGGAGCGGATCGTGCAGCTCAGCGCCTGGGACGAGTCGCGGCACTTCTACACGGAGAAGGAGATCGCAGCGATCGAGCTGACCGAGGCGGTCACCGTGCTCACCGACGGTTTCGTGCCCGACGAGGTCTTCGAGAAGGCAGCCAAGCACTTCGAGGAGACCGAGCTGGCCCATCTCGTCGCGGCCATCACTGTCATCAACGCCTGGAACCGCTTCGGCGTGACCGCCCGCCTGGTTCCCGGCCACTACACGCCCGGTTCGCTGAAGCACTGACGGGGACGCGATGACCGCGACAGCGGGGGCGTTCCGCGCCCTGCACCACGGCCGGGAGGCCGCAGACCCGCTCGTACTGCCGGGACCGTGGGACGCGGCGAGCGCCCGCGCCTTCGCCGACGCCGGCTTCCCCGCCCTGGCGACGCCGAGCGCGGGCGTGTCGGCGTCCCTCGGCCACGAGGACGGCGAGACGCCCGCGGACGAGATGTTCGCGGCCGTCGCCCGCATCGCACGTGCCGTCGACGTCCCCGTGAGCGCCGATGTCGAGGACGGCTACGGCCTGCCGCCGAAGGAGCTGGTGGCGCGGCTCCTGGAGGCGGGCGCGGTCGGCTGCAACCTGGAGGACACGGACCGCTCGACGAAGCGGCTGAAAGACCCGCGGGCGCACGCCGACTGGCTGGCCGAGGTCCGTGCGGAGGCGGGTGACGAGCTGTTCGTGAACGCCCGCGTCGACACGTTCCTGCGCGGGGTGGACGATCCCGAGCAGGCCGTGGCCCGCATCCGGCTGTATGTCGAGGCGGGCGCCGACTGCGTCTACCCGATCACCGTGCCCTCGGCGCGACTGCCGCTGCTGCGTGCCGCCACCGACGCACCGATCAACGTGTCCGCGCCCGCGTCGGACCCGCCGCTGGCCGAACTCGGCCGGCTGGGCGCGACCCGGATCACCTTCGGCCCCGGTCTGCACCGGCGGGCACAGGCGGTGGTGGCGGAGATCGCCCGCGAGTTGTACGGGCGGGGTCCGGCCAAGCTCTGAAGACGCTCAACTCCGGTTGCTCCCGGCCGTTCCCGGGAGACGATCACCTCATGCTCGGACTCACGAAGAAGGAACTGTCGGTGGTGGTGCTGCGCGACGCGGAAGGCATCGAGGCCGCCCTCCACGCCGCGCTGGAGCAGGCCGCGCCGGAGGAACGGCCGGGGCTGGAGCGCGCCCTGGCCGTCGTCGCGGAGGCGTCCGCGGCGACGGACGAGGAGCTGCGGGCCCGCTGGGTGGGGCAGCGGATGGACGCGGCGGGGGTGCGCGGCCCGGCGGACTCGGTCGAGGCGATCAAGGCGCTGCGCGAGGCCGCTCCCGGCCTCAGCCTCCTGTCGGCGGTGCAGCTGGCGAAGTCCGCGGAGTCCGTGCGCCGGAGCGCGTGAGAAGGCGCGGTGCCCCGCCGGCCGTCGGGCCGGCGGGGCACCGGACGCGGTCCGCCCGTGCGGGCGGGACCGCGGGTGTCACTTCTTCGGCAGCCACTGCTTCCAGGTCGCCTCGTTGGCCTTGACCCACTTCTCGGCCGCCGCCTCGGGGCTCATCTTCGCCCCGGCGATCATCTGCGCGACCTCGTTCTGCTGCTCGGTCGTCCACTTGAAGTTCTTCAGGAACTCGGCCGCCTCGCCGCCGTTCTTGGCGAAGTCCGCGTTGAGGAACTTCTGCAGCGGTGTGTTCGGGTAGGCGCACGCGATCTTCTTCGGGTCGGCGTCGCAGCCCTCCTTGTACTCGGGCAGCTTCACCTCGACGAGGTCGACCTGCGCGTTCAGCCACTGCGGGGTCCACCAGTACGTCAGGAAGGGCTTCTTCTCCTTCACGTACTTCTGGATGGCCGTGATCTGCGCCGCCTCGGAACCGGCGTAGTTGGTCTTCAGGTTCAGCCCGAGGTTCTTGATGATCGCGTCGTCGTTGGTGACGTAGTCGGGCGAACCCTCGAGGAGTTCACCCTTGCCGCCGCTCTCCGCGGTGGCGAGCTCCTTGGCGTACTTGTCGAGGTTCTTCCAGTCCGTCACATCGGGGTGCTTGTCGGCGAAGTACTTCGGCACGAACCAGCCGATGTGGCCTTCGACACCGAGGTCACCGCCCTTCACGACGGTCTTGCGGTCCTCGACGTACTGCTTCTCCTCCTTGGGGTGACCCCAGTCCTCCATGATCGCGTCGATGTCGCCCTTGGAGAGGGCGTCCCAGGCGAGCACTTCACCCATCTGCTGGGTCTTGACCTTGTAGCCGAGCTCCTCCTCCAGGATGTGGGACGCGACGGCCGTGTTGGCCTGCGCGCCGACCCAGGAGGGGACGGTCAGCTTCACGGTCTTCTCGCCGCCGGCCGCGTCCTGGCTCTTGCCGGTCTCCGCGGCGCTGCACGCGCTCAGGGAGAGCGCGCCGAGGGCGGCGGCGACGGCGACGGTGCGGAGGGTTCTGGTGCGGTTCATGGTGGTGCTCCTGCTGTGAGTGAGGGAGGTGAGTGGTACGGGGCGGGCGCAGGCGCCGGAGTGCGGCGCGGGGCCGTTCAGCCGCGCTTGCGGGCCGGTTGAGTGATCCGGTCCAGTACGAGGCCGAGGCAGACGATCGCGACTCCGGCCGTCATTCCGAGACCCATCTCGCCGCGGGAGAGACCCTTGACGACGTCGTAGCCGAGGGCCCCGCCGCCGACGAGCGCGCCGACGACGACCACGGCCAGGACCAGTACGACCCCCTGGTTGACGGCGAGCTGGAGCGCGGGGCGGGCGAGCGGCAGCTGGACCCTGAGCAGTTGCTGCCGGGTGGACGCGCCGAGCGACCTGGACGCCTCCAGTGCCGCGGGGTCGACCTCGCGCAGGCCCTGGGCGGTGATGCGGACCACCGCGGGCAGCGCGTACACGACGGCCGCGACGATCGCGGAGACGCGGGCGACTCCGAAGAGGGCGACCACCGGAATGAGGTAGACGAACTGCGGCATCGTCTGCATGGCGTCGAGCACCGGCCGCAGCCAGCGTTCCAGTCGTCCCGCGCGGGCGCAGACGATGCCCGCGAGCACGCCGAGGACGAGGGTGACGACGAGCGCCGCGAGTACCTGGGAGAGCGTGTCGAGGGACTTCGTCCACACGCCGAGCACGCCGATCGCGGCCATGGCGAGCGTGGCGGTCAGTGCCGTCATCCAGGTGCCGACGAGCCAGGCCAGGGCGGCGACCAGCAGCAGCACCGCCCACCACGGCAGCGCGGTCAGGCCGTCCCTCATGGGGTTGAGGACCCACAGGGTGAAGTGCTCGGACCATGTCTCCGTGCCGCCGAGCACCGGGATGCCGGACGACAGGTTCTCGGTGATCCAGACCTGGGCCTTGTTGACGGGCGTGGAGATGGCGAACGTCCAGCCCTCCGGCCACGCCGTGCCGGCCACGAAGCGCAGCAGCACGGCCGCGACGACGCCGCCGCCCGCCAGCGCCCAGGCGGAGCGGCCGTGCAGCAGGCCGCCACCGGGTGTGCTCCGGCCGATCCGGTCGCCGGCGGCGGCGGTCGTACGGTCGAGCCAGACGGCGATCAGCACGATGGGGATGCCGGCGGCGAGCGCCTTGCCCACGTCCACGGTGGACAGGGCCGAGTAGACCTCCTCGCCGAGGCCGCCCGCGCCGACGAGCGCGGCGATGACGACCATCGAGAGCGCCATCATGATCGTCTGGTTGAGGCCGAGGAGCATCTGCCGGCGGGCCAGCGGCAGCCGGGCCGTGCGCAGCCGCTGCCAGGGGCTCGCCCCGAGCGACGTGACGGCCTCGAGCACCGCGGGGTCGGCGCCGCGCAGACCGAGCGTGGTCAGGCGCGCCATCGGCGGGGCAGCGTAGATGACGGTGCAGAACAGGGCTGCGGGCGTGCCGGTGCCGAAGACCAGCACGAACGGCAGCAGGTAGGCGAAGGCCGGCAGCACCTGCATGGTGTCGAGCACCGGCCGCAGCAGGCGGTCGACCCGGTCGGAGAGCCCCGCGGCCAGTCCGATGACCACGCCCAGCAGCGCGGCGCAGGTCACCGCCACCACCATCAGGGCGATGGTGAGCAGGGTGGCGTCCCACATGCCGAGCAGCCCGCACACGGCGAACGCGCCGAAGGCCGTCGCCGCGACCTTGACACCGCTGCGGCCGAGCCCGGCCGCGCGCCAGGCGAACAGCACGCCGGCGGCGAACACACCGGTCCAGCCCATCGTGTCGAGCACGGTGTAGACGCCGCTGACGGCATCGGTGGCCGTGTTGGACAGGTGCAGCAGGAAGTAGAGGAACAGGGGGTGGCTGTCCCGGTTGTCGATGACCCACTTGTTGGCGTCGTCGAGCGGACCGGAGATGTCGACGCTCAGCGCGCCGGGCCACGGGCCGCTGCCCCACACGACCGCCGAGAGCGGTACGAGGACGGCCGCGAGCGCGGCGATCACCAGCAGCTTGCCCTTGACGGGATGACGCATCAGGTCCTGGAAGGACCCTCCCGTGGCGGGACGGCCGGCCTTTCCGGGCGCCTTCGTCTTCTCGGGTGCCGTGTCGGGAGCGTTGTCAGGAGTCTTGCCGGAAGCGGGAGTGGTGACGGCTGCGGTCATCGCGGCCACCGCCCCTCGGCCGCCCGGTGGAGGCACGTACGCGTGGTGCGTGTCATGCGGCCACCGCCTTGCCGCCGGGCACGCCGGCGACCACGCCGAGCAGCGCCGCGTGGTCCACCACCCCGAGGCACCTGCCGTCCTCGACGACGCGCGCGGTCTCGCCGGTGCGGGCGACGGCCTCGATGGCCTCGAAGACGGTCGCCCCGGGGGCGAGCGCCGGGCCGGCCTCCGCCTCCGCCGCCAGGGCGGGACGCATGGCCGTCCGCACGGTCATGACCTGCTCGCGCGGCACATCGCGGACGAAGTCGCGCACGTACTCGTCGGCCGGCTCGCCGACGATCTCCTCGGGGGTGCCGAGCTGGACGATTCGGCCGTCGCGCATCAGCGCGATCCGGTCGCCGATCTTGAGCGCCTCGCTGAGGTCGTGCGTGATGAAGACCATGGTGCGGCCCTCCTCGCGGTGCAGCCGCACGACCTCCTCCTGCATGTCGCGGCGGATCAGCGGGTCCAGCGCGCTGAACGGCTCGTCGAACAGCAGGACTTCGGGGTCGACCGCCAGCGCCCGCGCCAGGCCGACGCGCTGCTGCTGGCCGCCGGACAGCTGGCCCGGTCGGCGGGACTCCATGCCCTCGAGGCCGACCTTGGTGACGAACTCCGCCGCCCGTTCCCGGCGTTCCGCACGGCCGACGCCCTGGATCTCGAGTCCGTAGGCGACGTTGTCGAGCACCGAGCGGTGCGGCAGCAGCCCGAAGTGCTGGAACACCATGGACGCGCGGTGACGGCGCAGTTCGCGCAGCCGTCCGGCGTCCATCGACATGACGTCCTCGCCGTCGATGGAGATGGCGCCCGACGTCGGCTCGATCAGCCGGGTGAGGCAGCGCACCAGCGTCGACTTGCCGGAGCCGGACAGGCCCATGACGACGAAGACCTCGCCCTTGCGGACGTCGAAGGAGACGTCACGCACGGCGGCGGTGCAGCCGGTGCGCTCCCGCAGGGCGGCGGCGTCGAGGGCCCCCAGCTCGGGGTCGGCGGGCACCCGGCCCGCCTTCGGGCCGAAGACCTTCCACAGGTCGCGTACGGAGAACACAGGTGTCGGCGGCGTACTCATCAGGCATTACCTCCCAGCAGGTCCGCGCATTTCTCCCCGATCATCAAGACGGTGATCATCGGGTTGACGGCCGTCATCGTCGGGAAGACGGACGCGTCGGCGATCCGGACGCCGGTGAGGCCGCGGATCTTCAGATCGGGGTCGACGACGGCGAGTTCGTCGTCGGCCGCACCCATCCGGCAGGTACCGGCGGGGTGGTAGACGGTGTGCGCGACCTTGCGCGCGTACTCGCTGATCTCCTCGTCGGAGGTGACCTCGGGGCCCGGGCAGACCTCCCGCTTCAGCCAGCCCGCCAGCGGCTCCTGCTTCGCGATCTCACGCGCGATCCGGATGCCGTCGACGAGCGTTCGGCCGTCGTAGTCGTCCTCGTCGGTGAAGTACCGGAAGTCGAGGGCGGGTTTGACCTCGGGGTCGGCGCTGGTCAGGTACAGGCGGCCGCGGCTGCGGGGCTTGGGGATGTTGGGGGTCATCGACACGCCGTGCGCGGGGCGTTCGTAGCCGAGGCGCTCCGGGTTGTCGGTGAAGGGGATCTGATAGAAGTGGAACATCAGGTCGGGGCCCGCGGACGCGGGGTCGCGCCGTACGAACAGCCCGGCGTCGCTGTCCATCGCGGAGTTCTCCGGGATGGGCCCGTGGGTCTCCCAGACGATGACCGACTCGGGGTGGTCGAGCAGGTTCTCGCCGACGCCCGGCAGGTCGTGGACCACGGGTATGCCGAGCCTCTCCAGGTCGGCGCGCGGCCCGATGCCGGAGTGCATCAGCAGCCGGGGCGTGTCGACGGCGCCCGCGCAGACGAGCACCTCGCGGCGGGCCCGTACGGTCCGCTCCTCGCCGTCCTTGGCGCGTACGTGCACCCCGGTGGCGCGGGTGCCGTCCAGCTCCAGCCGGTACGCCCAGGTCTCCAGGGCGATGTGCAGGTTCGGCCGGTCGAGGAAGGGGTGGAGATAGGCGACGGACGCCGACGAGCGCTTGTTGTTCTCGGGGTGGTAGGCGAGGTCGAAGAAGCCGACGCCCTCGTGGAAGGGCTTCTCGTTGAAGCTCTCGATCCGCGGCACTTCGAGGGCGGTCCGAGCGGCGTCGACGAAGTCGCGGGCGATGGCGTTCCGGTCCGCCTCGTCGACGGGGACGATGTTGTTGCGCAGCTTGTGGAAGTACGGGTCCATGGCCGCGGCGTCCCAGCCCTTCGCACCGGCCCCGGCCCACTCGTCCCAGTCGGACGGCAGCGGCTTGAAGGCGATGAGGGTGTTGTGGGAGGAGCAGCCGCCGAGCACGCGGGCGCGGCTGTGGCGGATGTGCGAGTTGCCGCGCGGCTGTTCGGTGGTCGGGTAGTCGTAGTCGAGCTCACCGCCGAGCAGGCCCATCCAGCGCCGCAGGGTCAGCACGTCGTCGCGGCCGACGTCGCTCGGGCCGCCCTCGATGACGGCGACGGTCACGCCGGGGTCCTCGGTGAGCCGGGAGGCGATCACCGAACCGGCGGTGCCGCCGCCGACGACGACATAGTCGTACTCGTGAATGTGGTCGGTCATGGTGTGTTTCCCTGCCTCAGCCCGCGAACCAGCGCACGGGGCGCGGGGCGAGGTTCTGGTAGATGTGCTTCGCCTCGCGGTACTCGGCGAGGCCGGCGGGCCCCAGCTCACGGCCGGTGCCCGACTTGCCGAAGCCGCCCCACTCCGCCTGCGGCAGATAGGGGTGGAAGTCGTTGATCCAGACGGTGCCGTGCCGCATCAGCCGCGCCATCCGGCGTGCGCGTCCGGCGTCGGACGTCCAGACGGCGCCGGCGAGGCCGTATTCGGTGTCGTTGGCGAGGGCGAGTGCCTCTTCCTCCGTGCGGAAGGTCTCGACCGTCAGGACGGGGCCGAAGATCTCCTCGCGGATGACGCGCATGGAGCGGTGGCAGTGGTCGAGGACGGTGGGCCGGTAGAAGAAGCCCGGCCCCTCCGGCCGCTCGCCGCCCGCCCTCAGCACCGCGCCCTCGGCCAGCGCGGAGGCCACGAACTCCTCGGTCCTCGCGAGCTGCTGGGCGGAGACGAGGGGGCCGCACTCGACGCCCTCGTCGGTGCCGCGCCCGAGGCGGATCTTCTCGGCCCTGCGCGCGAGTTCGGCGACGAACCGCTCACGCAGCGACTCCTCGACGATGAGCCGCGAGCCCGCGGAGCAGACCTGCCCGCTGTGGATGAACGCGGCGTTGAGCGCCTGGTCGACGGCCGTGTCGAAGTCGTCGGGCGTGGTGCAGGCGTCGGCGAAGACCACGTTCGGGTTCTTGCCGCCGAGTTCGAGGGCGACCTTCTTGACGCTGTCGGCCGCGGCACGGGCGACCTTCGTGCCGCTGACGAGCCCGCCGGTGAAGGACACGAGGTCCACGTCGGGGTGTTCGGCCAGCCGGGCGCCGACGGGGTCGCCCGCGCCGGTGACGATGTTCGCGGCGCCGGGCGGCAGTCCCGCCTCGATCAGCAGCTCGATCAGGGCCACGGTGGTCAGCGGCGTGATCTCGCTGGGCTTGATCACCAGGGTGTTGCCCGCCGCGAGCGCGGGGGCGATCTTCCAGCTGGCCTGGAGCAGCGGATAGTTCCAGGGGGTGATCAGCGCGCAGACGCCGACGGGCTCGTGCACGACCACGCTGTGGATCTCGTCCGACCCGGCGTCGACGACACGGCCGCCGCTCTCGTTCATGACGAGGTCGGCGAAGTAGACGAAGGCGTCGCGTACGCAGTCGACGTCGACACGCCCCTCTTCGAGGGTCTTGCCCGCGTCCTGGCTCTCCAGCGCGCCGATCTTCTCCCGGTCCCGTTCGAGCAGGGCCGCGACGCGTCGGAGCAGCGCGGCCCGCTCCGCGACAGGGGTGCGCGGCCAGGTGCCGTCGTCGAATGCGGCCCGCGCGCAGGCGACAGCGTCATCTGTGTCGGCGATACCGCCCTCCGCCACGACGGCGAAGACGCTCCCGTCGACGGGGTCGATGATGTCGCGGGTGGCGCCGGAGAGCGCGAAACGCCACTCCCCGCCCACATGGATGGTCTGATGTACTGCCGACACGTCGCGTTATGGCCTTTCGTTCCCGTTTTGTCCTCCACCGGTCACACCCCGGCGATCTGGCCGCCTGCCCCCGGAACCAAGAACCATGCGGAACGGTTCACGGAACGTGACCCGGCTCACGAAGTGCCGGTGCCGCCCGGGCCCCGGGACCGCGGCGGGTCAACACGGGCATCACAGGGCGAATGTGACCGGGGTCACCGCCCGCCCGACGCCGTGATCGGTCGGCCTCGTAGGGTCAGGTACATGACCGCGAAGTTCAGTGATCCGTTCCTCAGCCTCACCGAGCAGCACGCCGCCTGGGGCGCGGAACAACTCGAGACGTTCAACGAGTTCATGCCGATCGGCGAGTGGAGTGCCGACCTCGGGCAGTGCCTGTACCGGCAGTCCGGCCGGGAACTGAGGATCTCGCTCCTCGGGACCTTCGACGTCAACGAGCATTCATGGCTGTGGGCCTGGGCCAACCCCGGCTTCGCCGGCTCGCCGGTGGTCGCGGCGGCGGAACGGCTCCGCGCGTACGGGCAGGCTCACGGCCTGAGCGAGTTCACCGAGGAGCTCGTCCCCCTCGCCGCCCACGACGACCCCCGCCGCGCCGTCGAGACCCTCGCGTTCACGGCGATGGGCGCGCTCGGCGCCGCCGGCTACATCGGCGTACAGGCGAGCGCCGACGGCCGCGCCTACATGGTGACGGACGATCCGCAGGTTCCCCGCGCCGAACCGGACGCCATCGCGATGCCGCGCGTCCTGCTCACCGGCGCGGGCCTCGTCGGCGGATCGGCACGCCGGGTCGTCTCCGGCTACTTCGGCCACCACGATCTTCCGCAACGCCGCACCGAGGACCGGATGAGCGCGGGTCTCCCCGACGGAGGCACGGTCGACGTCCTCTTCGACGATCTCGACCGGATAGCCTCCGTGCACGTCAACACGGGTGCGCCCGCGCCCGCTTGACGCGGACCAGCACGACGCACGGCGCACGACAACGGGGAGCATGAAGTGGGACCGATCACCGAGCTGGCGGAACGGCTCGTCGCCGCGGACACGGGCGGCTGGGGCACGGAGGGACTTCGGGCCATGGCCGCCTCGCTGGGCTGGACCTGGACCGAGGACGCCACAGGGCCCGTCCTCGGCACCGGCCCGGCGACCGGCGAGGCCCGGCCGATCCGGGCCGGGACGTACGAGGAGCGCTACACCAATGGTGAGGAGTACGTCGGGCTGGTGATCCCAGTGGGACGGCCGGAGCCCGATGACGCGGCCCAGGCGGCTGCCTTCGCGGCCGTGCGCGAGGAGCTGACCGCCGCACTCGGCAAGGCGCCGGTCATGGGCTCGCACGGCGAGATGGGTCCGTTCTTCACGAGCGGCCCCCTGTGGGGCAACCCGTTCCTGCGCTGGCGCGGCGAGCCGAACACGCTGGAGCTGCGCGCCGGGAAGAACGGTCCCGAGCTGGTGCTGCAGCCCACCGACCCGGCGGAGAACTGGTTCTGGCGCCAGGGGATCGGGGAGGAGCACTCGATCAGCGGGTACTTCGGCCACCGCCGTGACCCGGCCAACGCCGGCCTGAATTTCCCCGGCGGCTGGTCCGCCCGCAGCTGGGCGACGGTGACCTCGTCCCTGGCGGATTTCCTCGGCCCGCTGCCCGCCGAGACGGCCGCGCTCGGCGTCAGCATCGGCATGCCGGTCTACGGCCGCACGGAGAACGGCGCGCCGCTCCTCTTCGACATCGCCTGCGGCGAACGGCTCTCGATCGCCTGCTTCGCCGACGACGACGCCGCCGCGGCGGCCCTCGGCTGGGGCACGGTCGCCGATCACCCCGCCACCGCCGAGAGGTGGGACGACGACGACCCGGTCCGGCGCGTCGACGCCGGCGGCCCCGGCGAGCCCAAGGGCCGGGCGCTGGCGGAGATGCTGGTTGCCACGGCGAAGGCGGTCGGCGTGCGGGAGCCGGCCGGCCTGATCGTCGGCGGTGAGGGCACGTACGTGGGCGACTACCGCGTCACGTACTACGGTCTGGGCCTCGCCACGGGCTGAAGGCGGCGGTCGGCCGGCCGGAGTGCCACCGGGGGAACTGAGCGGCGGACCCGGCCGTCCCAATGATCAGACCACCCGATACAGAAGCGAACAAAGGGGGCCCGCATGGCGGTCACGCTGGGCGAGGAGATCATGCTGCTGTCGCTGGACGACGAGTCCGGTGCGGCGAAGGACCGGCAGTCCGCCGGATGGGCCGTGGCTGGGGGCATCCTGCTCGACCTGGTCATGGCCGGCCGGGTCTCGGTGGACGACGGCCGGGTGCGTGTCACGGACCAGGCCCCCACCGGTGTCCCCCTCCTCGACGGCCGCCTCGAGCAGCTCGCGGCCTGGGCGGGCCGCAGGCGCAGGCCCCCGAAGGTCACGGAGTGGCTGACGAAGGACCACTCCAAGGCCGTGACCGCCACGATCGAGAGCCTCCGCGAGCGCGGTCTCGTGGCGGAGGAGCAGCACAAGGTGCTGGGTCTCTTCCCGGTCAAGCGCTACCCGGAGGCGGACGGGGCCGCCGAGCGCGAGCTCCGCGAGCGCCTCACCGCCGTCGTCCTCGAAGGGAACGACCCCGACGACCGGACGGCGGGTCTGATCGCACTGATCCACTCGGCGAAGCTGCACCGCATCGCCTTCCCCGGCGTTCCGCGCAAGGAGCTCACCGCGCGGATGTCCGAGGTCTCCGAGGGCCAGTGGGCGGGTGACAGCCTCCGTAAGGCCATCCACGACATGCAGGCGGCGATGGTCGCGGTCACGGTGATGACGGCGGCCGCGGCGGCGGGCTGACGCCCCGACAGGTCCGCCACCGGCCCCGCACCGAACCGAAATCCGTTGTCCGCCGGCCCGGCACATGGCTAGCGTTCGATCTCATCGACGTGTAGCTCAGCAGCAGAGCGCCGGGCTCGGGACCCGGAGGGCGCGGGGGCGGAACCCGCCACGTCGGCTTATGAACGAGAACGCTGAGAAGCAGCCACTCATCGCAGCGCCGTCGTACGCGTCCGGGCAGTTGACGAAGGCCTTCACCACCGCGCTGACGCACCAGGACGCCGGGACACGCACCCGCGCGCAGCAACGGATGCGGCGCTGGCGTGACGTGCTCGACGGGATGGCCGACGGGCGGCTGCGGATCGGTTCCCGCACGCCGGTGGCCGGCTTCCCCGCCTGGGTGACCCCCGAGGTCGTCCACGGCGGCTTCGCGACCGGCAGCGCGGCCGCGGGCGGCCCCCTGCTGCCGTACGAGACGGAGGCCGCCCGCGAGGCAGGCGTGCCCGCCGACCGCAGGGCGCTGTTCGACCACTTCCTGACCGAGTCCGGCCTCGTCACTCTGTGGGACCTGCTGGACAGCGGGCGCTACTCGGTGGCCGTGCCGGAGGAGGCGGCGCTGCTCACGGTGGCGTGGCTGGTCCGCGCCGGCGAGGTGCCGCGGGCGCTCGAACTCGTCGGCGCCCTCGATCCGTTCGCGGGCCGGCTGCGGTTCCTGCCCCGGCCGTCGGACGTCCCTGGGCCGGACACCCTGGCCGTGCACCGCCGTACCGTCGCCGACGTCGGCCAGGCACTCGCCCGCCGCGGGACGAACACGGCGGTGGAGACCCAGCGGGAGGCGCTGACCGTTTGGCTGCCGTTCACGGACGAGCTGCTCGCGCACTGGCTGGAGACGACGGGACCGGGTGAGATCCCCGCGGACGGCGACTGGCTCGAGCGCGGTGCGGAGCTGCTGCGGCGTTACCGGCTGCTGGCACAGGAGCACACGCTCTGCGGCAAGCACCGCCGCCCCAAGGAGAACCTGGCGGTGCTGCGGGACGCGCTGGAGGAGGCCGTCGCCGGGCGGCCGCTGGAAGCCCGCCGGCTCGGCCTGCTGCGGCACGCCGTCACCTCCATGGTCCGCAAGCGCGGCACGCCCGGCTCCGAACGGCACACCGCCCTGCGTCACCGGCAGGCGGGCCAGGCGGCGCTGCCTTCGCACCACGCGCTCGCGCAGGTCGTGCTCAGCCGCCTCTCCGGTCTGCCCCAGCACGTCGGCGCGGCGGACGTCGCTCCGCTCGTCACCCCGGTGACGCAGCAGGAGCACAGGGAGACGGGCCTGCCCGCAGGCGCGGAGATCCCCGCGGCGATCCGTCAGGTCGTCGAGGCGGCGCTCAGCGCGCCGATCGGAACCCTCGTGGAACGCGGCGTGGTGCCGTCGGCCGAGGTGCTGGCCGAGCTCGTGCCGCAACTGGTCGCCGCGACCACGGCGCAGGCGTACGAGGACGAGTCGCTGCGCACACTGATGGCCGCGGTCTACCGGGCGTTCCGCAACCGGCGCTCCCTGCTGCTGCTCGACCTCGAGCGGCAGGTCCGGATCGAGGAGCTGCCCTGGGTACAGGCGGTGGCCGACCGGCGCGAGAGCGGGCCGGCCACCGAGGAACCCGCTCTGACCGCGCTGCGCCGACTCGGCGAGCTGGCCGTTCAGGCGTTCCCGGGCACGCTGCTGCCCAACCCGCTGGTACGCGAACTCGGCGTGCTCGCCCGCCAGGCGGACCTGGGCGCTGCGCTGGTGGAAGAGCTGGCCGCGGACATCTTCATGGGAACGTTCGGCCCGAAGTTCCTCCGGGCCGCCAGGGACGCCGCCGAGCTGCTGCGCGGCACGCTGTACGAGCGCTACTACGGGATCGACTACGCCGCCGTCCGCAACATGGCCGTCGTGGAGGCCGGCGAGGCGCTGACACGGTCGTACGGTGCACGGACCTCGCCCGGCTTCGCGAGGCTGTGCACGGAACTGGCCGGCCCCGGCGGGTACGGCTCGGTGGCGGCGAACGGGAAGATCATCGAGCAGGCGCAGATCCTCACCACCCACAATCTCGCGACGCTGGTGCTGCGCGCCGGGATCCTGCCGGAACCCGGCTGGGCGGATCTGGCATGCCGCTGCTTCCGCACCGTGTGCGTGCTGACTGCGCGGGTCCACGGCAACCCCCGCCCGCTGGGGACGATCAAGGACGCGGCGTACGCCTGGCGGCAGATGCTCTTCCACCTGTCGCTGTGCACGGCGGACGAACAGCAGCGGGTGCTCGGTCAGCTGGACGATGAAGCGGCTCGTCACCCTTGGCATGTCGCCGCCCGCCTCGCCCCGGCGCTCGCGGGGCTGCGTCTGGTCGTCGCGGGCGGGAGTTTCGACGGCGACGGCACGGCGGACGGCGGCCGGGCGCGGCGCCTGCTCGGCTGGAGCACCGACGGCCACTGGCTGCGGCCGGACCCGTCGCCGGGTGCGCGCCTCAACCCCGGCCACCTCTGAGCCGCCGGGCCGGGCAGCCGTCGCGCGTGCCTGGCCCGGCGGCCCGGCGCGGCGCCTGCTCGGCCGGAGCACCGGCAGCCACTGGCTGGGGCCGGAGTACCGGCATCCACTGGCTGCGGCGGACCCGTCGCCGGGTGCCTAGAGCCGGACCACCGCCGGCGGACCCCGCTGAGCCCCCGAGCCGGACCGCCGCTGGGCCTACGGGCCGGGCTCGCCGCTGGCGGGACTACTTCTGAGCCGCCGGGCCGGGCCACCGCCGGCAGAACCGCCGGGGTCCGGGCCCGGCAGCCGGTGACGGCGCCGGCCCGGTTGTGCGGCGGCTCACGCCGCCTTGCGGCCGCCGAACGCGGCAAGGGTGCGCTCCAGCGCGGGCATCGCGCGGACCGTACGCCGGGAGCGGATCAGCATGTCCCACGCGGGCTCGAACTTCTTCCACCCGCCCGCGTACGCGAGGTGCCGCATCCGCTCGTGCGGGCCGGGCTGGGCGGAGGCGCCGCGCCAGATGTTGGACCAGCGGTAGAAGTCGCGGTAGGCGCGCCAGTAGCCGTCCTCCAGTTGCCGGGGGGTCATGCCCTTGGGCCGGTAGACCACATGGCGGGTGTCGTACAGGTCCCAGTCGCGGTGCACGATGCGGTCCTCGGCCTCCATCTGCTTCCACAACCCCGTGGAGGGATACGGCGTCATGATGTGGAACGTCGCCGTCTCGATGCCCTGCTCGACCGCCCATTCCACCGTGCGGTCGAAGACGTCCGGGCCGTCCTGGTCGAGGCCGAAGACGAAGCTGGCGTTGACCATGACGCCCGCGTCATGGAGGCGGCGGACCGCCGCGCCGTAGTCCTTGCCGATGTTCTGGTTCTTGCGGCGCTCCGCCAGGTTCGCGTCGTTGACGGTCTCGAAGCCGACGAACAGGCTGCGCAGGCCCGCGTCGACCGCGCGCTCCAGAAGTCCCGGCTGGAGTACGGAGTTGACCGTGCCGGCCGCCTGCCACAGGCGGCCCATGCCCGACATACCGTCGAACAGGGCTTCCGCGAAGCGCCGGTTGCCCAGCAGGTGGTCGTCGAGGAAGTAGAGGTGGCGGCCGGGCAGCCGCTCGATCTCCGACAGGGCGTCGTCGACGGTCTGCGTGTAGAAGGACTTGCCGCCCTCGAAGAACGCGTCCTTGTAGCAGAAGTCGCAGTGGTGCGGGCACCCGCGCGAGACGACGATCGAGTTGGGCACGAGATACAGGTGACGCTTGATCAGGTCACGGCGCACGGGCGGGAGGCCGGCCAGGGTGCGCTGCGCCGTGGAGTCGTAGCGCCGGGCCGCCGCGCCGTCGCGGAAGTCCTTCAGGAACAGCGGCCACTGCTCCTCCCCCGGCCCGGTGAAAATGGTGTCCGCGTGCTGCGCGGCCTCGTCCGGCAGTGAGGTGACGTGGAGTCCGCCCACCGCCACATGCACGCCCCGCGCGCGGAAGTGGTCGGCTATCTCGTAACTGCGGCGCGCCGATGTGATGTACGGCTGGAGCACCAGCAGGTCGGGGCTGGGCAGGGACTCGATGTCGATGCGCTCGACGTGTTCGTCGTACAGCGTCACCTCGTCCGACTCGTCGAGGTACCCCGCGAGGGTCGCGAGACCGAGCGGCGGGAACAGCGAGTACTTGATGGGACGGAAGAGCGGACTGGTCGCTTCGGTCAGGGCCGGGAGGATCATCATCACGCGCATGACAGCCGAGACTGCGGAAACCGGTCCCGCAGTTCCCGCACACACGTGCGCCCCGGCAGCACGGGGCTGCCGGGGCGTGGTGCGTGCGCCGGACGCCGCGGACGTCCGCGGCGCGGGGGTCAGAGAAGGCCGAGCTCGCGGACCGCGTCGCGCTCCTCCACCAGCTCCTGCACCGAGGCGTCGATGCGGGTGCGGGAGAACTCGTTGATGTCCAGGCCCTGGACGATCTCGTACTTGCCGTCCTTGCAGGTGACCGGGAAGGAGGAGATCAGGCCCTCCGGGACGCCGTAGGAACCGTCGGACGGGATGCCCATGGAGGTCCAGTCGCCCTCGGCGGTGCCGTTGACCCAGGTGTGGACGTGGTCGATGGCGGCGTTCGCGGCCGAGGCGGCGGACGACGCGCCACGGGCCTCGATGATCGCGGCGCCGCGCTTGGCGACGGTCGGGATGAAGGTGTCGGCCAGCCACTGCTGGTCGTTCACGACCTCCGCGGCGTTCTTGCCGGCGATCTCCGCGTGGAAGACGTCCGGGTACTGGGTGGCGGAGTGGTTGCCCCAGATGGTGAGGCGCTTGATGTCGGAGACGGAGGCGCCGGTCTTGGCGGCCAGCTGCGAGATCGCGCGGTTGTGGTCCAGGCGGGTCATCGCGGTGAAGCGCTCGGCCGGTACGTCCGGGGCCGCGGCCTGGGCGATGAGGGCGTTGGTGTTGGCCGGGTTGCCGACGACGAGGACGCGGATGTCGTCCGCGGCGTTGTCGTTGATGGCCTTGCCCTGGGGCTTGAAGATGCCGCCGTTGGCGGACAGCAGGTCGCCGCGCTCCATGCCCTTGGTGCGGGGGCGGGCGCCGACGAGGAGGGCGACGTTGGCGCCGTCGAAGCCGACGTTCGGGTCGTCGGTGATCTCGATGCCCTTGAGCAGCGGGAAGGCGCAGTCGTCGAGCTCCATGGCGGTGCCCTCGGCGGCCTTGAGGCCCTGCGGGATCTCGAGCAGGCGCAGCTTGACCGGCACATCCGCGCCGAGCAGGTGGCCGGAGGCGATGCGGAAGAGCAGCGCGTAGCCGATCTGGCCGGCCGCGCCGGTCACGGTGACGTTGACGGGAGTGCGGGTCATGGCGATCTCCGTAAGACAGCTGGCGGTGGGCAACACTGCCCCTCGTACGGGACCTCTCGTCCACGCCCGGGGTGAATCTTGACGTGAAGAGATTTCCAGCGGTCAGGCTATCCGACCCGGGCACGGACCGATCCACGCCCCCTTGTGGCGCGTCTCACCGTCCGCGCCACAAGGTGTGGGTCACGGTGCGGTCGTGCAGCCCTCCGTGCCGGTCGTGAGCGTGGCGCACGCCTTGGCGTCGGCCGGGTCGGGCGCGGCCGCCATCGGGGTGTACGCGTCCTTGTCGGCGTTGACCAGGGCGCTCGCCCGGGCCTTGCCGCCGACGGCTATCCGCACCGAGTCCCCCACGGCCGCCTTGGTGATACGGGCCCATGCCGCGCCGCACACCTGGCTGTGCCGGACCTCTATCACCGCCGTGCCGACGGTGGCCGTCGAGACGGTCTTGGCGTATTCGCCGCCGCAGCCCATGATTTCCGGGTCCTGGCCGGCGCAGTCGGCGCCGTTGCACTTCACTCCGGCCGGCAGCTCGGGGGCGGTGGTGGTGGGCGCGGCCGAAGGGCTCCGCGTCGCCCGGTCCTCGCGTCCGTCACCGCCGTCGCCGTTGACGAGGAACCAGCCGCCCGCGGCCACGATGAGCACGCTCACCACGGCGGCCGCGACGAACGGGCCCTTACGGGGGCGCCTGCCCGGACGCCCGTCCGCGGCGGGGCCGCCGTACGCGCCCGGGTCGGCGGGTCCGGCAGGGCCGCCGTACACGCCGGGGCGGGGCGGGTTGCCGTACGCGCCGGGCGCGCCGGAGCCTTCCTGCCCGTGCAGGCCCTGCGGCGGTGAGCCGGCGGGGCGGCCGTACGGGTCGGCAGCGGGCCCTCCCGTACTGCCGTGCGGTCCGGGGCCGTACCCGCCCGCCGGCACGCGTCCCGCCGCGTCCCTGGGCCCACCGGCACGTCCCGCGCCGCCGGGCCGCGCGGCCGGCGGCATGGTCGGGCCCGGGCCGCCGGCACCGCCGAGCGCCTCACGCGCCTGCGAGATCCGTATCGCTTCCATCGTCATGTCGTGGCGCGCCTCGGCGCGGCTCCAGGCACGCTCCGCCAGCTCCCACATGGTGGTCACATGGCCGGCGTCGGTGCCGGTCACGTCGGCGAGCGCGACGGCCGCGCCCTTGGGCGCGAGAAGCCGTCCGTTGAGATAACGCTCCCAGGACGTCCTGCTGTAGCCGGTGCGGTCGGAGACCGCCGCGATGCTCAGTCCGCTGCGGTCGACGAGCCCGCGCAGCTGGCCGGTGAACTCGCGTACCTCCGGGTCCAGCCCCTCGGGCAATTCCTTCCAACGAGGCATTGGTACTTCCCCCTTGTCCCCCGAATGTGCTTTGTATACCCCCCGTGCAGCCGACGGTCCTCGGATGCGGCCCCAGTGTCGCATCCGTAGCACGACGATCACACCGTGGCGGAATGGTCACTTCCGTGCCACAGGCCACAGTCGTCCCTTGAACGGATTTGGCGCGTCCATGACTCTTGAAGCACGACGGCGCCCGTCCTCCCTCGGGGGAGAGGACGGGCGCCGTCGCCCGTTTCCGCCGCGCCGCTTCTCCGGCATCCGTCCCGGCGCGGTCACGGCGCCAGATGGTCGGCCATCTTCTTCTGCAGACCGGCGTCCAGCGTGTCCAGGAACTGCTCCGTTGTCTGCCACGGCTGGTTGGGCGAGATCAGCAGGGCGAGGTCCCGGGTCATCTGTCCGCCCTCCACGGTCTCCGCGCACACCTGCTCCAGCACCCGGGCGAACCAGGTCACCTCCGGCGTGCCGTCCAGCCGTCCCCGGTGGGCGAGTCCCCGCGTCCAGGCGTGGACGGAGGCGATGGGGTTGGTGGACGTCTCCCGGCCCTGCTGGTGCCGGCGGTAGTGGCGGGTGACCGTGCCGTGGGCGGCCTCGGCCAGGACGGTCCTGCCGTCGGCCGACATCAGGACCGAGGTCATCAGCCCCGGCGAGCCGAACCCCTGCGAGATCAGCGCCGACTGGACCTCGCCGTCGTAGTTCTTGCACGCCCAGAGGTAGCCGCCCTCCCCGCGGAGCGCGGCGGCCACCATGTCGTCGATCAGCCGGTGCTCGTACGTCAGGCCCTCCCGGGCGAACTCCGCCTTGAACTCGGCGTCGAAGACCTCCTGGAAGATGTCCTTGAACCGGCCGTCGTACCGCTTGAGCACCGTGTTCTTCGTGGAGAGCAGGACCGGGCAGCCGCGGGCCAGGCCGTAGCGGAACGAGGCGCGCGCGAAGTCGCGGATCGAGTCGTCGTGGTTGTACATGCCGAGCGCCACGCCCGGCCCGGGGAAGTCGTGCACCTCCAGCTCGACCGGGTCGGAGCCGTCGCTGGGCGTGTAGGTCATCGTCAGGGTGCCGGGGCCGGGGATCTTGAGATCGGTGGCCCGGTACTGGTCGCCGAAGGCGTGCCGGCCGACGACGATCGGCCTCGTCCAGCCGGCGACGGTTCCGGGGACGTTCGCCATGATCACCGGCTCCCGGAAGACGACGCCGCCGAGGATCTCTCGCACGGTCCTGTTCGGCGAGCGGTACATCGCCTTGAGGTTGAACTCCTCGACCCGCGCCTCGTCGGGCGCGATCGTGGCGCACTTGATGCCGACGCCGTACTTCCTGACGGCGTCGGCGGCGTCGAGTGTCACCTGGTCGCCGGTGGCATCGCGCTGCTGGATGCCCAGGTCGAAGTGGATCAGCTCGACATCGAGATACGGCAGGATCAGCCTGTTCCTGATGAACTGCCAGATGATGCGGGTCATCTCGTCGCCGTCGAGCTCGACGACGGGACCGGCTACCTTGATCTTGGCCATCGGGTGAACGTCCCTCTCGCGCGTCGACCGGCCCGGTGTCACGGTGAGTGACACCGGGCCATCTCGACTTCAAGCTACTCGCGTGAGAGGCCGACCCTTTGGACCCGGGCGCTAACGCACCGTGAAATGAACCGCGTCCTCGAGGAACGGCACGTCCAGCCACGGTTTCGGCTGCGCCACCAGGGCGAGCAGCACGATCAGCGTTCCGAGCAGCCCGTACGTGATCATGTCCGTGAAACGGGAGCGGACGGCGAGCATGCCGACGGACGGCGTGACGCGGCGCAGCACGGCACCGAGGAGGAGAGCCGCGCCGACCAGCATCGTGCCCACGCGGAAGGCGTCGGCGAAGGCGTTGGTGCCGACGATCAGCAGGCCGACTCCCGTCAGGGAGAGCACCGCGAGCAGCGGCCACTGCCGTGCCGGGGCGGGCGCGTCCCCGGGCGCGGCCCGCCCGCCGCCCTCGGGCCGGGCGGTGTCCAGCGTGACGGCGGGCGGCCTGCGCGAGCCGCCCCTGGGGTCGGGGTCAGCGTCGACCCGGTGCCCGTCGGCCGCCGGACCGTCGCCCGGTCCCGCTCCCGCTCCGTCCTCGGCAGCCTCGGGTGCGTCGTCCGTTGAGGCCGCGGCGGCCGCGGAGGCCGAGCCGGGGCGCGACGCCGTACCGGCAGCCTCCGCGGACGTGCCGGACACCGCCTCCGCTGCGGCCTCTCCGGAAGCCGTGCGAGCCCGGCCGGAAGCGGTGCGGGCCTCGCCGGAAGCGGTGCGGTCCGGGACGGCCTGGTCCGGACCCGGGGCGCCGTCGCCGTCGCCCGGCCCTCGGGTGCCGCTGCTGTCCGCGCGTACCACCATGGGTCAGCCTCTTCCCGTCAGGCCGCGGACTCGGCCGACGCCGCGCGCTCGGCGGCCTCGACCACGTTCACCAGCAGCTGCGCGCGCGTCATCGGGCCCACGCCACCGGGGTTGGGGGCGACCCAGCCGGCCACCTCCGCGACGCCGGGGTGGACGTCGCCGACGATCTTGCCGTTCTCGTCACGGCTGACGCCGACGTCGAGCACGGCCGCGCCGGGCTTGACGTCCTCGGGCCGGACCAGGTGCGGCACACCGGCCGCGGCGACGATGATGTCCGCCTGGCGCAGGTGGGCGGAGAGGTCACGCGTGCCGGTGTGGCACTGCGTCACGGTGGCGTTCTCCGACTTACGGGTCAGCACCAGCGGCATCGGCCGCCCGATGGTGATGCCGCGGCCGACGACCACGACGTTCGCGCCCTTGATCTCCACGCCGTGGTGGCGCAGCAGCTGGACGATGCCGTACGGCGTGCAGGGCAGCGGCCCCTCGATGCCCAGCACGAGCCGGCCGAGACTCACCGGGTGCAGCCCGTCCGCGTCCTTGGCCGGATCCATCAGCTCCAGGACGCGGTTCGCGTCGATGCCTTTGGGAAGCGGGAGTTGGACGATGTAGCCGGTGCACTCGGGGTTCTCGTTGAGCTCCCGTACGACCGCCTCGATCTCCTCCTGCGTGGCGGTCCCGGGCAGTTCGCGCTGGATCGACGCGATGCCCACCTGCGCGCAGTCGCGGTGCTTGCCGTTGACGTACCAGCGGCTGCCCGGGTCGTCCCCGACGAGCAGGGTCCCGAGACCGGGTGTGATCCCCCGCTCCTTGAGGGCCGCCACCCGGGCGGTCAGGTCGGACTTGATCGCGGCTGCGGTGGCCTTGCCATCGAGAATCTGGGCAGTCATGCCCCCATCCTCCCGGATGGACCCGTCCCGGTTCCAATCCGCCCGGCCTCCGTCTCGACGGGCGGATGGCCGAGAGGTTGCACTTGCACAACACCTGTGGATACCGGCTGGACAAAAAGTCCACTCTCAGACGACGATGAGCCGCGCAGTGCCGCGGGCAGTGCCGGGGGGCAAAACAGTAATAACAGCACAGTTCCTCCGCTCGGGCCGCGTCGTCCCCGCATTTCCACACGGAGGAACCCGCCATGAGCTTCGGCGACCCGAACAACCCCTACAGCCAGCAGCAGGGCCAGCAGCCCGGCTACGGCTACCCGCAGGCCCCGCCGGTCCAGCCCTACGGCGGCGGCGGCTTCCCGACCGGCCCGCAGGAGATGCCGGGCGGCGTCAAGGCGGCTCGCGTGATGCTCTACATCATCGCCGGCTTCCAGCTGATCGGCACGATCCTGTTCGCGCTCAGCGCGGTGGCCATCGGCAAGGCGAAGGACGACCCGGCGCTCAGGGACGACGTCCAGTTCCAGGACCTCGCCGACTACTCGTCGGGCGTCCTGTGGCTGCTCACGCTGCTGGTGCTGGCCTGGGGCGTCTTCGCCATAGTCCTCGCCGTCAAGTTCGGCAGCGGCGGCAACGGCATCCGCATCGCGGCGATGGTGTTCGGCATCATCACCGCCATCCTGGGCATCTACCCGTTCATCCTGGTGGGCCTCGTGCACACCGTCCTGGCGATCCTCGTGACCGTGTTCGTCGGCAAGTCCGACGGTGGCGCCTGGTTCAACCGCCAGCGCGTGTGAGCCCCTCGCCCCGCACCGGCCGAAGGCCGTGAGACCCCCGGGTCTCACGGCCTTCGGCCTTTTCCGGCCGGCCGACTTTCGTGCCACACCGGGCGAACGCCGTGCCCTTGCCCGTACCTGTCCCTACCCTGGCGCTGATTCCGTCGGGGGAAAGGGATTGGGATGTACAGCATCGTCGTCGTACCGGCATCCTGCGTCACCGCACAGGAACAGATCAGGCTCGCACCGGGGGACACGCTCCGCTTCGGCCGCACACCGGCGCCGGGCGGCGGCGGCCGGCAACTGACCATCCCGCACCCGTGCGTCTCGCGCGCCGCGGGCGAGATCACCGCCTCGGGCACCTACTGGTCGCTCAGCAACCTCAGCGGCACGTCCACCTATGTGGTGGAGAACCCGGAAGGTGCCGGGGAGCACATCAAGATCGCACCCGGGCGCATCGGCGCACCCGTGCCGTTCGAGTTCTCCCGCGTCGTGCTGCCCGCGGACGAACCGGTCAGCTTCGACGTCTGGGCCCCGCGCCACGACTACGCCGACGCCGAAGGGACCGACCCGGACGGCGAACCGACCGCGCTGGCCTTCGCGCTGGACCGCACCAAGCGCTACTTCCTGGTGCTCACGGCCCTCTGCGAGCCCCGCCTGCGCGGCGCGCTCCACGCGCCGCTGCCCACCGTGGAGCAGGTCGTGGAGCGGCTGCGGCCGGTGTGGCCCACGGCGAACCGGGCGGCCGTGCAGTGGAACATCGACTATCTCGCGGTGAAGCTGCGCCTCAAGCCCGGTCCTGACACCGTCGACCAGGGGCCGCGGCTGAACGGCAAGAAGGAGTCCCTCGTCTCGCTGGCACTCCGCTTCGACCTCGTACGCGAGGACGATTTACCGGCGCTCGCCGTCGCGGCGACGAGCGGGACCGTGCGATGACCGCCCCGGGGCCGTACGGCATCGCCGCCGTGCCCGCGGGCTACCGCGTCGGGGCGTGGATCGTCGACGAACCGCTGGGCGCCGGGGCGTTCGGCAATGTGTACGCGGCGCGTCACACCGCTCCGGAGCCCGGCGGCCCGGCCCGGGCCGCCCTGAAATTCCTGCCGACCGGCACGCACACCCCACGCCAGCTACGGCATCTGCGGGAGCTCGCGGAACGGGAAGTGGAACTGCTCAGCAGACTGCGCTCGCCACGCCTGATCCGGATGTACGAGGCGCTGACGGTCGACGACGCCGCCCACCCCGAGCTGGACGGTGCCACCGTGCTCGTGCTGGAGGCCGCACAGGGCTCGCTCGAGACACTGCTCGCGAGGGAGAACCGGCCGCAGGCGGGACCCACGCTGCTGACGCAGGTCTGTGAGGGGCTGCACCAACTGCACGGCGCGGGCTGGGTGCACGGCGACCTCAAACCCGGCAACGTCCTGCTGATGCCCGACGGCACCGCCCGCCTCGGCGACTTCAACATGGCGGCGGAACTGGAGGGCACCCACGCTTACGCGCCGGCCTTCGCGACGGCCGACTACACGCCGCCCGAGCTGCTGTGGTCGGAGATCGGCGAACGCGGCCGCAAGGTACGGCAGACCGCGGACATCTGGGCCTTCGGCGTTCTGGCGCACCTGGTCCTGACCGGGTCGTTACCCATGCCCGGAGGCTCCCCCGCGGCCCGCCGCGACGCCGCCGTGCGCTACGCCCGCGGCGAGGAGGAACTGCGGCTCTCCCCGGAACTGCCCGCGCTCTGGCGGGAGATCGTCGAGGACTGCCTGGCCCGCACGCACGAGGAACGGGCCAGGCACGACGCGACGTCCCTGCTGAGGCGGACGGCGGACGCGGCGGCCGGACTCGTACCGCGCCGAAGACGGGCGCGGCGTCCGCTGCTCGCCGTGGCGGCCGGCGTACTCGCCCTGGCGGCGGCCGGCTTCGGCGTGCGGATGCTGGTCGCCGACGACCCGGCCACGAAGCCACGCGCCGACGCGGCCGCCGGGCCCACCGCGAGCCCGAGCACGGCCGGCGGCAACGGGACGGCACAGACGGCCACGGGCTACGACCGCTGTGAGCCGGGGTCCGTCTGCTTCTTCTCCGAGGCCGGCGGCGAAGGCAGGATGTGCGCCTGGGAGGGCGACGACCCGGACTGGTTCGACGGCGAGAACGACTGCTCCTGGGCGTCCACCGACCGCCCCCGCTCCCTCTTCAACAACGGCACGCCCGACCCCAAGGGCTTCATCCACGTCACCTACTTCGCGAAGCCGGGACTGCAGCAGCCCCTGGGCTGCGTCGAGAAGGGACAGCGGCAGGATCTCGCCGTGGACTCCTCCGTCCTGTCGCACACGTGGGCCAAGTCCTGCTGACCGCCACCCTCTGACGTACGAGGTACCCCCTGCCCGGCTCCGGCGCGATGGTGGTGATGCACCGCCGAACGGGCGGTGCGCCGAACGGGGGGCAGGGCATGAGAGGCAGGTTCATCGCCGCGTGTGCGGTCGCGGCGGCCTTGGCGGCCGCGGCGGCCGGGTGCACACAGGAGGACGGCGGGCAGGGGGCGTCCGCCGCCGCGCCGGGCCGGCATCCGGATGGGAACGGCCCGGCCGCAGAGCTGGGCCACGCCGACGAGCTGCGGATCTCGGACGCCGAACAGCGCCTGGTCAAGCAGTGCATGAACCGGCGCGGTTTCCCGTTCTCGGAACACCGGCCGCTCACCCTGGAGGAGAGCCGCCCGGTCGGCTACGTCCAGGACGACGCCGACTGGGCCCGCGAGCACGGCTACGGGAGCCGTATCGAGGCCAAGAGCGACCGGGCCAGACGGCACAATCCGAACCTCATCCATCGCAACAGCCTCTCCGCCGAACGGCGCGCGCTCTACGACACCGCGCTGGACGGCGGCCGGGACGCCGCCGTGCTCACTGTCGAGGTGCCGGGCGGCGGCGGAACCATCCGCAAACGCACCGGCGGTTGCGTCGGCGAGGCCGAGAAGCAGTTGTACGGCGACCAGAAGACGTGGTTCCGGGCCGAGAAGGCGGCGCTCAACCTCCGCCCGCTGTACGTCGCGGATCTTCTGCGGGACCAGCAGTTCGGCCAGGCCGTCAAGGCATGGTCGGCATGCATGACACGTGCCGGCCACCCCTACCCCGACCCGGAGGCCGCCCGCGAGGGTGCCCGGCGGACGGCCCGGGACCTGCCGCCGGACAGGGCGTTCGCCGTCGAGAAGAAGATCGCCACCGCCGACGCCCTGTGCGCCCGGGACGGCTCGCTCAGAGCCGTCGGCCGGCAGCGCCAGGCCCACTACATCGGCACGTTGCGTCCCGAGTACCGCGAAGCGCTCGACACCCACCGACGTCTCCAGCGGAACGCCCTGGCGCGTGCCGAGGAGATCGTGGGCCCCCGCGCCTGACGGGCGGCCCCCACACCCGCACCACCTCACACGAAGACGAACGGGAGTTCATCATGCGCAAGTTCACCATGACCCTCGCCGCGCTCGGCCTGGCGGCCGTCGGCCTCGCCGCACCCGCCACGGCGGCCCAGGCGGCCCCGGTCGCCCCGGCAGGGGTCGGCTGCGACAACGCGTGGCCCGGCGGCAGTGACGGCTACGTCCGCGCCTGGGACGGCTACGACTGCTCCGGCGCGTACCTCGGCGGAACGCAGGGTGACGACCCCAACTGGGCCGACGGTTCCGGCGTGTTCACAGGGTCCGACAACGACCGCGCGTCGTCCGTCATGAACAGCGGCTACTCCGGCGGCGAGGACGTCGTCGCGTTCTACCGTCACGCGGGCTACACGGGCGGCTACAACTGCCTCAAGCGGGGCGAGCTGTACGTCGACAACCTGTCCCGCAACACGTACACCACCGGCTACAACATGAACAACAGCATCTCGTCGCACCAGTGGGTGTACGCCAGCGGGTGCTCGCGCTTCATGAGCTGAGCCCGCGGCACGCGTGCGGCCCGCCGGTCCATCCGACCGGCGGGCCGCACGCCGTGCTCGCACGGCTCAGTGGAAGAAGTGCCGCGTCCCCGTGAAGTACATCGTCACGCCCGCCTTCTTCGCCGCCTCGACCACCAGCTCGTCGCGGACCGAACCGCCCGGCTGGACCACGGCCTTGACGCCCGCCGCGGTGAGGATCTCCAGGCCGTCCGGGAACGGGAAGAACGCGTCCGACGCGGCGTACGCGCCCCGGGCCCGGTCCTCGCCGGCCCGCTCGACCGCGAGCTTCGCGGAGTCGACGCGGTTGACCTGGCCCATGCCGACGCCCACAGAGGCGCCGTCCTTGGCGAGCAGGATGGCGTTGGACTTGACCGCGCGGCACGCCTTCCAGGCGAAGGCCAGCTCGGCCAGCTCCTCGGCGGACAGGGCCTCGCCCGTCGCCAGGGTCCAGTTCTCCGGCTTGTCGCCGTCCGCCTGGAGGCGGTCGGTGACCTGGAGGAGCGCACCGCCGTCGATGGGCTTGAGCTCGACCGGGTTCGCCGGGGCGCCCTCGGCGCGCAGGACGCGGATGTTCTTCTTGCGGGCCAGGACCTCGACCGCGCCGTCCTCGTACGCCGGGGCCACGATGACCTCGGTGAAGATCTCGGCGACCTGCTCGGCCATCGCCACGGAGACCGGGCGGTTGACGGCGATCACGCCACCGAACGCGGAGAGCGGGTCGCAGGCGTGCGCCTTGCGGTGCGCCTCCGCGACGTCCGCGCCGATCGCGATGCCGCACGGGTTGGCGTGCTTGATGATCGCGACGCAGGGCTCGGAGTGGTCGTACGCGGCCCGGCGCGCGGCGTCGGTGTCCGTGTAGTTGTTGTACGACATCTCCTTGCCGTGCAGCTGCTCCGCCTGCGCGAGGCCGCCGCTGCCGGAGGTGTAGAGCGCGGCGGGCTGGTGCGGGTTCTCGCCGTAGCGCAGGACGTTCTCGCGCTCCCAGGTGGCGCCGAGGAAGTCGGGGAAGTCGCTCTCGTCGGCGGGCGCGTAGGAGGAGGCGAACCAGGACGCGACGGCCACGTCGTACGCGGCGGTGTGCTGGAAGGCCTCGGCGGCCAGGCGCTTGCGGGCGGCCGGCTCGAAGCCTCCCTCACGGGCGGCGGTCAGCACGTCCGCGTATCGCGCCGGGCTGGTGACGACCGCGACCGAGGGGTGGTTCTTGGCGGCGGCACGGACCATCGACGGACCGCCGATGTCGATCTGCTCGACGCACTCGTCCGGGGTCGCGCCGGAGGCGACGGTCTCCTTGAACGGGTACAGGTTCACGATCACCAGGTCGAAGGGCTCGACGCCCAGCTCGGCGAGCTGCCGCTGGTGGTCCTCCAGGCGCAGGTCGGCGAGGATGCCGGCGTGCACGCGCGGGTGGAGGGTCTTGACGCGGCCGTCCAGGCACTCGGGGAAGCCGGTGAGCTCCTCGACCTTGGTGACCGGGACGCCCGCCGCGGCGATCTTCGAGGCGGTGGAGCCGGTGGAGACGAGGGAGACACCCGCCTCGTGCAGGCCGCGGGCCAGCTCCTCAAGGCCGGTCTTGTCGTAGACGCTGACGAGTGCGCGGCGGATGGGGCGCTTCGTACCTTCGGCGGTCACGGGATTGTTACCTTTCGTCCCTCAATGCGGTAGCCGTGCCGGGCCAGACGCCCCACGACCTCGACGAGCAGCGAGCGCTCGACTTCCTTGATGCGCTCATGGAGAGCGGCTTCATCGTCCTCGTCCCGGATCTCGACCACGCCCTGGGCGATGATCGGGCCGGTGTCGACGCCGTCGTCGACGAAGTGGACGGTGCATCCGGTGACCTTCACGCCGTACGCGAGGGCGTCGCGCACTCCGTGGGCACCGGGAAAACTGGGCAGCAGCGCCGGGTGGGTGTTGACGATCCGGCCGCCGAAGCGGGCGAGGAACTCCTTGCCGACGATCTTCATGAAGCCGGCCGAGACCACGAGGTCGGGCTCGTAGGCGGCGGTGGCGGCGGTCAGTGCGCGGTCCCACTCGTCGCGGGTGGCGTGGTCCTTCACCCGGCACACGAAGGTGGGCAGTCCGGCCCGCTCGGCCCGCTCGAGACCCGCGATGCCGTCGCGGTCGGCGCCGACGGCGACGATCCGGGCGCCGTACCCGTCGGGGTCGGCGGCGATGGCGTCGAGCAGGGCCTGGAGGTTGGTACCGGACCCGGAGACCAGGACGACGATGCGGGCGGCGGCCACGGGGACTCTTTTCGCGTTACGGTGCGGCTTACGGTGCAGCTTTGTGCGGTCGTACAAATGGAGCGCATCCCCGGATACGGGGAACTCTACGAAGCGGTCGACCGTCAGCAACGATACCGGCACACAGCACGGCCCCCACGGGACGGGGGCGTGGCCGGAAGGTAGCGTCTGGGGGCAGGGCCCGCGCCCAGGCGGTCCCGATCAAGGGCATGACGAGGGGAAGACGTTCACCAGATGCCGGACCGACGCCGTCGTACGGACCTCCTGTTGCCGCGGGAGCGCCAGTCCACGGACGACAACAACCCCTTCGCGCCGCCGCCGGAGGGCAGGCCGGACCAGCCGTGGCAACCGCGCCACCCGTCGTCCGACGACGACTCCTCCTCGTCCTCCGGCCGGTCCGGCGGCGACGGCTCGGACAACGGCTCGGAATCGGGCTCCGGATCGGGCTCGGGCTCGAACTGGGGCAGCCAGTGGAGCAGCCGCCAGCCCGGCCGCTCTTCGGGCGGCGGCTTCGGCGGCCGTCCGCGCCCCGACGGCAACGGCGGCCAGGGCGGTCCCGGGGCCCCCGGCCTGCGCTGGGACCCGACGGACCCCGCGCAGCGGCGGGCACGGTACGCGCTGCTGTCGGGCATGTGGGCGTTCTTCTTCGCCCTGTTCGACTTCCCCGAGATCGCCCTGTTGCTCGGTGCCCTCGCGCTGTACTGGAGCATCAGCTCCCTGCGCGCCAAGCCCCGGCGCCGGGTCGACGCCGACGCCCTGACGACGGGCGGGACCCCGGCGAACGCACCGGCCGCCCCGCAGCACGCTCCCGCGTCCGCGCCGCCCGCCTCCCCCGGCAGGCCGCAGATCACGGCGGCGGTGAGCGGCCTCGTCATGGCGAGCATCGCGCTGCTGATCGTGGCGGCGTCCTTCACGGCGCAGCTGGTCTACCGCGACTACTACACCTGTGTGAACGACGCACTGACCAAGTCGGGGCAGCTGGCCTGCAACGAGAAGCTCCCGGAGCCCCTGCGGGGCGTCCTGGGCGTCAAGGAGTAACACGCGCGACAGCGCACGGGAGCCGCGCCGCAGGTCAGTGGGCGGCTTCCTCGGAGGGCTCGGGCGGATCCCCGCCCGGGCCCTTCGCCGTCTGCGACGCGGGCGGCGAGGCGGACGGCGAGATGGGCGGCGAGGCGGGCGGGGACGCCGGGGCGGGCCCCGGCCCGGCGTCGGACTCGGACCGGCAGTCAGGCTCGGGCCCGGCCGGTGGTGCGGGTACCTGAAGCGGGGGGAAGTCCGGCATCAGGCCGCCGGAGGACTCCTTCAGCGCGGTCCAGCGGTCCTCACGGGGCCCGCCGGCCGTCCAGGTGTCCGCCGGGAGGAAGTCGTACAGCTCGGACTCGTCGTCGAGCGGGCCGGACCCGCCGTCGAGGTCCGTGTCCGACGGCTCCTCCCCCGCCGCCGGAGCCGAGGGCGCCGGGGACGTCGCCGGTACCTCCACGAACGGCACCGCGTCCCCTTGCCCTTCGACCTCGGCGCCGCCACGGCGCAGCAGCCCGCGCAGCCCCCGGCCGGGCGTCCGCAGCCGCCACGCCCGCAGCGCCAGCGCCAGCGGGACACCCGGGCCTGCCGTCCAGAGCAGGGCGGCGCCGCCGGTGAGCCACCACACGGGGCCGAACTCCGAGAGGCGGCCGGTCCCGAGCGGACCTCCGGACGCCGCGGCGAGCAGGCACATGAGCACGGCGCAGCCGACCGCGCCGAGCAGCACCGTGAGGGCGGTCCCGCCGGAGCTCCAGGCGCTCTCGCGCTCACCGTGCCGCGGGGCCGCCGCTCCCACCGTGAACCAGGCGAGCACCACGCCCGCGACGAGGGGCACCGCGACCGCCGCCCAGTGCAGCGGCGTGCCGGGCCCCTGCCCCGGCACCGCCGCGAGCAGCGGGAAGTCGGGCAGCGCGGGCGTGCCGGTCGCCGCGAGCGGTGCCGCCGTCGCGCCCGTGCCGAGGCTGAAGCCCGGCCCGAGCCCGTAAGCGGCGCCCCACACCGCCGCGTTGGGCAGCAGCGCGAGCGCCAGCAGAGCGAGGGCCGCCCGGCCCGACCACTCCCCGGACAGGCCCAGGAACGACTCCTGTGCGGCCCGCCCGTGCCAGACGGTGGAGGTCACGGCCAGCACCACCCCGCCGACGATCAGGGTGAGCGTGCCCGCGCCGGCGGACCGCAGCGCGGCGGACACCCTGGCATGGGCGACGGCCGCCCGCAGCCGCTGCGGCACCCGGGCCGGCAACGGTCCCAGCGGCCGGCCGCTCGCGGTCCAGGCCCCGGTGGCCGCGGCCAGGAAGGTCACGAGCGGCAGATGGACCAGTGCGCTCAGTGGGTCGGCGGCGAAGGAACCACCGGCGACGTAGAGCACGACCGGCGCACCGACCATCACGTAACCGCTGGCCACCATCGTCGGCGCGCTCCAGGCGGACGGCCTCGGCCGGCCATCCGCCGGTTCCAGGGCGTCGCGTGCCGCACGGTGGGCCAGCCAGACGGGCACGGCGACGAGCAGCAGCGGCACGATCCCCATGGGCGCGGGCGCCCCGGAGAGCGTGTCCGTCCGCACGAGTTCCGTGCCGTGCGCGAGCAGCCACAGCGCCGCCGCGACGTGCAGCGCGTCGGACGGGTCGCTGTCGGGGAAGGGCGAGCTGATCCACATCACCATCACGAGCACGGTGATCACGCCGAGCCCGAGTCCGGCCGCCGTCGCGCCGCGTACGAACGACGCGACCAGCGCGACCGACGCGCCGCCCTGCACGGCGACCGGGGCTTGCGGCACTGGGTGGCTCTGTTCGGTCACTTGGGTCACGCGGCCATGCTGCCAACGACACGCGCTTTATCCATGTAACGGGCGAATGACCGATGTGTCGCCCAAGATACGTTTATGTGCTTTTTCGTCGAGTGCAGTGCCGTGAGGGGCCCTTCATGACCGAGAGCATCACCCGCTCCGCGTCCGGAACCCCCCTGCCGCCCCCGAAAGAACGGCGCAGGCTCCGAGAGGCGAATTCCCTCTCCGAGGACGAGGTCGCGACGACGATGGGAGTCACCCGGGCGACGATCCGGTCCTGGGAGACCGGACGCACGAACCCCAGGGGGCGCAAACGCCAGGCGTACGCCGGGCTGCTCGCCGCCCTCGACACGCAGACCGTGGAGAGCCCCCCGGGCGGCGGGCCACTGACGGACGACCGGGACCTGAATGGCAGGGGCGAGGACGGCGGGGACGGAGACCGGGACCCGAACGGCAGGGACGAAGAGACCCAGGGCGAAGACGGCCGCGTCCGCACCGCACGGCCTACCCGCACGGCGCAGCCCACGGCGAACACCCGCCCCCGCCCTGTCGTGAAACGCGCCGCGAAACCGCCCACGATCCTGCCTCCGAGGCCCGTCGGCAGGCCCGGACCGCCGTCCGCGACGGCGCCCTCCGCCGAGGTCCCGCGTGCCGTCGGCTCCCTCGGCCCGGCGGCCCTGACCGTGCCGGCGCCCAGCCCGGAGGAGGCGTTCGACGTGCTCTACGCGGGCGCCGCCCCGGACCTGGTGCGCCAGACGTATCTGCTCACCGGACGCCGGCGGCTCTCCCAGGAGTCGGTCGAACGTGCCTTCCACCACGCCTGGCAGCGCTGGCCGGAGGTCGCCGTGGACCGGGACCCGGCGGGCTGGGTGCGGGCGGTCGCGTACGACTACGCCATGTCCCCGTGGAACCGGCTGCGGCCCACGCACCGGTACCCCGACGAACCGCCCGCCGAGGAACCCCGGCGGGAACTGCTCGAGGCGCTGCAGGAACTCCCCACCTCCTACCGCCGCGCGCTGCTGCTCCACGACGGCCTGGGGCTCGGACTGCCGGACACAGCGGCGGAAACGGAGGCGAGCACCCCGGCCACCGCGAACCGTCTCGTGCACGCGCGTGAGGCCATGGCCGAGCGGCTCCCCGAACTGGCGGACACGAGCCTGCTGCGGGACCGGCTGGGGGCGCTGGCCTGCGCCGGGCCCGCACCTCTCATGACACCGGCGTGCGACGTGCGCAGCGGGTGCGAGCGCAGGGCGCGGATGTGGACACGGGTGGCCGTCGCGGCGACCGCGCTGATCGTCGCGGCGACCGCCTTCACCTTCGTCACGGCGCCACGGCAGTACGATCCGCCGCTCTCGCCGGCCCAGCAGATCGAAGGCGTACCCGCACCGCAGTACGGGCCGCCCCGGCTGACGAATCAGGACAAGGCGCTTCGCGACAAGCTCCGTTCGGACCCGGCGAACGGGCCTGGGCGCCTCGTCCCGCTGCACGGCTGACAGGCTCGTTCCGATACGCGTGCGGGCCCGCCCCGGTCACCCGGGGCGGGCCCGCACATGTGCTGCGAAAGGTCAGCCGGCGAGGATGGCGCGCGCCAGCTTGGCCGTCTCGGTCGGCGTCTTGCCGACCTTGACGCCCGCAGCCTCGAGGGCCTCCTTCTTCGCCGCGGCGGTGCCGGAGGAGCCGGAGACGATGGCGCCGGCGTGGCCCATGGTCTTGCCCTCGGGGGCGGTGAAGCCCGCGACGTAGCCGACGACCGGCTTGGTGACGTTGGCCTTGATGAAGTCGGCCGCACGCTCCTCGGCGTCGCCGCCGATCTCACCGATCATCACGATCAGGTCGGTGTCGGGGTCCGCCTCGAACGCCGCGAGGGCGTCGATGTGCGTCGTACCGATGACCGGGTCGCCACCGATGCCGACGGCGGAGGAGAAGCCGATGTCACGGAGCTCGTACATCATCTGGTAGGTCAGCGTGCCGGACTTGGACACGAGACCGATGCGGCCGGGCTTGGTGATGTCGCCCGGGATGATGCCGGCGTTGGACTGGCCCGGCGTGATGAGGCCGGGGCAGTTCGGGCCGATGATGCGGGTCTTGTTGCCCTTGGACTTCGCGTAGGCCCAGAAGGCGGCGGAGTCGTGGACGGCGATGCCCTCGGTGATGACGACCGCGAGGGGGATCTCGGCGTCGATCGCCTCGACGACGGCGGCCTTCGCGAAGGCCGGCGGCACGAAGAGGACGGAGACGTCGGCGCCCGTCTTCTCCATGGCCTCGGCGACGGAGCCGAAGACCGGTACCTCGGTGCCGTCGAAGTCGACGGACGTGCCGGCCTTGCGCGGGTTCACGCCGCCGACGATGTTGGTGCCGTCACCCAGCATGAGCTTGGTGTGCTTCATGCCCGTGGCGCCGGTCATGCCCTGGACGATGACCTTGCTGTCCTTGTTCAGGAAGATAGCCATGGTTCTAGATCCCTCTTCCCTTACTTCGCAGCAGCGGCGAGCTCGGCGGCCTTGTCGGCCGCGCCGTCCATGGTGTCCACGCGCTGCACTAGCGGGTGGTTGGCGTCGGAGAGGATCTTGCGACCCAGCTCCGCGTTGTTGCCGTCGAGGCGCACGACCAGCGGCTTGGTGACTTCCTCGCCCTTGGACTTCAGCAGTTCCAGGGCCTGGACGATGCCGTTGGCGACCTCGTCGCAGGCGGTGATGCCACCGAAGACGTTGACGAAGACGGACTTGACGTCCGGGTCGCCGAGGATGATCTCGAGGCCGTTCGCCATGACCTCTGCGGAGGCGCCGCCACCGATGTCGAGGAAGTTGGCGGGCTTCACGTTGTCGTGGGCCTCGCCGGCGTAGGCGACGACATCGAGGGTCGACATGACCAGACCCGCGCCGTTGCCGATGATGCCGACCTCGCCGTCGAGCTTGACGTAGTTGAGGTTCTTGGCCTTGGCGGCAGCCTCGAGCGGGTTGGCTGCGGCCTTGTCCTCGAGGGCCTCGTGGTCCGGCTGGCGGAAGTCGGCGTTCTCGTCGAGCGACACCTTGCCGTCGAGGGCGATGACCTCACCGCTCGCGACCTTGGCCAGCGGGTTGACCTCGACGAGGAGCGCGTCCTCGGCGATGAAGGTCTTCCACAGGGTCACCAGGACCTCGGCGACCTTCTCGGCGACCTCGGCCGGGAACTGGGCCTGGGCGACGATCTCGCGGGCCTTCTCGATGGAGACGCCCTCGTTGGCGTCGACCGGCACCTTCGCCAGCTTCTCGGGGGTCGTCGCGGCGACCTCCTCGATGTCCATGCCACCGGCTACGGAGGCCATGGCCAGGAAGGTGCGGTTGGTGCGGTCGAGGAGGTACGAGACGTAGTACTCCTCGGCGATCTCCGGAGCGGTCTCCGCGATCATCACCTTGTTGACCGTGTGGCCCTTGATGTCCATCCCGAGGATGTCCGTCGCACGGGCGACGGCCTCGTCCGGAGTGGCGGCCAGCTTGACGCCGCCGGCCTTGCCGCGGCCGCCGACCTTCACCTGCGCCTTGACGACCGACTTGCCGCCCAGTCGCTCGGTGGCCTCGCGCGCCGCCTCAGGCGTGTCGATGACTTCACCGGCCAGCACCGGTACACCGTGCTTGGCGAAGAGGTCCCTCGCCTGGTACTCGAACAGGTCCACGCGCGTCCGTCCCTTTTCTGATGATCGCGGTTCGTTGTCTGCGTGGGCGTGCCGCGAAGGGCAACGTGACTGCTCTTGTCACAAGGGAGGCACACACGGTGTCCGTGGGCGCGGCATGTCCGCCTGGCAGGTTATCCCCGCCGGAGGTGCGCCCCTAAATCGCAGATCACACCTGAGCGGTGATTACGGTCACAGAGCGCACCCCGATCATACGGCCGGACGGGGGCCGAAGGCCTCCCACGACGCAAGGGGCGGGACGCCACCGGAACCCCGGTGACGTCCCGCCCCTGCCGCTGGTTGCCTGGTCAGGCACCTGACGGGCGCCTCGGCGCGGGGCTGCTCAGATGCCGTACGGGAGGTAGCTCGGGGTCACGTCGGAGACGACGTCCTGCACCCCGCCGACCGCGTTGCCGGCGAGCGGCGCCGCGTCGCCCGTGACGTTCGTCGCAATACCCTGCGCGAACGGCTGGACCTCGGACACCACGCCCGCCGCGAACGGGTCCACCTGGCCGGTCAGGCCGTAGGCCAGGTCGCCGGCGCTGTCGCCGACGCCCTGCGCGAGCGGCTGGACGTGGCCGGCCACGGTGTCGACCAGCGGCTGGACCTCAGCGACCACACCGGCCGCGAACGGCTGCACCTCGCCCGCGACGCCGCCGGCGAAGGGCTGCACCTCGCTCACGACGCCCGTCGCGAACGGCTGCACCTGGCCGGCGACGCCGCCGGCGAACGGCTGCACGTCGGAGACGACGCCCTGGGCGAGGACGCCCGCGTCACCGGCGGCCTGAGCGGCGACCGGCTGGGCGCCGGCCACGGCGGTCGCGACGACGGGCGGCAGCACGGCCGCGGACGTCTCGTCGACGATGGGGCCGGACGCGTCGACCGCGCCCTGTGCACGGGCCTCGGCAGCGGCCGGGGCCTCCTCCAGCTCGTGCGCGAACGCGGACAGGGGACCGAAGAGGTAGTCGATGTCGGCGTCGACGGCCGGGGCGGCGGGGACGTCCACCGACGGGGCCTCGGGGGACGGCAGGCGGACGTCGGGAACGGACGGCGCCTCGTACGAGGGGAGCTCGCCCTCGACGTACTCACGGGCCTGGTCCGCGGCACCGGTCGCCACGTCCTGGACGTCGGCCTCGGGCAGCAGCGCGTCGGCGCCCGGGTCCACGTCGGTCACCACGTCGAGGGTGGCGTCGACGGCCTGGTCCGGGGTGGACAGCGGCACGGAGGCGGGCGCCTCGTCGGCGCTGGCCACGGCGGTCCCGAGGGCCCACATACCGGTGGCGGTGGCCGCGACCGCGATGGAGCGGCGGATGTTCTTGTGCATGTTCGGTGATTCCTTCGAATTCGTTCGGCGGTCCGGAGAACAGGGCTCCGGAGTGGCGGGCAGACCTGCCCACCCCCGCGTGGCAGGTCAGGAGGCGGGGGAAGGCCTGCCCTAGCCGGGGAATTCGAGGACGTCGCGCGGCCTGTCGCGGGTCGGCGGCTCTGCCGCCGGGCAGCCGTGACCGCGGGCGAACGCGTCAGGGGAGCCGCCGGCCGAGGTGGCCGCCGGCTGGTCGCCCGCACGGGGCGTGTGCGTCTCACCGGAGTGGTGCACGGCGCCCGGCCGGTCCTTGCACGGGTCCACAGGGGCCGGCGCGGGCGCGGGAGACTGCGCGGACTCGGCCCGCGCCGCGCCTGGGTGACCGCCGGACGCGCCGCCGCAGTCACGGCCCGGTGCGCCGGCGGCACCGGTGGGACCTGCGACGGAAGGGGTCGTGTCGCCGGCCGCCGGGGCGATACCGGCGGGCGCGACGGTGAACGCCCCGCCGCCCGGCACGTACTGCCGCGGTGAAAGGTCGTCAGGGAGCACGACGCCACCGCCGCCCGGCAGCGCGCCGCCGGGTTCCGGCAGCCGGCCGTCGGGCAGAGGGCCGGTGACGAGAGCGAACAGCGGACCGGCGAGCCGGCGCACGCCGTCGGTGACCGGACGGGCAGCCTCGCGGACTGTTTCCACGGCCTGCCCGGCTCGCGTGGACCCGACGGCGCTCAGGGAACCGTCAGCCACGCGCCGCAGTTCCCGTGCTGCCCGCTGCTCGGCGCGCTCCACCGCGGCCGCGGTCCCGGCGGCGGTGGACGGTCCGGCGGAGCCGGGTGATCCGGCCGTCCCCGCCGACGTGCCCGAAGGGATCGGCGCGGCGACGGCGTCTCCCGCACCGGCCGGCCCCGGCACGGCGGCAGTGTCGGCGCCGCTCCCGGTCCGGGCTCCTGCCTGGACCTCGGCCGTGACGTCACCGGCCGGAGGCTCGGCCGCCTGGGCCTGGCCGCAGAAGAGCAGGCCCAGCGTGAGAACTCCAACGAGAAGCAGCAGAAGGCGCAGCGTCCGCGAACCGGCCACCGCCCGGCGCAGCGTGCGCGGGACGGCAGCGGTGCGGAGCGCTGCGGCAGTCACGGTGGAGGGGCTCTCTCTCGGTCGGCGTCAGCCGGGATCGCGACGATGCTCGCACGAAGCTCCCCGGGCAACGCAAGTCCCGTGTTACCGATGGGTCACCATGTCACGTCCTGTTACTGATGGGCTGCCATGTCCGGTATGGGCAGGGGGCGTTTCTCGATGGCCGCCGCCATGACGTCCGGGAAAAGGTCCGGCGTGCAGGCGAACGCCGGTGCCCCGAGGGCTCCGAGGGCCGCGGCGTGCTCGCGGTCGTAGGCCGGGGCGCCCTCGTCGGAGAGCGCCAGCAGAGTGACGAACTGCACTCCGGACGCCTTCATCGCCGCGACCCGCTTCAGCATCTCGTCGCGGATGCCGCCCTCGTAGAGGTCGCTGATCAGGACGACGACGGTGTCGGCGGGGCGGGTGATCTGCGACTGGCAGTACGCCAGCGCCCTGTTGATGTCCGTGCCGCCGCCGAGCTGCGTGCCGAAGAGGACGTCCACGGGGTCGTCGAGCTGGTCGGTCAGATCGACGACGGCGGTGTCGAAGACGACGAGCCGGGTGGCGATGGAGCGCATCGAGGCCAGCACCGCGCCGAAGACCGACGCGTAGACCACGGACGCGGCCATCGAGCCCGACTGGTCGATGCAGAGCACGACCTCCTTCTTCACCGCCTGGGACGCCCGGCCGTAGCCGATGAGCCGCTCGGGGACCACCGTGTTGAACTCGGGCAGATAGTTCTTGAGGTTCGCCCGGATGGTGCGGTCCCAGTCGATGTCCCGGTGGCGCGGCCGGTTGATCCGCGCCGAGCGGTCGAGCGCACCGGTCAGGGTGGACCGGGTGCGGGTGGCGAGCTTCTTCTCCAGTTCCTCGACGACCTTGCGCACGACCGCCCTGGCCGTCTCCTTCGTCGTCTCGGGCATCGCCTTGTTGAGCGAGAGCAGGGTGCCGACGAGGTGTACGTCGGCCTCGACCGCCTCCAGCATCTCGGGCTCCAGCAGCAGCGCCGACAGTCCGAGCCGGTCTATCGCGTCACGCTGCATGACCTGCACGACGGAGCTCGGGAAGTACGTACGGATGTCGCCCAGCCAGCGGGCTACGGACGGGGCGGAAGACCCCAGGCCCGCCGAACGGCTCTGGCTGCGGCCTCCATTGGCACTTCCGGCGGACCTGCCGTAGAGAGAGGTGAGCGCGCCGTCCATCGCCGCGTCGGTGCCCGTGAGGGTGCGGCCCGTGCCGTCGGCACCCGGCTCTCCGCCGAGCACCAGCCGCCAGCGCCGCAGCCGCTCGTCGTTCACGCTCGCAGTCATCCGGCCACTCCCGCCAGGTCGTTCAGCTCGTTGTCGTCGATGCCGAGGAGGAGCCCCAGCACGGGAAGCACCGCGTCCGCGCGGGCGGTGTCGAGGCCGGGTCCGAAGCCGGGGATCCCGGCGTCCGTCCGTGCCTGTGCGGCCGCCGTCCCCTGCCCGCGCCGGACGAGTTCGCCCAGCGTGCGGCGGACGCCCGGCTCGTAGGCCGAGAAGGTGCGGCGCAGCAGCGGCAGCACATCGGTGAACGCTTCCGCGGACACGCCGGTCAGCCACGAGTCGACCAGCACCAGCAGGCGTTCGTCGTGGACGAGCAGCAGCCCTCCGCCGGACGCGCCGCCGACGAAGCCCTCGATCCAGGCGGCCGCCGCGGCCGGCTCCGTGCCCGGGGAGAGCGCGAGTGCCATCAGGCGTGCGGCCTCCTCCTCTGCGAGATGCCCCTCGTCCAGCAGCAGTCGGGCCGCCCGGCCGCGTACGACCCCGGGGACGGAGTCCCGGCCGGACAGCTTGCGCAGCACGGACCGCCAGCGCTCTCCGATGCCTTCGGCGTCCGGCAGCAGGCCGACGGCCGCGTGCACACCGTCGAGATGGCCCCGCATCTCCTCCGCACCGTCGGCGTCGAGCCCGGTGCAGGCGGGCGGCAGGCCGACGCAGATCCGCTCGGCGAGTCCGGCGGCGACCTCGCCGAGGGCCGCCGTGTCCGTGGCGCGCACGTCGCCGTACCGCAGGGAACGGGCCAGCGCGGGCAGCGCCTGCGCGAGATGGCTCACGTCGGCGTCGAGGGCGGCCCGGTCGGCCAGGGCCTTCATCACCACGGGGAGCGCGTCGGGCAGTTCGGCCAGGAGGCACTGCTCGGCGAGCGCGGTCACCTCTGCGAGTGCCGTCGCGGCGACGGCCTGCGCCTCGGCCTTGGCCGTGGCGGCGGAGAGCACCGTGGTGCCCCAGACGCCGGCCTCGGCGACCTTCACGGACAGCTCGGGCTCCCAGCGCAGCCGCCAGCTCTCCCGGAACGTGCCGGTGCTTCCCCGGCCTGCGGCCGGCTCGCCCCAGCCGACCGCGAGCAGCCGCAACCGGTGCAGCAGCCGGCTCTTGGCGGCGTCGGTGTCCTTGCGCAGGTCCAGGTCCAGTTCGCGCTCGAGTGCCTCCGGCTTGAGCCGCAGACTGCGCTGCTGCCGGGTCAGGTCGCGCTGGAGCGGTACGGCGGGCGCCGTGTCGGGCACCTCGCCGAGGACGTCCCCCACGATGAGCCGGTCCCTGACGAGGTCGAGCGGCACGTCGGAGCCGTCGCACATCACGGCCCGGACGGCGTCGACGGTCTCGGTCAGTCCGGCGAGCGGGCGGCCCCGCATCACGGCCAGCGTCTCGGCGAGCCGCACGGCCTCGATGACATGGGCGGACGACACCGCCCTGTCCTCGTCCCGGAACAGCCGGGCCACCTTCGTCATCCACCGCTCCACGGGCCGGTCGGGAGCGCCGAAGAGGTGGCCGTACCAGCCGGGCGAGTCGATGCCCGCACCGTAGCCGGAGCGGCGGGCCAGCCGGCGGTGGGTCCAGGGCACCCACGTCATGTCCGTCCTGACCTTGGGCAGCCCCTTGAGGAGAGCCTTGTCCGCGGCGACCGTCGTCGCGGTCATGAGCGCCGGCACGTGCCAGGCGCCGCAGACGACGGCGACGCCGTCGTCCCCGAACTCCTTCTTCGCGGCGCGGAGCTGGAGCCTCATGAAGGCCTCACGGACGAGGTCACGGTCGTGACCACCGTGGCCGTACGTCTCCCGCAGGGCCGCCATGGCCTCCGCCAGGGCGGCGAACGGCGCGAACGGGTCGGTCCCGCCGGCGGCGCCGTCCGCCGAGCCGCGCTCCGGTGCCGGACGGGCACCCCTGAGCTCGACGACGTCCTCCCACCAGCGCTCCGGGTCGTCGTACCCGGCGGCTCCGGCGAGGACGGCGATCGGGTCGACCCGCACGTCCGGCGTGTCCCGCGAGACGTCCTCGGGCCCTGGCCCGGCTTCCCCGGTCATCGCGAGCGAATGCGCCGCGGGCAGGTCGATGAAGCGCACCGCAGCGCCGTTGTCCAGCGCCCACCGGATGGCCACCCACTCGGGGGAGAACTCGGCCAGCGGCCAGAACGCCGCCCTGCCCGGATCCTCCGCGGCGTGCGCGAGCAGGGCGACGGGCGGACGCATCTGCTCGTCGGCGGCCAACGGGAGCAGTGCGTCGCCCTCCGGCGGCCCTTCGATCAGCACGGCCGCGGGGGCGGCCGCCTCCAGCGCGGCCCGCACCGCCCGGGCCGAGCCCGGCCCGTGGTGGCGGACCCCAAGCAGGAGCGGGGTCATGCGCTCACCTCGCGGCAGGCGCGGTAGAAGTCCTTCCAGCCGTCCCGCTCGCGCACCACCGTCTCCAGATACTCCTGCCAGACGACCCGGTCGGCTGCCGGGTCCCGCACGACCGCGCCGAGGATGCCCGCCGCCACGTCCCCCGGCCGCAGCACGCCGTCACCGAAGTGCGCCGCCAGGGCGAGACCGCCGGTGACCACGGAGATCGCCTCGGCCGTAGACAGCGTCCCCGACGGGGACTTGATCTTCGTGCGGCCGTCGGTGGAGACCCCGTCGCGCAGCTCACGGAAGACCGTGACCACCCGGCGGATCTCCTCCAGCCCCTCGGGAGCGGCCGGCAGGTCGAGCGAACGGCCGATCTGGTCGACGCGCCGCGACACGATGTCGACCTCCGCCTCCGGCGTCAGGGGCAGCGGCAGGACGACGGTGTTGAAGCGCCGGCGCAGAGCGCTGGACAGGTCGTTGACCCCGCGGTCGCGGTCGTTGGCGGTGGCGATGAGGTTGAAGCCGCGGACGGCCTGCACCTCCTGGCCCAGCTCCGGGACGGGCAGCGTCTTCTCGGAAAGAATCGTGATCAGCGTGTCCTGCACATCGGCCGGGATGCGGGTGAGCTCCTCGACGCGAGCGGTCATGCCCTCGGACATGGCGCGCATGACGGGGCTGGGGACCAGCGCGTCCCGGCTGGGGCCGTGTGCCAGCAGCTGGGCGTAGTTCCAGCCGTAGCGGATGGCTTCCTCCGGCGTGCCGGCGGTGCCCTGGACAAGAAGGGTGGAGTCGCCGCTGACGGCCGCGGCGAGATGCTCCGACACCCAGGTCTTCGCGGTGCCCGGCACGCCGAGGAGCAGCAGGGCGCGGTCGGTCGCGAGCGTGGTGACGGCCACCTCGACGATCCGGCGGGGTCCCACGTACTTCGGTGTGATCACCGTGCCGTCGGGAAGGGTGCCGCCGAGCAGGTAGGTGGCGACGGCCCAGGGCGACAGCCGCCAGTTCACCGGCCGCGGCCGGTCGTCGGCCGCGGCCAGCGCCTTCAGCTCGTCGGCGAAAGCGTCCTCCGCGTGCGGCCGCAGGGCTTCGTTCCCCGCCTTGGCAACGGTTTCTGACACGGTCATGGATCCCCCTCCAGATCGTTCGACCCGATGTGGGACCCACCGTGCACCATGCCACTGACAATCGGCCCGGCCTCGGCGTGACCGCAGGTCAGAGGCCGAAAGCCGGTGTGGACAGAGGGAGTCAGCCGCCGACCGGGGACTCCGCGATGCAGCCTCCCGCGGTGGCCAGGCCCTCGCCCGTCTCCTCCTTCAGCACCTTGCCCTTGTGCGTGATTCTGCACGTGACCTCGGTGCCGGTGAGGTCGGCGGCGACCGGCATCACCGCGGCGGGCATGATGCCGCGCAGCGTGACCGTCTTCGTCCACGGCAGGGTGGGCTTGTCCACCGTCTCGATCTTCGGGTTCATCGCCTCGCCGCCACCGCCGTGGTACTGGATCGAGTCGACGTTCTTGCCGGTGACCTCGTACGTCACCTCGTACTTCTCGTCGACCGCCTTGTCCACCTGTTCGACCGCTTCGGAGCAGGCGGTGAGACCGAAGGCCAGACCGGCCGCGATGCCGGTGGCTGTGACGGCGCGGACCGCCGTACGGATGGAGCGCTTCATGCTGGATCCCCCCGGATCTTCCGAATTCGACACTGCGTCAAAAGTAGCAAAGCCGGCGCGGGCCAACACCCCCTCGACAGGGGCGGATTCGCAGGTCAGAGCGATTGTCAGTGGTCCCCCGTAGCGTCGTTCCCATGCTGCTTTCAAACGGGGGAACGGCCCCTGCCTCCATGGATCAAGGGGTGGCACGCTGGGCCGCGGAGCAGGTGCTGTCGCTGGCTCCTGATGACGCATCACGCAAGGCGGGAAGCAAGCTCGGGGCGGCCGGTCCCTGGTCGGGCGCGGGCTGCGACCCGTCCGGTGCCGTGTGGGGCCTGTGCAAGGGCAGCGGCAGCAAGCCGTACCAGACGGTCGTGGACACCACCGGCCCGGCATACAAGTGCAGTTGCCCGAGCCGGAAGTTCCCGTGCAAGCACGCGCTGGGGCTGCTGCTGCTCTGGGCGTGCGACGAGCAGACCGTCGCGCACTCCGAGGTGCCGGAGTGGGCGGACGAATGGCTGTCGGGACGCAGGAACCGCGCGGCGGCCAAGGAACAGCCGGGCACCGGCTCCGGCGCGAAGAGCGCCGACCCGGAGGCGGCCAGGCGGCGGGCGGAGCGCAGGGCGGAGCGGATCACCGCGGGCGCCACGGAACTGGAACAGCGGCTCGCCGACCTGCTGCGCGGCGGTCTCGCGGCCACGGAGCGGTCCGGATACGGGCTCTGGGAGGAGACCGCCGCACGCATGGTCGACGCCCAGGCCCCGGGCCTCGCAGCGCGTGTCAGGGAGCTCGGCGCGATCCCGGGCTCCGGGCCCGGCTGGCCGGTGCGGCTGCTGGAGGAATGCTCCCTGATCCATCTGCTGGACTCCGCCTGGCTGGGTCGCGAGCGGCTGCCCGAGGCGCTGGCCGCCACCGTCCGTGGCAGGGTCGGCCTGCCGTCGGCCGCGGAAGGCCCCGCGGTCCGGGACCAGTGGCTGGTCCTCGCCCAGTACGACTCGGCCGACGGCAAGCTCACCACCCGGCGCGTCTGGCTGCACGGGCGGGAGTCGGAGCGCACGGCGCTGCTACTGTCCTTCGGCGCGGCGGGCAGACCTCCGCAACTCGCCCTGCCGGTAGGGCTGATGATCGACGCCGAGGTCACTCCGCACGGCGCCGGCCGGCCGAGGGCGGAACTGGGCACGCAGTTCGGCCCACCCGTCGCCATCGACACACCGCCGCCGGGCGGGCCGTGCGCCTCGGCGGCCGACGCGTACGGGCAGGCCCTGCGCGACGACCCGTGGCTGGATTCCTGGCCGGTCACGCTCACCGGCGTCATCCCCGTGCCCGACGGGACGGGATGGCAGCTCGTCGACGCCGACGGCGGCGCGGCGCTGCCCGTCGCCGCCGCGGCGCTCACCCGCCCGGGCCTGTGGAAGCTCGTGGCCCTCGCCGGCGGCCGGCCGGTCACCGTGTTCGGCGAGTTCGGCCACCGCGGCTTCATGCCGTTGACGGCTTGGCCGGAGGACATGTCCGAGACGGTCCCGCTGATCTGAACGTAGGGAGACCTCATGACCACCACCGCCAGTGCGTCGCCGTGGGAAGAGCTCGTCACCTCGGCACTGCTCGGCACCGACCGCCGGACACCGCCGACCGGTACGACACCCGCCGGCAAGGACGCGCCCGCCGCCCTGCTCGACGCGGCCGCCCTGCACACCGTGCGGCGCCGCGCAGGGCTGAGTCCCGCGCCGCCGAAGGCGGGCGGCACGTTGCCGGAGCCGGCGCCGCACGACGGGCGCCGTGCCCTGCCGCCGGCCGCGCGGCGACGGCTCGTCCAGCTGCTGGCCGACCGTTCCGGTTCCTCGGGCTCAGGGGGCAGGCGCGGCACCGCCCCGGACCTGACCGAGCTGCTCCCCCAATGGCTCGCCGCCGCCAACGAGCACGGCTACCAGGCACCGGCGTCCGTGCTGCCCGCGCTGCTCGACGCGGCCCGTGCCCGCACGGACCTGCGCCCCCATGCGCTGACGTTCGCCGGGCCGCGCGGACTGTGGCTCGCCCGGCTGAACCCGGAGTGGAAGTTCGCGCTGCGAGGCGGGTCCGCGGGCTCCACGCTGCCGGACATGGACGACGGGGAGGCCGTGCGGAAGCTGTGGGAGGAAGGCCTGTTCGCCGAACGCGTCGCGCTGCTCGCGGGTCTGCGCGTCCACGACGCCGGCTCCGCACTGGAGTTGCTCGCCTCGACATGGGCCACCGAGCGGGCGGAGGACCGGCTCATGTTCCTCGACTCCCTGCGGTCGGGACTGTCCGACGCGGACGAGCCTTTCCTGGAACAGGCGTTGTCCGACCGCAGCCGCAACGTCCGCTCCACGGCCGCCGAACTCCTCTCCGCCCTGCCGCATTCCGCGCTCGCCGGCCGCATGGCGGCGCGTGCCGCGTCGTGCGTCTCCATGGACCGCAGCGGCGGCGCCGAAGCGATGATCGTCGTGGAGGCGCCCCATGAATGCGACGCGGACATGCAGCGTGACGGCATCGTCCCGGCCCCGCCGTCAGGCCGCGGCGAACGGTCCTGGTGGCTCGGCCAGCTGGTGGAGGCCGCCCCTCTCTCTGTCTGGCCGGACCGGCTGGGCGGGCGCTCGGTGCGCGAGATCGTCGCACTGCCGGTGTCCGACGGCTGGGCGGACGAACTGCACGCGGCCTGGTGCCGGGCAGCGGTACGGCAGCACGACGCCGACTGGTCGCGCGCCCTGCTCGGCACGCCCGCCGCACCACCGTCGACCGGCCCGGGGACGACCTCGCCGGCCGAGCGGTCGAAGCTCCTCGCCGCCCTGTCCGACGACGAACGGGCCGCATGGGTGGCCGAGTTCATAGCGGCGCACGGCCTGTCGGAAGCGTTCCAGCTGCTCGGTGTGTGCACGGTGCCATGGGCGGCACCGCTCGGCCGGGCGGTCGTCGACGCGCTCGACATCGCGCGGGACGCGGGCAGCTACCCGTGGAGCTTCAGCGGTGTGATGGGCCTGGCGGAACGCTGCCTGTCGCCGGAAGAGGCGGACCGGCTGGAGGTTCTCACGGCCGTACCGGACGAAAAGGAGGACGCGTCACCGGGCGCGGGCGGCTACTGGTCGGAAGCGTTCCAGCGCCTGGTCTCGACGCTGCGCCTGCGGGCGGCGATGCACGAGGAACTCGCCGGAGCCTGACCGCCCGGGCCGCCCCGGCGCGCAGGCCTGTGCGGCAGGCGTCCGGCCGGCCCGGGTGTCCGGCCCCCGCCGGAACGCGGGGCCGGCGCGGGCTCGGGCGGTGCGGGCGCGGTGCGGGTTCGGGGTGCAGGCGTGGGTGCGCGGCGCGGGCGTACCGGCGCGCCCCGGCAGGTGCGCACCCCCGGCCCGGCCGCGCCGACCACGTCACGCCGCTCAGTGGCCCGGCGGCGCAGCGCGCAAACCCGACCGCGCCGCCGACTACGCCTCCGCGGTCGCCCGGACGTTCGCGTTGACCCAGTCCACGATCGACGCCGTCGTCGCGCCGGGCGTGAAGATCTCCGCGACGCCCTGCTCCTTCAGCGGTGCGATGTCCGCCTCCGGGATGATCCCGCCGCCGAAGACCTTGATGTCTTCCGCCTCGCGCTCCTTGAGAAGCTCGATGACCTTGGCGAAGAGCGTGTTGTGCGCTCCGGAGAGGATCGACAGACCGATCGCGTCGGCGTCCTCCTGGATAGCCGTGTCGACGATCTGCTCCGGTGTCTGGTGGAGCCCGGTGTAGATGACCTCCATACCGGCGTCGCGCAGCGCCCGCGCGATCACTTTGGCCCCGCGGTCGTGGCCGTCGAGACCCGGCTTGGCCACCACCACGCGGATCGGACCAGTCACACCCATCACTGCCTCCTGGGTCCCCGCGGCCCGTGAGGGCGCGCGAAGAGTGAACGAACGTTATCTCCAGCATCCCGCAACCGGCCGTTTCGCGGTGCGCGGGGAGGGGGAAATCACACGTAGGACATTTTTCGCCGAGCGTTCGTACCGGCTTCAGGCAGCGCGCCACCCACGCGCGGCCCCGCGGGCACGGTCGCACGGGGAGCCGCCGAAGGTCCACAACGGGTCGTCGCACCACCGTGCCGACAGCCGCACGGCACGGTGGTGCGACACCGGCGGCGCGGGCAGACGACCGCGCCGGTCCGAGCGCGCTTCCCATGAGGGCACGCGGGGCAGAGCCGCCCCCGTCGTGCCGTACGGGAGGAGGTCGTCATGAGGGTCCTGCCTCCCTTTCCCATGACGCTGCCGGTGAAGTGGTCCGCCGCGTTGTTGCGCGCGACCGTTCTGGAGCTGGCGATCCTGGCCGGGCACCTGCTGCTCTATCCGACCGGCCTCACCCCGGAGCGCCGCCCCCGCCCGCGTCCCCACGCGGGAACCGACGACGGCGCCCGTGCGGGCGCCGGGGCCGCGCGCCGCCTGCCCGGCACACCGGACGCCGTCCCCACCGTCCTGCTCCACGGCTTCGTCGACAACCGTTCGGTGTTCGTGCTGCTCCGCCGCGCCCTCGCCCGGCAGGGCTCGCGCCATGTCGAGTGCCTCAACTACTCGCCGCTCACCTGCGACATCCGTGCCGCCGCCGATCTGCTCGGCCGCCATGTCGAGGAGATCTGCGCCCGCACCGGCCACCCCGAGATCGACATCGTCGGGCACAGCCTGGGCGGTCTGATCGCCCGCTACTACGTCCAGCGCCTGGGCGGCGACAACCGCGTCCGCACGCTCGTCACGCTCGGCACCCCGCACTCGGGCACGGCCGTCGCCCCGCTCGCGAGCGCCCACCCGATCGTGCGGCAGATGCGGCCGGATTCGCCGGTGATCGAGGAGCTGCGCATGCCCGCGCCCGGCTGCCGCACCCGGTTCGTCAGCTTCTGGAGCGATCTGGACCGGATCATGTCGCCGGTGGAGACGGCCCGCCTCGACCATCCGGACCTTCTCGTGCAGAACGTGCGAGTGAGCGGAATCGGCCATCTCGCACTGCCTGTTCACCCCGCCGTCGCCGACGGCATCCGCGAGGCTCTCGAGTCGGGCGTGTCGGAAGCGGGCTCTTCTCCGGGCGCCGCGTCCGTCGCTTGAGGTGCCCTTCGAGACCGATTCATCGAACACTTCTCGAACGTAGGGCCAAAGCTCTGCCCTTGGGCCGCCGAAACGCGACTGAATGCCCGTTTCCTGATTGCGTAGATGCCTCCGAAGATTGTCGCCGTCGCGTACCGCCGGGTACAGTCGCGCCACTGCTTCCCCCTGGGACCCCCTGTGCAAACAGGTGGCTCCGGAAACAGGTCCTGCTGTCGAGGCGAGAGAGAAGTTGGTGAACGACCAGCACACCAACGCCGGGTACGGCGGGTACGCCACCGGCAGCTTCGACTCCGACCCGCTCTTCGGCGCCATGCCGGGAAGTTACGAGGCGGGCCACAGCGGCCAGTACGACTCGTCCCAGTGGAACGCCGGCGGCGACGGAAGCACCGGGCACGACGCCTACGCGACGGCCCAGCAGGCCCAACAGCCCTCGTACGACGCGCAGTACGAGCAGCAGCAGTACGCGCAGTACGACACCACCGGCCAGTGGGACGCGAGCGCCTGGAACGAGGCGGGCGGCGCCGGCCAGTACGAGACGGCCGCCGCGGCCTTCGCCGTGGACGCGACCGCCCAGTGGGCGCCCGGCACCTTCGACAGCGGCGCCTACGACGCCACGGCCTGGAACTCCGCAACGGCCACGCCCGAAGGACTCGTTCCGCAACAGTTCGCGCCGGAGCAGCAGTTCACCCCGCAGGCCGGCTACGAGACGTACGAGACCTACGGCGCGTACCCGACGGGCGACGCCTACGAGCCGCTCCCGGCGCACGAGACCGGCGAGGCGTACGAGACCGGCCCGGGGTACGAAGCACCTGGGTACGAAGCAGGCGAAACGTACGGCTACACCTTCGAGGCACCGCAGGACGCCGATCCCGAGGCCGCGGCGGCGGACGCCGAAACCGGATACGAGGCCGAGTACGGCACTGAGGCCGACGCCGACCCGGACGCTCCGCAGAGCGACGACGTTCCGGATCACGACGCGATGACCCGGACCATGACCGCCGTGCCCGCCACACCCGTCTCGCCCCGCCCGGTCCGTCGCTCCGGCGGCAGCCGCGGCCGCCGCCGCACCCCCGCCAAGCGCTCGGCGCTCCTCACCGTCGCCGTTCCCTCCGCCTGTGTCATGGGCGTCGCCGGCATCGCCGCCGCGTCCGTCAGCGGCCTCGGCGGCGAGAGCGGGACGACGGACGACAAGACCAACGTGGCAGCCGCCGACCCCGCCTCCGTGCAGCCGGTCGCCGCCAACAACGCCATGGACACGCAGCTCGCCGCGCTCAGCGCCGACGCCCGTGACTTCGGGGACCGGGCCTCCCGCACCCAGGAACGCATCGACCTCAAGGCGCGCCAGGCGGCGGAGAAGAAGAAGCGCGAGGAAGAGGCAGCCCGCCGCGAGGCGCTCCGCCCCAAGTTCGTGCTGCCGGTGAAGCAGGACGGACTCAGCGCGTACTACGGCCAGTCCGGCGTCAACTGGATGTCTCTGCACAGCGGCATCGACTTCCCCGTCCAGTACGGCACCGAGGTCATGGCCGCGACGGACGGCACCGTCCGCACCCAGTGGAACAGCGCCTACGGCAACATGGCCATCGTGACCGCGGCCGACGGCACGGAGACCTGGTACTGCCACCTGAGCAGCACCAAGATCCGCAGCGGCTACGTCAAGGCCGGTGACGTCATCGCCTACTCGGGCAATTCGGGCAACTCCACCGGACCGCACCTCCACTTCGAGGTCCGGCCCGGCGGCGGCGCGGCCATAGACCCGCTGCCCTGGCTGCGCAGCCACGGCCTCGATCCCGCATAGACCCGGCCTGCCCGTCGAAGCCGCGTCAAGCCTGCCCGCACGGACGGGCGTCGGCGTGCCCCTGTGCGCACGGTCGTGGAGACAGATGTCCGCACACGCCTGACGTCCGCGTCTTGGCATGTCCGGCGTGCCGGCCCCAGCAGGGGCCGAACACCGTCGTCAGAGCTTCTCGACCGGGGCGTACCTGAGCAGCAGCCTCTTCGGCTTCTCGTCCCCGAAGTCGATCGTCGCCTGCGCCTCGGACCCCGAACCCTTGACCTCGACCACGGTCCCCAGGCCGAACTGGTCGTGCGTGACCCGGTCGCCCACGGCCAGCGAGATCACCGGCTTGTCGCTCGTCCGCCGCGTGGCGAAGCCGGAGGCGCCGCCGCGCGAACGGGAGGACGACAGCGAAGAGGCGATGCCGGACGTCGGTCCGGCGGGGGCCGCCATCGGACCCGTCCGCTTCCAGGTCAGGTGCTGACCGGGGATCTCCTCGAGGAACCGCGACGGCGGGTTGTACGACGGCTGTCCCCAGGCGCTGCGCATCGAGGACCGGGTCAGATAGAGCCGCTCACGGGCGCGAGTGATGCCCACATAGGCCAGGCGCCGCTCCTCCTCGAGCTCCTTCGTCTGCCCGAGGGCCCGCATGTGCGGGAAGACGCCGTCCTCCATGCCGGTGAGGAACACGACAGGGAACTCGAGGCCCTTGGCGGTGTGCAGGGTCATCAGCGTGATGACCCCGGTGCCCTCTTCGTCCTCGTCGGGGATCTGGTCGGAGTCGGCGACGAGCGCCACCTGCTCGAGGAATTCGGCGAGTGTGCCGGTGCCCTCCTCGTCGCCCCGGGCCTGCTCGAACTCGAGCGCCACGGCGGCGAGTTCCTGGAGGTTCTCGATACGCGTCTCGTCCTGGGGGTCCGTGGACGCCTGGAGCTCCGCGAGATAACCGGTCCGCTCCAGCACGGCCTCCAGCACGACGGCCGGGCCCGCGCCCGAGTCGACGATCGTGCGCAGCTCCTCCATCAGCACGTTGAACCGCTTGACCGCGTTGGCCGAGCGGGCCGCCATGCCGTACGCCTCGTCGACACGGCGCAGCGCCTGCGGGAAGGTGATCTTCTCGCGCAGCGCGAGGGCGTCGATCATCGCCTCCGCGCGCTCGCCGATGCCGCGCTTGGGCACGTTCAGGATGCGGCGCAGCGGGACGTTGTCCTCGGGGTTGGCGAGGACCCGCAGGTAGGCCAGCACATCGCGGACCTCCTTGCGTTCGTAGAAGCGCACACCGCCGACGACCTTGTAGGGCAGGCCGACGCGGATGAAGATCTCCTCGAAGACACGCGACTGGGCGTTCGTGCGGTAGAAGACGGCGACGTCGCCGGCCTTCGCCTCGCCCGTGTCCGTGAGCCGGTCGATCTCGTCGGCGACGAACTGTGCCTCGTCGTGCTCGGTGTCCGCGACGTAACCGGTGATCTGGGCGCCGGCGCCGGCGTTCGTCCACAGGTTCTTGGGGCGGCGGGACTCGTTGCGCTCGATGACGGCGTTGGCGGCGGAGAGGATCGTCTGGGTGGAGCGGTAGTTCTGCTCCAGCAGGATCGTCGTCGCGTCCGGGTAGTCCTCCTCGAACTGGAGGATGTTGCGGATGGTCGCGCCGCGGAAGGCGTAGATCGACTGGTCGGCGTCACCGACCACGCACAGCTCCGCCGGCTCCAGGTCCTCGTACCCCTTGCCCACCAGCTCGCGCACGAGCGTGTACTGAGCGTGGTTGGTGTCCTGGTACTCGTCGACGAGGACGTGCCGGAACCGCCGCTGGTAGTGCTCCGCGACGTCCGGGAACGCCTGGAGCAGATGGACGGTGGTCATGATGATGTCGTCGAAGTCCAGGGCATTGGCCTCGCGCAGCCGGGCCTGGTACATCCGGTACGCCTCGGCGAGCGTCTTCTCGAATCCGTCGACGGCCTGGTCGGCGAAGGTCTCCTCGTCGATCAGCTCGTTCTTCAGGTTCGAGATCTTGGCGCTGAAGGACTTCGGCGGGAACTTCTTCGGGTCGAGGTCGAGATCACGGCAGACCAGCGACATCAGGCGCTTCGAGTCCGCCGCGTCGTAGATCGAGAACGACGAGGTGAAGCCCAGCTTCTTGGACTCGCGGCGCAGGATGCGGACGCAGGCGCTGTGGAAGGTCATGACCCACATCGCGTTGGCGCGCGGGCCCACCAGCTGCTCGACGCGTTCCTTCATCTCGCCGGCGGCCTTGTTGGTGAAGGTGATCGCCAGTATCTGGCCGGGGTGGACCCGGCGCGTGCCCAGCAGGTGGGCGATGCGATGGGTGAGCACCCTGGTCTTGCCGGAGCCGGCGCCGGCGACGATGAGCAGCGGTGACCCTGTGTGCACGACGGCGGCGCGCTGCTGCTCGTTCAGCCCGTCGAGCAGGGCGGCGGGGTCCACGACAGGGCGCGGCGCGCCGTCGCGGTAGTACCCGTCGCGGGCCGGAGGCACGTCGAAGGCGCCCTGGAAGAGGTCGTCCGGAAGCTGCTCCGGAGCCGGGTCCTCGGGCGGCGGCGGGGGCCCGTCCGCGTCGGGCCGGAGGTCCGCCAGGAAGCTGTCGTCAAAGAGGCTGCTCATCGCTTAACGAGTCTAGGCGGCCGGACCGACAACCGTGGCCGCACCGGGACACCGGGGGCGCCACGGTATGTGACAGGTCGGATCCGCGGGGCGACCGTCGGCCGGGCCGGCGACCCGCCCCCGAAAAAGGTCACGAAAATGTATCGGACATATCGAACATCAACCTTCACAGCAGACGCACGAGTTGGCTAGCGTGCTCGACCAGGCGGCCCGCATCCCTCCCGGCGAACCACGCCGAACGGGCGGCCTGCGCCGAATCCGGGCTTCTCCCGAGGGAGTTCGGAACCGGGGACCCACCAAGCACCACCGGGGTGAATCGGACCGTGCCCCGCTCGGTCCGTAGGGCGTCTTCCGTTCGCCCGAACCCGACAGCTAACCCGGTAGGCGGTCCACGGAAGAAGGAGATGCCGGCCTTGGCGTCGCATCGCAAGCCCCGCAGCCGTACCGCAAAACCGTCCACCGCCGTCGGATTCACCACGGCCGCCCTCGCCGGTGTGACGCTGCTCTCCACACAGAGCGCCACCGCCGCGCCGTCCGACCCGAAGCCCAGCATCGAAGAGGTGCAGAAGAAGGTCGACGACCTGTACCGGCAGGCCGGCAGCGCGACGCAGGAGTTCAACAAGGCGAAGGAAGCCACGGCGGAGAAGCGCCAGGAGGTCGACCGGCTGCTCGACGAGGCGGCCGATCGCACGGAGAAGCTGAACGAGTCCCGCCGCGCCCTCGGCAACTACGCGGCAGCGCAGTACCGCACCGGTTCCGTCACCCCCACCGCCGCGCTGATGTTCGCGGACAGCCCCCAGGCGTACTTCGACCAGACCCAGCTGATGGACCGGATGACGGACCAGCAGCGCAGGGCCGTCAGCGAGTACGAGACCGAACGGGCCGCGGCCGCGAAGCAGCGCGCGGAGGCCACCAAGCGCCTCGAGTCCCTCACGGACTCCCAGGAGGCCCTGCGCACCAGCAAGCAGACGGTGCAGACGAAGCTCGCGGAGGCACGCGCCCTGCTCTCCGAACTGACGGCGGAGGAGAAGGCACGCCTCGCCGCGATCGAGCGGGAGAAGGAGGAGGAGGCGCGTCGCAAGGCCGAGGCCAAGGCGAAGGCGGAGGCGGCGGCCCGGGCGGAGGCCGAGCGGCAGCAGCAGGAGCGCGAGACCACCCCGGAAACAGGCACCACCGACCCGGGGACCGGCACCGGCACCGACGACGGCACGTACGCGGCCAAGGCCGACAAGGTCCTCGCGTTCGCCCGTGCCCAGATCGGCAAGCCCTACGTCTGGGGCGCGACGGGCCCGAGCTCGTACGACTGCTCCGGCCTCACCGCGGCCGCGTGGAAGGCGGCGGAGGTGGACCTGCCGCGCACCACCTGGGACCAGGTGAAGGTCGGCACCCGTGTCGAGACGGCCGACCTGCTCCCCGGCGACCTGGTCTTCTTCTACGACGACATCAGCCACGTCGGCATCTACATCGGCGACGGCAAGATGATCCACGCGCCCAAGCCGGGCACGAACGTCCGCGAGGAGTCCATCTACTACATGCCGATCTACGGCAGCGTCCGCCCCGCCTGAGGCCCGGCGGGACCGGCACGAGGCCGGACGCACCAGTGCCCGGGCGGCCGAGCCGTCCGGGCACCGTCATGTCCGCGCGCGGGTCAGGTCCAGAGCGTGGCGATGAAGATGTTGGCGACGGTCAAGCCGCCCACCGCGCCGAAGAGCGCCTTGTCGACCTGCTCCTCGTCCCTCTTGACGTACACGAGGCCGAGGATCACGACCAGCACCGCCAGCTTGATGCCGATCTTGAGGTTGTTGACCGTCTGGTCGTCCGCCTGGTTCAGACCCACCAGGGCCACACCGGTGACCAGCATGGTCAGCGCACCGTGCAGCATCGCGGGACCGAAGCGGGCGGTGCCCTCGCCCATCGCCTTCATCTGGGTCAGGAACCCGCCCAGCAGCGAGGCGATGCCGATGATGTGCAGTGCGACGAAGACATTGATGAGTACGTCCATGGCCCGGAGCCTAGCCCGGCCCATACCACCGTCGGCCGGGCAGGTGGCCCTGTCCGCGGCATCGGTCGGGGGACCGACCGATGCGCGTCCGCGACGACGTCCGGACGTTCATCAATGGCTGCCGGACGCCCATTTTCGGAGATTTACGGTCGTTGTGTCCCGCCCCCGTCGACACGGGGCCTAGCGTCCTCCCTCAGGTGGCCGACTCCCCGCGAGCCGTCGTACAGCCGGACGGCACTCGGCCGCCACCGCCGGAAGGTCCTGCGGCGGACCGCTTCCCCGTGCGGCCGCCGCAGGACGCAGGTGCGGCGGCAGGGACGACGGAAGGACGTGGAAGCCCTCGTGGCAGCACACCGGGAACACCGAAAGCCCCGTGGACGCCGGCTCGACGGACCCGCCGCCCGTACCGCGGTCACGCTCGCTCTGGCGGGCGCGGCGGCCACGACCGCGTTCGACGGCACGGGACACGCGGAACCGGTCCTCACCCCCGCGCAGATCCAGGCCGAGGTGGACAAGCTGTACCAGGAGGCGGAGGTCGCCACCGAGAAGCACAACGGCGCCAGGGAACGGGTGGAGAGCGCCCGCAGATCGCTGGACTCGCTGCGCGACGAGGCCGCACGCCGGACCGAGAGTCTCAACACCTCCCGCAACGCCCTCGGTTCCCTCGCCACCGCCCAGTACCGCGACGGCGGCATGGACCCCGGTCTGCGGCTCGCGCTGACCTCCGACCCGGAGGAGTACCTCCGGCGCGCCGCCGTCGCGGAACGGACCGGAGCGCTCCAGGCCGCCGCGGTCTCCGACGTGCGGCGGCAGTTGCGGGATCTCGCACAGCTCAAGGCCCAGGCCGGTGACCGTATCGCCCAACTCGAGGCGCATCGCAAGGAACTGGCCGGCCACAAGGCCGCCGTGCGAAGCAGACTCGCCGCCGCGGAACGCCTGCTGGCCCGGCTGACCGCCGAGCAGCGGGCCCGCTACAACGGCGGCACCGAGTCGGACGGACCGGCGCGGGCGGACCGCGCCGGCACTCCGCGCGGCACCCTGAAGGCCCCGAACAGCCGCGCGGCGCAGGCCGTCGCCTACGCGTACGGAGCGATCGGCAAGCCCTACGTGTGGGGGGCGACGGGCCCCGGGTCCTACGACTGCTCCGGGCTGACCCAGGCCGCCTGGCGTTCCGCCGGGGTCTCACTGCCGCGCACCACGTACACCCAGATCAACGCCGGGGCGCGGGTGCCCCGTTCCCAACTGGCACCGGGTGACCTGGTCTTCTTCTACTCCGGCGTCTCGCACGTCGGCCTCTACATCGGCGGCGGGCAGATGATCCACGCCCCGCGCCCCGGAGCTCCGGTGCGGGTGGCGCCGATCGACCAGATGCCGTTCGCGGGAGCGACCCGCCCCGCGTGACCCGGCGAGCACGGCGGCCCGCCCCTTGAAACCGGCTGTCGCCCCTTAATCCGGTTGCCCGTTCCCCGGGCCGGTGCCACCATCCCGGGGTCCGTTCCAGCCTCGACCAGCAGGAGCCGTACGTGGACCTCGACGTCCAGAACTATGTGCGCACGCTCGCACTCCGCTCACCCGGCCACTTACGTGTGGGCCCCTTCACGGTGCGCTACAACGCCGACTGGCCCATCCCGCCCGTCAATTACGCCGTGCCCGATCATGCCGCCAGTCCGACGGCGGACGACATCCGGGCCCTGATCGAGGTGTTCCGCGAGAAGGAGCGGCTGCCGCGTCTGGAGTTCCTGCCGTCCTGCGCGCCGGACGTCGAACCGGCCCTGCTGGCGGCCGGTTTCACGGTCGAGCGCCGCGCACCGCTGCTCGCCTGTTCTCCCGACGCGCTCGTGACACCGCCGGTGCCGGGGATCACCTTCACCGTCGTGTCGGACGAGGCCGGTTACCGGGCCGCGGCCGGGGTGCAGCATGCCGGATACGGCTTCGAGGGCGAGGCGACGGAGGGCGAGATCGGCGCACTGCGGAACGTGGTGGAGGGCGGCGGCGTCGCGGCTCTGGCCACGGACGACACCGACGGCACCCCGGTCGCGGCCGGCAGCTGCTCGGTCCCGGTCGACGGTCTCTGCGAGCTGACCGGACTCGCGGTCGCCGCGACCCACCGCCGGAGGGGCATCGGCGCGGCGTTCTCCGCGTTCCTGACCGCGAAGGCCTTCGACGCCGGCTGCCGGACCGTGTGGCTGGAGCCCGGCGACGCGGACGTCGAACGGGTCTACGCCGCCGTCGGCTACGTCAGGGTCGGCAACAAGACCGACATGTCCCTGACCTGACGCGGCGGCCGGCGCGTCACACCAGGCGCCGCGCCGTCGCCCACCGGGTGAGCTCGTGCCGGTTGGACAGCTGAAGCTTGCGCAGCACCGCGGACACGTGCGACTCGACCGTCTTCACCGAGATGAAGAGCTGCTTGGCGATCTCCTTGTACGCGTATCCGCGCGCGATGAGCCGAAGCACCTCCCGCTCCCGCTGGGTCAGCCGGTCCAGGTCCTCGTCGACCGGCGGCGCGTCCGTCGAGGCGAAGGCGTCCAGCACGAAGCCGGCCAGCCGCGGCGAGAACACCGCGTCGCCGTCCTGCACCCGGAAGATCGAGTCGACCAGGTCGCTGCCGGTGATCGTCTTGGTGACGTAGCCACGGGCGCCGCCGCGGATGACGCCGATCACGTCCTCCGCCGCGTCGGACACCGAAAGCGCAAGGAACCGCACCGGGTTCTCCGCCGCCGCCATCAGCGAGGCGCAACGCCGCAGCACCTCCACCCCGCCGCCGCCGGGCAGGTGCACGTCGAGAAGGACGACCTCGGGGCGGGTCGCCGTGATCACGGTGACCGCCTGGTCGACGTCGGCGGCCTCCCCCACGACCTCGACGCCCGTGCGCTCGGTCTGCCCGATCTCGGCCTGCACTCCCGTGCGGAACATCCGGTGGTCGTCGACGAGTACGACCCGCACCCGACGTTCTGTGGTCTCTCCGGCCGCCTCGGTCATCCGTCCGCCCTCTCCATCTCGAGCTCCACTTCCGTGCCCCCTCCGGGCACGGAGCGCAGTCGTGCCGTCCCGCCGTTGCGCTGCATGCGCCCGATGATCGACTCCCTGACACCCATCCGGTCCTCCGGTACGGCGTCCAGGTCGAATCCCGGCCCCCGGTCCCGTACGGACACGAAGACCGTACGGCCCTCGACCTCCGCGTACACCTGCACCGCCCCTCCCGCGCCACCGTACTTGGCGGCGTTGACCATCGCTTCGCGGGCGGCCTGCATCTGTGCGCCCAGTTTGTCGTCGAGCGGGCAGTCGCCGACGACGACGACCTCGAGCGGGACCCCGTGCTTGTCCTCGACCTCGGCGGCCGCCTTCTTGACCGCCTCCGCGAGGGTGTCGGGCTCCTCGTCCTCGTCCTTACCGGTGCCCTCCGGCTTGTAGAGCCAGTTTCGCAGCTCGCGTTCCTGGGCGCGGGCGAGCCGGCGCACCTCGCCGGCGTCGTCGGCGTTCCGCTGGATCAGGGTCAGGGTGTGCAGGACGGAGTCGTGGACGTGGGCGGCCACCTCCGCCCGTTCCTGGGCCCGGATGCGCATGGTCCGCTCCTCGGAGAGGTCTTGCGTCATCCGCACCAGCCACGGGCCGGCGAGCAGGGCGACCCCGGCGATGACGGCGACCGCGGCGGTCAGCACATTGCCGAGCTGGGCGGCAGAGCCGCGGACCACCATGAAGACGGTCAGGCCCATGCCGACGAGGGCGACGCCGGCCAGCGCCCTGGCCAGTTGGAGCAGCCGCCGCCGACGGCCCACGTCGGTCCAGCGGGCGCGGCGGGCGTTGTCCGCCTGCCGCCAGACCAGGACCACGCCCGCGCCGATGAGCAGCGTCGGCCAGACGTAGCGGTTGCTGCCGCGCATGTCGACGTTGCCGACGAAGACCGCGGCCCCGAAGAGCAGGGCGACCATCGCGAACAGCTGGCCCTTGTCCGGCTTGCGCAGCCGGCGGCGTCCGTCCGGCGTGGTCTCGAACACCGAGCGCGGTTCCGCCGCCCGGCCGCCGACCCCGAGGGGGACGACGATCCAGAAAACCGCGTAGAGCACGGCGCCCAGGCCGTCGGCCAGGAACAGCCCGAGGAAGACCAGGCGCACCCAGATGACGGGCAGCCCCAGGTGACCGGCCAGACCGCGGGCCACACCGCCGAGCATCCGCCCGTCGGCACTGCGGTACAGCTTGCGCAGAGCCGGCTCCTCGGGCAGCGGGGCGCGCGAGGGGCCGGTGGTTCCGGGCGTGGCGACTGGCATGCACCGATCGTCACACGGCGGAAGGGGACGCGGTATCAGGGTCGTCCCCCAACCGTCCCTGATCCCCAGGATCCCCGGGTGCGCCCCTCGGCCCGAAGGAGGCTCGGAGTGCTGACGGGGACGCCCGGACGCCGTCCCGAGGGGGCTCAGGGACGGAAATCAGGGAACGGCCAGGGTCGGCGCGGCTCCCGCCCCACCCCTCGGCCCGTCACCATGGACCCATGACAGAGCAGCCGACCGTCCCGCCCCCCGAGGCACCCCAGCTGCGCCGCTCCCCGCACCACAAGGTGGTTGCCGGTGTGTGCGGCGGACTGGGCCGCTACTGCGACGTGGACCCGGTGATCTTCCGGATCGCGGTCGGCGTGCTCTCGGTGACCGGCGGAATCGGGCTGATCTTCTACGGCTTCGCCTGGCTGCTGCTCCCCTCGGAGGACGACGAGGAGAACGAGTTCCGCCGGCTGCTGTCGGGCCGGGTCGACGGCGCGTCGCTGACGGCCGTGCTCCTCGCCCTGATCGGCTGCGGGATCTTCCTCTCCATGCTGGGCAACGACAGCGCCCTCTCCTTCGCCGCGCTGCTGTCGCTGGCGGTCACCGGGGCGGCCGTGTGGTCCCAGCGCCGCCGGCTCGCCACGACCGAAGGCGCGCCGATGGACACGGCGACGGCGCACACGGTCGCGGAGGCCCCGCCGGAGACCAAGGCCCCGCCGGTGCCGGAGAGCCCTTCGTGGTGGCGCGACCCGATCGTGAAGGACGGCACGACCGGCCCGGTACCGACCGGCTATCTGTGGGGCCCCGACGCGGCGGTGGCGGACGCCTCGGTGCCGCACGGCCGGGGCGGAAGCGGGTGGGTGCCGCCGCAGAACCGCGGTCCGCGGGGAATCGGCGGCGCGGTTTTCCTCCTGGCACTCGTCGCGGGCGGGCTGGGGACGGGACTGAGCTGGGAGGGGCAGCCCTTGGGCACCGCCCTGCAGATCGGTCTGGTGGCCGCGCTGTCGGTGTTCGGGCTCGGCCTGCTGGTCAGCGCCCTGATTGGCCGCACAGGCTTCGGCACGATCCTGTTGACGCTGGTCACGGCCGGGATGCTCGCCGGCGCCTCGGCGCTGCCGAAGGACATCGGCACGAGCTGGGGCGAGCAGCACTGGCGGCCGGCGACGGTCACCGCCGTCGAGCCGCTCTACGAGCTGGGCACCGGGGTCGGCACCCTCGACCTGTCCGCGCTTTCCGTCCCCGCGGGCGAGGCGGTGTCGACACGGGCCGAGATCGGGGCGGGGCAGCTCAAGGTCGTGCTGCCGAGGGACGCGACGGTGAAGCTGGACGCCGAGGTGGGCGTCGGCGACCTCCGGCTCCCCGGGGACACCCCGAACGACATCGACGTCGGCCCGAGCCAGGACCGCCGGCACACGCTGCCACCGCCCGCCGGGGTCGAGCCGGCGGGCACGCTGGAGCTGAAGCTGGAAGTGGGCATCGGACAGGTGGAGGTGACCCGTGCAGCGTCATGAGTCCGGTGAGGGGGCCGTGCGCCACGGGGCGGACGGGTCCGGTCGCGCGTTCCGGCACGGCTTCCGCCCAGCGAGGTTCGTCGCGGGGCTGTGCGTCCTGACAGTGGCGCTGCTCTACGGCGGGGACGCGGGCGGCGCCTGGCACACGCCCTGGTGGGTGGCGTTCCCCGTGGTCTTCGGCGGCTTCTTCGTGGCGGGCGTGGTGGCCGCCGTGCACTACGGGGTGCGGCGCCGGGCCGCGATCAGCGCGTCGAGGGAGAACAGGGAGGCGCCCGCGAGCACCAACGGCAGCCAGGCCATCAGGTAGGCGAGGTCGTTGCCGTAGTAGTACGGGTCCGTCTGCCAGCTCACCGTCAGCCACAGGCTCAGCGAGATCAGCGCCCCGCCGAGGGCGGCGAGCCGGGCCAGCAGCCCGATCAGGGTGCCGATGCCGACGGCCAGTTCACCGAGGGCCATGGCGTAGCCGAAGCCCTCCGGGTTCTTCAGCGCCAGATCGACGAGCGCCGGCACGGCGGACGAGTCGCGCACGGCGTTCATCATCTCGCCGATGGAACCGGTGCCGGTCGCCGACATGAACGCGCTGTCGGTGAGCTTGTCGAGGCCCGCGTAGATGAACGTGACGCCGAGGAAGACACGCAGCGGCAGCAGGGCGTACCGGCCGGCCCGCTCCCTGAAGCCGCGTGGTCGGTCGTCGTCGGGCGCCCCATGGTCCGCCGTCGCCCGATGAGTGTGTGTCATCGCTGGTCCCCGCCTTCAGTCGACCCGTCGCCCGTCCATACGTACGGCGCGGTCGCGCCGCTCACCAGACTAGTCACAGACCTTGTGACGCACGGGTCCCGAGACACACGGGTGAGGGGCAAGGGGCGACGTCAGTACGTCACTTCGATGAGGCAGCGGTTGCTCTCCACGCCGGCGGCCGTCACCACCTGCACATCGACCTGCCCGGGCTCGACCTCCGCCGGCACCGGCACGGTGAGCACCGTGTCCGTCGGGTTGGCGAACCCGCCGGGCACCGGGATCAGCGGGACGTGCACGTGCACGGCCCCGATGCGGACGACCATGCGCGCCAGCCGGTCGGGGGCGCCCGCGCCCGGCGGGACGAAGCCCGAGCCGCGGAGCTCGATGTCGTCTCCGGTGCGGATCGGTCCGTCCAGGTCACCGGCCTCCCGTGCCCGCACCACCGACATCACCACGGGCCTGCCGCCCTCCGCGTACTTGGCCGCCAGGTACGTCACCGCGGAGACGGCCATCAACAGGACGGCGCCCCACGGCAGCTCGGGCAGCCGCCCGGGGCCGCGCCCGAGCTGCACCAGCGTGTACGTCATGGCGGCGGCGCTCAGCAGCACGTACTGCACATCGGCGAAGGCGGCCCGGCCGTCGTCGTCGCAGACGAGGTCGCGGGGGTGGGGCCGGTCGGCCGGCACCTTCTGCAGCCGCTGGCCCTGGACGCGCACGGCGACGACCCGGCGCACCAGGACGGCGACCGCGCAGACCAGGGCGAGGACGGTCAGCAGGCCGGCGCCCCGGCCGAGGGCCAGGCCGCCGGCGAGGCGGTCGTGGTCCGCGGGTGCGGAGGACCACGCCTGTTGCAGCGCGAGGACCAGCAGCGCGTAGCAGACCACCAGCACCCAGGCGATGGCGACGGAACGTGAGGTGGAGAGCCGGTTGTCCTCACCGGCCAGCGGCGCGAGGAGCCCGCCGCGTGCCCGGTGGGCGTGGGCGCCGGCAGTGAGAGCACCGGCGACGGCCAGCGCGGCGAGCAGTCCCGCCGTACGCGCGCCGGTCCAGCCCGCGCCCATGGCGGTCACCAGTTGGACGGTGGCGAGGACACCGAAGCAGGCCCACACGGCGACGAGTGAACGCAGCCTGAGCCGGCGCAGCCGTGCGCCGTCCGCCTCCCGGCCGCGGTCGGAGACCGTACGGGCGGCCTGGGTCAGCTCGTCCGACACCCACTGGCGCGAGGCGCCGGGCGAGTGGGCCACGCCCGCGGGCAGTCCCTGGCCGGCCGCGAACCCCTCGCGCAGGCCGACGAATTCGGCCACCGCACGCCGGTGGCTCTCGCGCGCGCCGTGCACGCACTCGTCGCACCGTCCCGCTTCCTGCACCGCCACGACCGAACGCCACCTCTCCCGCATCAGGAAGAACAACCGCCTTGTGATGCATGGGAATTGTGCCGCACGCAAGCCGCCGCCACCCCGATGGCCGAGGCCACGCCGGGTGAATCACGACCTCACCGTGTTGACGCCCACTCGTCGGTAGGCGCCCACTCCTCGGCCGACGGCCGGAACGACGACGCCGCCGCTCGGACGAACGAGCGACGGCGTCGGCGTTGAAGTCGGGGAGAGGTCACTCCCACTCGATGGTGCCCGGCGGCTTGCTCGTCACGTCGAGGACCACGCGGTTCACGTCCGCGACCTCGTTGGTGATCCGCGTCGAGATCTTCGCCAGCACCTCGTACGGCATCCGCGTCCAGTCCGCCGTCATGGCGTCCTCGGACGAGACCGGGCGCAGCACGATCGGGTGGCCGTAGGTGCGGCCGTCGCCCTGGACGCCGACGCTGCGGACGTCGGCGAGCAGCACCACGGGGCACTGCCAGATGTCGCGGTCGAGACCGGCCGCCGTGAGCTCCTCGCGGGCGATGGCGTCGGCCTCGCGGAGCAGGTCGAGCCGCTCACGCGTGACCTCACCGACGATGCGGATGCCCAGGCCCGGTCCCGGGAACGGCTGACGCTGGACGATCTCGTCCGGCAGGCCGAGCTCCTGGCCGACCATGCGGACCTCGTCCTTGAACAGCTTGCGCAGCGGCTCGACGAGTTCGAACTCGAGGTCCTCCGGCAGACCGCCGACATTGTGGTGCGACTTGATGTTGGCGGTGCCGGTGCCGCCGCCGGACTCGACGACGTCCGGGTAGAGCGTGCCCTGGACGAGGAACGCGACGTCCTCGCCGCCCGCTGCCTCGGCCACGATCTCGGCCTGCGCCTGCTCGAAGACCCGGATGAACTCGCGCCCGATGATCTTGCGCTTCTCCTCGGGGTCGGAGACCCCGGCCAGCGCCTTGAGGAAACGGTCCGCCGCGTCGACGACCTTCAGCTGCACGCCGGTGGCGGCGACGAAGTCCTTCTCGACCTGCTCCGTCTCGCCCTTGCGCATCAGTCCGTGGTCGACGTACACGCAGGTGAGCTGCGAGCCGATGGCCTTCTGCACGAGCGCCGCGGCGACCGCGGAGTCCACACCGCCGGACAGACCGCAGATCGCGCGCTTGGTGCCCACCTGCGCGCGGATCGCCTCGACCTGCTCCTCGATGACGTTGCCCGTGGTCCAGTTCGGCTCGATGCCGGCGCCGCGGTAGAGGAAGTGCTCGAGGACCTGCTGGCCGTAGGTGGAGTGCATCACCTCGGGGTGGTGCTGCACGCCGTACAGCTTCTTCTCGTCGTTCTCGAAGGCGGCGACCGGCACCACGTCGGTGGACGCGGTGACCGTGAAGCCCTCGGGTGCGGCGGAGCAGGCGTCACCGTGCGACATCCACACCGACTGCTCGTCCGGCGTGCCCTCGAAGAGCGTCGAGCCGCTCTTGGAGACGTGCAGGGGCGTGCGGCCGTACTCCCGCGCGCCGGTGTTGTCGACGGTGCCGCCGAGCGTCGTCGCCATCAGCTGGAAGCCGTAGCACATGCCGAAGACGGGGACCCCGGCCTCGAAGATCGCGCGGTCCAGGCGCGGGGCGCCCTCCGCGTAGACCGAGGAGGGGCCGCCGGAGAGGATGATCGCCCTCGGGTTCTTGGCCAGCATCTCCGCCACCGGCATGGTGGACGGGACGATCTCGCTGTAGACCCGGGCCTCACGGACGCGGCGGGCGATGAGCTGGGCGTACTGGGCACCGAAGTCGACAACGAGGACTACGTCCGGGTTGGAGTGGTCGGCGGCGGCGGAGGGTGCTGCTGGCACTGGTGGCGGCCTTCCGGCGGGGAGAGAGGGTCTGCTTTGTCGATTCTACCGGCGCGCCGGAGATCCCATTTCGTCTCACCATCCGAACCCGGTTTGCCCGGCGCGGCCGGGCCGGGTCCATACTGGCCGCATGCAGAAGCAGCTGACCTTCGTCTTTACCTATGGCACCGGCCCGTCCGGCTGCCATGGTCGTGCTGCCTAGCTTCAGACAGCGACTTTCCAGGCGCCCCGGGCCGACAAGGCCCGGGGCGCTTGTGCATTTCCGGGCCGTGCCGATCCGGGGCCCCACCGATACCCGAGGAGCCCATGAGATGTCCGTCACCGAGACCGAGAAGACCGGCGCCCGCACCGAGACGGCCGCCACGGTGATCACCGGAGCGCGTGAGCGCATCGACGCGCTCGACGACCGGATCATCGGCCTGATCCAGGAACGGATGGCCGTCTCGGCCGTCATCCAGGACGCCCGGATCGCCTCCGGCGGCCGCCGGGTGAACCTGGCGCGCGAGATGGAGGTACTGGGGCACTACAGGGACGCGCTGGGCAAGCCGGGCACGTCGATCGCGATGACGATGCTGGAGCTGTGCCGGGGCCGGATCTGACCGGCCCGGGGTACTCCTGCGTATCTGCGTTCGGGCGCATCCTCACCCGTACGGCGCGTGACGCGCCCCGCCGGTCTTCGTTGGTCCCGTTGTCCGTGCCAGCCAGGGGCGGCCTCGAAGAAAACCACGCGTGGCTCCGCTGGTGCGTGTGACGTACTGCAGGTACGTCGTGGGACCTCGCACCAGCGCGCGTGACCGGTCGGCAGGGGACAGCAGCCCGGTCACCCCAAGCGGTCGGCCCCGGGGACGCCCGGTGCCGGCCGCATCCGGTTCCGACGGTCGCGCACGCCCGTCACCCCGTCCCGTACGACCCGGCACGAGCACGTCCCCTCTCCCCGCGACCCCGTCGCCGACCACGGGACCCACTCTCCGCGTCCCGTCACCGAAGCTCGGACCCGCCCTGCGCTTCCCGTCGCGGCCGGCCGGCGCCCCCTCCCCACGACGCGGTGCGGCCCCCGGCCCCGCGGCCCGCCACCGTTGCGAACTGTCGCCGGTGCGTCCGGAACGATCCGGCCATGGTCACGTCTGTGGCGCACGTCACATAAAGATCCTGTGAGTCGGCGTGCAACCAATCACCCTGGTCACCGGTCATGCATGCGTAACAAGGACCTCAGCTGTTCGCACCCACCGTGGTGCCGGGGGGTCACAACCAGCCTTCGTACCGCGTCCGGCGGTACCCGGACTTCACTGAGGTCTCAATGAAGCTTCGCCGTGCCATGGCCGTCGCCGCCGCGACCGCTGTCATCGCCCCTGCCACGTTCCTGGCGGCGCCGGCCGCGTTCGCGACGGACCCGAGCCCTTCGGCAACGGAGACCACGTCCCCGGCTCCCACCGGGTCCGAGACCGCGTCTCCGTCCCCGACCGGGTCCGAGACCACCTCCCCCGCCCCGACCGGGTCGGAAACCACCTCCCCCGCGCCCACCGGGTCCGAGACCACGTCTCCGTCCCCGACCGGGTCCGAGACCACCTCCCCCTCGCCTTCGCCCTCGACCTCCGCTCCCACCCAGGACCCTGAGGACCCCGAGGAGCCGCCGTACTGCTGGGAGCTGGACGAGAACTGGGAGGAGAAGGCCCTCGACCTCGAGATCAGCGGCCTGCCCGGCAAGATCGTGGCCGGCAGCGGCTGGGAGGAGTTCAACCTCACGATCACCAACAACTCCAAGGCCGACCTCAAGGAGGTCGCCTTCTACGCCGAGGTCGAGAACGACCAGTTCGAAGAGGACAAGTGGCTCAGCAAGCACGTCGAGCTGCAGTTCCGCCTCCCGGGCACCGACCAGTGGGAGCGGATCGGCGACTCGGAGATGGCCGGTGACTACTTCTGGGGCGTCGAGACCATGAAGCCCAAGGACTTCGTGAAGATCGACCTCCGCCTCAACGTGGCCAAGACCGCTCCGGCCGCCGAAAGCTACTCCTTCGGCTCCGGCGGCTACCTGGGCGACGTCGACGGCCAGGAGTGCATCGCGGAGAACGCCGGCGTGTACGCCGACTTCACCGTCCTGAAGCCGGGCTCCCCGAACCCGAACCCGGGCGAGGCCGAGCCGGGTGACGGCGAGGGCAAGGACAAGGGCCCCGACACCAAGCCCCAGGGTGACGTGAAGGAGCTCCCGGTCACCGGCAACCTCGCCGAGACCGGCTCCGACTCGACCCTGCCGGTCATCGGCGCGGTCGGCGGTGTCGCGATCCTCGCCGGCGCCGGTGTCGTCTTCGCGATGAAGCGCCGCCGTGGTGACGCCACCGCGTAACGCCTGAAGCTCAGGCACACAGAGCCACCAAGGCCGCTGCACTCGGAGGGGGGTGCAGCGGCCTTCGTGCGTGCGGAGCGCCCGCGGGGCGCTCAGGCCTCCTGAGGCTTGGGCAGAGCCGCCTGCTCGGAGCCGGCCGTCTTGTCGGCCACCACAGCGGCCGTCTCGTTCGGTTCCGCCGTCTTCTTCGGTCGAACGCTCTTCTGCGGCTCGGCCCTCTTCTCCTGCTCGGCCGTCCTCTTCGGCGGGAGTGTCGGCATGCCGAGGAACGGCAGCTTCAGCGCGCCGAACGCGTCCGCCGGTACGGCCGGGGCCTTGGGCGCGACCGGGGTCAGGCGCTCGTACGCGCGGCCCTGGGCCGGGCGCGGGTCGTCCTCGCCCTTGTTCGGCCAGAACGACATCGCCCGCTCCGCCTGGGCCGTGATGGTCAGCGACGGGTTGACACCGAGGTTCGCCGACACCGCGGAGCCGTCCACGACGGAGATCCCCGGGTGGCCGTACAGCCGGTGGTACGGGTCGATGACGCCGTCCGCCGCCGTGGCGCCGATCGGGCAACCGCCGAGGAAGTGCGCGGTGAGCGGGGTGCCCATCACTTCGCCGATGTTGGAGCCCGCGAAGCCGTTGATCTCCTCGGCGAGCAGGGACGCCGCGCGGGTCGCCTCGGGGATCTGGTTCGGATTGGGGGCGCCGTGGCCCTGGCGGGCGGTGAGCAGTCCCTTGCCGATCCCCTTCGGCTTGCGGTACGTCGTCAGCGAGTTGTCGAGCGACTGCATGACCAGGCCGATGATGGTCCGCTCCGACCAGCGCCGGTTGGACAGGGCGCGGACCGCGAGCAACGGGTGCCTGGCCATGTTGCCGAGCCAGCCGACGACGCGGCCCTTCGCCCGGTAGGGCACCTGAAGGACGGTCATGCCGCCCATCGCGTTCGAGCCCCTCCCGTAGCGCACGGGCTCGATGTGGGTGTTCTCGTCCGGGTGGATCGAGGACGTGATGGCGACGCCACGGGTGAAGTCGACCCGTTCCGCGCCGTGCCGCTTGCGGTAGCGCCGGTTGTCGGTCTGGGCGCCGACCAGCGCCTCCGAGTTGGTGCGGGTCAGCTCGCCGAGCCGTGCGGACAGCCGCGGCAGCAGTCCGCCGTCCTTCATCCGGTGCAGCAGGGTCTGTGTGCCGTACGTGCCGGCGGCGATGACGACGCGGCGGGCCGTGAACGTACGGCCCTTCCCCTTGCGCCTGTTGTCGCTTGGCAGCGTCTTGATCGCGAAACCGCCCCGCGAGTCCTCCGTGACGGCGACCACGGACGTCATCGGGTGCACGGTGGCGCCCGCCTTCTCCGCCAGGTACAGGTAGTTCTCGTTGAGCGTGTTCTTCGCGCCGTGCCGGCAGCCCGTCATGCACTCGCCGCACTCGCTGCACGCCCTGCGGGAGGGACCGGCGCCCCCGAAGTACGGGTCGGCCACCTCTTGGCCGGGCTTGGCCCGCACCGTCCCGTCGGCGTCGTCGCCGTCCCCGAAGAACACCCCGACGGGCGCCATGTGGAAGCTGTCCCCGACGCCCATGGCCTCCGCGGTCGCCTTCAGATGGACGTCGGAGGGGGTCATCGTCGGGTTGAGCCGCACGCCGAGCATGCGCCGGGCCTGGTCGTAATAGGGCTTCAGCTCCTCCTGCCAGTCCGTGATGTCCTTCCACTGCGGGTCGTTGAAGAACGGCGCGGGCGGCACGTAGAGCGTGTTCGCGTAGTTGAGGGAGCCGCCGCCCACGCCCGCTCCCGCCAGCACCATCACGTTCCCGAGCAGGTGGATGCGCTGGATGCCGAAGAGGCCGAGGGCCGGTGCCCAGAGGTAGTTGCGCAGGTCCCAGGAGTTCTTGGGCAGGGACTCGCGGGTGAAGCGGCGGCCCGCCTCCAGGACGCCGACCCGGTAGCCCTTCTCGGTCAGTCGGAGGGCGGACACGGAGCCGCCGAAGCCGGAGCCGACGACGATCACGTCGTAGTCGTACCGCGTGTCGTCGTCCGCGGCCCGGTTTCGGGCAGGGGATACCTCGGACATGGCTCTCCTCATGAAGGTGCGGGGGTGCGGGTGCGGGTCGCGGGGGCCCTCGGACCGGACGGGTCAGCGCAGACGGAAGGCCTTCATCGCCTTGAGGCTGACGCTCATGAAAGCCGCGTACTTCTCGTCGTCCATGCCGAACGACGGCGCGAGCGGCAGCAGACGCTGCTGGGACACGGTCTGCGCCTCCGTGTACTTGAGGATGCCCTCGGAGCCGTGACGCCGGCTGAGCCCGGAGTCCTTCATGCCGCCCATCGGGGACTGGACGCTGCCGTACGCCGGCGCGTAGCCCTCATTGATGTTGACGGTGCCGGTGCGCAGCTTGGCGGCGACGGCGTGTCCACGGCGGGCGTCCTTGGTCCAGACGCTCGAGTTGAGGCCGTACGGGGTGGCGTTGGCCTGGGCGATGACGTCGTCCTCGTCGGTGAAGCGGTACACGGAGACCACCGGGCCGAAGGTCTCCTCCGTGCACACGGCCATCGGGGCCTCGACTCCGTCGAGGATGGTGGGCTCGTAGAAGAGAGGTCCGATGTCGGGCCGTGCGACACCGCCGGCGAGGAGCCTGGCGCCCTTGGCGACGGCCTCCTCGACATGGCGGGTGACGGTCTCGAGCTGGCGCTCGCCGACGAGGGAGCCCATGTCGGCCCCGTAGGCGAGGGAGTTGCCGAGCCGCATGGCCTTGGTCCGGGCGGCGAACCGCTCGAGGAAGTCGTCGGCGACGGACTCGTGCACGTACAGCCGCTCGATCGATATGCACAGCTGGCCGGCGGAGGAGAAGCAGGCGCGCACCGCTCCGGCCGCGGCCTTCTCGACGTCCGCGTCGTGCAGGACCAGCATGGCGTTCTTGCCGCCGAGTTCGAGGGAGACGCCGATGAGGCGGGCGGCGGCTCCCTGTGCCACCTCGCGGCCGGTACGGGTGGAGCCGGTGAACGACACGTAGTCGGCGTGCTTGACGACCTCGGGGCCGACGACGGGACCGTCCCCGATGACGACCTGGAAGACCTCGGCCGGCAGCCCCGCCTCGACGAGCAGGTCGCGCGCCCACAGGGCGGTCAGCGCCGTCTCGGTGTCGGGCTTCATCACGACGGCGTTGCCGGTGACGAAGGCGGGCAGCGCGTCGCCGACGGACAGCTCCAGCGGGTAGTTCCACGGCGCGATCTGTCCCACCACACCGCGCGGATGGCGCAGTTCGGTCGTCTTCGTGAGGACGGGGACGACACCGGTGTGCCGCTTGGCCTTCAGGTACGAGGGCGCCTTGCGTCCGTAGTGGCGGGCGGCGACGGCGACGGCCTGCACCTCCTCGTGGGCGTGCAGGCGGGCCTTGCCGGTCTCCAGCTGGATCAGGTCCAGGACCTCCGCCTGGCGCTGGAGGATCAGGTCGTGGAAGCGCAGCAGGACGGCCGCGCGGGCACGGACCGGGGTGGCGGCCCATGCGGGCTGGGCGGCGCGGGCCCGCTCGAAGGCCGTGGCCACGTCCTCGGGGGTGGACTCGGGGAGTTCGGCCAGCTGCTCGCCCGTGAACGGCGCGTGGTTGGCCGTGCGGCCGGAGCCGGCCACCGACTTGGTCAGCCGGGCGACCAGTTCGGGGGTCACCACGTCGGCGGCGGTGCGCGCGCCGGCCGGAGCGGCGGCTGTCGGGTTGGTGCCGAGGGCGGCCGCGGTGGCCTGCGAGTCCGTCATGGGGGCGAGAGTAGGCGCAGAGCAGCACTTTGGGTACCCGTCGGTAACACCTTTTCACCATGCTCACACGACCGTGCCAGCGATCACTGGCACATAACCCCTGATCAGGCCCTATTCATCGGCCCGCAGGCACGCCCGGCAATTTTCCCGGCCGCCTCGGGGAGTCGCGTGGCCCGGTTCACGGCGCCGGGGGCCGCCATCCCCGCAGCATGGTGTCGAACTGCTCGCGGGTCGTCACCCAGTCGTGTGCGGGGCCGGACATGTAGAGGGCGTATTCCGTGCCGTCGTCCTCGTAGTACATCTGGTCGATCGCCCGCCGGGGTCCGGGATGTTCCTTGCTCTCCGTCCAGGTGAACTCCCAGATCGCGGACTGCGTCCGGTCCCGGAACGTGTTCGGGTGGAGCTGCACCCGGCGGTACTCCGGCAGGCGCTTCTTGAGGCTCTTCTGCATGTCGAGCATGTGCATGTACGGGTTCTCGTGGTCGGGCGCCGGGTCGATGCTGATGCGGATGCGGTGGCGGCCGTTGTCGGGGGTGTAGTCGATCTGGTTGCCGTCCGCCTGACGCCGCCAGCCGTCGGGCACCCAGAGGCTGAAGCCCGCCACGTCCTTGACGCGTCGCCAGCCCTCGGGAATCCCGGCATCCTCCGGCGCGGTGCTCTCTGCGCCGCCCGTCCCGGCGCCTCCGGCGGCCGCGGCCTCTCCCTTACGGCCGTTCCCGCCGTCGCCCGCGTACTGCATCGCCAGGCCCGCGGCGCCGCCCAGCACGGCCGCCAGCACGACGGCGATCACCGCCGTGCGGACGCGCCCGCCGCGACGGCCGGTGGCCTGCGAGGGCCCGGGCGCCGGTACGGTGCGGGAACGGTCCACCGCGGCGCCCGGCTGCGGCAGCCGCTGCGTCGGCACCCGCGCACGCCCCGTCTCCACCGGCCCACGGCCCTCCATGGCATCCGTCAGCATCCGCTCCGCCTCGGCCGCGGAGGGCCGGTGCGACGGCTCCTTGCGCAGCAGCGCCAGGATCACCGGAGCGAGCCTCCCCGCCCGCACCGGAGCAGGCGGTTCCTCGTCGACCACGGCCTGCATGGTCGACAGCGGCGAGGACCGCCGGAACGGCGACCGTCCCTCCACCGCCGTGTACAGCGTCGCGCCCAGCGACCACAGGTCCGAGGCGGGGCCGGGGTCGTGGCCGCGGACCCGTTCCGGCGCGAGGTAGTCGATCGAACCGACGATCTCGCCCGTCCTGGTGATCGTCGAATCGCCCTCTATGGCCGCGATCCCGAAGTCCGTTATGAGCGCCCGGCCGTCCTTGGCCAACAGGACGTTGGCCGGCTTGATGTCCCGGTGGAGCACCCCGGCGGCGTGCGCGGCGCCCAGCGCCCCCAGGATGTGCAGCCCGATCCGGGCCGCCTCCGTCTCGTCGATCCGCCCGGGCTCCTTGACCGCGTCCGCGAGTGAGGGGCCGTCGACGTACTGCATGACGATCCAGGGCCGCGCGTCGTGCTCGAGCACGTCGTGCACGGTGACTACACCGGGATGGCTGATGCGCGCGGCCGCGCGGGCCTCCTTCTGGGTGCGGGCGTGCAGGACGGCCCGGTCGGCCTCCGACACGTAGAGCCCCGCGGTCAACTCCTTGACCGCCACCACCCGGTGGAGCACCTCGTCATGGGCGCGCCATACCTTGCCCATACCGCCACGGCCGATGGTCTCGCCCAGCCGGTAACGCCCGGCGAGCAGCAGACCGGTGCCTGTGCTGTGAGTGTGTTCCACGTACCCCGCCCCGTTCCTTGGAATGACAGGTTACGGAGGGGATGTACGGCCACGGAACATCGGACGCCTCAAGTGACCGCACTGTGATGCGCGTTCCGTGCGCGCACGCGCACTCAGCGGGCGGAACGGTAACTCGCCGTGGCCTGCTCGAAGACCTCGGTCACTTTGTCACGCTGTGCTTCCGGTCCGATCACCTGGACGACGTGATAGGTGCCGTCGACGGCGAGCGCGAGGTTACGCACGTACACCTCACGGCCGTTGCTGTCCTGCCAGGTGAACTGGCCCTCGGCCATGGCCTGTCGGCCGACGTCGATTCGACGCAGCCCGGTGGCGCTCGCCCACGAGGAGTCGCGGAAGGGCTGGAGTTCGGGCTCCTTGTCCCGCTGATAGACCAGCGGGTCGTCGCCGTTCGCCTGGACGGTGTCCCGGCCCGGCACGACGATGAGTGTGAAATCGCCGCTGGTGTAGCGGACTTGTCCGGCATCGTTGATCGGCCGGCGCTGCCACGTCCGGTCGACGGCGATCCGGAAGCCCTCCGGGTCGTCCCGGAGCTCATAGCCGGCGGGAAGTTCACCGGCCGGGGCGGAGGTCTGCGGCTGCTGGGACCCGGGCGAACCGGTGGGTGTCGGTTCCGGGTCGGCGCCCGCGCCCGTACGGCCGGGGCTCGGATCCTGCTGCGACGGCCCGGTGCCCGCCTCCCTGCCCTGCGGCGACCGCTGCCCGTCGTCCGCCTTCGGCATGAACAGCACGGCGTAGGTGATCGCGGCCACCAGGGCGAGCAGGATCACCAGCAGAAGCGTGCGGCCGAGTGCGCGCGGCTTCCGCCCCGTGGCCTGGTAGGACCGCCGGTTCGACGTGTCGTAGGAGCTCTCGTACGTCTCCTCGTAGGCGCGCCGCGGCGGCGGGACCTGGGCGACGGGCCTGTCCCTGCGCCCTTCCCCGCCCCTGCCTCCTGCTCTGTCCCGACTCCTGGTCTTCTTGTGGCGGTGGCGGCCGTGCGCGTCGGGACCGCCTCCGCGGCGCCTGCGGACGAGCTCGCCCCGGCGCCGGACGATCGGCAGCCGCGACCCGTCGACCGCCCCGGGCGGCAGGGGAACGACGTCCGTCCCGGCCTCGGGCTCCGGCGCCGAACGGACGAGGGAACGCAGCCAGCCGCGCAGCTCCTCGAAGTCGGGCCGCTCCGTGGGGTCCTGACGCAGCAGCGACTCGACGACCGGCCGCAGCGCGCCGCACTCCTCCGCGAACGCCGGCGGCTCCGCGCACACGAGCTGGACGAGCTCGGCGGCGCTCTCCTCCGGGTAGGGGGCGTGCCCCTGGACGGCCCGGTACAGCAGCGCCCCCAGCGCCCACAGGTCGGTCGCCGGGCCCACGGGCGCGGCGAGCTGCCAGTTCTCATGGACCGGGCCGGCCTGCTCGGGCGCCCACCGTTCCGTCACGGCACCGACCACGGTGATCCGCGCCTGGCGTGCCCGTTCCGCGGCCAGGGGTGTCGCGGGACCGCGGTACGGGGCGGAGCCGCCGGCGGCGACGACCTCGTCCCAGCGGCCGGGGGCCGCCGTGCCGTCCGTGGCGGCGGGTCGGCGCTGCGCGTCGGCACGCAACGCCTCACCGCCGCGGTGCCAACTGCCCCCGGCCGCGCTGTCCGTACGCGCCGCGGGGAGGGCGGGGCGCTGTCCACCGGCCGGCCGGCCGCCGCTTCCCGGGCCGCCGTCCGCCCGTGCGACGGGCAGCGCGGGCCGGACGTCACGGAGGGGTTCCCCGCCCGCCCTGCGCACGCCGTAGGGGTCGTCGCGGTACGGGTCGTGCGGACGCGCACCCGGCAGCGCGGGACGCGCGATGCCCCGAGGGCCGCCGCCTCCGGCGGGCAGCGAACCGGTGCCCTCCCGGCCGGCGAACGGCGCGTCGTGCCAGGTGCCGGTCAGCCGGACGCGACCGGGGCCGTCCTGCGACGGCCCCTCGCCGTCCCGGTCCCGGTCGTACGGGCCTTCGCCGCGACGCTCCTCGTCCCGGCCACTGCCGAACCGGCCCCGGTCCCCGCCGTCCCGGTACGGGCCCTCGTCACGTTCCGCGCCGTACGGGCTCCCGTACCGGTCCGCGTCGTAGCCGTCCTCATGACGGTCGTCGTAGCGGTCCTCGTCGTAGCGGTCCTGATGACGGTCCGCGTCGTACGGGTCTCCGTACCGACCTGCGTCGTAACGGTCCTCGTGCCGCTGTTCACGGCCGTGGTTTTCCGCGTCGCGCGGCGGCATGCCGAGCAGGCCGAGACCCAGGTCCTCGAAGTCCGCGTCGTCGTCCTCGTCCCGGACGCCGCCGAGCCCGAGCAGACCTCGGCGCCCCTCGTCGGGCCGGCGGGCCCACCAGTCGGGGTCGAGACCGTCCTGCTCCAGGCGGTCACGGGCGTCGGCGTTCTCGTCCTGGCGACGGCTCTCGCCCGACCGTGCCCCGGCACGGGCACCGGCGCGGTAGGCCGCGATCGCCCCGGCACGGGCGGCACGCACGTCGGGCACACCGGTGGAGGGGCCGCTCTGCTGCGGCAGGACGGGACGGCCGGACGCGGCCTCCACCTCGTGTCCGCGTGCGGGCGCGTCACCGGCGTCGAGCCCCGGCGCCGGCCCTGGACCCGGCCCATGGTCCCGTTCCGGCCCGTCGTCGGTGTCCGGGTCCGCGTCCGGCTCCGGTACCGGCGCGTAGCCGCACAGCGCCTCCTCCGCGGCACCGGACGCCAGACCGGTGAGGACCACACGTCCGTCCTCGCAGACGAGGACCGTGCGCACCGTGATGTTCCTGTGCGTCCAGCCGTGGGCGTGCAGGACGCGCAGGGCGGTCAGAACGTCGGAGGCGATCTCCGCCGCCCGGTACGGGGTGAGCGGCTTCTCCGCGAGCAGCGCCGCCAGGGGCCTGGCCGCGACCCGTTCGCTCACTATCCACAGCGAGCCGTCCTCGGCGAAGACGTCGAAAACCTGGTCCAGTCGCGGGTGGTCGGGGATCTGCGCGGCCGCCTGTGCCGCCTCGACCGCCCGCCGGACCGCAGGGTCCGTGGGGCGGCGCGTCGTGCCGCCGCCTCGGCCGCCATGGGTCCGCCGCGGCACCGACGCGCCGGCGAGGCCGTCCTCGTCGAGCACCTCCGCGTCGACGATCTCCGGCAACGGCACCTGCCGCACCAGGACTTCATGTCCGCTGTAGGTGTCGAACGCGCGGGTCTCCGCGAATTCGTACTCGTCGGACGGCGGCAACGGCAGGCGGTAGCGGTCGGCGAGCACCCTTCCCGCATAGTCGTCCACGACGCCTCCCCGAGCGCGCTGTCCCCGGCCGGCACGAAAACAACGCAAGAAGCCGTCAAATCCGGTCGCTCACCGGCCTCTTGTCGCTGCGTACCGTCCGCGGGTTCTCACGATACGTGTCCTGGGTCAGTCCTTGGGGCTGAACGTGGCGAACGCCGTCTTGCGCAGCGTCTCGCACTCCTTGCTGCGCCACTCGCTCGCCTTGCAGGTGATCATGATCGAGTAGCCGCGCCTGGCGTCGACCTTGAAGCCCCTGTTCAGGATACGTACCCGCTGGCCCTTCTCGTTGCGCTCGAACTGCCAGTCCGCGACGGTCGGATAGCCGTTGTACTCGACCTTCCCTATCCCCAGGTGCTTGTAGCCGTTGCTCGTGGCGCTGACACCGGCGACCGCCGCGGCCCATGCGGCCGCCGCGTCGTCCTTGGGGCTGTTGTTGAAGTCGACCTGGACACGCGGGACTCCGCCGTCGACGCTGAACTTGCCGCCCGAGTTCTGACCGGCCACCCCGGTGAGCCTGAAGTTCGAGGGCATGGCCATGGTGAAGTGCCAGCGGTCGTTGGAGACCATCACGTACCCGGCCGGCAGCGTGTCGCCGCCCGCCGAGTCGTCGCCCTTGGGGTCACCCGACGGCGGGGCGTCCGGGCTGCCGGTGCTGCCGCCCTGCCCGCCGTCCTCCTCCTTGCCGTCGTCCTTGCCGGTGTCGTCACCGCTGTCGGGACTCGCGTCGCTGCCCGCACCACCGGTCGCCTTGTCCTCTCCGCCACCGGCGGTGGAGCCGGCCGAAGCGGCGGTCTCGTCCTTGCCCTTGCCCTGGTTCCCGGTGTCGTCGTCACCGAAGGCGAAGACCAGCACGGTGGACAGCACGGCGAGCAGTGCGACGGCCGCGATGATCACCAGCGTGCGGCGGGGCACCACGTCGGTGAGCGGTGCGCGCACCGGCGCGGCCGGCCGTGCGGATCCGCCCGGCGCGGGCTGCGGCTTCGACTCCGTCTTCACGGCGGCGGCCGCGTTGCGCACGGAACGCAGCGCGCCACGGACCCGGTCGGCGGCGGGGTCCTTCGGCGCGGCCGGGGGGACGGGAGGCACGGACGGCAGCCTGATGGCGCGGGTCGCCTCGGGCGACGGCTCGGGCTCAGGGGGCAGCACCGGCGCCTCCGGCGCGTTCACCACCTGGGTGAGCAGGGCGCGGGCGCCGGCGTCGTCCAGCCGCTGGGCGGGGTCCTTGGCGAGCAGGCCGTAGATGACCTCCTCCAGCGGGCCCGCGTTCTTCGGCGGGTCGAGCGGCTCGGTCATCACGGCGGTCAGCGTCGCGATCGCCGAGCCCTTGTCGTACGGCGGGCAGCCCTCGACGCTCGCGTAGAGCAGGCCGCCGAGCGACCAGAGGTCGGCCGCCGGTCCCGGCTTGTGGCCGCGGGCGCGCTCGGGCGAGATGTACGACGGGGCGCCGACGAGCATGCCGGTCGAGGTGATCGACGGGTCGCCCTCGACCTGCGCGATACCGAAGTCGGTGAGCACGACGCGGCCGTCACGGCCGATCAGCACGTTGGACGGCTTCACGTCACGGTGCAGGATGCCCTCGCGGTGCGCGGAGCGCAGCACGTCGAGGATCGCCAGACCCACCTCGGCCGCCCGGCGGGGCGTGAGGACGCCGTCCTCCCGCACGACCTCGGCCAGGGACTTGCCCTCGACGAGCTCCATGACGATCCACGGGCGGTCGTCCTCGTCGACGACGTCGTAGACGGTCACGGCGCTGTTGTTGCGGATGCGGGCGATGGCCTTGGCCTCGCGCAGGGTGCGCGTGATGAGCCGGCGCTTCTCGTCGTCGTCGATGCTGTTGGGGAAGCGCAGTTCCTTGACGGCGACGGTACGGCCGAGGGTCTCGTCGACCGCGCGCCACACCGTGCCCATGCCGCCGCGCCCGAGGACGCCGCCGAGACGGTAACGCCCGGCGAGCAGGCGGCCCTCGGAACCGGTGGCGCCGCGTCCCTTGGAAAGCGGCGCACCCGCGCCCCCGGCACGGCCGGTCCGGTCCGCGGGGGCGGACTTCGCCGCGGCGGCCTGCGAGCCCCCGCCCCGGCCGCCGTCGGCGGGCGCCCCGGAGCTCGCACCGGTGGCCGCCCCCTGCGCGGCCGGCGCGTCCGCGGGCTCCGCCGGGTGCCTACCGGCCTTCATGACGGGCAGCGGCTTCGCGTCCTCGGCGGCAGGCTTCGCGTCCTCGGCGGCGACAGCAGGCTTCGTGTCCGCCGAGGCAACGCCGCGGGCATCGCCCTGCGCATCCTTCCGCGGGTCGTCCTGAGCCGTCGTCACGCCCGCGCTCCGGGAGTCGAGACCGGGCTTCTGGGCGTCCTCCGTCCCGGCAGGGGCACCGCCAGCGGCCACGTCCTCGTCATCGGCCCCGACCGCGCCGGGGGCGTCCTGGCCCGCGGCGCCGGCTGTGACGTCGCCGTCCTCGCTCTTGTCCTCGGGGACCGCGTCCTTGACCTCCGGGGCGGCGTCCTTCACTTCGGGGGACGCGTCCGCTTCGGCCGTCTTCGGGTCCGCCGCGCCGGCGGCGGAACCTTCGCCCCCACCGGCGGAACCGGCCCCCGCGCCCGCGGCAGAGTCCGCATCCTCGCCGGCGAAGCCGGCCCCCCGCTGGGGCTTCCGCGACTGCTCAGCCTCCGACATGCGTCCCCTCTGCGATCCCTGATCTTCGCCCGCGCCTGCCGCTTTCCGCGCGATGCGGTAACCCGCCCTGGCAGAGCGCCCATTGTCCCTCACCCCGGGACCGGTACGTCGTCCGGGTCCACCCAGCGGCGTGCCGGGCGCACCCGAATACGCCACCCACCATGCCACCACGCGGTGTGAAGCCCACCCCCGCACTGGTCGGAGGCGTGCCCGGACTCCGCAACCGCCCTCGCAGCGGGCCGGTTCCCCCCGGGCGACGGGCCATCACAGACCGACCTGACCGGATCAAGGCCGTCCGAACCAAGGCAGTCCAGGTCAGGGCAGGCCGGATCGGGGCAGTCCGGATCTAGGCAGGCCGGATCAGAGCGGCACGATGTCCGGCGCGCCCAGCCGCGCCGCGTCCGCCGTCTGGTCGTCCGGCTGCCGCTGCGACTCCCGTTCCGCTTCCACCCTCTTCTCGTAGTGCTCGACCTCCTTCTCGATCTGCGCCTTCTCCCAGCCCAGTACCGGGGCCATCAGCTCGGCGCACTCGCGTGCGCTGCGCGTCCCCCGGTCGAAGGTCTCGATCGAGATTCGGGTACGCCGGGTCATCACGTCATCGAGATGGCGGGCGCCCTCATGCGACGCGGCATAGACGATCTCGGCCCGCAGGTAGTCGTCCGCGCCGCTCAGGGGATCGCCGAGCGTCTGGTCCTCCGCGATGAGGGCGAGCAGTTCCTCCGTCATGGCGCCGTAGCGGTTCAACAGATGCTCGATGCGCACCACATGAAGACCCGTCCGCTCGGCGATCCGCGCCCTGGCGTTCCAGAGGGCGCGGTACCCTTCGGCGCCGAGCAGCGGCGTGTCCTCCGTGACACAGGCCGCCACCCGCTGGTCGAGGCCGTGCACCGCCGCGTCCACGGCGTCCTTGGCCATCACCCGGTACGTCGTGTACTTGCCGCCGGCGACGACGACGAGCCCCGGCACGGGGTGCGCCACCGTGTGCTCGCGCGACAGCTTGCTGGTGGCGTCCGACTCGCCGGCGAGCAGGGGCCGCAGCCCGGCGTAGACCCCCTCCACGTCGTCCCGGGTGAGCGGCACGGCGAGCACCGAATTGACGTGCTCCAACAGGTAGTCGATGTCGGCGCTGGAGGCGGCGGGGTGCGCCTTGTCGAGGTCCCAGCCGGTGTCGGTGGTGCCGACGATCCAGTGCCGTCCCCAGGGGATGACGAACAGCACCGACTTCTCCGTGCGCAGGATCAGCCCGGTCGTGGAGTGGATACGGTCCTTCGGCACCACGAGGTGGATGCCCTTGGAGGCGCGCACATGGAACTGCCCGCGCTCCCCGATCAGCGCCTGCGTGTCGTCCGTCCACACCCCGGTGGCATTGACGACCTGCCGGGCCCGGATCTCGTACTCACCGCCCGCCTCCACGTCGAGCACCCGGGCTCCGACCACGCGCTCGCCCTCCCGCAGGAAGCCGACCACCCGGGCGCGGCTGGCGACTTGGGCGCCGTAGCTCGCGGCGGTGCGCACCAGGGTCGTCACGAAGCGGGCGTCGTCCATCTGGGCGTCGTAGTACTGAAGGGCGCCGACGAGGGCGTTCTTCTTCAGCGCGGGGGCGACCCGCAGGGCGTGCCGGCGGGAGAGGTGCCGGTGGACGGGCAGCCCCCGCCCGTGTCCCGAGGACACCGACATCGCGTCGTACAGCGCGACACCGGAGCCGGCGTACAACCGCTCCCATCCCTTGTGCTGGAGCGGATAGAGGAACGGCACCGGCTTGACCAGGTGCGGGGCGAGCCGCTCGAGCAGCAGCCCGCGCTCCTTGAGTGCCTCCCTCACCAGGGCGAAGTCGAGCATTTCCAGATAGCGCAGTCCGCCGTGGATCAGCTTGCTCGACCTGCTCGAGGTGCCGGAAGCCCAGTCGCGCGCCTCCACCAGCCCGGTCGTCAGCCCTCGTGTCGCGGCGTCGAGCGCGGTTCCCGCTCCGACCACGCCGGCGCCCACCACCAGCACGTCCAGTTCACGCTCGGCCATCCCGGCGAGCGCTTCGGCGCGCTCCGCGGGTCCCAGTGTCGCTGTCCTCACTGTTGCCTCCCGTCGCCCCCGTGCATTTCCTGCGGTCGGTCTCACAACGTCGAACCCGCCATGCCGGACTCACAAAGTCGGACTCACACCGTCGATTCTGTCCGTACTTGCCGACTTCAGCCACCGCCTGTGGATAACACTCGCTCGACCAGGAGCCCACAATCCGGCAGAACGGTCATATTTACGCCTAGTCTGACATTGCGCCTGCCCGTTCCGCCCCCAGGGCTTGCGCTCACTGTCCCCTTCGGCTACGGGAAGGACGGCCACAGCCATGCCCGCAGATCTCGCCGTCATCGGACTCGGACACCTCGGTCTGCCGCTCGCCCAGGCCGCCGTGGCGTCAGGCATCGAAACCATCGGCTACGACCCCGACCCCCGCCAGCTCGCGGAGCCCGCCGCCGGAGTGACACCCGCCGACATCCGGCGCATGCTCTCCGGCGGCTTCCGCACCGTCACGGACGCGGCCGAGCTCGGCCGCGTGCGCACCGCCGTCATCTGTGCGCCCACGCCCATGGGCGCGGACGGCACACTGGACCTGACCCCGCTCGCCGACGCCGCCCGGGCGCTCGCGTCCCGGCTGCGGCCGCACACCACCGTCCTGCTGGAATCGGCGGTCGAGCCCGGCACCACGGAGGACTTCCTCCGTCCGCTCCTCGAAGAGGGCTCCGGCCTGCGGGCCGGCCGGGACTTCCACCTGGCCTACTCCCCCAGCCGCACCGACCCCGGCCGCCGCACGCACGGCTACGCCAACACGCCGAAGGTCATCGGCGGGCTCACCCCCGCCTGCACGGAGTCCGCGGCCGCCTTCTACGCCCGGCTGACCGACAAGGTGGTCCGCGCCCGCGGTCTGCGCGAGGCCGAGACGGTCAAGGTCCTCGAGACGAACTTCCGGCACGTCAACATCGCCCTCGTCAACGAGATGGCCGTGCTCTGCCACGATCTCGGCATCGACCTCTGGGACGTCATCCGCTGCGCGGAGACCAAGCCCTTCGGCTTCCAGGCCTTCCGCCCGGGCCCCGGCGTCGGAGGCCACGGCGTCCCCCTCGACCCCGGCCCCACCCCGTGTCGCCCGCTGCGCATGGTGGGCCTCGCGCAGGAGATCAACTCGCGGATGCCGCAGTACGTGGTCCGCCGCTGCGCCACCCTCCTCAACGAACACGGCAAGTCCGCCCGCGGGGCCCGTGTCCTGCTCCTCGGCGTCACCTACAAGCCGGACCTCGCCGACCTGCAGGGCTCGCCGGCCACCGAGATCGCCCGCCGGCTGACGGACCTGGGCGCGTCCGTGAGCTACCACGACCCCTACGTCCCCGACTGGCGCATGGACCAGGTCCCCGTCCCCCGCGCCGACTCCCTCTACGAGGCGGCCGCCGCGGCGGACCTGACGGTCCTGGTCCAGCACCACCGCACGTACGACCTCCAAGGCCTGGCGGTCAAGGCCCAACTCCTGCTGGACACAAGGGGGGCGACTCCGGCCGGGGCGGCACACCGGCTCTGACGCCTTCTCAGGCTCCGCGCCACGGCCGTGCAACGGTCCCATAACCGAGTGCCGTTCCGTCGTACCGGACTGCTAGTCTCCGGGACCGCGCTCGCACGCTGGTGCGACGCCGTCGATCCCAGGGGGAATCCGCCATGAGTCAGCCCGTCCCGCCGCCGTCCGGCAACCCGTTCGCCGGTGGCGACCAGTTCGCACCCGCGCCGCCGCCGGCCCCGGTCCGCAACAACATCGGCCTCGGCATCGTCGCCGCCGTCGTCACCGCCGTCGTCACCGCGGGCATCTACGGTGCCGTCGCGGGTGCCATCGAGGCGGAGATCGGCTACGCGGCCGTCGCCGTCGGCTTCCTCATCGGCTTCGCCGCGGCCAAGGCGGGCGGCCCGAACCCGGTGCTGGCCGTCGTGAGCGCCGTGCTCGGTGTCGGCGCCGTGTACCTGGGCCAGCTGGTCGGCATGGCGATGATCGTCGCCGAGGAGCTCAACGGCTCCTTCACGGACGTGTTCTTCGACCAGTTCAGCCTGCTGACCGACGCGTGGACCGAGGTGGCCGACGGCATGACGTACGTCTTCCTCGCCATCGCCGCCGTCACCGCGTTCGCCGGCGCCAAGAAGGCCAACGCCTGACGCGCACCCGGCACATGGGAAGGGCCCGGCACCGAGGTGCCGGGCCCTTCCCATGTGCGGAGCAGCTGGTCAGCGGCGGTGCTGCGAGTCCGCCACCGTCACCTCGACACGCTGGAACTCCTTGAGCTCGCTGTAGCCCGTCGTGGCCATCGCCCTGCGCAGCGCGCCGAAGAAGTTCATCGAACCGTCGGGGGTGTGCGAGGGACCGGTGAGGATCTCCTCGGTGGTGCCCACGATGCCGAGGTCCACCAGCTTGCCGCGCGGCACGTCCTCGTGGACGGCCTCCATGCCCCAGTGACGGCCCTTGCCCGGCGCGTCGGTCGCGCGGGCCAGCGGGGAGCCGATCATCACGGCGTCGGCACCACAGGCGATCGCCTTCGGCAGGTCGCCGGACCAGCCGACGCCGCCGTCCGCGATGACGTGGACGTACCGGCCGCCCGACTCGTCCATGTAGTCCCGGCGGGCCGCGGCGACGTCCGCGACGGCGGTCGCCATCGGCACCTGGATGCCCAGCACGTTACGGGTGGTGTGCGCCGCGCCGCCGCCGAAGCCGACGAGGACGCCCGCCGCACCGGTACGCATGAGGTGCAGCGCGGCCGTGTACGTGGCGCAGCCGCCGACGATGACCGGCACGTCGAGCTCGTAGATGAACTGCTTGAGGTTCAGCGGCTCAGCGGCGCCGGAGACGTGCTCGGCGGAGACCGTCGTCCCACGGATGACGAAGATGTCGACGCCCGCGTCCACCACGGCCTTCGAGAACTGCGCGGTCCGCTGGGGGGAGAGCGCGGCGGCGGTCACGACCCCGGAGTCGCGTACCTCCTTGATGCGCTGGCCGATCAGCTCCTCCCTGATGGGGGCGGAGTAGATCTCCTGGAGCCGGCGAGTGGCGCCGGCCTCGTCCATCTCGGCGATCTCGTCGAGCAGCGGCTGCGGGTCGTCGTAGCGGGTCCACAGGCCCTCGAGGTTCAGGACGCCCAGGCCGCCCATCTCGCCGATGCGGATGGCGGTCTGCGGGGAGACCACGGAGTCCATCGGAGCGGCAAGGAAGGGCAGGTCGAAGCGGTAGGCGTCGATCTGCCAGGCGATCGAGACCTCCTTCGGGTCCCGCGTGCGCCGGCTCGGAACGACGGCGATGTCATCGAACGCGTACGCCCGGCGGCCGCGCTTGCCGCGCCCGATCTCGATCTCAGTCACGTGTGTGGCCTTTCCTTCTGCAATCTGCGCCTGGGCCCTACCAGTATCCCCGACGCACACATGAAGGGCGGCCCCGGCAACCCCCGGGACCGCCCTCTGTCATGTGCGGGACTACTTCCTGCTGTAGTTCGGCGCCTCGACCGTCATCTGGATGTCGTGCGGGTGGCTCTCCTTGAGCCCCGCCGAGGTGATCCGCACGAACCGGCCCTTGGTCTCCATCTCGTCGACGGAGGCCGCTCCGACGTAGCCCATGGTCTGACGCAGACCACCGACCAGCTGGTGCAGCACGGCCGCGAGCGGACCGCGGTAGGGCACCTGGCCCTCGATGCCCTCGGGGACGAGCTTGTCGTCGGAGGCCACCTCTGCCTGGAAGTAGCGGTCCTTGGAGTACGACCGGCCCTGGCCGCGGGACTGCATCGCCCCGAGCGATCCCATGCCCCGGTACGACTTGAACTGCTTGCCGTTGATGAAGAGCAGCTCACCGGGAGACTCCTCGCAGCCCGCGAGAAGGCTGCCCAGCATCACCGTGTCGGCACCTGCGGCGAGCGCCTTGCCGATGTCTCCCGAGTACTGCAGGCCGCCGTCGCCGATCACCGGGACGCCCGCGGCGCGGCAGGCCAGCGCCGCCTCGTAGATCGCGGTGACCTGCGGGACGCCGATGCCGGCGACCACGCGGGTGGTGCAGATGGAACCGGGTCCGACGCCGACCTTGACGCCGTCCACACCCGCGTCGATCAGGGCCTGGGCGCCGTCGCGCGTCGCCACGTTGCCGCCGATGACGTCGACGCCGACGCTCGACTTGATCTTCGCCATCCAGTTGAGGGCGTTGCTGTTGTGTCCGTGCGAGGTGTCGACGATCAGGAAGTCGACGCCCGCACCGGCCAGCGCCTGCGCCCGCTCCAGCGCCTCCGGGCTCGCACCGACGGCCGCGCCGACGAGCAGACGGCCCTCGGCGTCCTTCGCGGCGTTCGGGTACTGCTCGGCCTTGACGAAGTCCTTGACCGTGATGAGGCCCTTGAGGATGCCGGCGTCGTCGACCAGCGGAAGCTTCTCGATCTTGTGGCGGCGCAGCAGCTCCATGGCGTCGACGCCCGAGATGCCGACCTTGCCCGTGACCAGCGGCATCGGGGTCATGACCTCGCGCACCTGGCGCGTGCGGACCGTCTCGAAAGCCATGTCACGGTTGGTGACGATGCCGAGCAGCTTGCCCGCGGCGTCGGTCACCGGCACACCGCTGATCCGGAACTTGGCGCACAGGGCATCGGCCTCGGCGAGCGTGGCGTCCGGGTGCACCGTGATCGGGTCGGTCACCATCCCGGACTCGGAACGCTTCACCAGGTCGACCTGGTTCACCTGGTCCTCGATGGACAGATTGCGGTGCAGCACGCCCACACCGCCCTGGCGCGCCATCGCGATCGCCATGCGGGACTCGGTGACCTTGTCCATCGCCGCCGAGAGCAGCGGGATGTTCACCCGGACGTTCCTGGAGACACGGGACGAGGTGTCGACTGCGTTAGGAAGCACTTCCGACGCACCAGGCAGCAGAAGCACATCGTCGTAGGTCAGCCCGAGTGTCGCGAATTTCTCGGGCACTCCGTCGACGTTGGTCATGACACCTTCCCCAAATGGCCTTGATCGGTGCGGATGTCCATGCTAACGGCCCGAGCAGCCGTCTCATTCCACGATCAAGATCGTCCAGCAGCTTTGTACGTTCACACCACAGCCATACGCACACATACGCAGACGACAGGCGGACGGTTCACGCGCAGCCGCGCGCGATCTCCGACGGACGGCTCACTGCTCCGCCAGCGCGCGCAGCCTGCTGAGCGCGCGGTGCTGGGCGACCCGGACCGCGCCGGGGGACATCCCCAGCATCTGTCCGGTCTCCTCCGCGGTCAGCCCGACGGCGACCCGCAGCACCAGCAGCTCCCGCTGGTTCTCCGGGAGATTGGCGAGCAGCCTCTTGGCCCACTCGGCGTCGTCGCTGAGCAGCGCCCGCTCCTCGGGGCCGAGCGAGTCGTCGGGCCGCTCCGGCATCTCGTCGGACGGCACGGCTGTCGAGCCCGGGTGGCGCATCGCGGCCCGCTGAAGATCGGCGACCTTGTGGGAGGCGATGGCGAAGACGAAGGCCTCGAAGGGCCGTCCGGTGTCCTTGTAGCGCGGCAGCGCCATCAGCACCGCGACGCACACTTCCTGCGCCAGGTCCTCCACGAAGTGACGAGCGTCACCCGGCAGCCTGCTGAGGCGCGAGCGGCAGAACCGCAGCGCGAGGGGGTGGACGTGCGCCAGCAGGTCGTGCGTCGCCTGCTCGTCGCCGTCGACGGCACGGTGCACGAGCGCACCGATGGCTCCTTGGCCGGTCGCCGCCTCGTCGTCACGCATCGGTCCATGGTGCCCTGGCCCGCGGCCGTCCGTGGCACTGCGTCCTGTGTTGTGCACCGAAGCGTTATGAGCAGGTGCGCCGGAACTCATCCCTCGCGCCCTCCCCTCCCGCTCGACCGACTCGTCCCCGAGGAACTCCACACCTCAAGGATGCGGCATCGCGCGGGAAACGGATGCCCTCGGGCATCCGTAACCCCCGCACCGTCCCATTCGTACGGTCCTCAGCGGACCAGGCCCCAGCGGAATCCGAGGGCGACCGCATGTGCCCGGTCGGAGGCGCCGAGCTTCTTGAACAGCCTCCTGGCGTGCGTCTTCACCGTGTCCTCCGAGAGGAAGAGCTCACGCCCGATCTCCGCGTTGGACCGACCGTGGCTCATTCCTTCGAGGACCTGGATCTCACGCGCGGTGAGCGTGGGAGCGGCCCCCATCTCGGCCGAACGGAGCCGGCGCGGGGCGAGCCGCCACGTCGGGTCGGCGAGCGCCTGGGTGACGGTCGCACGCAGTTCGGCGCGCGAGGCGTCCTTGTGGAGATAGCCGCGGGCGCCGGCGGCGACCGCGAGCGCGACGCCGTCGAGATCCTCGGCCACGGTCAGCATGATGATCCGGGCGCCGGGGTCTGCCGAGAGCAGCCGGCGCACGGTCTCCACGCCGCCCAGACCGGGCATGCGTACGTCCATAAGAATCAGGTCCGAACGATCGGCACCCCAGCGGCGGAGGACTTCCTCGCCGTTGGCCGCGGTCGTCACGCGCTCGACGCCGGGCACGGTCGCGACCGCGCGGCGAAGCGCCTCTCGGGCAAGCGGGGAGTCGTCGCAGACGAGGACGGATGTCATGGCCGCCCTCCGCAGCTGATGCGCGTCACCTTGAGCCTCCAGGCTGGATACGTTTCTTCACCTGTGCGGTTGAACGCACTCGGACATGTGCCCGAGAGCTTGTTCTTTCAACCGCCTCCGCCCTCTCAACGACGGTCACTCGAAAGAGTTACGGGTCGTACGCAGCACTTCGGCACGCTCCGTGAGCGGGTGATCCGGTAGGCGTGAGCACCGGTTCCGCGGGCGGACGGCGGGGCCGGCGGGCCCGGCACGGGGCGACACGGAGGTTTCACGGATCGCGGGCGGAGCACTCGTCCTCATCGGATGAGGACCCTGCCCCATTCAGCGGCTTTTCTTCCCTTTTTCCGGTGTCTATGGCTAGATTCGCAATGAGTCATATTTACATCTACTTACACAGCAGATGTACGGTCGTTGGCACGGTGCTGGTGCCGGATCCGGCGCACGTCCGGTCGGCGTCCCGCCCGTTTCCGACCTGGTCCTGTATCCACCCAGCACGGTTTCAAGGGGACATGCGCCATGGCAGATTTCTCTCGCCTTCCCGGACCCAACGCCGATCTGTGGGACTGGCAGCTCCTCGCGGCATGCCGTGGGGTCGACAGCTCGCTCTTCTTCCATCCGGAAGGTGAGCGCGGCGCGGCGCGAAGCGCGCGCGAGAACTCGGCGAAGGAGGTCTGCATGCGGTGCCCCGTACGCGCCGAGTGCGCGGCGCACGCACTGGCCGTGCGCGAGCCCTACGGTGTCTGGGGCGGGCTGACCGAGGACGAGCGCGAGGAGCTCATGGGACGGGCACGCCACCGGCTGATCCCCGCCACGAGCGCGGGGGGTGCGGTGCACGGCTGACGAGAGCGCCACGCACACGAACCGAAGAAACGTTCCTGCACTTTGCCTGCCCCCTGCCGGCAATCCGGCCCCGTGCACAGGCAGTTGTTCCGGCGTCCCGGCCCCCGATCTCCCGAGCGGGGGCCGACGGCCGCCCCGCAGGACGCACACCCTGAATCCGACGATGGCCGCCGACGCCGTGGAGCCGCTGACGCGTCAGCGGGACGCCGCGAGGGTGAGCTGGGACAACGTCGCCGAGACGGCCGGGACATGGGCCAGGTCGGGCAAAGTCAGGGCGACGATCTCACGGTGGACCGACGGCTCGACCGTCACCAGTCTGGCCCCCTTGGGCCGCACCGACTCCAGCGCCAGTTCGGGAAGTACGGCCACACCGAGCCCCGCACCCACCAGCCCGATCACCGCCGGGTAGTCGTCGGTGGCGAAGTCGATGCGCGGCGTGAAGCCCGCACTCTCGCAGACCTCCACCAGTTGCCGCCGGCAGCGCGGGCAGCCCGCGATCCACGACTCCTCCGCGAGGTCGCCGATGGCCACCTTGCCCGCTTCGGCGAGGCGGTGCCCGTCGGGCACCAGACCCACGAGCCGGTCGACGAGCAGCGGCCGGACGACGAGGTCGGCCCACTCCGACTCGGCCCCCGCAGTGTCGTAACGGAAGGCGAGCGCCACGTCGCAGTCACCGTCGCGGAGCATCTCCACCGAGCGCGGCGGCTCCGCGTCGACGAGCGAGACCCGGGTGCCGGGGTGGGCCGCACGCAGGGCGGCGAGGGCCGTGGGCACGAGCGTGGAACTACCGCTCGGGAACGAGACGAGACGGACCCGGCCGGCCCGGAGCCCGGCGATCGCCGCCACTTCCTCCTCCGCCGCGGTGAGCCCGGCGAGAATGCCGGAGGCATGGCGTACGAGCGCCTCTCCGGCCTGGGTCAGGCGCATCTCGCGGCCGGTACGGATCAGCAGCGGCGTCCCGGCCGAGCTTTCGAGCGCCTTCATCTGCTGACTGACCGCGGGCTGGGTGCATCCCAGTTCGCGAGCGGCCGCGGAGAACGAGCCGGTGGTGGCGACGGCACGCAGGACACGGAGGTGGCGGGCTTCGATCACCCATCAAGCATAAGGGACGCTTGGAGGAACGGACGATTAACCGTTGGTTACTTTGAGGCGGTGTCGGTTAGCGTGCGGGACATGAAGCTTCTGACCGTGAACGTGGGCCGCCCCAAGACGGCCGATTACACCGATGCACCCGGCGGCATGACCGGAATCGACAAGCGCCCGGTGGAGGGGCCCGTCCGGGTGACGGATCCGGGCCCCAAGGGGCAGGGCGGCAGCGGTCTCTCGGGGGACGCGGTCTGCGACCTGCGCCACCACGGCGGGAGCGACCAGGCCGTGTACGCCTTCGCCCGTGAGGACCTCGACGCCTGGGAAGGCGAGTTGGGGCGTCCGCTTTCCAACGGCACGTTCGGCGAGAACCTCACCACCATCGGCGTCGATGTCACCGGGGCCAGGATCGGTGAGCGATGGCGCATCGGCGATGCGGTGGTACTCGAGGTCACCTCGGGCCGCGTCCCGTGCCGCACCTTCGCCGGCCGGCTCGGCGAGAAGGGCTGGGTCAGGCGTTTCACACAGAGCGGGGTGTCCGGCGCGTACCTGCGGGTCATCGAGCCCGGCGAGATCCGCGCCGGCGACCCGGTGGAGGTGGTGCACCGGCCGGAGCACGAGGTGACCGTGGAGATGGCGTTCCGGGCGGAGACCACCGAGCGCCACCTGCTGCCCCTGGTCCTCGAGGCAGGTGACGCCCTGCACAGTGAACTGCTGAGGAACGCCCGCGCGTACGTCGCGAAATACGGCACGGCGGCCGGCCCTGGACCGGTCCCCGGCCCCGGCGCCGCATAGGCGAGGGGCCCGGCGGGACTCGCGGCGCGGGCGCCGGAAGGCGGAACGGGCCAGGGACTTCGGGGCAGTTCGCGCCCCCGGACGGGCCGCGGACGGGCACCGGTCAGGGAAGGCGCCCGCGCCGCACCACCACGTCGGGCATTAACGTGCCGCCTATGACGACTGCACTGATCACGGGAGCGACCGCGGGCATCGGCGCCGCCTTCGCACGGCGGCTCGCGGCCGATGGGCACAACCTGGTGCTCGTGGCCCGGGACACAGAACGGCTGCAGGAACAGGCCACCGAACTGCACGACCGGCACGGCATCGAGGCGGAGGTACTGACGGCCGACCTGTCGCGGGAGGACGGGATCGGCGCGGTCGAGGAGCGCCTTGCGGACCACAAACACCCCGTCGATCTGCTGGTCAACAACGCGGGTTTCGGGAACAAGGGCCGGTTCCTCGATGTCTCCATGGCCGACGAGCTGACCATGCTGAAGGTGCACTGCGAGGCGGTGCTGCGGCTGACCGCGGCCGCGGCGGGACCGATGCGCGAACGCGGCCGGGGCGGCGTGGTGAACGTGGCGTCGGTCGCCGCCTTCGTGCCCCGTGGCACCTACGGCGCGTCCAAGGCATGGGTCGTGCAGTTCACACAGGGCGCCGCCAGGGACCTCGCCGGATCGGGGGTGCGGCTGATGGCGCTGTGCCCGGGATTCGTACGGACCGAGTTCCACCAGCGGGCCGGCATGGGCACGAACAACATCCCCGGCTGGATGTGGCTGGACGCCGACAAGCTGGTGGCGTCGGCGCTCTCGGACCTGGCCAAGGGGAAGTCCCTCTCCATCCCCGACCCCCGCTACAAGGCGCTGATGGGCGTCGTGAAGCTGACGCCGCGCGGCCTGCTGGGCGGGCTCACGTCGAAGACGGGCCGTAAGTACGGGCCGCAGTAGCCGCTCACGACACGACTGTGATCCGCGTCACTAAGATGGACGTATCCCATCAGGGGCCGCATCGGCTCGGGAGGCGCCATGAAATTCGTGCAGATCATCGACTACAAGACCGCCAGGTTCGACGACGTGAACGCGCTCATGGACAGGTGGGTCGAGCAGACACAGGGCAAGCGGACCACCGGCCACGCCGTCACGGGGAAGGACCGCAGCGACAGCAGCCACTACGTCGACATCGTCGAGTTCCCCTCGTACGAGGAGGCGATGAAGAACTCGCACCTTCCGGAGACGGACAAGATGTTCCAGGAGATGGTGGCCCTCTGCGACGGCATGCCCTCGTTCACCGACCTGGACGTGGTCCGTGAGGAACAGCTGAACGCGGCGACGGCCCGCCGCTTCTTCCACGAGATCGCGGCCGGCGGCAATCTGGACGCCATCGGCGAGGTCTTCGCCGACGACTACATCGACCACGACGTCGCCAACGAGGAGGACACCGAGGTCGGCAAGCAGGTCATACGCCGGGACCTCAGCATGTGGCGCGACGCCTTCGACTTCACCTTCGAGCTCGACCGGCAGGTCACCCAAGGGGACGACGTCGTGACGCTGTGGACCTGGAGCGGCAGGCACAAGGCGGAGTTCCGGGGCATCCCGGCGACGGGAGAGCAGTGCACCATCACCGGCACGACGATCTTCCGGTTCGAGGACGGGAAGATCAAGGAAGGCTGGTGGCACATGGACCTGATGCGGCTGATGCGCCAGCTCGGCGCCCTGTAGGCCGCGCCTGCCAGGAGACGTTCCGACGGGGAAGGCCCCCGCCCTCGCGCGATGCGGGGACGGGGGCCTTCTCGGCGCTTGTCGCGTCAGTGGCTGTGGCCGTGGCCGTGGCCGTGACCCGCGTCGCCCTCGTCCTCGGCCGGCTTCTCGACGACCAGGGTCTCGGTCGTGAGCAGCAGGGAGGCGATGGACGCGGCGTTCTCCAGAGCGGAGCGCGTGACCTTGACCGGGTCGATGACGCCGGCCTTGACCAGGTCGCCGTACTCGCCGGTCGCGGCGTTGAAGCCCTGACCCGCCTCGAGCTCGGCCACCTTGGCGGTGATGACGTAGCCCTCGAGGCCGGCGTTCTCGGCGATCCAGCGCAGCGGCTCGACGGCGGCGCGGCGGACGACGGCGACACCGGTGGCCTCGTCGCCCTCCTTGCCCAGGTTGCCCTCGAGCACCTTCACGGCGTGGACGAGCGCGGAGCCACCACCGGAGACGATGCCCTCCTCGACCGCGGCGCGGGTCGCGGAGATGGCGTCCTCGAGACGGTGCTTCTTCTCCTTGAGCTCCACCTCGGTGGCGGCGCCGACCTTGATAACGCACACGCCGCCGGCCAGCTTCGCGAGGCGCTCCTGGAGCTTCTCGCGGTCCCAGTCGGAGTCGGTGGACTCGATCTCGGCCTTGATCTGGTTGACGCGGCCCGCGACGTCCTCGCTCTTGCCGCCACCGTCGACGATCGTGGTGTCGTCCTTGGTGATCGTCACGCGGCGGGCGGTGCCCAGCACGTCCAGACCGGCCTGGTCCAGCTTGAGGCCGACCTCTTCGGCGATGACGGTGGCACCGGTGAGGGTGGCCATGTCGCCGAGCATCGCCTTGCGGCGGTCGCCGAAGCCGGGAGCCTTGACGGCCACCGCGTTGAAGGTGCCGCGGATCTTGTTCACGACGAGGGTGGAGAGCGCCTCGCCCTCGACATCCTCGGCGATGATCAGCAGCGGCTTGGAGCCACCGGCCTGGATGACCTTCTCCAGCAGCGGCAGCATGTCCTGGATGGAGGTGATCTTGCCCTGGTGGATCAGGATGTACGGGTCGTCGAGGACGGCCTCCATACGCTCCTGGTCGGTCACCATGTACGGGGACAGGTAGCCCTTGTCGAAGGCCATGCCCTCGGTGAAGTCGAGCTCCAGACCGAAGGTGTTGGACTCCTCGACGGTGATGACACCGTCCTTGCCGACCTTGTCCATCGCCTCGGCGATGAGCTCGCCGACCTGCTGGTCCTGCGCGGACAGCGCGGCCACGGCGGCGATGTCGGCCTTGTCCTCGATCGGGCGGGCGGTCGCGAGGAGCTCCTCGGACACGGCCTTGACCGCGGCGTCGATGCCCTTCTTCAGGGCGGCCGGGGAGGCACCGGCGGCGACGTTGCGCAGACCCTCGCGGACCAGCGCCTGGGCCAGCACGGTGGCGGTGGTCGTACCGTCACCCGCGATGTCGTTGGTCTTGGTCGCCACCTCCTTCACCAGCTGGGCGCCCAGGTTCTCGTACGGGTCCTCGATCTCGACCTCGCGGGCGATGGTGACGCCGTCGTTGGTGATGGTGGGAGCGCCGAACTTCTTGTCGATGACGACGTTGCGGCCACGGGGGCCGATCGTCACCTTGACCGTGTCGGCAAGCTTGTTGACGCCGCGCTCGAGGGCGCGACGGGCGTCCTCGTCGAACTTCAGGATCTTCGCCATGGGAGCGGTTCAGCCCTCTCGGATTTCGTGTTCAAAGAACTGCGCCCCTCGCCGCCCGGCATCAGCGGGGTGGCCAGGGGCGCAGCTCGAGGCAGAACTGGCGCGGAGTCCCAGGGGCCGATGACCCCTGAGCGCGCCCCTGCTTTCTACTTCTCGACGATCGCGAGCACGTCGCGGGCCGAGAGGACGAGGTACTCCTCGCCGCTGTACTTCACTTCGGTGCCGCCGTACTTGCTGTACAGCACGATGTCGCCGGTCTTCACGTCGAGCGGCAGGCGCTCGCCGTTCTCGAAGCGGCCCGGGCCCACGGCCAGGACGACGCCCTCCTGGGGCTTCTCCTTGGCGGTGTCCGGAATAACCAGGCCAGAGGCCGTGGTCTGCTCGGCGTCGAGCGGCTGGACCACAATGCGGTCCTCGAGCGGCTTGATGGCAACCTTGGAGCTGGCGGTCGTCACGATCCGACCTCCCCCTTCGGAGATCACGGGGTTAACTGATCTGAGGTGGCGACCAGGTGGATCCGTCGTCGCGGGTGCCGGACCTGCCCGTCGCTGTGTTGGCACTCTCACTTGGTGAGTGCCAGGGCCGAGACTATGACTGCGATTAGCACTCGGTCAAGCGGAGTGCCAATGCGAGACCGCGTGGCGTTCCGATTCGGACTCCGGCCCGGCCACGGTCCCGCCGTCCGGTCACGGCCTCCGGCCCCGCCCGACGGTCCCCGGTCTCAGACGTAGTCCTCCAGCCTGGCCACGGCGTACCCCTTCGCCGTCACCGTCCGCATGACCCGCCGGATCATGTCCGGCATGCTGCCCTCCCAGTCCTCCTCGCCACGGAAGTGCGTGAGGATGATGTCGCCCGGATGCAGGTCCCGGTCCCACTCCCGCCACTCCATGTGGTCGGGAAACGCCTCCGCGGCCCACAGCGGCACGGCCTCGACGCCGCACTTCTTGGCGACGCGCAGGGTGTCCTTGTTGTAGTTCCCGTACGGGGGGCGCATGAGCCGGGGCCGGCTCCCGTAGCGCTTCTCCAGCTTGTCCTGCTGGCCGCAGATCTCACGCTTCTGCTCGGCGTACGAAAGGCCGGGCAGATACGGGTGGTTGAGCGTGTGGTTGTGCAGCGCCACGCCGCTGTCCCGCATCTTCTCGAAGTAGCCGTAGTCGTCGTTGATGACGTAGTCGCTGAGGAAGGCGCTGTACGGGATCCGCAGGTCGGACATCATCCGCAGCAGTTCGGGGTCCTTCTCCGCGCCGTCGTCGATCGTCAGGAAGACGATCTTCTCCTTCGTCGGGACGGTGGTGAACACGGGCGGCAGCCCCTCTCCGTCCTCCACCTCGAATCCCTTGCGGGTGGTGATCCGAGGCTTGACGGCGGGTGGCGGTGGCGCCGCGAGCGGCGTCTGCTTCAGCCCCCACTTCTTCGCGGCGGCGGCGCGGGCCTTCTGGCTGAGCGCGGCCTTCTCCCGCTGCGCCGGACCGCCGCCGGCGGCTTCGCGGGCCTTGCGGGCGTCCGGCTCCTGCGCCTGCGGCCCCTGCCGTGCTTCCTTCTCTGCGGCGGGCCGGGAGGGGCGGGGTGCCTCCGGCGGCCCCTCGGCCGCACAGCCGGAGCCGAGCGCGGCGACGACGAGCGAGACAAGGGCCGCACGGGCCCGGTACGCTCCTAGTTTTCCCTTTTGTCGTACTAGCTGCATGGCGACGCATCCTGTCAGCGCGCCGCCCGCTCACCGGTCCGACACCGCCGCCACGAGCGCACCATCCCCCACCTGGACCACAATGGCCCGGTGAACGACCTCGATCCGCTCGCCGCCTTCACCGCACTGCGCACCGAGGAGGGCGAAGCGCTGCTGGCCTCGCTGGCCTCCTACGACCCCGCCCGTGAACTGGCCGTCGCGACCCGCCTGCGACGCGAGCACCCGGCGGCCCTGGTCTCCGCGGCGCTGGGACAGGCGCGGCTGCGGCAGCGGGCGGCGTCGAAGTTCGGCGATGAGGACGCCCGCCGGATGTTCTTCACCCCGAACGGCGTCGAGCAGTCCACCCGCCGCTCGGTCGCGGACCACCGGGCCGCGCGGTTCGCCGCGCTCGGCGTACGAAGCGTCGCCGACCTGTGCAGCGGCATCGGCGGCGACGCGATCGCCCTGGCCCGGGCGGGCATCCAGGTCCTGGCCGTCGACCGCGACCCGCTCACGGCGGAAGTCGCACGTGCGAACGCCGAAGCGCTGGGCCTGTCCGCTCTGATCGAGGTCCGCTGCGCGGACGTCACGGACATCGACACCTCCCCGTACGACGCGGTCTTCGCCGACCCGGCCCGCCGGGGCGGCCGTGGCCGCATCTTCGACCCGGAGGCGTACTCCCCGCCCCTGTCCTGGGCGATCGGCGCCGCCCGCACCCGCCCCCACGCGGCCCTGAAGGTCGCCCCGGGCATCCCCCACGAGGCGGTCCCCGAGGACGCCGAGGCGGAGTGGATCTCGGACGGCGGCGACGTCAAGGAGGCGGTGCTCTGGTTCGGCACGGCCCCGTCCACGGTCCGTGCCACCCTCCTCCCGGGCCCGCACACCCTCTCCGGCCGCGGTCTGCCGAACCCGCCGGTGCGCCCGGTCGGCCGCTACCTGTACGAACCCGACGGGGCCGTGATCCGCGCCCACCTGGTCGCGGAGGTCGCGGAGGACGTGTCGGGCGGCCTTCTGGACGAGACGATCGCGTACATCACCTCGGACGAACCGCGCCCGGTCCCGTTTGCGACGGCGTACGAGATCACCGACCAACTGCCCTTCAACCTGAAGAAGTTGAAGGCGCTGCTCCGGGAGCGGGGGGTCGGCAACCTCACCGTGAAGAAGCGCGGCTCGGCGGTCGAACCGGAAGAGGTCCGCCGTAAGGTGAAGCCGCACGGGCCGAACGCGGCGACGGTCTTCCTGACGCGGGTGGCGGGGGCGCCGACGATGCTGATCGGCCGGCCGGTGTAGCGGACATCACATTCGCCTCTGCCTTTGCAAAGTCCTTGCTGTCAGCGGGCG